>CAZJVS010000017.1:80850-94328 GCA_964549445.1 uncultured Planctomycetaceae bacterium
CAACGCACTCGGAACAACGCCTATGCCCGAACCCACCATCATCTGCCCCAACTGCCGCACCGAAATCAAGCTCACCGAATCCCTCGCCGCCCCGCTCATCGAATCCACCCGCCGCGACTTCGAGCACCGCCTCGCCGCCCAGAACGCCGAAATCGCCAAGCGCGAATCCGCCCTCAAAGACCAGCAGGCCGCCCTCGCCAAAGCCCGCGAAGCCATCGACGAGCAGGTCGCCGCCAAGCTCAAAGCCGAACGCACGGCCATCGCCGCCGACCTCGACGAAAAATCAAACGACCGAAGCCCGCTTCTTGCTGGGGCGCACGCGCACATCGGCCTAGACGCGATGACGCTGAGTCACAAACAGTCCTCATGAGTTTGCAGACACGAAAGGATGCGTCGTATTCGCATCTACCAAACGCGTTTGATGGCATTGTCGGTCTATTTGTGTTACGATGTCCGATTGTACGCTCATATCGCAGACGGAGGATCGAAAGTGAAGCTCATTACACCTTTCTTGCTCGGCGTTCTTTTCTCGGTTTCAGCCCCACCCGCGCACGGTCAGTTACTGACGACGGCATTCACATATCAGGGCCACTTAAAGGATGGCGGCAGCCCCGCCAACGGACCGCACGTGATGTCGTTCCGCCTATTCGACGCTGCAACGGACGGTAACACGGTCGGGCCGGCCGTGAATTTTGACGGTATCGGCGGCAACCCACCGCCCGTGCAAATCGCCAACGGCCTGTTCACCGTATCGCTGAACTTCGGCGGAGCTTTTTCAGGCAAACCTCGCTGGCTGGAGATCACGGTCAACGGCATGCCGCTCTCGCCGCGGCAAAGTGTCTCTCCCGCGCCCTATGCACTCGCGCTGCCAGGGCTGTATACGCGTGAGAACGCAACCAGCCCAAACGTCATCGGCGGCTACAGCGGCAATGCCGTGTCCACTGGCGTCGTCGGCGCGACAATCGGCGGCGGTGGGCGGGCTGGATTGTTTCAAGAGGAAAACTACATAACTGACAACTTCGGCACGATCGGCGGTGGACAAGGGAATCGGATAGGCGATTCACAGTTGACGGATGATCAAGCGTTTGCCACCGTCGGCGGCGGGGAAAAAAACACCGCATTTGCCGCATGGTCCACCGTCGCCGGCGGGAACAGCAATTGGGCCCAGGGGAATTGGTCCGCCGTCGGTGGAGGTACGTACAACATCGCATATGACTACTCATGCACCATCGCTGGAGGGAACAGCAACGAGGCCGCCGGAGGCGAGAGCACTATCGGTGGAGGGTCATTCAACGTCGCAGCTGGCGTTGGGGCCACGATCGCCGGCGGTTCTAGCAACGCCGCCAACGGCATTTATCCATCTGTCAGCGGCGGTGCTGCTAATTGGGCGCTGGCAGATTATTCCACCGTCGGCGGCGGGGCGAATAACATTGCTAACGGCTTCAGTTCCACCATCCCCGGCGGTCTCCTAAATGCCTCGGATGGCGATTTTTCCTTCGCCGCCGGCCGTCGTGCGAAGGCGAATCACCCGGGCGCCTTCGTCTGGGCCGACTCGACCGACGCCGACTTCGCGTCCACCGCCGACAACCAACTAATAATCCGCGCCTCGGGCGGCGTCGGAATCGGAACGAATGAACCGAAGCAGACACTTAGCGTCAATGGTTCGGCGGGAAAGCCGGGCGGCGGCTCTTGGGCGACGTTCAGCGATGCTCGCCTCAAAACACATGTTGTCCCGCTTGGCTGCATGCTCGACCGTTTGCTTTGCCTCCATGGCTATCAATTCGAGTACACGACCGATGCCGTCGCCGACGGTCGAGGACTCCCCGGCCCGCAGATCGGTCTCCTTGCCCAGGAAGTCGCAACGGTTTTCCCCGACTGGGTCGAGTCGGACCAAGATGGCTACCTGTTCGTCACCGAACGCGCAACCACCGCCCTACTCGTCGAGAGTCTCCGCGAACTTCGAGAGGAGAAGGACGCCCAACTCGCACGGCGAGATGCCGAGATTGACAACCTGCGAGAATCCATCAATTTGCTTCGCACCCGAATCAATGCGGATGTTGAATCGCTCCGTCTTGAAAACGCGCAATTGCGAGCTTCCAACGCCCAACTCGAAAATCGGCTCGATCGTCTCGAGCATACGACGCGGCAACTCCTCGATTCCACGGGAGAGGCACGATGAGCACCCGGAGATTTGAACTAAGAATTGTGCTGATCGCGATAGTTGTTGCATTCCCACTCCGCGTCGCAGCACAGCCCTATGACATCAGCTGGTTCGCGATCGATGGCGGTGGCCTGACAGTGATTACGGGTGGATCGATCGAGCTTGGTGGATCCATCGGCCAATGCGACGCCGGCCCTGTTAACGGACCGATGGCCGGCGGCTCGTTCTCGCTCGTGGGTGGCTTTTGGCCTGTCAACCAGGTGTGCTACTGCGCTGGCGATCTGAACGGGGACGGCGAGAAAAACGGCGACGACATTCAGCGATTCGCCAACTGCATCCTCATGAACGGTGACTGTAGATGTGCAGACGTTGATCTCGTCGGCGGCATCACAGTAAACGACGTAGCCCAGTTCGCCGCCGATCTATTGGCCGGCGAATTGTGCCCGTGAAGCAATCGTTGCGCCGCGTGCCCAAGACAAGCTGCTGTTGGGTGCCAAGGGCAAACTTGTTTGCCCGTGCGTCCCGACCACCGCGTACTGCTCCCTGATCCCTTTTCCCCGATCCAGAACAAAGCTCCGTCCACCGCGTCCACAACGTCCACTCCGTCCGCCCCCATGACCACCCCGCCCACCCGAAGACGCCGAGCGCGGTTACATTTCCCGCATGACGTGGAAGAAGTCCATGACGACCACCCAAATCCGTAAGTACGCCGCGTCCCTCGGCTGGACCGCTCTGAAAAAGTGCACCACGTCAGTCCCTCATCCTTCCGGAAAACGCCCGCCCACCCACGTCACATGGTTTATGCGCCACCTCCCCAACGGCGCATTCCTCCAGATCAACACGCGCCCGCGCCTGCAAGCCGCCGTCTACGCCCTCAAGTTCCGCCTCTTCACCGGCTGGCATCCCATCTCCCCGCGGAAGCGAGTCTCGCGCCCCACCGCTGACCCGCTCGATCGCCTGCGTGCAACGTGGTTCCAAACCCCCGCCGCCCGCGCAAAGTTCAGAACCCGCTACCCCGAGTGCTCGGGTTTCACTTGGGAGCGAGTAGCCAGCGAGCAACGACGAAACGACTAGCGCCACCACGATCGAACCGCCCGACGCCTCCGCCTCAATCCCTCCCGCCCCATGCGGCTGCGCTGCCTCGCTCAACCCCTTCGTGCCTGCGTGCCTTCGTGCCTTCGTGCCCCGCTTCTGTTCCCTGTTCCCTCGCCTCAAAGGGACGTCGCTTCAAAGAGGCGTGCCTATGTCCTCGAACGGAATCTCGGGTCCACCCCATCCGTCAGCCCGCCCCCCGCCCCCTGCCGCCATGCCTCCCCCGTGCTCCAGCACATAGAAGCCATCCTATGTCCGTGATGGACATTTCGGGTCCACTAAGCCCTTAGTATCGTAAACTGCGACCCAAATGAACCGCCCACTCACACCGCAAAGTCGCCTCGAGCCGCCAGGCCGAATGTGGATGCCTCACGATGGCCCGTACACCTGCTCAACGCACGCTCTCTGACAGTTTGAGCACAGGATTTTGTCATCCATCTCGGGATTCTCGTCGCCGCACGTGGAAATGACCCCGACAAGCTCATCGGCTTTCGCCGTACCCGAAAGGCGATGGCTTTCAATGTTCGCGAGAATGCCTCGAATCTTCTCGTCGGTGTACGCGTTACCCTTGTAAGTGCAACTCGCACGGAGATCGGCGTCGGGTTGAAGCCGCGGGTCCAGGTTCGTCCCACACCCCGAAATCACCCCACATAGCATGCCCAGTGAAACGACTGTTCCAGCCCTGCGTGCAATCATTTTTCACTCCAAGAAGCGAACCGCTGATTCTCATCCCGTGACGCGAGTCTAACACAAATGCCGCAAAGCGAATCGAGCCGCCGCGCGACACCCGCTGCCTCAAAATGGCCCGAACACCTTTGCAACACAGGCGTTGTAACAGCTGAAGCACTGAACAAGATTGTCGCCCATCAGACCTTGCCCGACACAGTCTGTCTCGCCGGTTTGGTATTCCTCCTCTTTCGTGGAACCCCTGAGGCGACGGGATTCAATCGATATGAGAATGCCCCGAAGCGTATCGTCGCTGTACGTGATTCCGTTCTTGGTGCACGCCTGACGCAGCTCGGCACTGACTTGAAGTCTCGGGTCCAGCGGCGTCCCGCATCCCGCAATCGCACCACACAGCATGCCGAATGAAACGAGTCTCCCCGCCTTGCGTGAAATCATTTTCACTCCCAAAACAATCCCCCGCTTTTCATACCGTTGCGCGAGTCCATTTCCAATGGCCCATCGGCCACAGCCGACAAATCGTCCGACTGCTGCAATCGACAAACCCGCCGCGGCTTTTTCTTCGCCACAATCCTCACCGCTGCCCCTGGCGCTGCTCATCCCGCCTTCCGGCAGGCGTCGACCGGGCCCTGCGATCTCTATGCGTTTTGGACCGCCCGGATTCACGCCTATTCCCGCATTTTCTGGAAGAAAATCGCCCCGCCCCCCCCCTGTCTGCGCCGACGGGTAGCACGCCAGTCCATAAAAGCGGGCACGTTCGCGAAGTTTCAGTTCCGCGCTCCCGCTGCGGAACGGCGGCAGACCTCTATGTCAGAGATATCGCGGGCGACGCGCTCGCCCTTGACGCGACGCGGCGGCAGGGCCGCTCTCGAACGCGAAGCGTTCCCGGCGGGTCCAGGGGCTCCCGCACGGAACGCCAACCCAGACCGCACGGCTTCCGCGCTCGACGGTCCCTGAGCCCGTCGAAGGGCGGTCCCTGAGCCCGTCGAAGGGCGGTCCCTGAGCCCGTCGAAGGGCGCGGCCACGGAGAGATTCTACGCCCAAGCGAACGGCCTCGTACGAGCCGCGCGCGCCAGCAAGCGGGCCCGGCGTGGCAGTCGCTCGAAAAGACCCATGAATTCACGAATTCTCACCGTTCTTACTTTCTCGACGGCCCACCATTCCAAGCCCCATGCGGCCCCCGGCCGCCTCCTGCCCGAATTCCGCAATCCGAAATCCCCAATCCGCAATTCCAGACAGACAGTGTCCGGCTCTCTATCGGCGGCTATCGGCTGCTATCGTCAAAAAAAGAGCGCCGATGGTCCACGAGCTGAGATCGGTCGACAGAGAACTGATAACGGAAAGCTGTCCACGGACCGCCACGACCCGCGTCCCATCAAATCCCGTCTAATCCCGTCCAAAAAACAATCATGCGATCCCGTCCCGCCAACCCAAACCCCTGCGACGCCCGCCGGAGATTCCGCTCGCAGCATAGAGAAAGTCCGTTTATGCCGCCGAGGTAATCTGCGATGCACCTTCAAACACTGCCAAGTAACGCCCTTAATTCAATTCCCGCCGCCCCATTCCAGCCCGTCGGGTTCCTGCGTTTTGGCGTTTCCGCGTTTTGGAGTCCTACGTGCCTGTGTGCTGCCCAGGGCCAAACCCCAATGATCTCACGAATTCTCACCATTCCAACTTTCGCGTTGGCCGTCCCATTCCAACCCCCATGCGGCCCCCTGGCCGCCTCCTGCCTGAAATCCGCAATCCGAAATCCGCAATCCGAAATCGAAACGCGTTTCAGCTTTTCGGCGTTCGGACCCTGGCCTTCCCCACCGTCCCTGTTCCCCCGTCCCCTACACCGCCGGCTCCGGCCCCGGCTTCGACATCAAATCCCCCAGCGTCACGCCCCCCAGCGACGCCCGGATCCGATCCTCAACATCCACCAGCATCCGCCCGATCTCGCCATTCCCCTCGCCGGCCGACGCCGCCCCCGGCTCCCCCGCCTCCAGCACATCGGCCACGCTCACCCGCCCCGCCGGCCGCGCCAGTACGTACCCGCTCTTCTTCCGCCCGTTCGCCGCGCACAAAATGCCGCGCTGCTCCAGCCGCTCGATCACCCACCCCGCCATCTGCATCGGCAGCCGCGCCTCCCGCGCGATCTCGCGCGTCGTCACCGGCCCCGCCCCTTCCTCGAACGGCCGCGCCACCGCCAGCGCCACCGCCAGCGCATCCGCCGGCGCCATCACGCTCACATCGTCAAACTGCGACGCCCGCACGCTGTCGAGGTGCGCCGCGGTATGCGCCAGCTCCGCCCCAAATAGGAAAATGGTCCACGACAGGTTGAGCCACAGCATGAACAGCGGAAACACCCCCAGGACGCCGTACAGGTTCTTCTGCTGCACGACCAGCTTCTGCACGTACTGCGAAAACCCCCACTTCGCCGCCGACCACATGACGACCGCTGCCACCGCCCCGCCCAGTGCCGCGCGCCAATCGACGGCCGTATTCGGCAACAGAAAATACACGCTGGCCAGCACGATCACGCCAACGACGATCGGCCCCACCCATCCGACAACCACGAGCATCCACGCCAGGCCGGGCAGGTCATTGAAGGTCGACACCGTCCGCCGGCCGACATACGAAGCCACAGCCAGCAGCACCGGCCCGAGCGTCAGCACCGACCAGTACAGCAGCACCCGCCGCGGCAGGCTCCGGCTGCGCGGCGCTCCGAAGATTCGATTCAAGGATCGTTCGATCGTCGTCAGCAGCGTCAGCGCCGTCCAAACAAACAGCACCCCGCCCACCGGCCCCAGCGCCTGAAACGTCAGCTTCTCCTCGACCTGCTCGACCGCCCGCTCGATCAGGTCAGCCACCGTCGCCGCGCCCGCCGCCGCCTCGTCAACCGGCGACGTCGTCGGGCCCTCGTGTCCCACCCGAATCTTCGCCAGTCCGGACGCATTCAGGACTTCGCGCAGACTCGCCTTGCTATTCTCCAGTGTCCCCAGCGACCGCGCCGCCAGAAACGCCAGCACTATCGCAGGAATCAGCGCAAAGATCGTCCGAAACGACAGCGCCGCGCTCATCGCCAGCAGGTTGTTCTCGCGAAGTCGCCCCGCGCAGAAATGCCAGAGCTGTGCCTGAAACCGCACGAACCGCCCAAGCCGCCCCAGCTCCGCTCCGGGGTCGGTCACCATGCGGCTCACGCGCGTCAGAATCGGCCCGTCGCTCATTTCTTCTTCTTCGGCGGCGGGAACAGCGGCTTCTTCGGTTTTTCCGCTGGCGGTGGCGCGGACTTCGGCGGCGGAGTTCCCCCGCCGCCCGACGCCGGCGCAGCGCCGTCCTTCGGCTTCTCGCCCAGCAGATTTCCCTTCAGGAGATCTTCGATGCCCTTCTTGGGATCAATCTTCGGGGCGAGCAGGCTCTTCAACAGCTTCTCCGTGTTGACCTTGGCGAAATCGAGCCGCGGATTGTTTCGCGTCCCAGCCATCGGAATGTCAATGCGAAGATTGGTAAGCTGCGTCGTGAAGTCAATCGGACCGCCGATCTTGAGTTGCCGCAGCAGATTCGGTGTCACGGGCAGCGAAATATAGAGATCGACCGTGTCGTCAAACCCGACCGAACCGTAGAACTTGAGGTCATAACCGCTCGGAAAGACCATCGTGAAATTGTCATAGTAGATGCGGCCATCCTTCAGCGTGAAGTCAACGTTGCTGATCTCCGCCGGATACAGGCCGCCGACCGGAAGTCCGCCGAATTCGAAAAGCGTGCCGAGGATACCGTCCGGCTTGAGCTTCAACTGTTTCAGATCGAGGACGCCGCGGCCCGTGCCGTTCCGCTTGATCGCCTCGTTCACAGGCGTGCGGATGTCCTGGAGCACCATCGACACGCGACCCTCAACCTGCGACATGAACATGAAGATCGGATTGATATAGCTCAGGAGCTGCTTGCCCATTTCCGGCGTCACTTCGACGTTTTCCAGCGCCTGAAGCCGGCCGGCGATGATTAACGTCGGATCGGCGGGCTGGAAGTCGATCACGCCGCCGACACTCGCGCGGCCGCCCGCAGCCGGGATGGCCGCCGTGGGCAGAGTCAAACGGCCGTCGCGCAGCACCGGCGAGAGCTTGGCCGCGCCGAAACCGACGCCGTAAAGCTGGGCCGCGGACCACGTGATGTCAGCGCCCGACTGGACACCGCGAAACTCCGGCTTCGCTCCCGGCTGGCTCATCGGACCACTGATCTCGAACGCGCTCGCGCTTCTTCCCTTCACCATCACGGTCTTCGCCGTCGCTGGCGTCAACTCATGCAAAATCGCCATAAGCTGATCCCACGACGCGTCGTATCGCCCGCGCAATCCAAGCACCGCCGACTTCGAGAATTGGTCGATCGTCCCGTTCACCTCCGCCGTCAGCGGCATCGACTTGACCGTGCACCGTCTCAAATCGATTCGATCCGCGGGCTGATCGATCCGGCCGTCAAAATCGAAATCGACCCGCTTCTCGCGCACGACCTGTTTGCCGCTCCCAACCTGGAATTGATCGACGCCGCCCTTGCCGCTCACCGTGACGACGTTCTTCGTCGTGACCAGCTTCGCGTCAATCGCAAGCCGCCCCGCAATATCCGGCGGTTTCGTCATATCCGTGAGCGGCGCAATCGCTCGGAACAACCGCTGCACGTCCGCCGACCCGGTGATGTCACCGCTCACGTCCAGCGAACGTCCGGACTGAACCCGGATTCCCTTCGCATCGACGTTTGCCGCGGCGCTCGCGAGCTTCACAAGATCGGCCGTGACATCGGAGCCGTCGCCGGAAATCTTGATCCCGTTCCAGGTGAGAGTGGCCTCGCCCTCCATCACCGGTTTGCCATCAACGCCCAGATTTCGGCCAGAAAACGCACCTTCCGTGGCAACGGCGCCGCCGGGCGACGCTCGCTCCGCCGAAGCGCGGCCTGTCAGCACGCCGCTGTACCGACTCAGCTCCTTCACCCCCAACGCCCCGGCCCGCTTCGATGCAAACGAAAGATCCGCCTGCTTCACCTCGGCGTTCGCCTTGAACGTTTCCTGTTTGAAATCAAACCACCCCTTGGCGGAAGCCGTCACCTGACCGTCCAAGTCGACCTGCAAGTCCGTCGCGTCGTATCGGCGAACCGACTTGTCCTTCAACGATACAAACCCGACTTGCGACAGCCCGAGCTTCTGCACTTCGAATCGCCGACCGCGCCCACCGACCCGCACTCCGTCTCCCTGCGTCTTCATCGTGACATCGACGCGATCCTCTCCGGATCGTGCAACTCGCACATCGCCGGCCATGTTCCCGGCAAGATCAACGCCGCTCAGGTCGAAGATCTGCCCAAGTTCCTGCTGCATCTTTGAGAGATTTGCCTTGAAGACCGCTTGTAGATCGGAAGCACCCCCTTTCGTCGCGAGATCGGCGAAGCTCGATTTCAGATCACCCCGCGCGATCTTCAAGCCTTTTCCCTCAGGGAGCGTCATGTCAAAATCGACCGCGATCGGTTCAAGTCGCACCGGCTGTCCGCCGCCCGTCGCGGCCAGTTCGCGAACCGCGACCGATCCACTCGCCGTGGGCGATTTGCCGCCTCGGACCGCAAGCTTCGAAATCTCCAGCTTGCCGCCCGTGAGTTGTTGTCCCGGCCGAACAACAAGCACACCCGGCAGTGCCTTCTGCAATCGCACAAGATCAACCGACCCCTGCACGTCCCCACGGAACTCCGGCAGTCCCAGCGGAGTCCCTTCGAGGATCGCCGACAGAAGTTTTTCCGCGGTCAGATCGGGAATCGCCGATTTGTAATTGAACGATGCATCCGCCGTCGCCTGCCCCACATCTCCCTTCAGATCCGCCTTCGCGTCGACAATGTCGCCGGTCCGCGCAACCTTTACATCGCCCGCCATTTCGCCCGTCAGTTCGACGCCGCTCAGATCGAAGATCTGACCCAGTTCCTGCTGCATCTTCGAAAGGTTTGCCCGAAACGTCGCCTGCAGGTCCGACACGTTTCCCTTTGTCGCCACATCGGCGAAGCTTGATTTCAAATCCGCGCGGGCGATCTGCAGCCCCTTTTCGGGCGCGAGCGTGACGTCGAAGTCGACCGCGATCGGCTGCAACCGCACGGGTTTCCCATTCTCCGTCGCGGCCAAGTCACGAACGGCCACAGACCCGTTTGCGGTCGGCGCGCTGCCGCCCCGGATCGCGACTTTCGAAATTTCGATCTTCCCGCCGGTAAGCTTCTGCCCCGGCCGGATGGGAAGAATGCCCGGCACCGCCTGCTGGAGCTTGACCAGGTCGATTGCTCCTTGCGCATCCCCCCGGAAATCCGGCAGGCCCAGCGGCGTACCCTCGAAGATCGCCGACAGCAGATTCTCCGCCGTCAGCGCGGGAATCGCAGATTTGCAGTTGAAAGATACGTCAACGGTCGTCTGACCAACGTCGCCGCTCAATTCGGCCTTTGCATCAACGACATCTCCCTGTCGCCCCGCCGTCCCCTTCACGCTCAAGTCAATCGGGACAGCGTGGCTCGACGCGCGGCCCGCCGTCTGAAGCTTTTTGACATCTGCGACGATATCCGCATTCAGGGTCTTTGGATCAGCGCTGACGTTTCCGTTAATTGTCAACGTTCCTGTCAGCCCCGCATCCGGTGCAAGCAGCGCCGACAACGGCGCGAGATCGATATCACCCTTCGTCTGAATCTGAAGCGTTCCCGACGCATCCGCAAGCTGCAATCGCCCGTTCGGCGCGAGGTCTCGAATGTCCGCGTTACTCGCAATCTGCGACCCGTCCGGCAACTTGATCTGCAACTTGGCCGCCAGCTTCTTCCCGAGCGTCGCGAGGTCAATCTCTCCGTTTAAGTCGGGAACTTCGTACGTCGGGCCGTTCTCACGCACGGCTCGCACTTTTCCGTCGCGGATGATCGCCTTTCCCAGAAGCTGAGGCAGGTTTGTCGGCTCATCCGTGGGAGGCGACGGATTTCGCAGCTCGAATGCACGGACAAGCGAAATCTCGTTTTGCGAGTTGATGTAAAGTACCGCCTCCGGGCTCTGAACCGTCACTTCGCCAAACGACTCCCATCCCGTCAGGAGCCGCCAGACGCCGCTGCCGCACGAAACCCTCCCAACACTGAGTACATCGCGTTTCTCCGGATCGGTAACGCTCACACCGCGCAGTTCCAGCGGCCCGCCCCACGAAAGCGACAATCCTTTCACCCCGACGCCGCCGGACAGCCGGGCATTCGCTATCGAAAGCAACCAGTTGGAAACCGTTGGCGTGGAAACCAGATACGGGGCGCCGCCGACCAGCCCGCCCAACACCGCGAGCAGAACGACGAATCCAATGACGAACCGCCGCAACCAACGCGGTCGCTTCGCCGGGGCCACTGGACTCGTCTGCCGTTCAACAGGGACCACCGGCCGCACCGCGGGCGGGCGGGTCGGTTCGATGCTATCCGACATGACAGGCCTCCCGAGTGATGCCGCGCTGCGCAATGGGTCAGGGCCGTCTCCCCGCGACGGCCGCGTTACGCCGTGGCACTATAGACCGCCGCTGCGGAACACTCAACGCGATGCGTCACGAAGATGTCGCGATCCGACGCGCCGCGACTACTCGTAGATGTGCGTGCTCTCGGTCTCTTCGACGGGTGCGTCCGTCTGCTCACTCGTCAGCACAACCTTGAACCGGACATCGCCGGACTTTGTCCCTCGCACGGTCACCTTGTAGGTGGCACGCGCCTTTGGCGCCAGCGACGGCAGCCCCGCGTACCTGACCGTCGTGCCGTCGACGCTCGCGCGAGTCGGTCCAACCGCGTCGACATACTCCTCCCCCGCCGGAATTGTGCAGACAATGACGATGCCGGTTGCCGTCGCCGAGCCTTGATTCGTGACCGCGATCGTGTACGTCGTCTTCGTCCCGATTTCGACCGGATCGGGATTGTCTTCGCACTCCAGCAGGATCGCCGGAATCCCGCGCACGTCCATCGACGTCCGCGCGCTCGCCTCGGCACAGATCGCGCGAACGGTCGCCGTATTCGTCACGGTTCCAATCTGCGTGGGATTGAGGCTCAGTTTCACGGTCTTGGCGGCGCCCGGAGAAAGCGTTCCGAGCGTCCACGTTACGCGCCCGTTCGAAATGTCGCCGCCTCCATCCGCCGTCAGGAACTGGCAGTTGGCCGGAAGCGTGTCCGTCAACACAGTTTTCTCAGCTGGCGCGTCGCCGGTATTTCGCACCGTAATCTCGAAGTCAGCCGGCCGTCCGATATACCGCATCTCCGGCCCGCGCTTCTCGACGGCCAGAACAGGAATGACGACCCGCGTCGACGCCGTCGATTCAGCCCGAAGCCCGCCCGATTCGGTCGCCCGGGCCGTGTTGGAGTAGTCGCCGATCTTGCTCGCCTTCGCGACGACCGTGAACTGACGCGACTGCCCGCTCGACAAATCGCCGGCGTCAAGAGTCACCGAGTCCCGCCCATCCTGCGTCGTCCATCCAGCGGGCAATCGGTCATCCACGATGACGCGCCGCGCGACGCCGTCGCCCGTATTCGTCACGACCAGCCGAATTGGAATCTCGTCGCAGAGCATGACGGTTGCGGGTTGTGTTTTCGTCAACGCCAGCTTCGGCTCGACGATTCGCGTCTTCGCGCACGCGACGGTGTTGAAGGTGACTGTGGCACACCAGGTCAACTCCGTCGGAGCGTCCGTGGATCCTCGTACGCGGAAAGTTTCCGTCGCGCCGCCGGCGAGATCGCGCAGTGTCCACGTCGCTCGATCTCCGGCTTTCTGCGCCGGCTGCGGGTCGATGCTCGCGATGCGAAAGGTCGCCGGCAGTTCTTCGGTGACCGTAAGCTCCGAAATACGCGATCGTGTCAGATTCTGAAGTCGGATTTCGTAGCCAAACTCCTCGCCGCGCCGCACCTCCGTCGGCGTAATCCGCTGAAGCACGACGATGCTCGTCGCGCGGTCACCCGTGGGGTACGCGCGCTCCTCGGTTCGGATACCCGGTCCTGCGTTCGTCGCAGCCGATTCCGCTCCGCGCAGCTCTCGACTCACGCCGGCGACAACTACCAGCACCAGTAATTGGATGTGCCTCTTGGTAATCATGGTTCGCGCCTCCATTCTCGGCCAGCCATTCGCTCAGTCTGCCCACGTGCAATCTAGTCCATGGTCCCCAAAAAAGAAGGGGCGCCGGATCGTGAAATCCGGCGCCCCTGGGGGTTGCAAGCCACGGAGACTTGCGTCGCACTTACTCGTAGATGTGCGTGCTCTCCGTCTCTTCGACCGGTGACGTCGTCTGGTCGGTCGTCATGGTCGTCTTGAACCGGACATCAGCCGTGTCGTTTCCGGCCGTGTTGATGCCCTTGGCGATGACCTTGAAGGTCGCCCGCTCCTTGGGCCCGAGTCGCGGGAGAGCGTCAAAGGTGACCGTGTTTCCGGATGCATTGCCGTTCGTCGCGCCACCGGCGGAGACAAACGACATTTGCGGCGGAATCTCGCAGACGATCTTGATGTTGGTGTCGTCCGCCGAGCCCTGGTTCGTCACGACGATCGTGTACGTCTCGTTCTGAC
>CAZJVS010000018.1:0-26148 GCA_964549445.1 uncultured Planctomycetaceae bacterium
TTCCTGGTCGGCGAGATGCTCGGCCCGATTCTGGCGTCGATTCATAACATCGCGTACTATCAGCGGCTGATGCGGCGAATTCGCGCGGCCGTCCGCAACGGGACAATGCCCAGCCTGCTGAGCGAATTCGAATCTAAATCACCTTCGCCGGACAACGAGGACCTCGCATGCAACTCATCGGAATGATGCTTTCGCAGGCCACCACCCAGCCCGCCCAGCCGCCGCCAGGCATCGGCTCGATGCTCTTTCCGCTGCTGGTCGTGGGCTTCGTGTTCTATCTGCTGGTCTTTCGCCCGCAGAAACGCGAGCGGGCACAGCAGAAGCAGCTTCTGGACGGCCTGAAGAAAAACGACCGGGTCATCACCATTGGCGGCCTGTACGGCACGGTGGTCCAGGTGAAGGACCAGGAAGTGACGCTGAAGGTCGACGAATCGACCAACACCAAGATGACTTTCATGCGCAGCGCGATTCGCAGCATCGTCTCGGCCGGACCGGGCGAAGAAAAGAAAGACGCGGCTGGTTGAGCCGGTTGCTCTCCAAGTCTCCGTAGAACATGAACTTGCGGCTGGTTTGGCCCGAAAACCGGCAGCTATTGCGCGGGGCCGACCGGTCGATATAGATTACAAGACGCGCCGAATGCAACGGTCCGGAAAGTGGATCGTATAATTAGGCGTTGGGTGAAGGAGATGGGTACATGAATCGTCGAACGATGTTTGGCATTCGGGTGCTGGTTGCGGCGCTGGTCGTCGGTTTCGCCGCTCAGTCGGGGCGGGCGCAGACGACGTCGACGCCGACCAGCGGGACGGATATCACGAGCATTCTGCAGCAGCTTACCGGCGGATCGACCGGCACGACGACCGGATCAACGGGAACGTCGACCGGAACGACGGCCACCAGCCAGCCCTCGACGCCAACCGAAGGCGACTTCCCGCCGCTGACAACCACTCTGCCCCAGGCGAGCGTATCGCTCGGCTCACTGCAGCAGCGTGCGCCGGGGGCGTGGGTCATTCGGGCCCAGGGCGTGGCGACTGGCGCGGTCGATCTTCAGGGCAATGGCGACGACAGCTCGCCCAGCGCGACCAACATCATGCGCAACATGGCGTTCGACATTACCCAGGCCGTCGTCCAGAGCGTGCAGCAAGGTATCCTCCAATTGTTTAGCTCGTTCCTCTCGCAGCTCGGCGTCAATATCCCGGGCGGCGGCTCCTTCGTCGTGCCCACCCCGACCATCAACGTAAACGGCACGCTCGACAACCAGACCACAACCAGCACCGGCACTGTCGTGCCGGTCCCCTGACGGCTTTACCACACAGTCCACAACTCGAACGGCCGGACCGATGCGTCCGGCCGTTTTGTTTCTCGATAGTGCTGCGCTCTCGCCGACAACACGCCGCAACCGGCGAAACACACCCCTGGGTCGCACCCTGAGCTCGTCTAGGATTCCCATCCACAAACTTCCCCCAGCCAAATGGAGACAATGCAGGGCGTCCGCGCAGCCCGTTCGATCAATTCTCGAGCACCAGCACGGGACAGACTATGCTTCTGATGCCCAACACTCAGACTACTCCGGACAATCCCTTATCGACGGCCGTGGAAACCGGGGATGCGGTCGCAGTGCGTGAGGGCGCGGCGGTCACGAAAAATCGGTCTGCGCATCTGAGCCCGGCGCGCCCACGGTATGATGACACTTCACTCAGCGAGCGCGCAAACTGCGAGCCGTCTAAATCGTCTGTCGAAGGGAGCGAAAGTCATGAACACTCGCCGAATTGGCTCCATCGCCGTGCTCTGTCTCCTCGTAAGGTCTGCCGCGCCGGTGCACGCCGGGCCCGCCGCGCCGTTCCCCGGCGCCGGCGTCGACGCTTTGCCTTCCTCGTTCGACTTCACCATCCAGTTCATCGCCAACCCGTACGGAATTCCCGTCACGCCGCCGACGCTGATCACCTCCACCGGCACAACCACCTTCACGCGCAGTGCCTCGTTTCTTCCGCCCGCTCAATCTCAGTACCGCATCGACACCGACATTTCATTCAGTCACTCCGGCACGGCGCTTGGAGGTTTCACCCTCACGGATCCGATGGTCCTGACCGTCCCGCCCAACGGCGGACAACTGCGCGAAGTCTCCGCCAGCGCCGCCCCCGGCCACTTCCCGGCCGACAGTCTCATGGAACTTCATTTCGAGATGAACATCGCGTCGCTGCCGGGCATCACCATCTTCTCCGAAGAGGCACTCTTCATGCCCAGTACAGCGGCCGTCTCGGCCCTGCCCTACGCCGTCGGCACGACCCACACCGCCACCGGCTGGCTCGACGAGGACGTCACGACGTACCGATTCGAGGATGTCAGCTCTCTTTCATCGTTCCCCATGCCCGTCACCGTCAACGACGCCAGCTCCGGCTTCGTACTGGTCGGCTACATCACCAGCGCCACGCACGTCATCACCCCCGAACCGACGACCGCTCTGCTGATTCTGGCGGGCGTCGGCTGGCTGCGTCGCTCAAAGTAGCAGCCCGCGCTGAGCGCGCGACAAGCCGTGGTACGTCGCGGGGCCACTCTTGCTTGCCCCTCATCCGTTGTGCCGACCGCCTGCTATACTCCGCTCCTTTCTGGAGCCGTTGGAATGAAATCCCTCCGTCTCATCCACACCTATCTCGGCCTCGCCTTTGCGCCGCTGCTGGTCTTTTTCATCTTCACCGGCCTCCTCCAGACCTTCGATCTCCACGAGAGCAAGAAGGATGGCTCCTACCACGCGCCCGCCTGGGCCGTGGCTGCCGGATCGGTTCACATGCACCAGCGCCTCCCCGTCGTCGATCGCAAGAATGCCCCGTCGCGAACGACCATGCGCGTACTCATCGCCCTGACATGCGTCGGTCTGCTCACGACCGTCTCGCTCGGCGTCGTCATGGCGTGGAAGCTGCAAAAGCGGAAGACCGGCCTCGTACTCAGCATCATCGCCGGCACCGCCCTGCCAATTATCATCCTCACGCTTCAGAATCGCGGGCACTAGCGGCGGCGTCGCTCATCGCGCCCGGCCGTCGCCGCATCGGCTGCAATCCGCGGCGGCAAGCACCCGGATAGACCCCTTGCAATCGCCGGCAAATCGCCCGCCTCGATCGTATTGCCGCCCGATCTCTCCCTGAGTACCGAGACACTGCGGGCAATCTTCCGCGGCTTCGGCCAAGCCGATCGTCCGTACATAGAATCTTCGCGATTCGCGGCAACCCGTTTTCAACCGGAGGAAGCAAGCATGAGCGTACAATCCCTCGCCCGCCAGTTTGTCGAGATGTGCAACCAGGGGAAGAACTTCGACGTGATGGAGACGATGTACGCGCCGGACATTGTCTCGGTCGAGGGGGACGGCAAGGAGACGGCCGGAAAGCGGCCGGTGATTGAGAAATCGAGACACTGGGCCGAGGTGAACACGTTCCACGGCGAGAAGGTGCGCGGCCCCTACTTCTGCGGCGGCACCGACTCCGAAGGCCAGTTCGCCGTGCACTTCACGCTGGAGATCACCCGCAAGGCCACCGGCCAGCGCCTCTCGCTTGAGGAGGTCGCCCTGTACACGGTCAAGAACGACAAGATCACGCGCGAGCAATTCTTCTACGAGGGCGAGCATTGATCCCCGCGGACGAGAGCGGAATAAACGTTGAACGCAAGTCCGCCATCGTCACCGGCGCATCGCAAGGCATCGGCGCCGGCGTTGTTCGTGCGTTCGTCGAGCGCGGCTTCAACGTCGTCGCCACGGCCCGCAACATGACCCAGTCGACCGAAATCGCCGCGTCCGACCCCGTCGCCTTCGTCGACGGCGATATCGGCGATCCGGCCACCGCCGCCCAAGTCATCGAGACGGCCTTGGGGCGATTCAAGTCGATCGACGTGCTGGTGAATAACGCCGGCATCTTCTTCACCAAGCCGTTCACCGATTACACGGCCGACGACTTCAAGTCGCTCGTGGCGACCAATCTCGGCGGCTTTCTCCACCTCACGCAGGGTGTCATCAAGCAGATGCTGGCCCAGAAGCGCGGCGGCAGCATCGTCACGATCACCGCGGCCCTCGCCCGCAATCCGATCCGCGGCCTTCCCGCGTCGGTCCCGATGATCACCAAGGGCGGCCTCGAAACGATCACCCAGCACCTTGCGATCGAATACGCCAAGGACAACATCCGCGTCAACGCCGTCGCCCCCGGCGTCGTCGAAACGCCCCTCGTGCGTGACACGCCGAAGGAAGTGAAAGCAGGTCTCTCCCCGCTGGGCCGGCCATCCACAGTCAAAGACATCGCCGACGCCGTCATGTACCTGACCGACGCCCCAACCGTCACCGGCCACATCCTCTACGTCGACAGCGGCTCGCACGTCGGCCGGTGGTAAGCGGCATGTTCCCCCGCATGACTCCATTCCCCGCCCTGCTGCTCGCGCTCCTCCTGCCGTGTCCCGCGCTCGCCGGCTCGAGCGCACCGGTCTCGAAACCTCAAACCACCTACCGCACCGTCAAGGTCGACGGCCTGAACATCTTCTACCGCGAGGCCGGCCCCAAAGACGCCCCGACCCTGCTCCTCCTCCACGGTCTGCCTTCGTCCTCGCGGATGTACGAGCCGCTCTTCACCCGCCTCGCCGACCGCTTCCACCTCGTCGCTCCGGACTATCCCGGCTTCGGCCACAGCGACGCCCCGCCGCCGAAGGAGTTCGCCTACACCTTCGACCACATCGCCGACGTGATGAACCAATTCACCGAGGCCCTGAAGCTGCCGCGCTACACGCTCTACATGCAGGACTACGGCGGCCCCGTCGGCTTCCGCATGGCCCTGGCGCACCCCGAACGCGTCGAAGCCCTGATCGTTCAAGACGCCGTCGCCCACAACGAGGGGCTGGGCGCAAACTGGAACACGCGCCGCGCCTTCTGGGCCAACCGCGCCGCGAACGAAGCGGCCCTCCGCAAGAATCTGCTCTCGCTCGAAACCACCCGCACCCGCCACGTCGGCAGCGACCCCAACCCCGAAAAGTACGACCCCGACCTCTGGACCGACGAGTTCGCCTTCCTCAGCCGCCCCGGCCAGGCCGACATCCAGAGCGACCTGTTCTACGACTACCGCACCAACGTCGAGTCCTACCCCAAGTGGCAGGCCTGGATGCAAAAGACCCAGCCGAGCCTGCTCGTGCTCTGGGGCAAGTACGACCTGTCGTTCGACCTCTCCGTGCCGCAGGCCGAAGTCCACGTCCTCGACGCCGGCCACTTCGCCCTCGACACCGCCGCCGACGAAATCGCGGCCCTCGTGCGGCGATTCATGGGCGCTCAGCGCGAGCAGTAAAAAAGTCGTCGGGGTGAGCCGTGATGTAGGCGGCGGCGAATTTCAGCAGACCGCGACCAGAATTCCCCAGTTCAAAGTACTCATCATCGAGGACGCTTAGTTTTTCGTCGGCGTCGTCGCCCATGCGCTCAAGCTGGCGCTCCCGTTTCGAGTGCTCGGTCGACATGCGGCCGCCAGGCGCGAGTGCTTCGACGCGATCAAAGATCGCCGCGTGGTCGTTGGCGCCGAGTTCCCGGAGCGCTCCGCGGATTTCCGGCGCGAAATCGCCGGTGGAGTTGTAATAAACAGCCGACCATCCGCCGTTGCTGACTTGCCCATCCAGAATCCAGGCATAGAAGACCAATTGCTGGCCGCGCGTCAGGCGATTCAGGAAACGCACTTGCTCGTCGCGTTCGTAGCCGACGGCTTTGAGCGGATCCCACAACGGCTTGAGCACGAGCTCGCAGCGATCGCCCGGTTCGTCGGGCATCAGCGACGGTCGGGGACTACGGAGGTCAAGCAGCGCATCGGCTGCCGCGGGCCCGCGACGATTGAGCTTGGATCGTCTCCAGAAAACAAACGCTCCGGCGACGATGGCGAGCAGGACTGCGACGAGGATGAACTTGAGCATGCCAATCGCTCACTGTAGCGCGGCCCGCCGCCATCACTCGCCCACGGCCCGGCTGGCGACGAGCACGAGGGTCGTATTACCCACTTTGAGCAGCTCCAGCCGGAGCGGTTCCTTGCCCTTACCTTCCAGCGCGATCTTGGCCTTGCCGTTCTCGATCTTGTCCGCCCCGGGCGGCACCGACCAGCCCGCAGCCGGCAGCTCCTTGCGGTAGAACGCGAGCACGGCCTCGGGCGGCGACGGCGTCGCGTAGCCCAGGTGCAGGTACGGCTCCTCCGAATACTCAATCCGGCCTTTCGCATCCGGCATGATGGGCAGTTCCACCTTGCGCAGGCCGACGCTGTACATGACATTCGTCTTTCCGTCTTTGGCCTGCATGTGCGCGTTGATGCAAATCCCGCGCTGGATAAAGCTCAGAGCGAGATCGTCGGCCGGCTCTTCGTCGGTGGGCATGTTGGGGTAGATCGTCTCGCGCCAGCCCAGAGTTTTCAGTTCGGTCCGGACAAAACGAGTGACCTCGGCCACCTTGGCATCCGTCAGGAAGATGGTCACGTTGGGCTGAGACTGCGTGACCTCGGCGCCCGGCGGCCGGGGAATGGCGCGGGCGTCGACGTTGCCCTGGTTCTCCAGGAACGCCTGCATCTTCTTGGTGTTGGGGTCCTGCATGATGGTCACGTCCACGACATAGCCCTGCTTGGAGCAGCGGAACGTGCCGAACGCCAGCTTGGGGTCCACCTTGTCGTAGTCGATCTTCCAGCCCGCCTCGGTCAGCTTGTCGCGGTAGAACTGCACATCCTTGGCAAGGTCCGGCCTGGCGAGGCCGTAGCCGATCTTCGTCGCCGACTGGTGCAGGAGTTTGTCGCGCTCGAGCGTGGGAAACGTGCGAAAGTCGATAACCGCCGCCGCCTCCTGCAGCGACGCCGGCGCATTCACCCGGCCGCCCGCGACCGACGGAGGTGCAACCGCCGGCGGCGCCGCCGCGACTCGTTGCAGAACACGCGGGTGCAGCAGAAGCAGCAGCGGAAGTAGAAGTAGTACCACCCCACGCCATCCAACGGTTCGATTCGAGGTGAACATCGGTGTCTCCAGTGGGTAGGGGTAGCTTACGCAGTCCGCGGGCGAAAATCCTCCCGGATGATTCCGCACTGGAAACAAGTGGATAGGCGTCGAGCATGGCTGCGGCGAGTTCGCGCTGCACTCGCGTGAGATCACAGCGTTCGGCGAGCAGCGGCTTGTGGGCGCGCCCGCGATCGAAGCCGTTGCGGGCACCCGGCGCACTGTGCGGCAGAGCGACGCTCTTTTTTTGACGATAGCAGCCGATAGCAGCCGATAGAGAGCCGGATAGTGCGTGTCGGAAAGTAGCGAATCGCGAGAAACCGCCAAATGCGCCTGGCGGCCGAGCCGGATGGATGACGTCGGGCCGCGACTCGATGGTTGGTGGGTTTGGTGCATCTGACTCTTCCCCCAGTACTTTTTTTGCTGGGACGCGCTGGAACGAGCTGGGACGGCGGCCCATTCGGCCGGCGCGCGAACTCTCTCCACAAGCCCATCGGCGACTTCCGGAGTTACAGTTCGGACAATGTTAGGTAGCAGAGGGACTCAAGTCAAGAAAAAACCGGAGGATTCGTCGCGGCCAGCGAGTGGAGTGGGCGCTGCGATCAGGATTTGAGGTCGTCCAGGGGGTGCTACTGCGAGGGAATTCAGTCGACCACCCTCGGCGGGGCGTTCGTGGTGTCCGGCTTGGGAATAAAGATTGACGCGATTACGCCGACGATGCCGATCGCGTGAACTGATATCGAGGGATAGAAGACTCGGAGCGAATTTCGATAGCGGACGGGATCAATGCGGTCCTCTGGCGTGTCGGGCAGGCTCCACATCACCCCGGCGCCTCCGAGGAGAAACATGGCCCAGGAGAGACGGACGATCAGTTTTCGATGTCGATTGATCCACATTGAATATCACGCAAAGGACGACCGGCAAACAAAATTGCGCATCGCACGCAATCAGCGGTTGTCGCGGGCACCCCGCGCGATGCGTCACTTGGCATATTCTATCGAAATTGTGCCCCATCGGACGACGACGACGATTGCCGGCGGCCACGGCCTGCGGAGCATCCGCTTTGGCACGTAGATTCCTTTTCCCGTCGCGCGGTCCCACCAGGTGCCCGGTGGTTCGTACTCCACGTACGCCTGATGCTCATGCACAAACTGAGCGGAAGCAGCGAAAGTGAAACGTTCTTGCAGTTGCTCGACCGCTCGCGTGCGCTCATCGGCGTCGCCCACATCTCGGAGATCAACTACGCCTGCGTAGATTACATGCGGCGGCGGTTTCGGTGAAGCCGAGTTCCGGATGTACAGCTGAAACGCATCCTCAGATCGGGTGTCTTCGCGCCAGCGATAATGAAAGTCTGTCGCCTTATCGATTACGCATCGATACTCGCGAGTCCCATTCATCCGCACGGTTCCCTATCAGCGTATTCCGCTTCGACCAAAAGATCATGATCCAAGTATTCGATGGAATCCCTACGCGATTGCTCGTCGTCGGCCGATCGTGCGCTTGCTGCGCCGGCCGGTGCGAGCGGCGGAACGGGGGGCCGGAATGCCGCGAAGCAGCCCTTCCGTCGACAGGTCCTCGTCAATCTGAGGCCAGTGGATGCCATAGCCGCCGCCGCTGAGTTCCCACTTCTTGCGTTGCGCCGGCGTCGCGTCGAGCAAGCGCGGATACCAGACGAGCGGGACGATGATGGTCCTGCCGTCGACCAAATCGACGCGAAGGGTGTCATCCGTGAACGACACGTGTTTCGCCCTCGCGCCCGGGCTAAGCTCCGAAGTATTCATTCCATGCCCTCAAAAACTCCCGCTGTCGTGCGAGAATGATCCGACGTACCTCGCGTAGCTCGCGCGGACTAAAGCCGACGTTGCGGGCGAGCGTGACCGGGACCAGCCAGAACTTCGCCGATTGGGCGTCGCGGTCCACGTGGACATGGGGCGGCTCACCCATGTCGTGGCTGACGAAGTATACGCGGTACGGACCGATGCGGGCTATTGTCGGCATCGCAACGAGCCCTCTTCACAAACAAAAAGCCCCGGGCACGCGCCCCGGGGCTTTGATTCGGCTCGTTACTTCTTCACTTCAAACTCGGCGTCGATGACATCGTCATCTTTCTTCCCGCCGCCGGGCGCCCCGGCCCCGACCGGTTCGCCCTCGCCCGGGCCTCCGGGCCCTCCGCCGGGCCCGCCGCCGGGTTTGCCGCCGCCCTTCTTGGCCGCCTCCTCATACATGATCTTGCCGATGGCCTGCCCCGCCTCCTGCAGGTTCTCCATCGCCTTCTTGATCGACCCGGCGTCGTCCTTCTTCAACACCTCGCGCAGGTTGTTGACCGCCGTCTCGATCTTGCCGCGCTCGCCGGCCGGCACCTTGTCGCCGTGCTCCTTGAGCGTCTTCTCCATCGAGTAGAGCGCCGCGTCCGCCTGGTTGCGGATGTCGGCCAGCTCGCGCTTCTGCTTGTCCTGGTCGGCATAGCTCTCGGCCTCGCGCCGCATCTTCTCGACCTCGTCCTTCGACAATCCCGACGAGCCCTTGATCTCGATCTTCTGCTCCTTGCCGCTCGCCATGTCCTTGGCCGAGACGTTCAGGATGCCGTTCGCGTCGATGTCAAACGTGACCTCGATCTGCGGCATGCCTCGCGGTGCCGGCGGAATGCCGGTCAGGTTAAAGCGCCCGAGCGTGCGATTGTCGATCGCCATCGGCCGCTCGCCCTGCAATACGTGGATGGTCACTTCGGTCTGACCATCGGCCGCCGTGCTGAAGGTCTCCTTCTTGCTCGTCGGGATGGTCGTGTTCCGCGGAATCATCGCGGTCATGACGTTGCCGAGCGTCTCAACGCCCAGCGAAAGCGGCGTCACGTCGAGGACCAGGATGTCCTTCATGTCGCCCGCGATGATCGACGCCTGGATCGCCGCACCAACGGCGACCGCCTCGTCCGGGTTGACCGACTTGTTCGGCTCCTTGCCGAAGATCTCCTTGCACAGCTTCTGCACCGACGGCATCCGCGTGCTTCCGCCGACGAGGATGACCTCGGCGATGTCGGCCGGGCTGAGCTTCGCGTCTTCCATCGCCTTGAGGCACGGCCGCCGGCAGCGCTCGGTCAGGTCGTGGGTGAGCTGCTCAAACTTGGCCCGGGTCAGCGTCTCGGTCAGGTGCTTCGGCCCGCTCGCATCGGCCGTGATGAACGGCAGGTTGATGGTCGTCTCCATGCTGGTGGAGAGCTCGCACTTGGCCTTCTCGCAGCCCTCCTTGAGGCGCTGCAACGCCATCGGGTCCTTGCGGAGGTCGATGCCGGTGTTCTTGCGGAAGTTCTCGGCCACGTAGTCGATCAGGATCTGGTCGTAGTCGTCGCCGCCGAGGTGCGTGTCGCCGTTGATGCTCAGCGTCTCAAACACGCCGTCACCGACGTCGAGAACGCTGATGTCGAAGGTTCCACCGCCCAGGTCGAAGACGGCGATCTTGCCGCCCTTCTTCTGCTCCATGCCGTAGGCCAGTGCAGCCGCGGTCGGCTCGGGCAAAACGCGCTTGACCTCGAAGCCGGCGATCTCGCCCGCCTCCTTGGTCGCCTTGCGCTGGGCGTCGTTGAAGTAGGCCGGCACGGTGATGACCGCCGCCGTGACCTTCTCGCCGAGGTAGTCCTCGGCGGTCTTCTTCAGGTCCTGCAGGATCATCGCGGAGATCTCGGGCGGGCTGTATTGCTTGCCGCGGATGTTGACGCGGACGAGCTCTTCCGATCCGCCGACGATCTCGTAGGGGACCAGCTTCTCTTCCGAGCCGACTTCGCTGTGCCGCCGGCCCATGAACCGCTTGATCGAGAAGACGGTGTTCTTCGGGTTCGTCACCTGCTGGTGCTTGGCGATCTGGCCCACAAGCCGCTCGCCCTTCTCCGTGAAGCCGACGACGCTGGGAGTCAGGCGCGAGCCCTGGGCATTGGTGAGGACCTTGGGCGCCCCGCCTTCCATCACGGCCACAACCGAGTTAGTCGTGCCGAGGTCGATTCCGATGATTTTTGACATGCGTTGTTCCTTTCTTCCCCGTTCGCAAACGGAGACCGGGCGCGCAGAGCGCAGGACGGCACCGCTGTAGATGCAATGGGGGTGCCACACCAGCCGCGGCCGGGCCTGTGCTCGTAATTAGTGATCTATCAGAGGGTTGCGTGCCTGGCAGTCCAGCCGCATTCGATGCAACCCCTGCCAGAGTGACATTGCTTTAAGTCCCTTGGCAGTCTGGGGCTTGCGCCGAATGGCCGTATCAGGTGGGGGCGAGAGCAGCGGCGACTTCGTCGGCGCGAACGTCCTCGGCCCATTCAAGCCGACCTGTTTCGCGAAGCAAGAGGAAACGGACACGGCCCGCGGCGGCCTTTTTGTCGCGGGCCATGTAGGGCCAGAGAGCAGCAGCGTCGAGTCCGGCCGGCGGTGAAACAGGAAGACCGAGGGCGGTCAACGCGGCACTGGTCCGTTCGACGACCTCGGGCGCAGTGAGCCCGCGGGCGCGGCCGAGCTTCAGAGCGGCGACAAGCCCGATCGCCACGGCCTCCCCATGCCGCAGCTCAAAATTGGCGGCCGCTTCCACTGCATGCCCGATCGTGTGCCCAAAGTTCAGCGCCGCCCGGCCGATTCCATCGCTGCCGCCCGTTTCGTGTTCGTCGTCGCGAACGACCGACGCCTTGATGGCGACGTTGCGGCGGACGAGTTCGACGATGGTTGACTCGTCCTGGTCGGCGATCGCGGCGCCGTTTTCGGCGAGCCAATCGAGCAACGCGGCATCGCGGATGAGCCCGTGTTTGACGGCCTCCGCAAGGCCGGCCCGGAAGTCGCGCGGCGGCAGCGTGCGAAACGTATCGGTGTCGATGAGCACCAGCCGCGGCTGGTGAAACGCACCGACAAGATTCTTCCCGGCCTTCAGGTTGACGGCCGTCTTACCACCGGTCGAGGCGTCGATGGCGCCTTCGGTCGTGGTCGTGCAGTTGATAAAGGGTACGCCGCGAAGCCACGTCGCCGCGGTGAACCCGGCCAAGTCGCCGATCATCCCGCCGCCGAGCGCGATGATCGGGCTCTGGCGGTCGAAGTGAAGTTCGGCAAGCCGCTCCGCCAGCCGTTCGACCTGCGCGAGCGACTTCGATGATTCGCCGGGCGGGACCGAAAGCGTGTCGGCCTGAATGTCGGCGGCGGCGAGGGTTTTTCGCAGCCCTCCGCCGTGGATCGCGGCCACCGTGTCATCAGCAATGATGGCGGCACGACGGCCTGGCACGCGTTCAGCGATGAGTTTGCCTGCGGAGCCGAGCAGCCGCGGTCCGATCGCGACGTCGTAGGCGCTGCCGGTGAGTGCGACGTGATGGATAACGGGCTGGCTGATCGTTCTGCTCCGCTGCAAGTGATTAACTAGCATAACGATCGGCAATGCGAGGCGCGGACTCGTGAACCGGAAGTGCCGCTTCGTCGTATAAGGGATGGGAGGGCGTGGCGGGTGTGTTCTCCAAGTTGTTTGGAGCACCCGGGCGGTGATGGCAAGCGGAGCGAGGACCTCTGCAAAATATAAGTTTTGCGATGCTATAACGATAGACACGAGGTCCGGGAAAATAGGCCTTCGCGACGGACATCGGCGCGGGGCAAAATCAGGAGTTAGATCGAATCCGGCTCGCTGGCGGATGTCGGATCGAAATCACAAAGCGTTTTATGAACTGATGTTACGAATCATTTCAGGGAATTGGCACGCTGGTTGCGTTGCTCTTTTCTTGACGTAACTGCCATTGGCAAGTATCCTGTAGCCCTTTATGAGCCATTCAACCATCGCATCTCGCCCGCCGACTCGGGTCGCCGGGACCGCCATCCGCACCTATCGAAACGCCGTCGCGTTCCTCGATAGCTTGCCTAATTTCGAGAAGCGGCCCACGCCCCGGACGATCGCCAACGCCTTTAAGTTGAGCCGCATGACGCGCTTACTGGCGGCGCTCGGCAATCCGCAGCGCGAGTTCAAGACGGTGCACATCGCCGGCACCAAGGGCAAGGGCTCGACCTCTGCCATGCTGGCCGGAATGCTTCAAACAAATAATATGTCGATCGGGCTCTACACGTCGCCCCACCTCCTCGACACGCGGGAGCGAATCAAGGTAAACGATCGCATGATCTCCGAGCCCGAGATGGCTCGGCTCGTCGCGAAGGTCGCGACCGTCATCCGCAAGATGAAGAACGACCCGCCGACCTATTTCGAAGCCCTGACGGCGGTCGCCTTCCTCTACTTCGCCAGCCGCGAAGTCGACCTCGCTGTCATCGAGACCGGCCTCGGCGGCCGACTCGACGCGACCAACCTCATCCGCCCCGAGGCGTGCGGGATCACCAGCATCAGCTACGACCACATGCAGGTATTGGGCACGTCGCTGACCCAGATCGCCGAAGAAAAGGCCGGAATCTTCAAGCCCGGCGTACCGGTCATCAGCGCCCCGCAGCATCCGGATGTCGAAAAAGTCCTCCGCCGCGTCGCCGCAAAGGTCGGTTGTCCGATCTTCCTGGCCGGCAAGGATTTCGAGTTCAGCATCCGCTTCGAGTCATCGCGCGACACGGGTCCTCAGACTCAAATCTGCGTGACGACACCGACGAGCCACTGGGAGCACCTCGAAGTGCCCATGCTCGGCGACCACCAGGCCCACAACTGCGCCGTGGCCCTCGGGCTGCTCGACCAGCTCAAGACCAAGGGCTACACCATCAGCGAAGAGGCGGTGATTAACGGGCTGGCGAAAGTCGTCCTGCCGGGCCGAATGGAGATCGTTCACGATCATCCGCGCGTCCTGGTTGACGGGGCCCACAACGCCGCCAGCATCCAGGCCCTGATTCACGCGATCGGCCAGAACATCACCTGCGACTCGATGATCGTCCTGTTCGGCTGTAATGCTGACAAGGACGTGAAGGGCATGCTCAATCTGCTTTCGCAGGGGGCCGACAAGGTCATCTTCACACGCAGCACCAATCCGCGGGCCGTGCCGCCGAACGAACTGGCCCAGCAGTTCAAGGAGCTGACCGGCCGGGCCGAGCAGTGGTCGGACACGCTGTCGGGTGCGCTGGAAATCGCCCTCAAGGCGGTGACCCGCGACGACCTCGTGTGCGTCACCGGCTCGTTCTACCTCGTCGCGGACGCCAAGCGGCTCTTCGCAAAGAAGAACCCGCTCCAGCCGCGCGAAGCCCTGGTGTAACGCATTCCCGATTTTCCCTGTAATCAACCCTGCGTGGCGGCGTCGATGGCCTGCTGGACGCGCGTCATGAGTTCGAGGTAATCGGCCTGCGCCTTCATCATCATCTTGAGTTTCTCGTTGCCGATCATGTCCGATTGCAGCGTGGCGAGCCGTCGCTTGTCGTCGGCCTCGATCGGCTTGCCGGAGGCCTCGAGTTGCTGAAGCTTGTCGGCCGCGTCCTGGTAGGCCCGAAGCATCTTCTGGGCATCGGCGTCGGCCGCCACGGCCCGGGCCGCGTCAAAGAACGCCTTCGAGCGCGGGTGTTCGGCGATCTTCTTGCCGAGGGCGGCGGCGTCCGCGATGATCTCCTGCATGTTCAACTCCTCCCGCGAGCCACGCGCGGGCGCCGAAACGCCGGAAGCATTCCGGATCGCGGCGAAGCGAGTAGTCCCATTTGTTTTCTCATTTCAACGAATCGATAACCACTTACACATTGCGTCGCATGCCGCGGACCATCCGCAAGTCACGCGACGAGTTTGGAACCATGAATGACACAACCCTTTTCTGATCGAATCCTACGCTTTATTTCCCAGCCCGGCTATCGGCCGGTGCGGCTGCGCAAGCTGGCGCGGCTGATGGGCATCGCCGAGGAAGAGCACGGCGAATTCCGCGAGGCCGTCGACGCCCTCAAGCGCGTCGGACGCGTCGTCCTCGGAACCGACAGCTCCCTCACCCTGCCCCAGACGCCGCGCCACTTCGTCGGCATCTATCGTTCGAATCCGCGCGGCTTCGGCTTCGTCGTCCCGGAAAACCCGGACGCCCACGAAGACCTCTTCATCCCGCCCGGCGCGGCGCTCGACGCCACCACCGGCGACACCGTCGAGTGCGACATCGAGCACCGCCGCGGCAAGGAAGGAAAGACCATCGCCGGCCGTATCGTCCGTGTCGTACAGCGCGGCCACAACCGCTTCGTCGGCGAGCTCTGCCACGAAAACGGCCGCTGGTACGTTCGGCCCGACGGCAACCGCCTTCACGTTCCCATCTTTGTGCAGGATGCGGGGGCGAAGTCGGCGCGGGCCGGCGACCAGGTCGTCGTCGAAATCCTCACCTATCCGGCCAAGGACCGGCAAGCGACCGGCGTCATCGTCGAACGCCTCGGTAAGCGCGGCCAGCCCGGCATCGATGTGCTCGGCATCATCCGCGAGCACCAATTGCCGACCGAGTTCTCGGAGGAGGCACTCGACGACGCCCGAAGAGCGATCGCTGCCTTCGACCCGCAGCGCGATGCCCGTCAACGCGAAGACCTGCGTAACGAAACGATCATCACGATCGACCCCGACGACGCCCGCGACTTCGACGACGCGATTTCGCTCAAGCGGCTGCCGCGCGGCCGCGGCGCAGCGTGGGAGCTGGGCGTCCATATCGCCGACGTCAGCGCCTTCGTAAAGCCCGGCACGGCCCTCGACGACGAGGCCCGGCAACGCGGCAACAGCGTCTATTTTCCGCGACACGTCATCCCCATGCTGCCCGAAACCATCTCGAACGGCGTCTGCAGTCTGCAGGAAGCCGAGCCGCGACTCTGCAAGAGCGCCTTCATTGAGTACGACGCCGATGGCGAGGTCATCGGAGCGCGCTTCGCCAACACGATCATCCAGTCGGCGAAGCGGCTTACCTACCGCCAGGCCTCCGGCATCGTCGACGGCCACACCGGCGGCTTCTCGCAGCCGGTCGTCGCGCTGATGCGCGACATGGACACGCTGGCCCGCGCGATCCAGAAGCGCCGGCAGGCCGCCGGGCAGATCGTGCTCGATCTGCCCGAGACCGAACTGGTTCTCGACGACGACAATCGCGTCGTCGATGCCCGGACGGCCGATCAGAGCTTCAGTCACACGATCATCGAGATGTTCATGGTCGAGGCGAACGAAGCCGTCGCGCGCCACCTGGAGCTGCGCGAAGTCCCGTTCCTCCGCCGAATCCACCCCGAGCCGGACAACGACGGACACGAAACGCTGCGGCGCTTCGTCCGCGTCGCCGGCCACAACCTGCCGAAGACGATCCAGCGGTCCGACCTGCAAAAGCTGTTGGCCCACATCAAAGGCCGGCCGGAGTCATTTGCGGTCAACCTCGCCGTGCTGAAGTCCATGGAACAGGCCGTCTACTCGCCGAAGAAGGAAGGACACTACGCCCTGGCGAGCAAGTGCTACTCCCACTTCACCAGCCCGATCCGCCGCTACACCGATCTGACGATTCATCGCTCCCTCGGAGAGTTGCTCGCGGGCGGCGACAGCGGCCGCGGTCGCGGTGGACGCAAGTCGGCCCTGCATCGCAGCGTCGACGGCGACGGCGTCGATCTCGCCAAGCTCGGGCGTCATCTCTCGTTCACCGAGCGCCGCGCCGCCGACGCCGAGCGCGAACTCAAGACCGTGAAAATCCTCGAACTGCTCGGCCAGCACGTGGGTGAGAAGTTCCGCGGCGTGATTACAGGCGTGACAAACTTCGGCATGTTCGTCCAGCATCCCCGCTTCGGCATCGACGGCCTCGTGCGTCACGACCAGATGCCGGACGACTACTGGATCACCGACGCCGCCTCCGGTTCGATGGTCGGCCAGCGGACTCGGCAGCGATTCACCATTGGCGACGTGGTGACGGTTGAGATCGCCGACGTGGACATCGGCGCACGCGAGCTGAACCTGCGAATGGCAGAAGAGCGAAAGCCGGGAACGAAGGGACATCACCTGCGTGGGAAGTCGACGTCACATGCGCGTAAGCAGCCGCACAAGCCTCCATCCAGAAGAGGCCACCGCAAGGGACGGAGACGGCGCTAACCGCGCCTGGGCGGACAAAACCCTCGCTATTGTGTCCAAATGCGACTTCTTCCGCACAAACAGGAATTACACGGAATTCGGATGGATCGCCTCTGATTTCCGGCTATAGTCCTGGCGGTTGGTTGACGACCGAGTCACCGAGTAAGCGTCACGTCAGTTCGTTCCGCCCCTCGATTGCACTCTCGCCTGTCCTTCCGTTGTGGGCCCGACTGTTGGCCTCTTTCATCGTGACCCTGAAAGCAATAGATCGGGTCCCCATCCTGCAATTGGAGAACAATCATGGGCAGGAAAATCTATGTCGGGAATCTGGGCTATAACGTGAGCGGCTCGGATCTGGAAACTCTCTTCGCAGCCCACGGAACTGTGCAAAGCGCGCAAGTCATCTCGGACCGGTCAACCGGCCAGAGCAAGGGCTTCGGCTTTGTCGAGATGGCAACCGATGAGGAAGCCAAGACGGCGATCGCCGCTCTGAACGGCCAGGAGCGCGACGGACGCGCCATGACCGTCAACGAGGCCCGACCGAAGGAGAACCGCTCGGGTGGCGGCTTCGGTGGAGGCTATGGCGAGCGCGGCGGCGGCCGGAAGCGCTTCTAACGCTTCAGATAGCATGCCTGAATGGGAGGGTCGCAATGGCGGCCCTCCCTTTTTTTATGCGCGTGAATGAGCGTGGTCTATGCGAGGGCAGAAGGCGCGACGATCGCGGCGCCCATGCGCCGGAGCCAGTGGTAGTGCGACGCGATGCCCGCCCTGAATGACTTGTGGGCTCGATAGCGCAGGCCGAACCGCCGACAGGTTGATTCGACCAGCGGCGCGAGTGCTGCGTAATGAACGTGGCAAATGTGCGGAAAGAGGTGGTGCTCGATCTGAAAGTTGAGACCGCCGACCAGCCACGACAGCGGCCGATTGTCTCGTGCGAAGTCGACCGTCGTTTCGACCTGGTGAGCGGCCCAGGCCGATTCGATTCGGCCGGTCCGGGAGGCAGGCATCGGAAACTCCGCCTCCTCGACGCAGTGAGCCATCTGGAACACGACGCTCAGTGTGACGCCCTGCACGAACGCGGTGATGGCGTAGAAAATGATGACCTGCCACGCGGGGTGGAGCAGCAGCGGAATCAGCAGGGCCAGCGAGAAGAAGGCGAGCTTGCCCCCGACAAACGTCGCAAGGTCCCAGCCGCGCGGGCGCGGAAACACATGCTCGCCGATGCGCCCGGTGATCAGCTCGCGGAAATCGTCGTAATACTGCCACTTGATCGGCAGGATTCCGTACAGCGCCCAGAGGTAGAAGTGCTGCAGGCGGTGAAACCACAGCCGTCGCTGGTGCGGCGACAGGCGGCCGAAGAAACCGACGTTGATATCGTCGTCATGGCCGGTGACGTTGGTATAGCTGTGGTGGATGGCGTTGTGCTTGCGGGCCCAGATGTAGGAGCTTCCGCCGAGCAAATCAAGCGAGGCGGCCATGACGCGGTTGATCCACTTGCGGTCGGAGTATGCGCGGTGACCCCCATCGTGTTGCACGTTGAAGCCGACGGCCGCCATGGAGAAGCCGAGCGAAATCGCCAGGGGCACGGCGAGCCACCCCGTCGGCGCAAAGAAGACGAGCAGTGCGTAGGATGCGACGAACCACGCCAGCACGACGGCGGTCTTGAGGTACATCGCCGCGCAATCGCGCGGCGGCTTTCCGGTGCGTGCGAAGTAATCGTCGACCTCGCGGCGGACTTCGCGTTGAAAGCCGTCCGACGCGCCGAACTTGAGATGCAACGGTTGGGATGCGACGGACGGACTTTCGGCGGGCAACGATTGTGGGGTTTGCGACTTTACTGCAGTCATTGGCGTTCCTGTTGACAAGGTATTGAGGCCCGCCTCGCGCGAGGCAAAAAAAGAAAGCCGGCGTGGCCGAACACTCGGAGGTATTCGATCACGTCGGCTTATTCTTTGACGGGCCTCCCGGCACGGCCGGTTTGCCCTTCAGCGAATCATCCGACAAGTTTTTCTGACGATTCGCCTGGGGCCGAAGTGACATTCACATCGGTCGGGCGGCAGTTTACACTGTAGGCCTCCGGCGAGCGAAAGCAAGGCTGCGAACGGATTTACGGATCGATCACGATGAAGACGCAGGGCGAGATCGAGGCCGCCATTTGCGATGGCATGAGCCGCTTCGAACAGGAATACATGGGCCGCGGCCCCAAGGACATCCGCACGCACCTGATGGGCGACTTGCTGATGGTCCGCCTGCAGGGCGTCCTGACGGCCGCCGAGCAGCAACTGGTCAAATCGTTGCCGGCCGAGAAGGGGCGCGATCTTCTCAAGCAGGTCCGGGTACACCTGATCGAGACGGCCCGGCCGGTCATGGCGGCGATGGTCCAGGCTGTGACCGGCGTGCAGGTCGTGAGTCTGCACCACGACGTGAGCACGATGACCGGTGAGGAGATCGTCGTCTTTACGCTGAGCGAAGCGCCGGTCGTGCGAACGGCGAAGAGAAATTGAGCCCGATGTGACGATTTCGAGCGCCGGCATGGTGCCCTGTTGCGAGTTGGAGTGTCATCGATCGCGCGGGAATGCCGATGTTTTCAGTGTCGGGAGTCCGGCGCGGACGCGCCTTGTTGTTCGCCACGGGCACGCTAAAATAGCGGTTCGAGCCGAGTTTGCCGGCGCGGTGCATTCGGCTCGAAACGTATACCGTTCCGAAATCGGAGGACTAGGTAAAGGGCAGTCCGGCGGAGCCGGGAGGCCCATTAACGAGTAAGCCGATGTGGCGAAGCGCCTGATCAGGGCCGCTGCCACATCGGCTTGTTTATTTGTGCGAACCAGCGGGCCGTTGCACAGGACCGGCCGGATGGATGAATCGGGTTTGTCATTTTCGAAACAGATCGCGCGAGCGGCGCTGGAACTCGAACAACAGAGGACCGGCCACACGCCGAAATCGGTGACGGTAATCCTGTGCGACGACTCGCTCGTCATCACGCTGCACGGGGCGCTGACGCCGGCGGAACGCGCAATGGCGCAGGACGCGGCGGGCGCGGCGCAGTTGCAGCAGTTGCACGAAGCCCTGTTTGCCGGCTCGTCGGGCCGGCTTCGCGATGCGATCCAGCGGATCACCGGCCTGGCGGTTCGCGACGCGGGCGCCGGGTCGGAGGCGAGTGCCGTGATCCGGGTGTTTCCCACCGGCACGGTTGTGCAGGTGTTTTTGCTTTCCGGGCGCGTGTCGCCCGAGAGCTGGAGCGGTAGCGGAAGCGGCTTCGACTAGTCGGCGTCGCATCCGGGATTGGATGAGATCACGTGCAAGCGAAGGACCCTATCTTCACGGTGACGGCCGGCGCCCGGGCGCGGCTGGCAAAGAAACTCACGACCAAGCGGGCGACCAGCGAACAGGCACTGCGGTTCGTCCGCCGTCCGGGCGGCTGGCAGTTGCGGCTGGACGGCGCCGATCCCGAGGACACGAAGTTCACGCACGAAGGCCGCACCGTGTTGCTACTGGATGCGGAAGTCTCACGGAAGATGAAGACCAAGACGCTCGGCATCCGGCAGACGCCGGGTGGTCCGCGCCTGACGCTGAGCTAGGCGCATCGAAAGGAACGACGCATGGAATTACCTCGCCGCGATCGGGACGACATCCATCTCAAGGACGGGGCGTTTCGCGAGTGCATGGCCGCGCTTCGCGGAATGAAGGACGTGCACGATCTGGCGATTTTGATCTTCTACGCCTTCGATCCGCGCACTCACATGCTGCCCTTCTGGTACGCCGACAAGCGCATGGCCCCCTGCTCGGTGCGCCTGCTGGGCGACGTACTCGATGCCGCGGGCTTTAAAAACGTCCGCATCGTCTTGCAGCAGTGGTCGCCCCATGTGCTGCCGAGCCGCGCCCGACTGAACGGCCGCCGGCCCGACATCGTGATGGTCTCGTCGATGCAGGTTCACGCCGACCGCGCCTACGCGCTCGTCCGCGACGCACACGCCATGGGCGATGCTCGCCCGCTCATCCTCGCCGGCGGTTCGAAGGCCATCTACGAGCCGACCGACTTCTTCGACCTCGGCCCCGGCCCGGGCGTCGGCGCCGACTGCGTCTCGACCGGCGAAGTTTACGTCTTCATGGACCTGCTGCGAACGATCCTCAGCCAGCGCCGGCCGGACGAGACGGTGCGCGACGCGTACGAATCGGCACGGATGAACGGCTCGCTCGCGGACATCCCCGGGCTCGTCTACCTGTCGCCCGATGCGGCCCCGGATCAGCCGATTGCGATCAACACGGGCGTGCAGCGGTTGCTGCGCGACCTCGACGAAATGCCGATGCCGGACGCCGGCTATCGCATGCTCGAACCGCCGCACCGCAAGCGCGGGCTCTCGCCGAAACCGTGCCCGCCGAAGCGCGTCGGCAAGCTGTCGACGATCGCCTCGGTAATCTCGACTCAGGGCTGCAAGTTCAACTGCTCGTTCTGCCCGATCCCGGCCGTCAACCAGCGGACGTGGCGCTACAAGAGCCCGAAGCGCATGGCCGACGAGATCGCCCACATCTATCAGAACTTCGGCATCACGCACTTCTTCGGCACCGATGACAACTTCTTCAATGACCGCCAGACGGTCATCAACCTCATGACCGAACTCGCGAACCGCCGGGTTGACGGCAAGCCCCTCGGAAGCTGCATCCGCTACTTCACCGAGGCCACCGAGTTCGACGTCTACAAGAACCGCGATCTGCTGCCGCTGGCAAAGGCCGGCGGCCTGGGGGCGATCTGGTTCGGCATCGAAGACATCACTGCCGAACTGGTGAACAAGGGCCAGACCGAGGTCAAGACATCCGAGTTGTTCGCCCTGCTGCTGAAGCTCGGCATCGAACCGATGACCATGATGATCCACAGCGACACGCAGCCCCTGCGCTCGACCAATGGCGATTTGTCGGGATTGCTCGACCAGGCCCGCTATCTGTTCGACCAGGGCGCCGTCTCTTATCAGTGTACGTATCTCGGCCCGGCCGTCGGCACGCGAGACTTCGAGCCCGCCGTCAAGTCGCGAACGGTCTATCGTCGCGTCGGTTCAAAGACAATCCCGCAGGCCTTTCAGGACGGCAATCACGTCGCCGCCTCGGCCCATCCTCAGCCGTGGTCGCGGCAGATTAACGTCTTGCGGGCGTACGCGGCGTTCTACAACCCGCTCAACACGCTTCGCGCTTTCTTCCGTTTCCGCCGCGATTCCCTCGGCGGCAAGCGGCTGCTCTTCCAGTTGATCGGGCAAATCGGCCTGCTGCTCACCGCCCCGCGGCTGCTGGCATGGGCCTGGCGCCTGAAGCGCGGCCCGATCGAAATGTGGGACGGCCTGCAGCCGGCGCGAATTCCGATGGTGGACGCGTCGACCGGTCGCGAGATCAACTGGGCCATCGAACACATCCCGACACTCGCGCCGCCCGAAACGCCCGAGTCATCGGTCCACGACGCACCAGCCCTGGCCCTCGCGTCGTAAACCGCACGGAATAAGTGCGGCATTGCGAGTTGCGAAACTAGGGTTTCTCTTGCTCAACTAGGAAAAATCCCTAGCCCGATTGGGTTGTTGCGCGCGGAAGATTCCGCAACACGCGGTGTCGTATTCCGTCGATGCGCGCGCACCACGTTCCGACGCGCACAACTTTGTCAAATGCTATTGCATTAGTCATGATCGTCAGGTATAAGTATACTCGCTTGGGAGGGCGAGCCGATGCCCGGGTGCACACACTCATCCAGCAGTTGTCAATCTGCGGATTACCAAGCACAGACGCACAACTTGGAAGCAAGGGTCTGCGAGGAGGGAGTTAATTTCGCTTCGCGGAAGGTCCGCGCCCAGAGGTAAAAAAACTGCGAGCCGGCGTTGACGCTTGCAACATCCCGCCGGCCCGCCGAGGGGCGATGCAGTCCATGAGGGGACTGATGCCTTAACGCATCATTCTATGTCCGGCTGCACACGTCGGACAAGCCCTCCAACTAGCTGCTCAACCGCCCAGAAGGCCGCCGCGCGGCGTTTTCACGCGCCGACGCGGCGAGACGTTGTGTTTTGTTCGTCCGGCCGCGCTTCGGCGCGGGCTGAGGCGAGTGGAAACAGGCATGTCACAGGCCAAGGGACCAGACATCGCGACGCCGCACGGGCCGCCAAAGGCCGGTCGCGCCGCACGGGAGATTCACATGTCAGCCGGCTCTTGTCACACGCACACTTCGATTCGGCGGATTGGATGGGTCATCGCAATGGCCGCGACGCTCCTGGGAGTCGCGGCCGTGCCGTCTTGGGGGCAGGTGAAGATCAGCCAAGTGTACGGGTCCGGCGGGAATTCGCAGGCGCCATTGCTGAACGATTACATTGAAATCTACAACGCCGGCGCGGTTGCCCAGAGCCTGAGCGGTTGGTCCGTCCAATATGCGTCCGCGACTGGCGCTTCGTTCACTGCGACGGCGTTGCCTGCCGTTTCGCTGCTGCCCGGACAATACTTGTTGGTTCAGGAAGCCGCTGGCACTTCGGCGCCCGCTGGGCAATCGCCCGGTCTGCCGGCGCCACAGGCAACGGCGGCGATCGCGATGTCGGGTACGGACTTCAAGGTAGCGCTGGTGAGTTCCACCACGGCGCTGACGACCGGAACGCCAACGTATATCGGCAATCCGACGCTGGTCGATTTTGTCGGTGCAGGCACAGCCAATTGGAACGACTCGGCTGCCAACGGCGCGGCTTTTAGCGCCGCAAACAACGCGCCGGCCCCGTCGACCGCCTACGCGATTTACCGGATCGGCTGCGGCGCGACGGACACCCAGAACAGCGGTGCCGACTGGGCGGTCGGCTGGCCCGCGCCGCGGAATACAGCGACCGCGCTTAATGCGGGGATCACGGTGATCGGCAGCGCGCTACCACTCACGATTGAAGAGCTTCAGTCCGTTCGACTGACCGCGACGCCCTATCGCTGCGCGACCAATAACTTGGGCGCGGGCACCATCGTCAGCGTCGACACAACTCCGATCGGCGGAGGGGGGCTGGTCGGAATGGTCGACGATGGTTCCGGAGGCGATGATGTCGCGGGCGACGGAATCTACACGGCTGTGGTAGCGGTCGGCGCCGGAACCACCACCGGTACCAAGAGTCTCGCCCTTCTCGTCAGTGACGGCGGCGGCAATACCGGCGGCGGTTACATCAGTATTGAAGTGAAGGCGACGAGCACGCCGGACAACGATAACTGCACCGCAGCGAGCGCCCTCGCCATACCGAGTTCAACAACCAGCAGCTTCACGGGTTCGACCGTCGAATCGAACCCGTTTGCATCGTTCGGGGCAGCTCCCACATCGGGATTCTCTTTCCGTCGCGGGCGCTGGTATTCGGTCGTGGGGAATGGCAATACACTGACAGCATCGCTTTGTGCCTCCACGCCGGCATTCGATTCCGTAATGGCTGTCTTCTGCGGCTCGTGCGACGGCTTGACGGTCATCGCAACGGGCGACGATGCAGGTCCTGCGTGCGCGGGCTCGGCGGCGTCCGCAGCGTGGTGTTCGGCGCTCGGTACGACCTATTACATCTGGGTGGCGCCGTTCGCGACCGGCGCTTCGACAGCGGCGTTCACGCTCGATATTACGAGCGGCGCGAGCTGCGCGACCGCTTTCCCATGCACGACCTGCCTCGGCACGGCCGGTCCGTTCAGCGAAGTCGAGCCCGGTTATGGCATCCACACAAACGATGGTTGTGGCTCGACGCCTGGGTTGTTTACAAATATCGCGACGCCCGGAATCGTCCCGACCACGCTGCGAGGCACTGCGCGCGGAATGATCGGAAACCGCGACGTGGACGCCTATCGCTTCCAGGCTACCACGAATGGCAACATCACAATTACGATCGACACGCTTGGAACAAACGCACAGGCGCAGCTATTCGCGCTGACCGGAGGCAGCGGCGTGTGCCCGTACACGACCGGCGCGACGCCGATCGCATTCACTCCGCTGTTTGTGGCGCGCTGCGTGACGACGATTCAAACCGTCACCTCAACCGTCACGGCAGGGACTTGGTACGCCGTTCAGGTTGTCGGTGGCCTGCCCGTGCAGGTCACTCCGCCATCGATCGTGGCTGGTGGCCAGATGCCCGGAGGTACAACCTACCAATACACGATGAGCGTTGCGATTGTTCCAATCGGGGGATGTTGCGACGTGAACGGCTCCTGCTCGGTCACGACCGAAGCGGCCTGTGCAGGCAGCTATCAGGGCAACGGATCGTCGTGCGGCTCGCCGGTAGCCATCTTCACGGAAAACTTCGATGGCGTCACACCTCCGGCGCTCCCGGCGGGTTGGACGGCAACCAACGCTTCCGGCGTTGCGCTTTGGGTCACCAGCAGCACAGGCACTCCGACCCCCGTCGCCGATTCGGCGCCAAACGCCGCGTTGATTGACGACCCGGCCACCGTTTCCGATAAGCGTCTTGATTCGCCGAGCATCCCGATTACATCGGCCTCGGCAGTCTTGACTTTCCGAAACAACTACCTGCTGGAGAGCGGTTTCGACGGCGGCGTACTTGAAATTTCCATCGGCGGAAGCCCGTTTGCCGACATCGTGACGGCCGGTGGAAGCTTCGTCGTCGGTGGGTATAACGGCACGATCTCTACAAACCCAACTTTCGGGAGTCCTATTATAGGTAGGCCGGCCTGGACCGGTACATCCAGCGGCTTTATCACGACAACGGTAAATCTCCCTGCGTCGGCGAATGGCCAGAGCATCGTCCTACGCTGGCGCATGGGCAGCGATAATTCCACCGCCGGCACGGGTTGGCGCGTGGACTCGATAATGATTACCCAGCCACCACCTCCGATCTGTCCGCAACCTCCGATCACGGACAATCTCTGCACCAACGCGATCGTGGATGCGGTGATTACCACGCCGCCGATCGGTCCGGTTTCGATCATCTACAACAGCGCCGGCTTCCCGGACACAATCGTCCGACGCCAGCCGCCCCCCTACAACACCGGGACCAACATTGCTACGGAACTGCTGGCGCTCAACCTCGTCAGCGTTAATCCATTCCCCTCGACGCTGCAACTGCGGCCGACGCCGCGATCGCTTGGCAAGATCGAAAACGTTCTTGCGCCGGGCGGAAACTTTACCGCGGGCGATTCATTCTTCGATGTCTTCGTCAAGATCGATCTGCCCGGCCCGACGACCGTCGACACCGGCAACGTGCCGATTCGGGTCAACGCGCCAGGCATTACTCAGCTCCCGCCGCT
>CAZJVS010000018.1:26248-93262 GCA_964549445.1 uncultured Planctomycetaceae bacterium
CCGGCAACGTGCCGATTCGGGTCAACGCGCCAGGCATTACTCAGCTCCCGCCGCTGGGCTCGATGTATGACTCGGGTGCGATCGGCGTTCCGCTCCTTCAGGGCATCACGCCGATTGGCCAGGTCACACGCGTCCGACACATCGTCGACGCGGATTCCGACACCGACGGCATCGGCAACGGCTGCGACAACTGCCCTGGCACGCCGAATCCCGGTCAGGCAGACTCCGACAGCGACGGTATCGGCGACGCGTGCGACAATTGCCCGGCCACGCCGAATCCGGGTCAGGAAGATGCCGACACGGACGGCCGCGGCGACGTGTGCGACAATTGTCCGACGACGCCGAATCCGGGCCAGGAAGACGGCGACACGGACGGCGTGGGCGATGCATGCGACAACTGCCCGACAACGCCGAACCCCGGCCAGGCCGATGGTGACACTGACGGCGTAGGTGACGTCTGCGACAACTGCGTGGCGACGCCGAATCCGGGTCAGGAAGACGCGGACACCGACGGCACAGGCGATGCGTGCGACGGTTGCCCGCTCGATCCGCTGAAGACGGCGCCGGGCCAGTGCGGCTGCGGGAATCCCGACACGGATACCGACACAGACGGCTTCGCCGACTGCGTCGACAACTGTCCGTCCACAGCCAATCCGAGTCAGGCCGACGGTGACACCGATGGCGTGGGAGACGCATGCGATAACTGCCCGACAACGCCCAATCCGGGTCAGGCCGATGGCGACACGGATGGTATTGGAGATGCCTGCGACAATTGCCCGTCGGCGCCAAATCCGGGTCAAGAAGACAGCGATACCGACGGCGTTGGCGACGCTTGCGATAACTGTCCGGGCACGCCCAACAACGACCAGACCGACAGCGACACCGACGGCTTCGGCGACGCCTGCGATGGCTGTCCGCTCGATCCGTTAAAGACAGCGCCGGGCCAGTGCGGATGCGGGAATCCGGACACCGACACCGACACGGACGGTTACGCCGATTGTGTCGACAACTGTCCGACGGTCGCGAATCCGGGCCAGCAGGATGCCGACAGCGACGGCGTCGGCAACGCCTGCGACAACTGCGCGTTCGTCGCCAACCCGTTGCAGGAAGACGCCAACTCCAACGGCATCGGCGACGCCTGCGAGGCACAGGTTTGTCCGACCTGCCCGCCCAACACGCTCGTCATCATGAACCCGCACGTCTACCGCGCGTCGCCCGACTCGTGTCTCGGCGTCGACGAGACGAGCATCGCCGTCGAACTCTGGATGGTAAACGTCCAGGCGCCGGGTGCGACCGGCTTCCAGGCTTATCTCTCGTTCGACGACACGAAGCTCAACTACGACAATACCAACAGTTCTTACTCGTCTCTGCCGTTCACGAGCCACATCGTGCCGATCGGCTCCGCGCAGGTTGGCGTCGGCCAGCTCAACCTCGACGGTTCGAAGGGGCTTATCGGCAATCCGCCGGGCTCGACGGGCGATGCGCTCCTGGCGACGCTCGTGTTCACGGCCGACAACTGGCCGGAATGCACGAGTACGGTCGTCGATTTCCGGCCCAATCTGCCTTTCGTATCCGAGCTGAGTTACCAGGGCTCGCCGATCGTCCCAACCGGGCTGGTCGTGCTGCCCACGCTGACGCGCGACGTAAGCCGGCCGGTCGCGAGCGGGTCGGCGACCGGTGGCGTCGTCGACGCGAATTGCGAGGCGACCGTCTCCTTCTCGCTGTCCGTGACCGACAACTGCTGCATCGACGATGACGATGTGGCCGTCAGCGTTATGCTGACAACGGGCAATGCGGTCCTCGACAACATCGTCATCAACAAGTCCCAGTTCAGTTCGACGCAGGTCAACATCACCGGCACGGCACGGGTCTCCGACCTGACGAGCTGCCCGGCCACAGTGGCCGTGACGGTCAACGCGGTCGACTGCTGTGGGAACTCACTGGTGATTCCGTACACGGTTACCGCGGACGTCGAGGATCAGACCGATCCGACGATGGTCGGTTGCCCGTCCACTCCGATCACAGTCGAGTGCGACGCGGTTCCGTCGCCGGCCAACGTGACGGCGACCGACAACTGCGATACGTCCGTGTCGGTGTCGTTCTCGGGCGATGTCATCACGCCGGGATCGTGCCCGCAGTCCTACACGATCGTGCGAACGTGGACCGCAACCGATGACTGCAACAACACAAACTCGTGTTCGCAGACCATCAACGTGCAGGATACGCAGCCGCCGGTCCTGGCGGGTTGTCCGGCCAATACGGCGGTCCAGTGCGATGCCATTCCGCCGCCGGCTGTGGTTACCGCGACCGACGCATGCGATCCGAGTGTCTCGGTTTCGCTGACAGAATGGGTCAATGCTCCGCTGCTTTCGGGCGGTGCGTTGCTTGTCTCGCCCGCCGGCTGGGGCTTCCAGACGCAGAACACGGCCCGCGGCAATCTGGTCACGGGGCCGGGTACGCCGCCACTCGGCGTCGGCAGCTTTGCCATGAAGACCGGACCGGGCGGACCGGGCGGCGGGAAGGTCTGGTTGGCCACCGCCAACCACAACGGCACCAAGCTGGCCGACATCACGACCTTCTCATATAGCACGTACGTCGATCCAGCTTGGATTACCCCGCCGTACATTGCGACGGCCATCAACCTCTACATCGACCTCGACAACAACGGCACGCGCGATACCACGCTCGTGTTCGAGCCGGTGTATGTCGTAAATCAACAGGGGCCCGTGGTTTCGGGCACGTGGCAGACGTGGGACACGCTGAATGGTCCCGGCTGGTGGTACACGTCCAACGGCGGTTACCCGGCCGACTTGCCGAATCCGTTCAACGAGTTCCAGCCGCTCAGTCACTACATCGCTCTGTTCCCGAACGCCAAGATCGTGGCGTGGGGCGCCGATCCGCGCGGCGTGCAGCTCGTGGCCGGTCAGAACTCGCTCGGCGCGCCGTGGGCCAATTTCCTCGGCGCCGTCGACAATGTCACGCTCAATACGACGACGAGCGCGGCGACCTACAACTTCGAGCCGGGCTCGTTCACCGGTTTCTGCAACGGTACGATCGAGCGGACTTGGTCGGCAACCGACGACTGCGGCAACTCTGCCTCCTGCGCACAGGTCATCACCGTGCAGGATACGGTCGCTCCGATGATCACCTGTCCGGCAAGCATCACCGTCAACGCCGATGCCGGCGGCTGCACCGCCAGCGTCAGCGTCGGTACTGCTACGGCCACCGACAATTGCGACCCGTCGCCGAATGTTGTCGGCGTCCGGAGCGACAGCCAACCGCTCAACGCGCCCTATCCGAGCGGCGTAACCACGATCACGTGGACGGCGACCGATCGCTGCGGCAACTCCTCGAATTGCCCGCAGACTGTGACCGTCGCCGCCTTCAACGCGGTCGTGGGCGTCAACGTCGAGTTGCAGGGCAACTTCGGCTCGACGCCGGTCATGCGGTGCATCCGCTTCGTCGGCATCAACGGCAACTGCACCGCCGCCAGCACGAGCGTGACGCTCAAGTTCATCGATCACGACGCGACACCCGGAACGCCGCTGCGGGCCATCGTCCCGTCGGTGGACAATCCGCTGCCGATCCTCCTGCCGTGCGGCAATTACACGGCCATGTGCGTCAAGGATGAGCAGCACACGCTGTGGGAGACGGTTGCGATCTTCGACTCCGGCAGCCAGTACACGGCCGCAAGCACGGCCCTGCTGCGGGGCGGCGACACTGACAACGACAGCGATGTCGACATTAACGATGTTACGTTCTACCTCTCCAAGTTCGGCTTCCCGGCTGCGGCCGGCGGCTGCCCCTGGAACGGAACGCGTGACGCCGACTTCGACAACGACGGCGTTGACTTCGGTCCCGATTACAACTTCCTTTCGGGGAACTGGCTCCAGTTCTCGTCGTGCCCGTGCACATTGTTGCAGGCACCGCCGGGCGGCGGCAATCGACCGGGCCTCCGGCCGGTGCCGGTCATCGACGCAACCGAGGTGGCGCCCGACGTCGCACTCCGGGCCGATCTGACCAAGGATGGCAAGATCGACTACCGCGACGTGGAGGCCTTCGAGAAGGCTCATGGGCTCCCGAACACGCTTTCCGTGAAGATGAAGATCTCCGCGGCGACAGCGGACCTGAGCAACGCCGCCGACACCGGGACTTCGGGGCTGTCGAAAGACACGGCTGCCGCCATCAGTGAAACGGTTCCGGTGAAGTCCGCCGTAAAGACGCCCGTCGTCGAGAGTGCGCCGGGCGCCGTGCAAGTGATCCCGGCGGAGAGCGTCAGGGCGGTAACGCCCGTCGCACGGGAGGAGATGAAGAAGTAGCCGGAGGGCGGCGGCGGCATGCGGTTTTGAGCTTGACCGACCCTTCGCAGGGACTGAACGCGCGGAGCGCAGGCTGCGGATGTCATCGGAGCGTGGCATCGGGTTATGAGGCTCGGTTGGAGCGGAGCCAAGCAAACTCCGCTCCCATTTGAAGAGGATCGTACTGGCGCGCTCGATTCGTCCGCACATCGGCCCGCGTCCCTGGGCCGCGCCGACGTGAGCGAATCAAAGGAGAACGGTGTCCTATGTGTTGCACTCGAATAGGGTTTTCGGCCGTCCTTTCCGTTTCGGTATTGCTACTCGGCGCGCTTGCTGATGCCGCGCCGCCGTCCGGCCGACCGCCATGCAAGGCTCCCGGCGTCGTCACATTCGGTATGGAAGGCTTGAAAACGAGCGAGTCGGTCGGCTCGGCCGCGCAGAAGCCGGCAGCCCGGCCGGCCGCGACCCCACGGGGCGGGCCGAATTATGTTCTGGAGCTTCATTGGTCATCCGCGCCGAACGCCTTCGGTTCAACTTCTTTCCCGTTCAACGGCGGGGCGGCCTGTACGACCGGCAATTGGATCGACAACGCCGAGCACGGCGTGCGGACGCCGGTTTCTCCCTGCGGACCGGACCCGCGCCGGTACGCCGACGTCACCAACACAACGCAGGACGTTCGTCGCACGACCGTCACCTGCTTCAACAGTTGGAATGGCTCGACGACGGATTCGCTTGCCCCGGGCGAGTATGGCGAGCGAATGCACCTGGTCTATCGCTTCCGCGATACCAATGGCGGTCTCGTCAAGCTTGAGTACCTGAAGAACATCGAGATCGACTACACCTACGACGGCAACACCTACTACACATTCTCGCTTCTGGGCGATGGGGTCGACTTCACGCCGGCCACGACCTTCAACGGCAGCAGCCGAACCGGCTTCAACCTGGGCCGAGTCACATCGGGCAACGCCGCCGTTCAGGAAATCGTCGGCAACTTCGGCCTCGGGTTCGCTCCAACCTGTTGCGACACCACCTGTGCCGGGCAGGAGCAATCGGGCCTGAACGCCCTGATCGGCGACCTTTCCACCTACCTTACGAAATTTCGGGCGCGGATGACCGTTGACGATGGTGTTAACGCGCCGGAGGACTTTGCCGCCGACGTCTTCTTCGGACCGCCGTGCCCCAACCGCATGAGTCTCGACATCGTCGACCCGCAGGGCTGCTACAAGGAAGGCGACATCATCACCGTCCAACTCAACATGGCCTGCCCGTCGGGATTCGTGAACGGCTATGCCGCCTTCCTGCAATACGACGACACGATTCTGACATTCAAGCCGCTGTTAAGTGCCTACAACACGTCGCCGCCCGATCCGTTCTCGACTCACATCCAGCCGATGGCGACGTCGGAGATATCCGCCGGCAAGATCAATCTGGACGGGTCAGATGTCGTAAACGGGCCAGGCACGAATACAGACCGCTTGCTCGCCACGCTCAAGTTCCAGGTCAACGCCCTCAATGACGGTGCGACGACCAATATCTTCCATCGCGTTGCTACAGGTGGGTTCCAGTCGGAACTCAGTCTCAACGGCGTTCCCTACGTGACGAACCGCGTCGATTCGGCCACCTTCGGCATCGACCAGACGGACCCGGAGATTGACTGTCCGCCTGATGTTGGACCGGTCCCCTGTCTGTCCGATGTGCCTGCGGCCGCCACCAACCTCGCCGAGTTCGAGGCCCAGGGCGGCAGCGCGAGCGATCCGACGAGCTTCTGCGGCGGTGTCAGCGTCACGCACGTCGGCGATTCATCATCCGGTAACTGCCAGACCGGTCAGGTCACGATCACGCGAACGTACATGGCCACCGACACCGCGGGTAACACGGCCACGTGCGACCAGACTATCACCGTCGCGCAGGACAACATCCCGCCGGACATCGACAGCCAGCCGCCGACGAAGTTCGTCGATTGCATGGATGAGGTGCCGCCGCCGTATGCCGACCTCGATGCGGCGATTGCCAACGGGCTGGAGGTAACCGATTCCTGCAACATGACGCTGCAGCTCATCAATACTTTCCAGCAGGGCCTGTGCCCGACGCTGATCGTCCGCGACTACCACGTCGTAGATGAGTGCGGGAACTACGCTTCGTTCAAGGATGTCATCATTGTCGATGACAACGACGCTCCAACGATAGCGGGCAGCAACACGTCGGTCTCGGTGGACGCGCTCTGCCAGGCGACGGCGACATTGCTCATCACGGTAGAAGACAACTGCGGCGTGCTGAAGGAAGACGTAACGGTCAACATCAGCACGGCAGGACTTGCAACGTTTGATCTGTCGAGCCCGTACACCAAGACGCAGATCAACCCGAAGAAGGTAGAGGTGTCCGTCAGCGTGCCCGTTTCGAACTTGCAGGGATGCACACCACCGGTCACGGTCACGGCGGCGGTGTCCGCGATGGATGCCTGCGGCAACGCGGTCGGCCCGACCAACTTCACCGCCACGGTGAATGACACAACTAATCCGGTCGCGTCGATTACCGTCATCGGCGGCAACGTTGACGCCAGCTGCGAAAAGGTCGTGACGTTTTCGGGCACGGTGACGGACAATTGCTGCATCAATGCAGCCAGCGTCACGGCGGTCCCGAGTCTGACGACCGGCAATGCGACCCTCACACTTCAGCCGATCAGCATCCTTCAGGTCGACGGCAAGACGATCTCGGTTTCGGGCAGCGTTCTCGTGTCGAATCTGACGAGTTGCCCTGCAACCGTGAAGGTGACCGTCAGCGGCCAGGATTGTTGCCTCAATCCGGTATCCGTAGCGCCGACGGCCAACGTGAACGACGTGACGCCGCCGACGGTGTTGTGTAGCAACATCACCGTTCCGGCTGACGCGGGCGGCTGCACGGCGTCGGTGACGATGACTGCATCGGCGTCCGACAACTGTGCCGGCGGACCGCTCCCGGTCAGCTACTTCGCCGACCTGGACACCAACGGCAGCTACGAAACGCCGATCAGTAATCCTTATGTCTTCGGCCAGGGAACGACCAACGTGCAGGCGCAGGCCACGGACAACTGCTCCAACACCGGCACCTGTAACTTCAGCGTGCAAGTGCTGGGGATTAACAAGGTCAAGGTGACGGTGATCCTGCAGGGCGTCTCGAATTCGACGTCACGCTGCATTCGCTTCATTCCGACACCGAGCGCCTGCGCCGCAAATCTGGTGAACACGCTCAACTTCGGCGGCGCGCCGCCCGTCAGCGCAGTCGACGTTCTCGTGGATATTCCGTGCGGGAACTACACCGGCCTCTGCGCGAAGGATGAGCAGCACACGCTCAGCGACTCGCATTCGATTTCAATCAGCGGGCCGATCTATGTCGCCAGCGGCTCCTATCTCCTCCGCGGCGGCGACACCGATAACGACAACGACGTTGACATCAACGACGTCACGTTGTTCCTCTTCCAGTTTGGAACGCCGGCCGTCTCTGGTGGATGTCCGTGGAACGGAACACGCGACGCCGACTTCGACGACGACGGCGTGCGGTTCGGTCCGGACTACAACTTCCTCAGTGGCAACTGGCAGCAATTCACCGGCTGCTGCAATCCGACCGGCTGGCCGCTTCTGGCGCCTCCGGGCGGCTCGGACCATCCGGTCGCCATTCAGCCAGCCGAAGCGTTTGAGTTATCGGTCCCTGTATCGCGGCTGTCGAAGACCATGGCGAGAAAGGTCGATCTTAACAGTGACGGAGTTGTCGACGTTCTTGATGTAGAATTGTTTGAAACACGGAACCGCCTCGATCATCGGCTTTCGAACGCGATTCACTCGACGCTGCAAGGATCGGCTTCGATGGAAGTTGCAAGACCGGAATCGATGGAGGCCTCGAAGCCGTAGCAACGATCGACTGGCGCCGGCTGCACTTCGCGGCTAGTCCGTCGAAGCGCGGCCGGCGTCCAAAGGGAAAGAACGCGGCTGCCGTTCGCGGCTCGGCATGAGGCGCCGATCGCGGCGGCCTAGTTGATAGACAAGGGTTTCTCAGCCAGGAGCTGTATCATGGGAATTTCGCTGAAGAAGGTCTTCGGGGTGATCGCGATCTGGGCGTTGACCACAACTGTTCCTCGAGTGGTCCTCGCAAGCGTTGACATGATCCTCTCTCCCACGCCGCAGACGAAGGCCGTCGGGCAAATCGTCGAGATCACGCTCAGCGTCCGCGCCTCCGGAGCTGTCCCCGAGCAGTTCTCAGGGCTCGACGCGATTCTCTCCTGGGATTCGACCAAGCTTCAGTTCATCAACGCCGATACGTCTGTCGCGGGGTACCCCTGGCTTCAGGCCGGCTTTTTCAACAACCCGGACGGACTGAACAATCCGCCCAACCCAACGGCCGGGAAGGGCGACTACACAGTGCTGGCGATTCCCGGCTCGCCTGCGGTTGCCCCAGTTGGGCCCGCAGAACTGATCGTTGTCAAGTTCCGCTTCCAAGCTATCGGGGGCACGCCGGGCACTGTGGTCACGCTGCTTCCTACATTTGGCACCTTCAGCCGCACGCGCGTCTACGGCCCGACGCCGGGAAGCGATGTGACCGGCAATATCAACACGTCGGTCACGATCAAAATCGTCGCGCCGTGCTCGCCCACCGTCGGCGACGTAAACGGCGACACGGTCATCACCGCGGCCGACATCGACGCCGCGATCGCCGTGTACCTCGGATTCGATACCAACCCCGCCCACATCGTCGCCGCCGACGCCAACTGCGACGGACTGGCCAACGGGGCCGATATCCAGTTGTTCATCGAGTACGTCTGGATATTCCTCTAGCACCGGTCGGCGCCGTCACGTCCCCGCTGCGCTCAATGTGTCCGCTCGCGCGATCGCTCGTCACGGCGTAGCCGATGCAGGTCTGATCGCGTAGATTCTTGTCCGATGCACGCATCGGCCGAGAATTGAGACCAGAGTGGACGGACCCTTCACGACATCGGCGGACCCTGCACTGATCGACCTGTTCCGGGCCGAATCGGATACGCACATCCCCGTGCTCAGCCAGGGCCTCCTCGCGCTCGAAAAACGGGCCGCCGACGACGCCGCCATCGCCTCGATGATGCGCGCCGCCCACTCCATCAAGGGCGCCGCCCGCATTGTCGGAATCGACGCCGCCGTGCGCGTCGCTCACGCGATGGAAGATTGCTTCACGGCTGCGAAGGAGAACGCCGCAGTTCTGTCGAGCGACTCGGTGGACGTCCTGCTGCAAGGGGTCGACGCCCTCCAGCGCATTTGCGCACTTCAACCCGAATCCGACATGACCGAGGCGTGGCTCGCATCTCTCGTCGAGCAGCTCGCCGGCGTCAAAGCGGGCCGCGCGCCGATGCGTGCCAAGATTGCACCGGCAACACCGGCGCAGCATGTCGAACCGGCTCCGGCTCCGGTGGGTGCTGATTCGACCGCCGAGATCCGCGTGACGCTGCCGGCCGAGTTCGAGGCCCGCGCCGCCGAGGCCGTGCGCGGCCAATTGCTCGAAGGCCTTGGTGCGGGCCCAGTCGCAATTCGACTCGACTTCGCCGGCGTGAACGACATCAGCACTGAAGCCCTCGCACTTCTGGCATCGCTGGCGCGCGAAGTCGCGCGGCCGGACGTCGCGACGACGCTTCGCGCCGAAGGTGTCTCTCCGCCGGTGGCGGCGCTGCTTCGGACGACAGGATTGGAGCGGGCACTCGGCCCGGGCGGATGAGCGAGATCGAAGTGGCCGCGGAATCCAATCAACATCAGCGGTTCGTCGTCGAGGCCCGCGAGCATCTCGCAAGTCTGACGACCGCCATTGTCGCCCTCGAGCGCGGCGAGGCCGATCCGGCCGGACACGTCGCCCAGATTCTGCGCTCGGCACACAGCTTGAAGGGCGGGGCGGGCTTCAGCGGCCTGACGACGATCGAGCGCCTCGCCCACGCGATGGAAACAGCGGTCGAAAACATCCGCGATGGCCACGCATCCGCCAGCCCCGAGGCGATCGACGCATTGCTGTTCGCCCTGGATCGCGTCAGCGCGCTCGTCGACGACGTCGAACACAGCCAGGAGGCCGACATCGCCGCCCCGCTCCAGCGGCTGCGCCCGATCGTCGAGGCCGGTGCCGCGACGCAGCCCGAGGCGACGCGCAAGATCGCTTCGCGCCAACTTCCGCCCGCGCCAACGCCGCTCGCCGCATCAACCGCCGCCGTCAGCGAGTTTCCGATCTCGCCGCGCGTGCTCGATACCTGGGAGCGACACGCCTCGTTCCTCTACGGCGTGAAGCTCGATTGGTTCGAATGCGAGCGCAGCCACGGCATCGAGCCGCTCGAAGTCGCCCGCCGCCTCGAAAAGGCCGGAACCGTGCTCGACGCCCGGATGGAGCTGTCCGGCCCCGCCCTGCGCGACGGCCTGCCGACGCCCCCGCTCTGGTACTGGACCATCGTCTCCTCGGCCCTGCGGCCGGAGCCGTTCGCCCACCAGCTTGACATCCCTTGCGCCGCGATCGTGCGACTCGAAAGCGTCGCCAACAGTCCCCGCACCGTGCGAGCCGAGCCGGCTCAGGCCGCCGCCCGCCCGGCCGCATCGAGCGGATCGTTGCGCATCCCGGTCTCGCTGATCGACCGGATGATGAGTCTGGCCGGCGAGCTCGTGCTCGTGCGCAACCAGGCCACGCGCTCGGCCGATGTCGCCAACAACCCACAGCGCCAACTCCTCCGCCGGCTCGATACGCTGACGAACGAAATGCAGGACGCGGCCTTGCGGATGCGAATGCAGCCGGTCGGCACGCTGTTCGATCGATTCCCTCGCCTCGTCCGCGATGTCGCCCGCCAACTCGGCAAGCAGATCGACCTCGAAATCACCGGGGCCGGTGTCGAGCTGGACAAGACGGTGCTCGAAGCCCTGGCCGACCCCCTGACGCACTTGGTCCGCAACTGCTGCGACCACGGCATCGAGCTGCCCGATCAGCGCGTGGCCGCCGGCAAGCGGCCCAACGGATTGATCCGCCTCATCGCCCGCCAGGAGCGCGGACAGATCGTCATTCAGGTTCGCGACGATGGCCGAGGTCTCGACCGCGAGGCCATCCGCCGCAAGGCTCTGCAACAGGGCATCAAGCAGCGCGACGAACTCGACCAGCTAAGCGAACAGCAGCTCTACGACCTCATCCTCCTGTCCGGCTTCTCGACCGCCTCTCGCGTAACCGACCTCTCCGGCCGCGGCGTCGGCATGGACGTCGTCCGCACCAACCTGGAACAGATCGGCGGCGTGGTCGAGATCGACTCCGTCTTCGGCGAAGGCGCGGTCTTCACCCTGCGGCTACCGCTGACGCTGGCGATCCTGCCCTGCCTCATGCTGTCGAGCGGCGGCCGCCCGTTCGCCGTCCCCCTCCGCGACGTTGAGGAGGTCGTCCTGCTCGGCGCCAGCGACGCGAAGCAGCGCATCGAGGTCGCCGACGACGAGGAGGTCCTCCGGCTCCGCGGCCGTTTGGTGGCTGTGACCCGCCTCAATGAGATCCTCTGCCGTCGCGAGCCGTTCTCAGGTAAGACCCGCAGCGAGATCGTCGCGACCTATCATGGCGGATCGCCGCCGCCGAAAGCACGCATGTACGCCGCGATCCTCCGCTTCGGTACGCAGCGTTTCGGCCTCGTCGTCGACGATGTGCTCGGCAGCGAGGAAATCGTCGTCAAGCCGCTGCACCCGCTCCTGCGCCCGCTCAGTGTCTATGGCGCGGCAACCATCCTCGGCGACGGAGGCGTCGCCCTGATCCTCAGCAGCGAAGGAATCGCCCGCCACAGCGGGATCGCCTATCGGCCGGCGCGGGTCGAAGGTCCGCTGCTGCCGGCCGCGGCCCGAACGACCGACGACGGAACGCTGCTCCTGTTTCGCAGCGGAACAGTGGAGCTGCTGGCCGTTCCGCTCGCGGATGTTCGCCGCATCGTGGCCATCCGCGCCGATCAGATCGAGTGTGTCGGCGACCGGGAAATGGTCGCCATCGATCGGACGCCGACCAGCGTGCTGCGGCTCGATCGATTTATCCGGGTCTCCCCGTGCCGCGATGCGCAATCGCTGTTCCTGATTCTGCCGCGCGGCGCGAAGTCTCCTGTCGGCTTCGTCGCGTCGGAGATCGTCGATACGCCTACCCTCCAACTCAAGCTCGACGAGCGCGCTTACCGCGCCGACGGAGTCCTCGGCTCCGGGCTCGTCCGCGAACAAATCGCGATCTTCCTGGATCTGTATCGCCTGATGGAGATGTGGGAGATCGAGCAAACGCCGGGCCGCGCCGCGCTTCCCGCCCCGGCCCGCAAGCGCATCCTCGTCGTCGAGGACACCGAGTTCTTCCGCCGGCTCGTCGCCAGCTACCTCGCCGGCGAAGGTCACGACGTCGTTCCGGCCGGCGACGGAGTCGAGGGCCTCGCGAAGCTGGAGGAAGGCCCGGTCGACTTGATCGTGTCCGACATCGAAATGCCCAACATGGACGGCCTGGCGCTGGTCCGTGCCGTACGACACGATGCGCGCTGGTCGCGAACACCCATGCTGGCCCTCACGTCGCTCAGCGGCGAGTCCGATCAGCGCAAGGCCCTGGCCGCCGGCTTCGACGCCTACGAGGTCAAGCTGAATCGACAGACATTCCTCGACGCCGTGCGGAACCTGCTGACGCGCGGCCGCGAGGCGGCCCTTGTCGCGGGAGGAGGCGTCCGATGACCGATCTGGCGACCTCGACGGGCCCATCGGAGCGGACCTTCTACACCTTCCGCGCCGACCAACGCCTCTTCGGCATCGATGTCGCCCACGTACGCGAGGTCAGCACGCAGATCGGCGTCACGCCAGTGCCGCAGGCGCCGTCGATCGTCCGCGGCCTGACGAACCTGCGCAGCCGGATCTACCTCGTCCTCGATCCGCGCCCCTCGCTCGGCCTTCCGCCGGCCGACACGACTGCCGAGAGCCGGCTGGTTGTGTTGCAGGCCCATGTCGCGGAGCATCTGGGTCTGCTGGTCGACCGCGGCGGTGAGATCGTCCGCGTCGCGACCGGCCAGATCGAGGAGATCGCCCCCGCCGACGCCGAGTCGGCGGCCGATTCCGCCGAGGCACGGCCGTCGCCGGTCGTCGGCGTCTGCAAGCTCGACCACGAGCTGATGATGATTATCGAGCCGGCTCGGCTGGTCGCGGCGGCGGAAAGTGCGATCGGTTGAGACTTCGTTCGAGAGAATGCGAGGCCTACCCGTGAAGAACCTGAGTCTGACGGCGAAGATTGGCATCCTGGTCGGCGTGATGGTGCTCTGCGGCGCGGTAATCGCCTACGTCGGCGCCCGCCAGATGTCTCGCAGCGAAGATCAGCTTGAGAACCTGATCGACAACGCCGGCCGCGCGCTGGTGCTGGCGTCGGCCGTGCGGGTCGACCTGCTCGGTTCGATCCGCGCCGAGAAAAACGCGGTCATCACGCCGGACAAGGCCCGGGCCGTCGAGTTTGTCGACCAGGCCCGCAAATCGATCGCAGCGCTTCAGCAGCATCTGGGCGAATTGACGCGGTTGGTTGGCCTGGACCTTTCGTCGCGCGAAGGCAAGGCGCTCGACGTATTTGAGCGCTCGCTCGACGAGTTTGAGGAGAATCAGAAACAGGTGCTCAGCTTGGCGGTCGTCAAGTCCAATTGGGACGGCCTGCGCATTCTGAACGCCGAACTGTTCCCGCGCGTGCAGGATGCCGAGGAGTTTGTGACGAGTCTCAGCGAGCCGGCCGGCGACGGAGCAACTCCCCCATCGGACGGCGCGCGCCAGGCGGCGAAGCTCGCTGCGGGACGAGAAATGATCGGGAGAGCATACGCCATTCTCTACATGCTCGGCGCGCATCTGATTTCAGAGAACGAGCAGAGCATGACGGCCCTCGATCAGGAAGTGCGCACGCGAATAAGTTCACTTCAGGAAGCGATTCGGCGACTGACGGGACTGCTGTCCGACGCGGAGCGCGCTCGCGGTGGCGCCGTGCTCGCGGCCCTCGAGAGTATCAAGACTCAGGCCGCGACGATACAGGATCTGTCGCACGCCAACACCGTCATGCGGGCGCGGGAGCTGACGATCACGAAAACCTTTGAGCTGGCCAACCGTTCCGATGCTGCCATGTCCGAGCTGATGGCGGCCCTGTCGGAACACCTCGAGCGCCAAAAGCTGACCACCGAATCTTCGAATGCGGCGGGCAGAACCGCACTCATCACCACCGGGGCGATCGGCTTGCTGATTGCCCTGGTGCTCGGCGCGTTGATCGCCCGCTCCATCTCCCGACCCGCTGAGCGCGGCGTCCGCGTTTTTGAAGCTCTGGCCGCCGGCGACCTGACTCAGCGCATCAATCTCAACCAGAGCGACGAGATTGGCCGGTTCTCGAAGGCGTCGGATCAGATGGCGGCCGCCTTGTGCGAAGTCGTGACCCAGATCCGCACACTGGCCGATCGACTTGGCGAGTCGTCCAGCGAGCTGTCGTCCGTCTCGCACGATCTCCTCTCCCAGAGTCACGAGGTCGCGACGCAAGCCGAAACCGTCGCCTCCGGCACCGAGCAGCTCACCTCAAATATCTCCAGCATGGCCGCCGCCGCCGAGCAGATGAGCGTCAACGTCGCGAGCATCTCCTCCGCCAGCGAGGAGGTCTCCGTCAACGTCGGAACAATCTCGGCCAGTGCCGAGTCCGCCAGCCGCGGCGTCGGACAGGTCGCCGAGTCAGTGGGCGAGATCACGGCCTCACTCCAGGGCGTCGCCCGCGACGCCCGGCAGGGCTCGCAAATGACGCAGGAGGCCCGCGAGATGGCCGTCGCTGCGAACAAGGCCATGTCGCAACTTGATCAGGCCGCCAGCGAGATCAACAAGGTGACCGATGTCATCAAGACCATCGCGATCCAGACCAACCTCCTGGCGCTCAACGCCACGATCGAGGCCACGTCGGCCGGAGAAGCCGGCAAGGGTTTCGCGGTCGTGGCCGGCGAAATCAAGGACCTCGCCAACCAGAGCGGTCAATCAGCCGAGGAGATCGCCCGGAAAATCGAAAGCGTCCAGGCCTGCACGCGCGAGGCCGTCAAAGTCATCGACAACGTCGCCCGCTCCATCGGCGAGATCAACACCTTCGCCGGTCGGATCTCGGAGACCGTCGGTGTGCAGACCGTGACCGCCGGCCAGATCGCCGCCGCTGTTGCTCAGGCCCGCAAGGGCGTCGAGGACATTGCCCGCTCGATTGCAGAGGTCGCCAAGGGGGCGAACGACGCCTCCGGCAACACGGCCGAGGCCGCCAAGGCCGCAACCGATGTGTCGCGAAACGCGACCGAGGCCGCGGCGGCATCGCAGTCGATTTCGTCCAACATTCACGGCGTCAGCGAGGCGACGCGCCAGAGCAACGCCAGCGCCGTCAAGGTCGACGAAGCCGCGCGGAAGCTCAAGGAGATCGCCGCTCGCCTGCAGCGAAGCGTGGAGCACTTCAAGACCGCCGGGCCGGCGCCCGCGGCCGACCGCCATGGCTGATCGCATTGATGTACTCATCGTCGACGACTCGCGGCTGTTTCGCGCCGCCGTGGAGCAGGCCCTCGCCGGCCAGCCCGACATCGCCGTGGTCGGCTCGGTCTTCAGTGGAGCCAAGGCCCTCGAGTTCATCCGCGCCACGCCGCCGCGCGTCGTCACGCTCGACGTCGAAATGCCCGGCCTCGATGGCCTGGCAACCCTCGAACAGATTCAGGCCTTTAACGTGGGCCGCCCGCCGGACCAGGCGGTCGGCGTCATCATGGTCAGCGCCTTCACGCGCCGCGGCGCCGACGTCACCGTCCGGGCCCTCGAAGCCGGAGCGTTCGATTTCGTCACCAAGCCGTCCGGCCCGTCGGCCGAGGCCAACGTCGCAACACTTCGCGACGAGCTGCTCCCGCGCGTGCGGGCCTGCGCCCGACGGCGGGCGCCCGTTCACGTTCATCGGCACGTCCCGCCGCCGGTCGCCGCGCCGCGCCCTCCGCGCCGCCGCGCGGCCTTCGCGCTCGTGGCCATCGGCTCTTCGACCGGCGGGCCGCGCGCCCTCAGCGAGTTGCTACCCGACCTGTGCCGCCGGATTTCGCTGCCGGTCCTCCTCGTTCAGCACATGCCGCCCAACTTCACCCGCTCCCTCGCCGAGTCGCTGGCGCGGTTGACCCAACAGGTCGTCGTCGAGGCCGCCGACGGCATGACGCTCTCGAGCGCCCGTGTCTTCGTCGCTCCCGGCGGCAAACACATGGTCCTTCGCGGGTCAGCGGCGACGCCCATCGTTGGCCTCAGCGACGCCCCGCCCGAGAACGGCTGCCGCCCGTCCGCCGATGTGCTGTTTCGCTCGGTCGCGGCGATGTTCGGGCCGGGCGTGCTGGCCCTGATCCTGACCGGCATGGGCAACGACGGAACAAAGGGTCTCGCCGCCGTCCGCCGCGCCGGCGGATACGTCATCGCCCAGGACGAGATAACCAGCGTGGTATGGGGCATGCCCGGCAGCGCCGTCGAGGCCGGCGTCGTTGACGAGATTCGCGGCATACGGGACATCGCCCCGGCCGCCGCCGGTGCCGTGCAGGCCGCTGCAAGCTGACGATGGAACTATCCCGCGAGACCGGTCAACGCCTGTCGGAGCTGATCCACCGCCTCTGCGGCCTCGTCCTGGGTCACAACAAGAGCTACCTCATCCGACACCGCCTCGAACCGCTCGTTCGCCGCGAAGGACTGGCGAGCTTCGAGGAGCTCCTCGAACGGCTCCGGGGCCGCCACGCCCCGCGGCTCCACGACGCCATCATCGAAGCCATCACAACCAAGGAAACCAGCTTCTTTCGCGATCCGGCGTTTTTCCAGGCGCTGCAGCGCGTGGTGCTGCCCGAGCGCATCGCGAACCTCAAGCACCGCGCCGGACAGCGGCATCGCATTCGCATCTGGGCCGCGGCCTGTGCGACCGGCCAGGAGGCCTACAGCGTCGCCATGCTGATCCGCGATCTGGTCGCGGCCGATCCGGCGATCGGCGTTCGAGATACCGACTTCACAATCCTTGCGACGGACATCTCGGCCGACGCGATCGATGTCGCTAAGGCAGGTCGATACACGCGCAACGACGTCGGCCGCGGCCTCTCCGAAGGAATGCTGGCACGCCACTTCCGTCGCGACGGCCACGGCTGGATGGTGTCCGAGCCGGTCCGCCGACTCGTTCAGTTTCAGAAGTTCGATCTGCTGGCCTCGCCTGCGCAGTTGGGCGCGTTCGACGTGATCCTCTGCCGCAACTTACTGATCTATTTCGACGAGGCGACGCGCCGGCGCGTCTGCCACTCACTGCACGGTGTGCTCCACCCCGGCGGCTGGTTTGCCGTGGGCGCTGCCGAGAGTCTGTTCGGAATAGAAGATCGCTTCGAGATCGTGAAGGTCGGCCGCGTACTTCTCTACCAAAAATCGCCGGGCAGCACTTAGAGCGTGATCTGCATCAAGCTGCAATCGTCGGCCAGCACGGGCCGACGGTATATCTCGCGGGCCCGCGCGATCAGCGCATCCATCACGCCGCCCCAGTCGCGCTGCTCCGACGCGAATTGCGTCAGCTCCTGCTGGTTGGCCATCTGCCCATCGCTGCGTTCGATTTCGATTGCCCCGTCGCTGTAGAGCAGCAAACACGCCTTCTTCGGCAAATCGACCGTGACGTTGTCGAACGGCATCTCAACCGGAAGGCCAATGATCGGCCCGGGCGTCTCCAGCTCGCGCGTCGAGCCGTCTTCGACGTCCCGCAGCAGCGCCGGCGGATGCCCGCCGCCGCTGTAGGTCAACTTTCGCGTGGTCAGATCGCACACGCCGTACCAGATCGTAAAAAACTTCCCGCCGTGCCGGCTCATCTCAAAGATGCCGGCCAGCCCGCGCATCACCGCGTCCGGATCGCCGAAATCGGTCTGCGGCAACGCCTGGTGCGTCAGCGCATTCAACACGGATACCGCCAGCAATGCCGACCCGACTCCGTGCCCGCTCACATCGAGCAGATAAACAGCCAGCCGCTTGTCATCGAGCCAGTGGTAGCCGAACGCGTCGCCTGCAAGCTGCGTCGACGGCACGAACCGCCAGTCGATCCGTACCGGCCCCTCTTTCAGCACCGGCGGAAGCAGCGACTTGACGTACTTCGCCGCCTCCGCGACCTCGTCGGCCAGTCGCTTCTCGCTCTCAGCCAGCTTGCGATACGCCTCGTTTCGCTGGAGCTGGGCAATGTAGCCGCGCGAGTGATGCCGGATGCGCGCGATCAGCTCGACGCGATCGGGCAGCTTCACGAGATAGTCGTTCGCCCCGAGCCCGAAGGCCTGCGCCTTGATCGCCGGCTCTTCCTTGCTCGACAGCACGATCATCGGCGTCTCGCGCGTCTCGGCATTGGCCCGGAAGAACTTGAGCAGCGTCAGCCCATCGACATCCGGCATGACCAGGTCCTGCAGGATGACGGTCGGCTTCAGCTTGTTGGCCATTTCGATGGCCTTGAGCGGCTCCTGGCAGAAATGAAGCTGGATGTCGGCCTCGGGCGCAAGCATCTGCTTGACCGCGTGGCCGACGATGGCCTGGTCATCGACCAGCAGGACGATCACGGCGTCGCTGGTCGGTGGCGTGCTGTCGGTCGCGGCTTCGGTCACGCGGCAAACAATACCATACTTCCGGACCGAGAATAAGCCGGCGGCGAGTCTACGCCTCGGATGAGTGGGTATCGCGATTGGCGGCCGCCACCTCGCGGAATCGCTCCGCGACGGCGGCGAACGCTTCGACGACCCGCGGGTCGAAGTGCGTTCCGGCGTCGGCGACGATGCGGGCCACCGCCTCCTCGTGGCGCATGGGCGGCTTGTAGATTCTCTCGCTGGTCAGCGCGTCGTAGACATCGGCGAGTGCGACGACGCGGGCCGCAAGCGGGATCGTCTCGCCCCGCAGGCCGTACGGATAGCCGCTCCCATCCCACTTCTCGTGATGACACAGGGCGATCTCCGTTGCGATGTTCAGATAAGGGTTCTCGCCCCAGCGGCCCTTGATGGCGATCAACGCATCTCCGCCGATGCACGGGTGTTTCTGGATCGTCTGCCGCTCCTCGTCCGTCAGTCGGCCGGGTTTTCGCAAGACGGCATCGGGCGTCCCGACCTTGCCGATGTCGTGCAGCACCGCCGTCCGCGTCACGGTCTGGACCCACGCCTCGCTGACCTCCGGTACTCCGCGCGCAAGCAACTCGCGACCCACGATCTCCACGTAGCCGCAGATGCGTTCCAGGTGCATCCCAGTCTCGTTGTCGCGCGACTCGGCCAGCTTCGCCAGCCCGAAGATCAGCGCGTCGCGGCCGTTCACCAGCTCGGCGCTGCGCTCAGCCACTTTCTTCTCCAGGTCGCGATTGAGTTCGGCCAGTCGCGCAAACGCCTCGTCGCGCTGCAGCAGGGTGCGATAGCCGCGCGAGTGATAGCGAACCCGGGCGACCAGCTCCACCGCGTCCGGAAGCTTGACCAGATAGTCGTCCGCCCCGCGCGCAAAGGCCTCGGCCTTGGTCGTGGCTTCTTCCTTCGCGCTGAGCACGATCAGCGGCGTCCGGCTGGTCTCGGGGGTCTGGCGGTACGCGGCAATCAAGTCGAGCCCGTCCACGTCGGGCATGACAAGATCCTGCAGGATCACCGTCGGTTTGAGTTTCACCGCCTCGGCCACGGCCCGCGCCCCGTCGGCGCAGAAGTGATACGTCATGTCCGCGAGCGGCGTGAGCATCCGCCGCACGGCTTCGCCGATGATCGGCTGGTCATCCACCAGCAGTACAACGGACGTGTCGGCGGCGGCTGGCGCTGCAGGTTGAGTCGGGATTATCGGGGCCATGTCTTACCGGCGCGGCGGCTCAGACATGTCATCGGCTGCCGCGGGCACCCGGGTAACATCCGGCCCGCGCGTCGGCTGTAGCCGTCAGACTTGGGGGTTTTACTGAGGCCTTCAGCGGGGAATGTCAGGGGCTTCGTTGTCGCCGGTGGCCTGTTCGTGCGGCGCGCCGTCGCCCGCTGTGGGATGTGCCGAAAGCGGACACCCCACAAAATCGACTCGCGTGCCGGGGGTGGAGCTGGGGCATTCATCCCGGCAATCGTCGACGCCGTCCCCGTCACCATCGCGCTGGCTGCACGAACATCCGCTGGCATCCGGCGGCTCGGGCCACGGAGTATGAGCGCACGCATCGGCACAGTTGTTAACGCCGTCGCCGTCCGAATCCCACTGGCTGCATGAACAACCGCGCCAATCGGGCGTCTCTGGCCACGGCGTGCCATCGCACCAGTCAGTGCAATTGTCGACTCCGTCGTTGTCGTCATCCTGTTGCACGCAGGCGCAGCCGTTGGCGTCGACCGCTGAACGCGGCGGCGTGTCAGGGCAGCGGTCCCGGCAATCCGGCACTCGGTCCATGTCCAGATCGCTCGCCGGAAAATCGGCGAAACGCCAAACGGGGCCGGTGTCTTCGGCGATGAACAGATCGCAGTTCATCGGGTTGAGCGCGATGCCCTCCTGTTCCTCTCCGGGCAGCTGCCATTCATTGACGAGGTCACCATTGGGCCGAATCGCGCGAAGCAGGTCGGCGTAGTCGTATACCAGGTAAAGCAGGTTGCTCCCCGCGTCGTACGACATCGCCGCCAGATCCGTCCTCCCCGGGACGGGCGTCCACGCGGCAAGCTGCGTCACGTGCGTCGACGTTGAATCAATGGACAGGTCGAACTCGTGAATGCTCCCGTCGAACTGCACGCCCACCAGAAATCGGCCCGGCGCACCGGACTCCGAGTCCGGGATGTACGTCAGCGCCTCGATGCCCTGGTTCGACGGAGTCTGAATCCACGGACTGAGGTCGAATGTCCGAGTGACGATGCCTCGTTCAAAATCAAACTCGTGAATCCGGTATGGGACTTCGACCGCCAAATAGATCAGGTCTTTCTCCGGCCGGGCTACACACAGCCCCTCCAGATCGCCGCCAACAAACCAGCTCCGGACGATTGCACCGTCGGCGGTCATGCGAAACAGCCACCCATTGTCGCTGACTAGAAAAAGTTCATTCAGGCGCGGGTGCCAAACGATGTCGCTCGGTTCGGCGTTGGCCGGAAGATTCATTCCGATGGGCGTGCCAGGCAGCGTGCCGGGAAACGGCGAGGCGCCCGAAGCGGGCACCGTCGCAATGACCACGACAAGCGTCGGAAGAATTCGAGCAGCAAGCCCATGTGCCCGGCGACTCAGTCGAAGTGTGTTTGAAGGCGACAAGCTCGGCTCCGGCAGGGACGCCGGCCGGATCGGTGCACGGCCCCGTCCGAACAATTTCGAACGCGCAGTCTGGTTCAGGCAGCGTCTGGCGGAAGTCCCCGTCGACCCGGGTGATTCCCAGGCGATGGCGTTCCTTCCCTCTCCGATTCACGGCCCGTTGATTCGTTCACAAGATAAGCTGTCACAAACGCTTGCAACAACCTATCGACCCGATAACTAATACCGATCTAAGCCAGAAGCTTAACAAATCCCCCACCCAAACTCAACAAACCATTAGCAACCGCCCCCGGAATCCCTACGGAAATCGGCATTTGGCCGACGAATTTGCGGATTTTTGCGCTGTCCTCCGGCCATCAAGCGTTCGTCTACAGGATTGTAAGGGTTCGCCGCGATTTCCAACGGCGCGACGTCTGAATTTTGGAGTGCATCGTTCAGTTGCGAAGCATGATTCGATTTCGCGCGCAATCGAGCGCTTGGTTGACCGCAAGTAAGGGATTCCCCTCGGCGACTCCTCGGTGCGGTCTATAAATGTAATGGCTGAGCCTCTCTTGCGCGGAAAGTGGTATCATCAGGTTGGCACTCGACCAGTTCGAAATCTCGATCTCGACTCGTCGGAATACCGGCCGGATGGGTACGGAGGGCGACCGAACTTCCTCGCACTGACTGGCGGCGCAGCGACGGAATCGATCTTCCGGCTCGGCTGTACCGTCGGCACTCATTGATTTTGAAGCTGGTGTTTCACCCCAGGCAGGGCAGCCCCATGCATGGCGCGTCTCGCATCGTCCCACTCCTCGTCGTTCTGGCGCTCACGAGCCGACTCGCAGCCCAGCCCGTCGTCATTAATGAAATTCACTACAACCCCGCCGGTTCCGGCGACCTGGAAGAGTTCATCGAACTCCACAACCCCGGCGCGGCCGCGGTGAATGTCTCGGGCTGGCAGATAACCGACGGCATCGTCTACACAATCCCCAATTCGACCTCGATTCCCGCAGGCGGCTACCTGGTCCTCGCGAAGGATACCGCGGCCCTGCAAGCCGCAACCGGCTTCGCCGGGGCCCTGCAATGGACAAGCGGCTCGCTCGACAATGCCGGCGAACGCGTCGCCCTCTCAAACGCCGCTAGCGTCCTGATCGACGAAGTAGTCTACGACGACGCCGGCCCCTGGACGTCTGTGCCGGACGGCAACGGACCGTCGCTCGAGTTGATCAGCCCCAACCTCGACAACAACGCCGCCGCATCGTGGGCGGCGTCGATTGGCAACAACGGCACGCCTGGCGCACAGAACAGCGTCTTCGTCGACACGCCGGTCCTCGCCGCCCGAACCCCCGCACCGCAATCTGCCGTGCCGACCCTGACGTCGATCTCGGCCACATTTGACCGCGTCGTCACCGGCGTGACGGCCGCGTCCCTGACGGTCAACGGCTCAGCGGCGACGTCAGTGAGTGGGAGCGATGCCGGTCCCTACGTCTTCAGCGGCTTCGCAGCGCCGACCCCCGGATCAGCGTCGATTGTTTTCTCCGGTGCCGGAATTCACGACTTACAGAACGCGCCCTTCGGCGGGGCCACCTGGACCTGCTCGGTCGGCCAGTTCATCGTCATAAACGAACTCAACTATCACCCCCACGACACCCTCCACCCGGCCCAGGAGACGGAGTTCATCGAGTTGGTCAATCACGGCCCAGCCGCCGTCAACATGGCGAACTGGACGATCTCGAACGGCGTCGTGTTCACCTTCCCCGGCGGCACGACCCTGGACCCGGGTGCATTCCTCGTCATTGCCGTTAACGCCGCCGGGCTGCAGGCGGCCACCGGCTACTCGGGCGCTCTCCAGTGGACCTCCGGCAATCTCAGCAACAGCGGCGAGAGCGTCGCCATCTCCGACAACTTCGGCAACGTGATCGATACGGTGACCTACAGCGATTCCGGCGCATGGCCTTCCTCGCCCGATGGCGGCGGCCCGACGCTCGAGTTGATCAACCCCGGTTTGCCCAACCAGTTCGCCAGTGCGTGGCGACCGTCGAGCGCAACCGACGGTACGCCCGGCGCCCAGAACAGCGTCTACAACCCCTCGACCGCGCCGCTGATCCTCTCGCCGATGCACACCCCGTCGATACCGGCCCCCAGCGTGCCGGTCATCGTGACCGCAACCGTGCTCGACGACGGCCTATCTCCGCCGACGGTCTCGCTGCACTATCGCCAGGACTTTGCGGCTCCGGTGTCGTACACAACGATTCCAATGCTCGACGACGGCACACACGACGACGGCGCTGCGGGCGACGGGCTGTTCGGTGCGAGCATGCCCGGCCTGGCCAACGGCGAACAGTACGACTTCTACATCACCGCAGACGACGGCGTCGGCGTTTCGACATATCCAACCGCTCATCCCAGTGCGCTGCCGACGTGCAGCCCCACCGGCTGCCTCGAAGACCCGTCGTGTACGCCGTGCCAGACCCTGCTCTGCAAATTCTCAGACGAGACGCTGCCGACCGACTTCCCCGTCTATCACATCGTCGTTGCGAGAGCCACCAAGGCCACCCAGGAGGCGCTCGTCTGCTATACCGGTCTCGTCGCGGATGACCCTTGTAAGACGGAGTTCGACGCGACCTTCGTCGATAACGTCAACAAGGTCTACTACAACGTCACCGAGCGCTATCGCGGCCAGAGCAGCATCGTCCTTCAGCCGCGCTCCTATCGGGTCGACTTTCCGTCTAACAACAAACTGCAGACGCCGCTCGGCTTCCCCGTGCGGAAACTCACCCTTAACGGCAACGCCCCCGTTCGGCAGAAAATCGGCTTCGACCTGTTCGGTGCCTCCGGCCTTCCGACTTCGCGCTGCGTCTTCGCGCGGGTGCGCTACACCGGCGTTAACTACGACACGACCTTCATCGGCAACAACGGCTTCACCGGCCTCTACGCCGCCATCGAGACCGTCGACAACGACTTCCTCGATTCGCAGGATGGCGACGTCGTCCCCGACCGCGGCCTGACCTCCGACGGCAATCTCTATCGCGGCGAGAACACCGGCAACCTCGACTGGCGCGGCACCGACCCCGCGCCCTACCGCGTCAACGAATGGGGCCACAGCGGCTACTCAAAGGAAAACCACGAAGAAGCCGACGACTTCACCGACTTAATCAACCTCTGCAATGTCATGAACAACACCCCGCCCGCCGAATATGCCGCCGCCATGGCCGCCGTCGTTGACGAGGACGAGTGGTGCAAGTACTTCGCGATCCACAACATCGTCGCCAACCGCGAAGGCGGCATCTACCGCGACACCGGCGACGATTACTTCCTCTTTTTCAATCCGCCCGGACACCCCGACGGCTACAACGCCAAGATGATCACCTGGGACACCGATTCCATCCTCCGCGACGGAAACGAAACCATTTGGCGCACCGGAAACGTCAATAACACGATCGCCTCCGTCCGCAATTTCCTCCGCCACAACGCCTTTGCGCCGATCTTCGTCAAAGCCATCCGCGACCTGCTCGACAACGAGCTTTCGCCCGCGAACTTCAACGCCCGAATGGACGCCATGTCCGATGCGGCCTTCTTCACGTCGGGCGGCAGCACCCTCGTGCCGATTACCCGCCAGCAGTTCAAGGATTGGTACGCCGGCCGCGTCGCCTTCATCAACAACGAAATCATCTCCCAGCTAACGGTCAACGGTGTGCCCGCCAGCCCGTACGTCGCCGCGAGCCCGATCCTCAACCTCAGCGGCACGCTCAACCAGGCCGGTACCCACGCCGTCACGGTCAACGATGTACCCGCGACCTTCAGCGTCTACGCCGGTACCTGGAGCAGCCCGTTCACCCTGCAGCGCGGCCTGAACACCATCACGGTCCGCTCCCTCGATCGCAACGGCGACGAAATGCAGGTCATCACCCATCATGTGTATTACCAGCCCGCGCCGCTGCAGCTCATGGTGACCGCGCCAAAGCGCATGGTCGATAGCAAGACGATCACGCTCAAAGCCGAAATTCTCGATATCGACGGCCGAATCGACTGGCGTTCCTGCTCCCAACTCGGCACCGTCACGGCCCAGACCCTCCCCGACGCCAGCCCGGTTCCCATCACCACAACCGTCTTTGAGACCATGTCGGGAGGCGCCGGAGGCGGCGTCCAGCCCGCTAACTCCATCCGCTTCTACAACGGCGTCGGCAGCGTTTCGCTGGCGCTCGACGCCGGGGCCGGCTTCTCGCCCGGAAACATCCGCATCACCGTGACAGCCGGATCGCTGTCCGGCTTCGCCGATGTGACGGTCGTCGACGGCGAGCTGCCCGGGATCTTCCGCCCGCTCTCCGGAACGCTTACCGGTGCGGACCTCACCTGGGGCCCGGCCGACGGCGTCATTCATCTGACCGACGACGTGATCGTCGACTCAGGCAACACGCTGACAATCCATCCCGGGACGCTCGTCATGGTCGACTCCGGTTCGCCAAACGACGGCGTCGCCATCCTCGCCCAGAACGGCGGCTCGATCAGCGCCGACGCCTCAAACGCCGACCCGATCTTCTTCTTCGCGACGGCCGGCCCGGCCGCCATGTCGCTGCCGCAAACCGCTCCCAACAACGACCCCTCGTGGCGTGGCATCTATCACGAGGGGAGCGGTTCATCGGTCTATCGAAACGTGTACTTCACCGGCGCAGGCAACGGCATCGTCGTCGGCCACCCTCGGCCGCCGATCCTCCGCGTCGCAGACGCGCACAACGTGACAATCGAGTCCTGCGTCTTGGCCGACTGTCCCGGCATGGGCTTCGCCTCCCTGCCCGGCTCGAGCGGCAACTACGCCATCCGCGACTCGCTCTTCTCCCGCGTCGGCATCGGCGGCGAGTGGCTCGGCGCCGGCTACACCCTGGCGATCGAAGACAGTTGGTTCACCCGCATCGGCCGCGCCCCGGTCGAAAACAATGTCGACGGTGACGCGCTGCACCTCGACGGCGGCGGCAACACGATCAACGTCCGCCGCTGCGTCCTGACCGACATCGGCGACGATTTCATCGACCATAGCACCGGCGCCGAGCCGGTCATCGAAGACTCGCTGCTTTACGACGCCCGCGACAAGTGCGTCAGTCTCGACGCATCGCCGGGCGGCTCGATCACCATGACCAACTGCCTCCTCTTCAACTCCCCGGGCGGAATCCGCTGCAACAACAAGGCGGCCATCCTCACCCACTGCACCCTCGGTCATAACAACCAGCTTCTCAACCCCAGCTGCGCCGACTCCGTCATCGATCGCTGCGTCCTCTGGCCGATCAGCCACCCCACCTGCTGCGGCAACGTCAATCACACGATCGTCGGCAGCGCCGGCGACCTCGGCTGCGGAACCGGCAACTCGTCGCAGGACCCGCTCTTCGTACAGCCCGACCCCGCCGGCTGCAACTACGACCTCGGCTTCGGCTCCCCGGCCGCGACGGGCGGCCCGTCCTCCGATCGAATCGGCTGGCTCGGCTTCACCAGTGTGCGGCGCGGCGCGCGATTGACCGGCCAGCTTGCGGCGGCCGGCGCGGTCCCCGATAGCACGATCAGCTTCGACGCCTTCGTTCAGGATGCCCGCAACCTTCGCGGCTATCAGACAGTCATCGCCATTACCCGCACTTCCGGCGCCGGCTCGCTCACCGTTGACTGCCCCGGTTCCGTCAGCGTCAACGAAGGCCGCAGCGACTACGTCTTCTTCGGGCTCGGCGGAACGTCGCCGTCCACCAACTGTGCTGCCAAGAGCGCCGCTTCGTCGCTATCCGCCGGTGCGGTCGACGTCGGCTCGACGCCCAAATACCTCGCGACGTACAACCTGCATGTCTCCAGCGACGCCACCGAAGGCGCGACCTTCGAAGTCCGCGTTCTCTCCTACAACACCTCGACGCTCACCCATGTCGGCGGCGGACCAATCGCCTTCGACACCGGTTCGCCCGCCGTGCTGACGATCGGCCTTTGCCCGACGGTCGACGCCGGCGCAAACCAGACGATTTGCGCGTCCGATGACGCCATCGTCCTCGGCTCGGCAACCCACACAAGCGGAACCACCTGGTCCACCGCCGGCGACGGCGACTTCGTCGACGTCGCCCAACTCGGCACGACCTACACGCCCGGCGCAGCCGACATCGCCGCCGGCAGCGTCGTCCTGACGCTCACCGCGGCTCCGAACTCGCCCTGCACGACTCCGCTCGGCGACACGCTCACCCTCACGATCCAGCGCCTGCCCATCGCCGCCGCCGGAGCCGATCAGACCATCTGTTCCGGCAGCTCCGCGCTCCTGGCCGGCGCAACCTCGCACAGTCCGTCGCGACTCTGGTCGAGCGCGGGAGACGGCTCGTTCGACGACGCCACGTTGCTTGCGCCGACCTACACGCCCGGTCCGAATGATCTGCTCGCCGGCAGCGTCGAGCTGACTCTGACGGCCGATCCGACCTCCCCGTGCGTAACCACGCACTCCGACACGATGACGCTCACCTTCGCAAGCGGCCCGACCGCCGACGCGGGCGAACCGCAGACCATCTGCGTCGGCTCGACCGCGTCACTCACCGGTAGCTCCACGCTGAGCAACTCGCGACTCTGGACAACCGGCGGCGACGGCTCGTTCGACGACGCGACATCCCTCACCCCAGTCTATTCGCCGGGCCCGACCGACTACACCAACGGCAGTGTTCTGTTGACGCTCACGGCGGACGCCATCGCCCCCTGCTCAACGCCCGCACCCGACACCGTCCTGCTGACCTTCGATCCGCAGCCCATCGCCGACGCCGGCGACGATCAGGCCATCTGCGCGACCGGAACGGCCACGCTCGCAGGCCTCACCACTCACAGCCCATCGCTGCTCTGGTCCACCGCCGGCGACGGCGGCTTCGACGACACGTCCGCGCCCGGCGCGATCTACACGCCCGGCTCGGCCGACATCGCCGCCGGCAGCGTTGCGCTCACGCTCACCGCCAATCCGAACGCCCCCTGCACCCAACCGAGCACCGATGAAGTCATCATCACGATCCAGCCGACCCCGATCGCCGACGCCGGCATTGACCGCACGATCTGCACCGGCAGCACCGTCACCCTGTCGGGAACGCGCGAATTCTCATCCGCCAGTCTCTGGACGACCGCCGGCGACGGCACGTTCGACGACGCCAGTCTCCTCGGCGCGGTCTATTCGCCCGGCGTCAACGATTCAGCCCTCGGAAGCGTCGAGCTGACGCTCACCGCCGACGCCGCGAGTCCATGCACGATTGCCTCGCAGGATACGATGACCATCACCATCCAGCCCGGCGCGGGGCCGACCGTCGCAGCCGGTACCGATCTGCTCATTTGCCCCGGCGACCCGGCCAACCTCGTCGGAACGGCGAGCAACAGCACCGGCACGCACTGGACCAGCGGCGGCGACGGCGGGTTCTTCGACGCCAACGCGCTCGAGACGACCTACACGCCCGGCCCGAACGACCTCATCGCGGGAACGATCACGCTGACGCTCACGGCCGACCCGGTCGCGCCCTGCACGGTCGCCTCCTCCGACACGCTCGTCGTAACCATTCAACCTCTGCCAATCAGCGACGCCGGCGCCGATCAAGCCCTCTGCAACGGCAGCCCGGTCCTCGTCGCCGGCGCGTCGCAGCATGCGTCGGGCTGCACGTGGACGTCCGAAGGCGACGGCAGCTTCGAGACGCCCGGCGATCTCTCGACCCGCTACAACCCCGGCCCCGCCGACCTGACAGCCGGCAGCGTCGTCCTCAAGCTTACGTGCAACGCCGAGTCGCCGTGCACCTCGACCGCTAACGACACCGTGTCGATCACGTGGACGCCCGGCTCGGCGAACGGCGACATGAACACCGACGGTTTTACCAACGGCGACGACGTCCAGCGCTTTGTCGATGCCGTACTGCGCGAATCATTCGACGCCGCGGACGTCTGCCCCGGCGACTTTACGTTGAACGGCTTTGTCACGGTCGATGACGTGCCAGGCATGGTCAATCGACTGCTCGGCATACCATAGAGCGGCGGGCGTGCCGCAGCGTCGCCCGACCGACCAGGAGCGAGGGATGAAAACTTTGCGAATAGCGTTGATCGCCGCGGCGGTCTTCGCCCTCGGCGCTGCCCCGCTTCGTGCGGACGTCGTCATCACCGAACTCATGTATCACCCCCTCTCGGACCTCGACGGCGATGAATTCATCGAGTTGTACAACAACGGCGGCGCGAGCGTCACGCTCACCGGCTGGTGCCTCAAGGGCGTCGATTTCTGCTTTCCCAGTGGTGCCAGCATTTCCGCCGGCGGATACATCGTCCTCGCTCACGACGCGGCCCGCTTCCAGACCACCTACGGATTCGCACCCGACTATGTCTTCAGCGATGGGCGCCTCAGCAACTCCGGCGAAAAGCTCCAGCTCGTGAATGCCGCCGAGGCCGTTCAGGATCAGGTGACATACTCCGACCTGCCGCCTTGGCCGACCTCCGCCGACGGCGAAGGCCCGTCGCTCGAAGTGATCGATCCGCTTCAGGACAATGACACGCCCCGCAACTGGCGCTCGGCCATCAACGTCGCGAAGCACACGGCCCGCGCCGCAAACAGCGTCGCCGCCACCGGCCTGCCGCCTTGGATCACCAATGTCAGCTTCGCGTTGCTTCCGGCCCCGGCCGCCGACCTGCTCGTCACGGCCCACGTCGACGCCGCATCGACCGTCTCGCTCACCTACCGCATCGGCTTCGGCGGCGAGACGACGATCTCCATGTTCGACGACGGCGTTCACGGCGACGGCGGCGCCGGCGATCTCGTCTTCGGCGCCTCGATCCCCGGTCAGGTCGCCGCCTCGCTCATCCGCTTCAACATCAATGCCACGGGTCCGACCGGCAGCATGCGCTACCCCCGCACCGACGACTCAATGACCTACGTCGGCACGATGGTCGCCGATGCATCGCAGACTTCCTCCGGCCTGCCCATCTACAACTGGTTCATCGATCCGGCCGACTATCAGGCCGCGATCGACACGCGTCACACCGACGTACGGCATCCCGCCGTCTTCGTCTTCAACGGCGTTCTCTACGACGCGATGGAAATTCGTGTCCGCGGCGGCGTTTTTTCCCGCGACTGGCCCAAGAAACACTGGAAGTTCTACTTTCCGCGCGGCCACAAGCTCGTCGCCCCGGACAACTTTTCCCTGCCCGCCAAGGAGTTCAATCTCCAGAGCAGCTACGCCGACAAGAGCTACTCCCGCGAATATCTCTCGATGGAGACCTACCGCGACGCCGGCGTCCCCTACAGCCAGACCGCCCCCGTCGTCATCTACCAGAACGGCGCATACTTCGGCCTGTACGGCTGCATGGAAGCGCTCGAAGACGAATATCTCGAACGCAATCACATCCCCGAGGACGGCGCCTGGTACAAGGCCAACGACGACGCCCGCTTCCGCAATCTCGTCGATCTGCCGCCGCGCTACGAAAAGCGCGGCCGCGAATACGAAGACTACTCCGACCTCTTCGCCCTGCTCGACGGCATCAACAACCTCACCGGCGCGGCAAAGCGTGAGTTCATCCTCGGCAACGTCGACGTGCCCGAGCTGATCAACTACATCGCCGCGACCGCGATCACCCACGACAACGACCACGTCGCCAAAAACTACTTCCTTTATCGCGACACCGAGGGAACCCAGCGCTGGTCGGTGCACCCCTACGACAAGGACCTCACCTTCGGCCGCAACTTCAACGGCATCGTCCTCAACGACGAAATCTGGGCCGACGTCGACGTCATCCCCGGCCGCAACTTCGTCTCCCCGAGCCATCCGCTCTTCGGCGATGCGTATCATCAGAAGTTCGACTTTCTCTGGAACCGGCTGATCGGTGCCATCCTCGAGCAACCCGAATTCCGCGAGATGTACTTCCGCCGCCTCCGAACCCTCTACGACGACCTGCTCGCCCCAGGTCGCTTCGAGGCCCGCATCGACGCCCTCGTCGCCGAGCTCTCATCCGAAGGCGCGCGCGACGCGTCCAAATGGGGCCAGTACGGCGCCGCCCAGTCCGTCGAGACCGCCGCCAATCTCATCAAGACCAACTACCTCCCCGTCCGCCGCACCCACTTCGGCGTCACCCACCGCGTCCCCGGTGAAATCCCCACGGCTCAGTCGGCCAACCCCTCCGTCATCATCAACGAGATCATGTATCTCCCCGCCGGTTCGACCGAGCGGGAGTTCATCGAGCTCTACAACCCTTCCGCGACCGAGGCGGTCGATCTCTCCGGCTGGTCGATCTCCGGCGTCGAGCTGACCATTCCGGGCGGCACGGTCATCCTGCCGCACGGTTACGTGGTCTTCGTCCGCAACGACCTCGAGTTCCGCGCGTTCTACGGCAACGCCATCTTCGTCGGCGGGCAATACACGGGACGCCTCGATGACGGCGGAGAGAACCTCACCCTCCGCGACCGCATCGGCCAGATCGTCGATTCCGTTCGCTACGACGACGACGCACCGTGGGCGACCTCGGCCGACGGCGGCGGTCCCTCGCTCGAACTGATCGACGCGACTCAGGACAACAACCGCCCGGCAAACTGGGCCGCAAGTCTCAACGCCGGCGGAACGCCCGGCGCCGCCAACAGTACCGCCGGAACAACCAGCGCCGTCCCCAATCTCTGGGTGAACGAAGTCCTGCCCGTCAACACCGCGGGTATTCAGGACGAACAGAGCGAGTTCGCCCCCTGGATCGAAGTCTACAACGCTTCGTCCAACCCGATCGACCTCGCCGGCATGGGCCTGACCAACAACTACGCTTCGCCGCTCCTCTGGACCTTCCCCATCAACATCACCCTCGCTGGCCACTCCTACCTCGTCGTCTGGGCCGACGCCGAACCCGGCGAAGGCCCGCTCCACACCCCCTTCGCCCTCAGCCCGGCCGGTGGCGCCGTCGGCCTCTACACCGCCGGCGGCCAGATCATCGATTACCTCAATTACGATCCGCTTCCGGCGAACGTCTCGTACGGTAAGTATCCGGACGGCGGCGCCGTGCGGCGCGAATTCTCAATCGTCACGCCCGGAGCGGCCAACCAACTTCAACCGGCGCCGATGATCCTGAACGAGTACAACGGCGTTCGCGACGACGGATTCCTCAAGAACAGCGGCAGCGATACGTACTGGGGCCGCGTACTCGGGAATGGCGGCGACTGGTTCGAGCTCGTCGTCATACAGGACCATCTCGACATCCGCGGCTGGAAGCTCGTCATCAGCGACGATACCGGCGGCGGCGGGCAGGACATCCAGACGCTCACGCTGACGAATCATGCCATCTGGTCCGACCTTCGCAGCGGCACCATCATCACAGTCTCCGAGAACCTGGCAGATGATGTGAGCTACGACCCGCACGGAGGCGACTGGTGGATCAACGTCCGGGCCGCAAGCGCCGGAAGCGGAACGTACATCACGGCTGCGAACATTAAGGTCTCCAACAGCAACTGGCAGCTCACGATCCGTGACGCCGCCAACACCGTCGTCTTCGGCCCCGCCGGCGAGGGCATCCAGCCGGTCAGCGGCATCGGCAATGACGAAGTCTGCGTCCTCGACGAAGACCCTACCGAATTGGTCTACCCGCGCTCCGACTACACCGACTCGACCGACAGCACCTTCGGCGCGCCCAACATCATCGGCGACGGTTCGACCGTGCAGGACTTCAGTCTGCTGCGACAGGTCATCTGCATCCCGGGTCCCGACATGGCCGACGCCGGCAGCGACTTCGCCACCTGCGCCGATGGGCCGATCCCGCTCAACGGCGCCAGCGTCAACTCGTCGGCCACCCTCTGGTCGACTGCTGGCGACGGCGAGTTCGACAACCCGTTCCTGCTCAATGCGAACTACACGCCCGGCGCGGCCGACATCGCCGCGGGCAGCGTCGTGCTGTCCCTGGCAGCCGATCCGTTCTCGCCCTGCACACTTCAGGCGACCGACTCGCTCACGATCACGCTCCAGGCCCCCCCACAAGCCGACGCCGGCCCCGACCAATCGCTCTGCGACGCCGTTGTCGTCCCGCTGGCCGCGAGTTCGACGAACTCGCCCAGTTGCGCATGGACGACAACCGGCGATGGACTCTTCGACGACGAAAACGCTCCGACGGCGGTCTACACTCCGGGAACGAACGACCTGTCGACTGGCAGCGCCGAGCTGACATGGACCTGCGACCCCATGGCGCCATGCGCAGACGCAGCGATCGATTCGATCACCCTGACCTTCGCGAGCGGACCGACCGCCGACGCCGGCGCGGCCCAGACCCTCTGCGTCGGCTCGACCGCGTCACTATCCGGCTCAACCACGAACAGCAACTCGCGGACGTGGACGACCGCCGGCGACGGCTCATTCGATGACGCGACGTCACTCGCGCCGACCTACACCCCGGGGACGACCGACTACGCCAACGGCAGCGTACTGCTGACGCTGACGGCCCACGCGATCGCGCCGTGCGCGTCGCCGGCCCCCGACACGGTGCTGCTGACCTTCGAGCCGCTCCCCACGGCCGACGCCGGAATCGATCAGTCCATCTGCGCCGGTGCACCGGCCACGCTGACCGGCCTGACGACCCACAGCCCATCCCTGCTCTGGTCCACCGCGGGCGACGGCGGCTTCGACGACGCGTCCGCCGCCGGTGCGATCTACACCCCGGGCTCGGCAGACATTGCGGCCGGCGGCGTCACGCTGACGCTCACCGCCAATCCAACCGCCCCTTGCACGCAGCCCAGCACCGATGAGCTTGTGCTGACGATTCAGCCAACGCCGATCGCCGACGCCGGCCTCGACCGCACCATCTGCACCGGCAGCACCGTTACGCTCGCCGGAACGCGGCAATTCTCAACCGGCGGCCTCTGGACCTCGACCGGCGACGGCACGTTCGATGACGCCGGCTCACTCACCGCGGTCTACACGCCGGGAACAAACGACCTGTCGGGCGGCAGCGTCGAGCTGACGCTCTCAGCCGATGCAATCCTCCCCTGCACCGCGGCGGCCCAAGACTCGATGATCATCACGATTCTGCCCGGCGCTGGCCCGACCGTCTCCGCCGGCGCCGATCTGCTCATTTGCACCGACGGCTTCGCAATCCTCGCAGGATCGGCCAGCAACACCGCCGGCACGCTCTGGAGTACGGGCGGCGACGGCGCGTTCCTGGACCCCGCCGTGCTCGACACGACCTACACGCCCGGCCCCAACGATGTCGCAGCCGGAAGCGTGACGCTGACACTCACGGCCGACCCGGTCGCCCCCTGCACCGTCGGATCGCTCGACACGGTTCTCGTGTCGCTGCACCCCCTTCCGATCAGCGACGCCGGACCCGATCAATCCCTGTGCAACGGCAGTCCGGTCATCGTCGCCGGCTCGTCGCAATTCGCGTCCGGCTGCACTTGGACATCGTTGGGCGACGGCAGCTTCGAGACGCCCGGCAATCTCTCGACCCGTTACACCCCCGGACCGACCGACCTGACGGCCGGCAGCGTTGTCCTCAAGCTCACCTGCGACGGCACGGCGCCGTGCACCTCGACCGACGACGACACCGTGTCGATCACATGGGCGCCGGGGTCCGCGAGCGGCGACATGAACTCGGACGGATTCACGAATGGCGACGACGTGCAGCGCTTCGTCGATGCCGTGCTGCGCGAATCGATCGATTCGATCGATGTCTGCCCCGGTGACTTCACCCTCAGCGGCGTAGTCACGGTCGACGACGTTTCCGGCATGGTCAACCGCCTGCTGGGCCTGCCCTGAAGCGACAGAAAGTCTCACACCTGCGACGGTGGCGACTCGCGATTGGCGGCCGGTGAAATCCGCGCCTCCAGCCGTTGATACAGCAGCGACGCCACCAGCAGTAGCAACCCCAGCACGACGAACGAGACAATGCGATACACCATCTCGAGGTGCGACAGATCCACCAGGAATACCTTGATCACCGTCACGCCGAACAGCCCGATCGCCATGTAGCGAAGCAGGTTCGACAGCCGCGCAAACCCCACCGCCAGCAGGACAACCGCCGTCACACCCCACTGCACTGACAGCGCAACGTGCATCGCCAGGTTCGGGTCGCGGAACCGATCGCGGAGCGGCTCGAAGCGAAACACCCGCATGATCTCAAACGTCGGCAGCCAGACGATCATCAGCACGCTCGCCGCCAGCAACGCCTTGCCCGACCGCTCGCTCAGGTACCACGGGCCATCGGCCCGCCGCGCCCGCCGCATGATCGAATAGGCCAGCAGCGCGACGGCGATCACGACGATGCCGACGAAGAACACGCGATTCGTACAGACTCCGCTCAGTCGGCTCCACGCCCCGTTGCCGGTCGCCGCCAGCGTGTCACCAAGGGTGAATCGCGCCAACGTCGCCCACGTCAGTACGGTTGCATAGCCCGCCAGCCCCGGCCTTCGCGCGCCAAACAGCAGCCAGACGCCGCCCGCGTTGATCGCCCACCACGCCGCGACCACCACGCCGGCCATGCTCGCCGGATCGATGATTTGCTCCCGCCACGGCTCGAACTGAAACGCCCGTGCGATCTCAAATGTGCCGGTCGCCATGATGATGATCGCGCACGCCAGCGCCATCATTCCCGCGAGCAGCCGGTCGAGGATCGTGTCTCCCGCCAGCGCCTCCGGCCGCAGCAGCTTCGGCAGAAGCGGGCTGGCCATGCCCGCCATCGCCGCCACCAGCGCGCCCGTCACCACCGCGCGGTTAAACAGCGTTCCGTGCAGTTCGACCCACGATCCACTCACCGCCGCTTCCAGCAGATCCCACGTCAGGAACTTCACGCACACCGCCAGCGCCATGCAGACGCAGACCCATCCGGTCCAAGGCGCCCGCCGCGCTGCCGCATACCACGCCAGCGCCAACGCCAGCCAGCACCACGTCGCGACGTACCGCTCGTACTGCGCCGCGAAAATGCCGAACATCACGATGGCGCCGAACGCCAGCAGTCCGATGCACAGCGTCACGTCCGACGGCGACGGCTTCGTGCGAACCGAAAGCACCGCCGCCGACCCGTAGGCACACAGCCCCAGCCCGACGAACAGCACGATGATCCAGTTGAGATGCCACAGCCCCGCCGACCAGAAATCGCGCATCAATTCCGCATTGCCGTAGTCGAACATCAGCAGGTGGCCCAGCGCCGCCACCAGAATGCACACCGCCTTGATCCGCAGCCAAGGCCGCGCATGCCCGCGGCAGAACCACATCGAGACGACGGCCTGTACGCCCCACGCGATGGGCACCATGTACCGGTTGAATTGCAGCGGAGCCGCCAGCGCCAGCATCGCCAGCCCCGCGATGATTTGCGCCTCGCGCAGGGCGCGAGCCCGGTCGCCCAGCCGCCCCAGCAGCCACGCCGAGACAAGCTGCACCGTCGCCGTCGCCACGCAGAACAGCCCCAGCCATTCGTGCAGCCGTTCGTGCGTCAGCGAGTAAACGCAACTGAAAAAGACGGCGGTGACGATCGCATAGGTGACGCTCAGCAGCCGGCCGCCGTCGCGCGTGCCTCGCCGCACGCTCCATTGCGCCTCGGCGAAGTAGAGCACGTAAAAAGCCGTCAGGAAACCGACCGTCGTCCACATGTCGGATTGGCTGTAGTTGTCAATGTACCATCCAGCGAACATCGGCGCCGTGCCCACGAGTGTCAGCACACGGAGCGATTCCCACCGCCGCAGCACGCCGCACACGAGAAAACCCGCATCGAGAATGAGGAGATATGTCAGTAGCGGAACTTGTGCGTCGACGCCGGTCTGCAGCGCCACCGGCGTCCAGAATCCGCCAATCAGCGTCAGTATGGCGATCGCAAGAATATTGCCGTGAACCGCCAGCATCGTGGAGATCAACGTCACGCACGACAACAGCACAAACGCAACGGGGATGGGAATGAGCTGATAAAAGTAGTACGCCGCGAACGCCGAGAAATAGAGCGTCGCCGTCCCCGCCCCCAGCAATCCCACCGCAAACGTTTTCAGATTCCGACGCAGCGAAACTTCCCCGCCGACGATCAGCGCCCCGCCGATCGCCGCCCCCATCAACACCCGCAGCGTCGGCGAAATCCAGCCCTTGTCGAACGAGTATTTTACGAAGAACCCCAGCCCCAGCAGCAGGATCAGCGCCCCGATCCGGTTCAACCACGTCCCGCCGATCAGAACTTCGAGCGAAGCCCTGCCCGGCTTCGCTGGCTCCGTCGGTGGCTTCTGCAATGGCTCCAGCCGCACAATCGGCGGCGGCTCGTGCAAGACGGGTGTCTCAGGCGCCGTCGGCGGATGCGGACTGCGGATCTCTTCGACAACCGGCCGCACCGGCTCGGCCGCAGCCGCCGCGACCGCTTCGCCTCGCTCCGACTCCCGTCGCGCTTCAAGTGCCGACAGCCGCCTCCGAAAGTCGATGAGCTCGCGCTCCAGACGCTCGGCCGTCCGCCGCAATGGATCGAGGTCGTAGTCGCCCGGTTGGTTGGCCACGCTCCGTGTGCTCCGGCCGCCCCTGATCGGTCCCCCGCAACCGCATCAGCTCGCCATCGAAGCCAGAAAATCCGCGTTCGTCTTGTGCCGCTCCAGCTCCTTGAGCAGCGTCTCGATCTGCGCCGGCAGCGGCATCGCCAGCAATCGTCGCCGCAGCCGCGCCAGTTTGCTCATCGCCTCCGACCCGAGCAACAGCTCCTCCTTCCGCGTCCCGCTCTGCGGGATATCCACCGCCGGGAACAGCCGCAGGTTCGCCAGCTCGCGCGTCAGCACCAGCTCCATGTTCCCCGTGCCCTTGAACTCCTGAAAGATAAAGTCGTCCTGCCGGCTCCCCGTCTCGATCAGCACCGACGCAATGATCGTCAGACTCCCGCCATCCTCGATCTTCCGCGCCGCCCCGAACATCGCCTTCGGCTCGATCAGCGCCCGCACATCCAGCCCGCCCGTCATCGTCCGCCCGCTGCTGCCGATCGACGTGTTGAACGCCCGGCTCAGCCGCGTCAGCGAGTCCATCAAAATCAGCACGTCCCGCCCCGCCTCGACGTACCGCTTCGCCTTCTCGATCATCAGCTTGCCGATCCGCGTGTGGCTGCTTGCGTCCTTGTCGTTCGTCGACCACACCACCTCCGGCTTGTTCGCGTGCCAGCCCGACTTCTCCGCTGCCACCGTGCGGCGCATCTCCGTCACTTCCTCCGGCCGCTCATCGATCAGCAGCATCATCAGCAGCATCTCGGGATGGTTCGCGATCACCGCCTTCGCCATCTGCTGCAGCAGGATCGTCTTCCCCGTCCGCGGCGGCGCAACGATGATGCCGCGCTGCCCCTTCCCGATCGGCGTCATCAAGTCGATGACGCGCGTCGTCCCCGGCCCGCCGACGGTCGATAGCCGGATCGCCTCGCGCGGATCGATGACCGTCAGCTCGCCAAACTCGACATGCTGCGAAAAATCCCGCGCGGGCTTGCCGCAAATCTGATCGATCTTTGCAACCCGCAGCCCGCCCTGCCGCCGCGGGTCCGGCCGCGCCACGCCCTCAACATACTCCCCGCCGCGCAGCTTCTCCGCCTTGATGACCTCCGGCGGCACAAATGCATCCTTCGGCGATGGTGCGTAGTTCGTGGCAAAGTTCCGCAGGAACCCCCCGCCGCGCGCCTCCAACTCCAGCGTCCCCGACACCATCGCATCCTGCGTTTTGTTCATCTTTGTTCCATCATCCTTAACTCGCGTGAACTCGGCAGCGCAAAGCTCCCGTACGCAATCTCCCCGTAAGAACCTTCGATCGCTTTAGCTCGTGCGGGCCGGAATACGCGACCAGGCAGCGTTTTGATGCTGCTCCCGAACAGAACCGCCGCTTACTGTACCATCGACTGCCGGGTCGGGCCATGCTGCCTAGCGACGCTGGGCACAGGTTGCGATACCGCGGCCGCGCGATGCAACCGCGGAAAGTACCAGCACCAACAGGCCCGCGCTCGCCGGTTCGGGAACGGTCGCAACCACGATCGCCTGTGAACCGTCAGTGAAGTAGGCCTTGAAGGCGAGTTCACTCCGATCATTGAAACTGCTCGGCGTCCCGGAGACGCCGTCCGAAATACCCGCGAACTCGATTCCGCTGATCGTCCGAACGTCGCCCGGCGCAACCTGAAACAACTCGCCTCGGACCGGGAGCCGAACCAACGAGCCGTCCAGATCGGTCACGAAGACCGCAGTCTTGGTCCCAATCGCGGGATTGAGTATGAGACTTGAAAAGGCCACCTGGCCTCGCGCATTGATGCTGGCGTTTGCAAAAAACGAGAGATCGTTGATCGCCCACCCGGGCGCCCCGGGAACCGAATCCCCCATCATCGCGATCGTTCGCGCGACTCCGTTCTCCCACGTCGCGATGCAGTTTCCGGTCGTCCCTCCCGTCCGTTCGTAATTGCAGCCGAAGGCGATCTTGCCCGCGTCATTCATCGCCACCGGTGCGAAATCTCGTAGAGTCACGTTTCCCTGATTCGCTGGCACGGCGCCGGTCTGAAGGATTAGTTGAGGTGATTCGTCGACTGGGGCAAACCACAAGCCATTCCGTTCTGTCTCAAACGCCGGCTGAAAAACGCCGGAGAACGCGAGCATCCCGGCATTGTTCATCGCCGGCTGACCGGGATACATGGCCACAAACGTCGCCCCCGGAACCCCGGGTGCCGGCATGTTGACGTTTGCTTCGGGCATGAGTGTCCCGGTACGGTCGCTCCAGATTCCAGCTCGGTTGCCCGCTGCGCCGCTCGCTCGCGCCTGAAACGCCACGCGGCCCGCTTGATTCATTCGAAAAGAGTTGACGCCAAGGTCGGAAAGAAAACTCGTGAAAGATATCCCCGCGGGCATCCCGGGCGCCGCCTGTCCTGCATTCGCGACCAGCGACGTCGGACCCGATCGTTCGGAAAGAAGCGCCTGGCTCGGCGCACCTCCCAGGCGTGCAAAGAAGCCCACCGAACCCGAAGGACCGCTCAGCAGATTCCCAAAACTTGTGTACTGTGCCCCGCTCGATTGCCCCGGCAGAAAATCACCGGCCCGGGCAACCAGCGCAACCGTGGGGCGTTCGGTCCAGACTCCGAACCCGTTTTGGCTCCCCACGCCCGGCCCCGCCAGCGACGCACCGAACACCGTTTGACCCTGGTCATTCATGTTCAGCGAATCGAAGAAATCGAACGTAACGCCGCTCGGCGTTCCCGGCGCCGCGGCGCCAGATTGAGCCACCAGAGAAAGCGCACCGAATCCTTCGGACCAGACGCCTCGACCGATACCGCCCGCACGATTCGTTGAGCTAATGAACGCGACGCGGCCGCTCGAGTCTAGAATTGGCGGTTCGAATCTGAAGAAACTCTCGTCGGCCGCGCCGCCGGGTACGAGCTCCCCGGAAATGGCGACCGTACGATAGCGGATCGGCGATTGGGCAGCCGCCGACGTCGCAACCAATGTGAAAATAAGCGCACACACGAGTCGATCGGAGCGCATGACCATCCCTTTCGTGCGTTTTGACGCGCCTCGGGCGTTCCGACCGGTCAATATTTTAGCGGCCAGTTCTGTATTGTCCACGGTCGTGCTGGCTCGCAGCCGCGCTCATTCAGCACTACATTGATGTCTCAGGAGGCCGTGATATGTCCCGCATCGAACGTGTCGCCGTCATCGGTCTCGACTGCTTCGAGCCGTCGCTCGCATTCGGCCCCTGGCTCGATCGCATGCCCCACCTCAAGCGACTCTGCCAGACCGGCGCCTACGGAACCCTCAATAGCTGCCTGCCGCCCATCACCGTCCCCGCCTGGTCCTGCATGGCCTCCAGCAAAGACCCCGGCCAGCTCGGCATCTACGGCTTCCGCAACCGCCGCGACTGGTCCTACCACGGCCTCGACATCGCCCTCTCAACCGCCGTCAAGGAGCCGCGAATCTGGGATCTGCTCACCCAGGCCGGCAAAAACTCCATCATCGTCGGCGTCCCCGGAACCTTCCCGATCACAAAACCGCCCAACGGCTCGATGATCTCCTGCTTCCTCACCCCCGACATCGACAGCGACTACACCTGGCCGCGCGAACTGAAGAAAACCATCGCCGACCTCGTCGGCGAATACATGGTCGACTGCAAGGGCTTCCGCAGCGACGACAAAGCCCCGCTCCTGGATCAGATTTATCTCATGACCGACCGCCGCTTCAAAGTCGTCGATCACCTCGTCCGCACCCAGCCCTGGGACCTCATGTGGATGGTCGAAATGGGCACCGACCGCATCCACCACGGCTTCTGGCAATACCACGATCCCCAGCATCACCGCCACCAGCCCGGCAACAAGTTCGAGCACGCCATCGAAAAATACTACCTGCACCTCGACGAGCTGATCGGCAACCTCATCGAAACCATCGACCCCAGCCGCACCGCCATCCTCGTCGTCTCCGACCACGGCGCCAAACGCATGGACGGCGGCATCTGCTTCAACGACTGGCTCATCCGCGAGGGCTACATGACCCTCAAGCAGCCTGTCACCAAGCCCACCAAGTTCAACTTCGACATGGTCGATTGGACCAAGACTCGCGCCTGGGGCGAGGGCGGCTACTACGGCCGCTGCTTCCTGAACGTCCAGGGCCGTGAGCCAAACGGCATCATCCCCAAAGCCGACTACGAAAAAGTCCGCGCCGAGCTGATCGCCAAGCTCGAAGCACTCCCCGGCCCGAAAGGCGAAAAGATTGGCACGAAGGTCTACCGCCCGCAGGACATCTACCGCAAGGTCAACGGCGTCCCGCCCGATCTCGTCGCCATCTTCGGCGATCTCCACTGGCGCAGCGTCGGCACCGTCGGCAACCCCAGCGTCTACACCTTCGAAAACGACACCGGCCCCGACGACGCCAACCACGCCCAGCTCGGTATGTACATCCTCTCCCACCCGTCCCTGCCGCCCCGCGGCCGCGCCGACGGCCCCAGCTTGTACGACATCGCCCCAACCCTGCTAAAGATGCTCAACCAGCCGATCCCGCAGGACATGATCGGCAAGCCGCTCATCTAGTGGTCGGTCCAGCCGGTGACTCACTCTGCTCCTGTCCATAGTCGGTTTAGCGGGACGGCGGAAATCGACTCACCGAACGGCAGATGCTCACGGCCCGCATACAGCATCACGCCGCGGACGAAGCGCTTGCCGCATTTCTCCTTCAGCGCGCGCAACCCCTCGAAATCGTCCGGCCGGGGTGTGGCGGATGCCTTAACCTCGACCCCAACGATCTCCCCCGATCGGTTCTCGAGTACCACATCCACTTCCTGTCCCGCCTGAGTCCGGAAGTGAAACATCTGCGGCTGTGTCTTGCTGAAGGTACCTTGTTTCGTCAGTTCCATGATGACCAGGTTTTCCAGCAACCGGCCCGCCAGCGGTCGGTCCGAACGGAGGCGCTCGGCGTTCACGCCGAGTAGCGAACTGCACAAGCCCGTGTCACTGAGATAAACCTTGGGCGATTTGACTAGGCGCAAGCCGAGATTGCTCGACCACGCCGGCAGCATCCGGACTGCGAACGTGGCGGATAGCAACCCCATATAGCGGCGGAGCGTCGTGTACGGAATCGCGAGGTCGCGCGATAGCTCGGCCGAGTTCAGCAGCCCGCAAACCCGCGCAGCCAGAAGCGTCAACAGGCGCGGTACGCCCACCAGGTCTTCGACCAGTGCCAGATCGCGCACGTCGCGCTGCAGCAGCGTCGTGATGTAATCGCGATACCAGTCGCCGCGCCGCGCCGGCCGCACGAGTGTCACCACCTCCGGAAATCCGCCGCGAACCACCCGATCAATCCAGTCGCCCTCCGCATTTACCCGCCGCGCCGACCACTTCGGAGAGAAGATCGCATCGACAAAATCCTCCGGCACGCGATCGATCTCCCCCTGCGACAACGGCCACAGCGGCACGATTTCCACGCGACCGACCAGCGCGTCGGCCAGCCGCGGTACCACCAGCGCATCGGCCGACCCGGTCAACAGGAATCGACCCGCCCGCCGGTTTCGATCCACTTCAGCTTTGATCGCCAGGAAGAGTTCCGGCGCGCGCTGGATCTCATCGAGCACGACGTCGCCCGCAATGCCCTTGATGAAGCCCGTCGGATCCTGCCGTGCCGCGAAAAGGACCCCCGCATCATCCAGGCTCAGATACTCCGCATGGCGCCGCTTGCTCTGCGTCGCCTTCGCGAGCGTGCTTTTTCCGGTTTGTCGCGCGCCGTGCAGAATGACAACCGGACGGTCGGACAACGCCGTCTGCAGTCGGGCCAGAATATGCCGTGCAATCACAAACAAAATATAACCATCCAATGGTCAAATATCAACCATCAAATGGTTATTTTTACACAACCGGGCCCGCCATTTCGCTTATATCCCCGCTCCCCCGATAATCTCGGGCCGAAAGGGCAACCATGGATCTCAACCAGCTCCTCAAGTTCGCCGTCGACAACAACGCCTCCGACCTCCACCTCCAGGCCGGCTCCCCGCCCATGCTCCGCATCGGCGGCGACATCCGCTTCGCCACCGTCCCCGCCCTCGACAACGATCAGCTCCGCAACATCATCGTCGCCCTGCTGCCCGAGCGTATGAAATCGAAAATCGACGAAGCCGTCGTCGCCGGACTCGACTTCTCCCACGCCGCACCGGACCTCGCCCGCTTCCGATGCTCCGCCTACAGCCAGCTCGGCCGCTTCGGTCTCGTCATGCGCGTCATCAAAACCAAAATCCCCTCCCTCGAAGAGCTCAACCTCCCCAAGGTCATCCGCGACATCGCCCTCTCCGACCGCGGTCTCATCCTCGTCACCGGCACCACCGGCAGCGGCAAGTCCACCACCCTCGCCGCCATGATCGACCTCATGAACGAAAACTACCGCCACAAGATCATCGCCATTGAAGACCCCGTCGAGTTCCTCCACGCCAACAAAAAGTCCATGGTCTCCCAGCTCGAACTCGGCAGCGACACCCCCTCCTTCGACCAGGCCCTCCGCCAGGCCCTCCGCCAGGACCCCGACGTCATCCTCGTCGGCGAAATGCGCGACGTCGAAACACTCCGCATCGCACTCCGCGCCGCCGACACCGGCCATCAGGTCCTCTCCACCGTCCACAGCGCCAACGCCGCCCAGACCGTCCAGCGCATCGTCGCCATGTTCCCACCCGCAGAGCACGACCTCCTCCTCGGCCAGCTCTCCACCTCCATCGAGGCCATCATCTCCCAGCGCTTCGTCACCACCAACGACGGCCAGCGCCGCCCCGCCGTCGAAATCCTCCGCGGCAGCCCCGTCACCGAAAAGTTCGTCATGCAGAAAAAGCTCACCGAGCTCGCCGAATACATCGAAGCCGGCGAGTCCGGCATGCAGAGCTTCGACAATCACCTCCTCAGCATGTACCGCCAGCAGCTCATCAGCGGCACCGAAGCCATGCGCGCCGCCACCCACCCCGAACAACTCGCCATGGCCCTCCGCGGCATCAAACGAATCGGCAGCGGCGGCAACGCCTGACCCAACCACATCCGAGCACCCGTACGAGCCGCGCGCGCCAGCAAGCGAGCCATTCCCCACATCCGAGTACGATCCGAGCACCGCGGCGCAAGCCCGGTGGTATCACTTCCCCCCTTAGCAAGGGGGTGTATAAAGGGGGGTCGTCGGTACAGCCGACCGCTCACCTGCTGAATCCCGCCCCCGCCCGCCAATCGCGTCGCGAAAGACGAATCCGTATAATCCGCCCCCTCAATTTCCGGGCGGCCGCGTCGTACGCCCCTCCAACAGAAACCGGAATCCCGCCATGCTGCGAAATGACAATCGTCCAAACCCCACCCACCCGGTTCACCGCCCGATCGCATCAGCCCCCCGCCTGATCGCCCTTGCCGTCCTCGCCCCCCTCACCCTCCTCGCCGCCGGCTGCGCAACGCAAGGCCCCGTCACCATTCGCAACGACCGCTTCAACTTCAATGAAGCCGGCGCCCGCTCGACCAACGAGCAGATCCTCCTGAACATCGTCCGCCTCCGCTACGGCGAGCCGATCTACTTCGTCGACGTCGGCTCCATGCTCAGCCAGTACAGCTTGGCCGCCGGCGGATCGGTCGGCGGCTCCCGCAACTCAATCAACCAGCTCGGCCCCATTCCGGCCACGGCCTTCGGCGTCGATCCCCAGGTCACCGGCGTCTTCTCGATGGGCGCCGACGTCCGCTACACCGACTCACCCACCATCACCTACAACCCCCTCTCCGGCGAGGAATTCGCCCAGCGCGTCATGGCCCGCATCCCCCTCGCCACCATCCTCGACCTCGCCATGTCCGGCTGGGACATCGAACGCCTGCTCGAATGCTGCGTCCAGCGCATGAACGGCCTCGCCAACAAGCCCATGCACGACGTCCACCAGGTCCAACCGCACTCGTTCGAGCGCTTCCAGCGCGCCGCCCAACTGCTCCAGATCGCCCAGGACGCCGAAGTGCTCCGCTTCAACATCGAGGTCGAGGCCAGCGATCAGGCCATCTACCTCTACCCGCCGCCCGTCCCGAAAGGCATGGAGAACACCCGCCGCGAGTTCCGCGAACTGCTCGACCTGCCGGCCGCCGGCGTCGAAAAGCTGAAGCTCACGCCCGACGCCGTCCGGCGTGAACCCGACGAACTCGCCATTCAGACCCGCTCCGTCCTCGGCGCCATGTACGCCCTCGCCCAGGAAATCTCCGTCCCCGAATCCCACCTCGCCAAGTGCCGCCCCACGTCCGGCCCGGCCGACGACTCCGCGCCCCTCGACCCCGCCTGGCTCCGCGTCGAACACAGCCGCATCCCGCAGCCCGGCGCTTTCGTCCAGGTCGCCTACCGCGACTACTGGTTCTACGTCGCCGACGACGACTGGAAGTCCAAGCGCACCCTCTCGCTGCTGACCTACCTCTTCTCCCTGCAATCCTCCACCAAGGCCCAAACCGCGCCCGTCATCACCGTCCCGGCCGGAAAATAACAACGTTTGAATAACTTCCCCCCTTACCAAGGGGGGACTTAGGGGGGTCTGGTTGCTGATTGTTGACTGTCGTGTGCCCCCGCCCCACCTATTCGCCCTATGGGTCCTATGAGTCCTATCCGTCTCACCCGCCCCCTCCGAAATCTCAAATCCTCGAATCCGAAATTCCACGCCTTCGCCCCGTGCAATAACACCGAGCGCGAGCCGCTCCGCTACGTGTAGTCGCCCGCCGCCGCGCCTCCACACGCCCGATGATTTCCGGCCGGGCCGCCCCCGACGCAGAGCCGATATGGCATGCTCGCGTCAATACAGCCCTCCGCGGCATCAATTGCATTGGCGGCGCGAAGGGCTGCCGCATCATAACCCATGCCGCGAGGCGTGGTCGGAGAACTTATCCAGATCGAGAGCGTTCCCTGGCTAGCACGAGCCATTGAACTCCCCCGCTCTTCCAATAGACTTCCAAGTGTGGATAAGTTGCGCCAAGAAGTTAAGGCATTACTCTCGAAGTGTGAGTCCCTACGTAAGCATCGCTTGAAGGAAACACCGACCCGAACCATTGTCATCGACCCACTGCTTGCGGCGTTGGGGTGGGATGTTCGCGATCCAGAAGAGGTCCAACTGGAATACCCCACCGTCGACGGCAAATCAGTCGATTATGCCTTGAAGATCAACAACAAACCGATCCTGCTCGTTGAAGCGAAGCCGCTCGACGATCCACTGGACGATGTAAAAGGCATAACCCAGATTGTCGGCTACGCAGCAAACGACGGAATCGTTTGGTGCGTCTTGACGAACGGCCTCAAATGGAAGGTATTCCGCAGCGTCGAGCAAGCCGCGGCACCGGATAAGTTGATGTACGAGGTGACCTTGGACCCTCGCGAAGATCAATCGCTTCCGCTCGATGAGCTCCTCAGTCATTTATGGCGCTTATCTCGCGAGGAGATGGCTAACGGAACGCTCGACGCGTTAGGCGAGCAGACGTTTACCGATGGAAAAGTGCGAAAGGCATTGACCGCAGTCCTGCAAGATCCCCCACGCCAGCTACTGAACATCGTGCGACGCGTCGCGGGTGATCAGTCCCTCCGGCCACAGCAGATCAAGGCCAGTTTGTCGCGAATCTGGCGTACCGAATCGTCGCCTGTACAAAGCGCGAAATCCTCCCGATTCAGGTATTTCGCGCCAAGAATGAAACGACAGTCACTGCACAAATTGCGAGGGCCAGCGAAAAAACGCCGCCATCCGCCAAGTTACCCGGAATCGCATCACATCTCCGGTAAGCCGCAAGAAGCCGTGGAGCTCTACCGCGCGATTGACCAATTCTGTCTCTCGCTGATGCCCGACCACATTGAAAGACGCTTCTTGGCCAAGTACATAAGCTATACCTGCGGCACCGAGATTTTTTGTTCACTCCATATCTTTAGGTCTGGGATTCGCGTTTGGCTCAAGCTCAAATTTAGTCAGCTTGACGCCCCGCCGTCCTTCGCGCGCGACGTGTCCGGCGTCGGACACTGGGGCACCGGCGATTTGGAGTTGGCGATAGGAAGCAAGTCCCAACTGGAAGCCGCGTTCCCCTATGTCCGAGGGTCATTTGAGGCGTGCACGCGGTAGGCCCCCTGTTGCGATGGTTAGATCACGCAGATTGATTCAGATGGGACACCGAGCAGTGCTTTGCGGATTTCAGCGCGTCGCAACGACCACGCTACGATTCCAACTGAATCTGTAATCGCTTCGTGCGCTACCGTCGCCTCCTCCCGCGCGTCGTGATGTGGCACACCGGCCATTCTTTCCAGTAGCGAAATCGCAGAGTCACAGCGCCGTAGCGCATCTCCGCACAAAAACGCCGAACCAGGCCGCGGTCAAAAGTCGACCGGTTCCTGAGCCCTATCCTGAGCCTGTCGAAGGAGTCGAAGGGCGGTTCAACGGCGCCTCAAGACCCAAGACTCAGGTCTCAGGACTCCACCCTACGGCCCCGGAGATTCCGCCCTGCCCTTGACGCGACGAACGGCGAAGCCGCTCCCGAACGCAAAGCGTCCCCGGCGCGTCACGTGGCCGCGCGAACGAGCTCCGTCTATGCCGCAGCGGCAATCTGCGATGCCCAGCCCTTCACACAGCCATTTGCTGCCAAGTAACGCCAACCACCGCCCTCAAATCAATCCCCGCCGCCCGCCGACCCGCCCCCCAATCCCCCGCCAAATCGAAATTCTCACCATTCCAACTTCTTGGCCTCCCCCCATATCGAGGCCCGCTGCGGCACTGGCCGCCTCTTTCCTGAAATCCGCAATCCGAAATCCGCAATCCACAATCGAAACGCGTCTCTGCGTTTCAGCTTTTTGGCGTTTCAGGCTCGCCCCGGCCACCCCATTTCGACCTTTCGACTTTTTGGCCTTTCGACTTGTCCGCCCTTGACTTCCCCAAATCGCAACCTAACATCAACCGAACAACACGATCGGCCGCGCACTCCGCCGCCCCGTACAAGCGGCCAGCCAGCGGCCCCGGAGATTCCCCAGTCGCCCCCCGCGACCCTATGACACAACTGAATAGCGGCCCCCGGCCGCCTCCCGCCAGAAATCCGCAATCCGAAATCCACAATCCGCAATTCAAGACAGGTGGTGTCCGGCTCTCTATCGTCTGCTATCGGCTGCTATCGTCAAAAAAAGAGCGCCGATGATCCAGGAGCTGAGATCGGTCGACAGAGAACTGATAACTGAACGCTGTCCACGGACCCCCACGACTCTCGTCCCATCAAATCCCCTCCAATCCCGTCAAAAAAGGAGATGGGAGGAGGTCCGAATGAGGCCCAAAAACTCGAGTCCCCAAACCCACGTCTCAAGACCCAAGACCCAAGACCCAAGACTCACGCCTCCCAATCCCCCCCAATCCGAAATTCTCACCGTTCTAACTTTCGGCCCCATGCGGCCGCCGGCCGCCTCCTGCCTGAAATCCGCAATCCGAAATCCGCAATCCACAATCGAAACGCCTCTCAGCGTTTCTGCGTTTCAACCGACCGCCCCCCGCACCGCCTCCAGCGCCCGCTCGATCCCGTCGCGCGGCACATCCAGGTGCGTCACCGCCCGCACCCCCGCCGGCGTCAGCCGCCCGCTCATCCGCACCCCGCGCGACTCGATCCGCCGGAAAAACTCCGCTCGCGAGATCCCGGTCCCGCCGATATCGAACATCACGATATTCGTCTCCACCTCGCGCGGATCGATCGCGATCCCCCGGATCTCCGCCAGCCCCGCCGCCAGCCGCTTCGCATTCGCGTGGTCTTCCGCCAGCCGCTCGACGTGGTGCTCCAGCGCATAAACCCCCGCCGCCGCGATGATCCCCGCCTGCCGCATCGCCCCGCCAAACAGATGCTTGTACCGCCGCGCCTCTTCAATAAAGTCGCGCGGCCCCGCCAGCACCGCCCCGACCGGGCACCCCAGCCCCTTCGTCAAATCCAGCCACACCGAATCAAACAACCCGCACCGCCGCGTCGCCGGAATGCCGCTCGCCACCACCGCGTTCATCAGCCGCGCCCCGTCCAGGTGCAGCTTCAGCCCATGCCTCCGCGCCGCCCCCGCCACCGCCTCCAGCATCGGCATCGGCCACACCGTCCCGCCGCCCATGTTGTGCGTATCCTCCACGCACACCAGCCGCGACCGCGGAAAGTGCGGATCGTTCGGCCGCACCGCCGCATCCACTTGCTCGGCCGTAAAGATGCCCCGCGCCGTCGCCAACGGCCGGATCGACACCCGCCCATGCACCGCCGGCCCGCCCCCCTCGAAGTGCACCGGGTGCGAGTTCTGCTCGATGATCATTTCGTCGCCCGGCCGGCAGTGCACCGCATGCGCGATCAGGTTGCACATCGTCCCCGTCGGCAGAAACAGCCCCGCCTCGTGCCCCACCAGCTCGGCCGTCATCTCCTGCAGCCGGTTGACCGTCGGGTCCTCGCGCTTCTGCTCGTCGCCCACCTCGGCCCTTGCGATCGCCTCGCGCATCGCCGCCGTCGGCTTCGTCAACGTATCGCTGTACAGATCGACTTCAATTTGCATGTTCCGCTCTCCCGTTCGCCGCCGACAGTCTATCGAAGTTCGCCCCCCGGCGCGAACGCGCAACAAAAAGCCCCCGGCAGGCGCTCGGCCGGCCGGGGGCGTGATGAGTCAGAATCGGCGGAACACTCAGGGCAGCGAAACCCACGCCTGAACGTCCTTGCCGTCCGCCTTGCCGTCGATGTTCACATCGGTTCGGCTGACGTGCAGCTCGTTCGTGTCGATGCCCAGCAGGACGTCGATGAACAGGCTGAAGTCGGTCCCGTCGCGAACATTGTCGGCGTTGATATCACCCAGCAACGGCGCTCGACGACCCTTGATCTGGATGTCGTCGATGTTCCAGCCGGGGTACGTCACCGATCCATCGGTCGTGCCCATGCCCCAGCGGAGCTTGGCAGCCGCCTGGCCGTCCGCCGTCGCGCTGATGTCGTAGGTCTGCAGCGACCACGACGTCTCGCTGAACGAACCGGCGGCGTGGTTGTAGACGTTGGTCCACGCCCCGCCGTTGTCTCCGCTCACGTCGACCGTGGCATGATCAAACGAAGCGCTTTCGATACCCAGCCAGCGCCGGAACTCAACCGATGTGTTGACCACGCCGGTGAGGTTCAACGCCGTCGTCGTCAGGTATTGAACCGGCGTCAGGCTGTTGGGGTAGTCGCCGGCCAGGTTGTAACCGTACACGTTCGTGCCGGTGAACCCGTTGGCAGGGTCGAAACCGTGAGACCCGCCCCCGGTCGGATGACCGAAGGCCCACTGCCCCATGACCGCCCAACCCGGATCAGAATCGAGCGGGAAGTTGTAGATGACCTCGATCGGCGTGCCGGGAACGACGGTCACGTTCGCCGTGGCCGTGCCCGACTCCTGTCCGTCGTTGCCCTTGAACGTGAACGACGTCGGCCCGATGTAATACGACGCCGGCTTGAAGTTCACAATCTTGGCATTGTTCAGCAACGTGTACGGCACCGTGGTGATCGGGCCGCCGTTCGGATCCGAAAGCGTCGCGTTCGCTGGCAGCGACAGGATGATCGCGTTCAGCGAGGCCGGCACCGACGACGTTATCGCCAGGTTGATCGGCGTCGTGATCGAGTCCGGAACCGAAACGGCCATGTTGGACGCCTCGGGCGGGCAAATCGCTCCGGAAGAGGCGATCCGCAATGACCAGCTATTGAGCGAGCCGGTGTCGGTCGTGGCCAGATCGGACACGGTCAGCGTCCAGGTCCCCGTCACGATCTTGCCGTTGAACGCCGCCAGCGGATTCGCCGGCGTGTAGCTCGGCGGCGATGTCGGCGTGGGGTCGCTCGACGAAGCACCGCACGTCGTCTGGATCGACCCGCCCGCCCCGGAATCCTCGAGCCGGATGTTGTAGTCGTTCGACGAGCAGTTGCCGCCGCCTCCCGACTGCGGTCGATTGATGACCGTCACGGTGGTCGTGTCGTGCGAGAGCACGAATCGCAGATCGCCAACGTAGGTATGAGTCGCATTCAGATCGATTTGAATGTCGCCCACGCAGTACGCGTCCGCCACATTGATCACGCTGCTCACCGTTGCGTTATCCGCAATGGGCTTCGGAACATCGAGCGAAGCATAGGTAAACCGCCCGACGTCCAGCGTCACCGGCCGCGTCGTGTCGCCCTGCGGCGGCGTGCTCTGGTTCGTGAACGAAACCGTGCCGTTGTACAGCCCCGCCGACAGCGAGTTCGCCGCCGCCGAGTAGCCGATCGTCACGTTCGCCGTTGAGCCGTTCGTTGGCAGGTTGACCACAACGGGCGATGTTCCGCCATCGATTGAAATCCACGGCTGATTCGCCGAAATCTGAACTTGGCACGCCGTCGGCCGCGTGCTGGTCAGCGTGTACACCTGCGTGCCGGGGAACGGTCCCCCGACCGGCCCGCCCGCCAGCAGCCCATTGGCTGGTGTCACGGTGAAATTCGCCTGACCAATCTCGATCGTGTGGTTCCGCGTCGTCGACCGGCTGTTCGACAAATCATCAAACACGATCGATTCGACATACACGCCGGCCGCCAGCGAGTTGATCGCCGCGCCGTACGTAACGGTGATGTTCGTCGTGCCGCCGGTCGGGGGCAGCGTGCCGGAGATCGGCGTATTGCCGCCGTTGATCAGCACACCGAAGTCAATCGACAGCGAAACCTGGTAGTTGATCGGATTCGGCGTCGGGTTCGTCAGGGTATAGACGACCGTGTCGTTTGTGAACGGCCCGCCCACCGGTCCGATGCTGAGCGTGTTCGAGGACGGCGACACCGTCAGGCCACCGCCGGAAATCGTGTCCAGGAACGTGACGCCGGTCGCCAGCGGATCAAGCCAGTCGCTCAGCCGCGTCGCCGGCGTTCCACCGCCGGTCCATGAAGTCGAAATGCGCCCGTAACAATCGGACAGGTTGTCGCCGGTCGAACCGCACGCCGACGGTCCGCCGTGAAGCTGCCCGATCACGCGTTTGTTGTTGTCGAATAGCGGCGATCCCGACGAGCCCCCTTCCGTTACTTGCGGAATCGTGGGTGAAAACGCCGGCGCCGGATCCCAGTAGACGCGAATGTGGGTGTCAGCGCCCGGCCCCGGGAATGCCGAACACGGCCAACTCGAACCGTGGCTTGGGTGCGTCACGCTGTTCCAGAACGTCAAGCGTTTCTCGTCGACACTGGGGTGGTGAATACACGCACCGTCCGGCGGGTTCAAACCGTTGCGGTCCCAGCCCAGCCACGAAACGTTCCAGGCTGGATTCGGCGACGAGCTCAGCTCCACGAGCGTGAAATCGGACGTCGAGTTCCCGGCCCGGAAAGTCGAACCACTGTTGAATTGAGTCAGCAGGCCGTCGCCCGGTCCGCCGCTGGCGCCGCTGCCCGGCGGCCGGCACGTCGAGTTCTCAAAGTTCCAGTACGCCACGACCGACGCGGCCGTACCCGACGTGACGCCGCAGTGAGCCGCAGTCATGAGGTAGGGTTTCAAATCCTGAGCCGTGTTGTTGACCATGAACGAGGTGCAGTTCAGCGAACCGCTGATCTGCAGAACCGAAACGCCGTGGACCTGCAGTCGCCACGGATCCGCCGGCGAACAGGCAACGTCCATATTGCACGAACCCGAACGCGGCGTCGGACTGTCGTCGGTCAGGTCCTGCATCATGTATCCGCGGTACCCCACTCCGATCGTGGTCAGCTCGAGTTCGAGCTTCTGCAGCACCTCCACCGGGATCGTCAGTTCAATGACCGCCTGTCGGCCGGCGATGATCGGCGTCCAGAGTTGCCCGTGCTCCGCGTTGTCGGCCTCGGTGAAAGGCCGGATGGAAGCGCGCTGGTCGGCCGAATAAATGTAGAGTTGGGCGCCCGCGGGCAGAAAAGACCGCGTAAAGCCGAAGTTCAGGTGTGTTGCGGTCGGGGCTTCAACGCGCAGCCGCCACAATTGCACCTTCGGGTCGATTTGCTCCCACGTGCCGTGGGTGAACGGCGTGATGTGCACTTGCTGCGGAATCGCGAACCGATACGGTGCGCCGTCGTTGTTGTGCAGCGCGTCTTCGGCCCGAATCGCCGGAAGATCCAATTCCCTCAGCGTCTCAACCGCGACCTGATCGAGGGGCAATGACTTCACGTTCAACGCCGTCGGAGCAACCGTGAGCGCCTTGGCCGGTTCGCCAGTTGGTTCGGCCGCCGCCGCAAGACTCCATGCGAGTGTGATGGACACCAGTGTCGATGCGAATACCTGACGCCCCCTCGGGCGGTTCTTCGATGAACACAACATTTTTTGCACCTTCCCTCGCGGGCGAGTTGCGGCGGCGACGCGCTGCCGATCGCGCTCGCGAAAACGACTGGAATGGCAGAAGGGGAGCTGCCTTCCCACATCCGTTCTCCAGACTACCGCGAAATGCCCCATTTTTCAAGGATTTGCCTGATAACCTTGCCACGCGACGCACCCCCCCAAAAAATGCCCCCGGATCGTTGGATCCGGGGGCACATCAGAATTCACGAACGTGAACGATTTGAAATCCGGCAACTAGCGCGTGTACGTGATGTTCATGCACTCAAACTCGCCCTTGCCGTCCGGCGCCGGGCTTACCATCTTCATGGTGTACTTGCCCGCGCCTTCGAGCGTCGTGATCGTCTTGCACGTCTCCATCTTGCCGCTCATCGGGCACATCGACTCACCCGAAAGTGTGAACGACTTGTGGGCCGCGTCGGACGTGCCGTAGCTGACCATCATGCCGGTCGACATGGAGTCGGTCCATGTCGAAATGTACTTCTTTGTCATGTTGTCGTAGCCCATGAAGCCCAGGCCGGTAAACTTCTGGCCACCCATTTCGCCGGTGAAGTTCGACTGCAGCCAGCGGCCGTCCAGGATCATCTTGTTTTCCATCGTGCCCTTCGACTCTTCCCACGGCGCATCCGGCGTCATGCGCGACTTCACGACGGCCGTCCACGTGCCTTCCATCGACTTGAGGTACTGATGCTCCGGGCCCGGCTGCCCGGCTTTCATCATCGCCTCCATCGCCTTCTGGTCTTCCGGCGACATCTTCTTGTCGCCCTGCTGCGCCCACTCGCCGACCTTCTTCTTCGCCTCGTCGGCTGCCTGCTGTCCCGCCTCCTGCGCCTTCTGCTTCGCCGCTTCAGTCGCCTGGTTCATGGCCCCTTTCGCCGCGTCCCCGGCCGAGTCCTGCGCGAGCAACGGCCGCGCGATCAGTGTGCTGCTACACATGCACACCAGGCCCACCAAAATCTTTCGCATCTTCATGATCTCTCCTTTCTTAGAAACAGAATCCGGGTTTGATTACTCGCCTGACGCGTATCGTACTACCCGGCCCTCCGGATTCCAAGTCATTTCACAGGCCCGGAATTTGCCCAAAAACACCAAGGAAATCGTAGTATTCGGCGGATCGGATTGGTACAATCGCGCCCGAAAGAACCGGGTCGATCGGGTTTCAACGGGGGCGGCTCGGAAAACCGGAGTGGAGACGGAGCATGGCGCGGAAGATTTCTCGGTTTCTCATCGTCGCTAGCATTATGTGTCTCGTAGCCGTCGGGTTTGCCTCGACCGCGCGAGCCGGGGCCATTATTGCTTACTCCGGTGCTCAAAACGCAGCCAACGCCGCCGGCGTCGTCGCCAGCACCGCCGGCACCCACGTCGTCAGCCAGAGCGGTCCCAGCGGCGATTGGTTCCGCGCGACCAGCATCTTCAATTCCAACAACGTGCCGTCCGCCATTCTTGATCCCGGACCTTACACAGGTCCTTACATCCCGGCCTCCGGCGGTGGACTCGGCTCGGCCCTCGACACCGGCATTATTGCCTATCCCGGCGGCAACATGAATCCCGAAGGCCGCACCGTCATGAGCTATTCGCCCGGCACTTGGAACACCCGCGAATCGTTTGCGCGCATCACGCCGCTCGGCCTTCCGCCCATCGGTACCGTCGATGCGACTGCCGAAGCCGAAGACCCCGCGGATTACACCACTACCTTCGACCTGAACTTCGACCCGGAAGTTCGTTTCTCAACCAGACTCGAAGCCGGACTCCAGCTCCTCGCCTGGACCGTCGACGTAGGGCAGACCTCCAGCGCTCAGATCTTTGGCGCCTTCACCAGCAACCTGCTGATCGATGAGCATCTCTGGACTTTTGATTGGACCGCCGACTCCGACAATCCCGCCTCCTCCAACTTCACCTTCCAGAGCGATCCGTCGCTCGGCCTCGACGATGCGGCCATCACCGCGCTCTTCCTGAGCAAGGTCGCCAGCGTCGGCGGCGTGCATACTCTGACCGAGGACTTCGATATCGAAGCGCTTGTTCCGGTTTTCATCTCGGACAACCCGACCGTCACCTACTCGTTCGGCGGCGACATCCACTACAACGCCCACGCCACGCCCGAGCCGGCCACCCTCGGCTTGCTGCTCGTCGGTGTCGCGTTCCTCCGCCGCCGCGCTGGCTGACGCGCTGACTCCCGCCCTCGTTTCGCTTACCCTTTCCTCCGATTCGTTTCGGAGCGGGAAATGCCACGCACACCAGCCGCCAAGTCACCGCCGTCCGCGGCGAAGCCGCCCATCGTCGACGCCCCCGCCCCGCCCGACGCCGCCCTGACCCCCGCGATGCGCCAATACCTCGAACAGAAGGCCGCCGTACCCGACGCCATCCTTCTCTTCCGCATCGGCGACTTCTACGAAACCTTTTTCGACGACGCCAAGACCATCGCCCGCGTCCTCGGCCTCACGCTCACCGCTCGCGATCGCAACGCCGACAATCCCATCCCGCTCGCCGGCGTCCCCTATCACGCGGTCGATGGCTACGTCGCCCGCCTCGTCCGCGCCGGCTACAAAGTCGCGATCAGCGAACAGATGGAAGACCCCAAGTCGGCCAAGGGCGTCATCAAGCGCGAAGTCGTCCGCATCATCACCCCCGGCACCCTGACCGAAGACCGCCTCCTCGAATCGAACGGCCAGAACTGGCTCGCGGCAATCTTCGCGGATGAAAAGCAATCATCGCGATCCCCGCAGATTGGCCTCGCCGCCGTCGAACTCGCCAGCGGCCGCTTCTTCGCCCAGATGATCGCGCCCACGCTGTTGCTCGACGAACTCGCCCGCCTGCGCCCGGCCGAGGTCCTCATCGTCGAGCAACACATCGACCGCCCCGACCCACTCGCCGACGAGATTCGCTCCACGCTCAAATCAACCATCACGCCGCGCGGCCCGCACAACTTCGACGCCCACGAATCAAATCGCCTCCTCTGCACTCACTTCGGCGTCTCCGGCCTCGCCGGCTTCGGCTTCGATCGCATCGACGCATCAACCCGCGCCGCCGGCGCTTTGCTCGAGTATCTCCAGCGCACTCAGAAGACTGCTCTGCAACACATCCTGAGACTCGAACCGCGCCGCACCGACAACTTCCTCGCCCTCGACCACGCTACGCTCCGCGCCCTCGAAATCGAACAGACCGCCCGCGACGGCTCGCGCGACGGTTCGCTCCTCGCCGCCATCGACCGCACCGTCACCACCATGGGCGCCCGCCGCCTCCGCGACTGGCTGTGTTTTCCGCTCCGCGACGCCGTCGAAATCCGCCGCCGCCAGGACGCCATCGCCGACCTCCGCGCCGATCGCCTCCGCCTCACCAAGCTCCGCGACCTCCTCCGCGACATGCGCGACATCGAGCGCATCGCCGCCCGCCTCGGCGTTTCCCGCGCCAACCCGCGCGACCTCCTCGCCCTCGGCCAGACCATCATCTCCTTTGACCCGCTCCGCCGTGCGCTAACCACCGGTTCGCTGGTCGCGCCCGTCCCACTGTTGCTCGACTGCGTCGAGGCCACAGCGGGCCTCGACGACCTCGCCGCCCATCTCGCCTCCGCCCTGCGCGACGACGCCCCGCTCACCGCCCGCGACGGCGGATTTATCGCCGCTGGCTTCAATGCCGAGCTCGACCGCCTCCGCACCCTCGACGCCGACGCCCAGCGCTGGCTCGCCGAATATCAGGCCGCCGAAATCGCTCGCACAAACATCCCGTCGCTCAAGGTCGGCTACAACGAAGTCTTTGGCTACTACATCGAGGTCACCAACACCCACAAGGACAAAGTCCCGCCCGACTACGTCCGCCGCCAGACCGTCCGCAACGCCGAGCGCTTTATCACCGACGCCCTGAAGAAGCACGAAACCGAAGTGCTCACCGCCCGCGACCGCGCCGTCCAACTCGAAATCGAACTCTTCGACCAGCTCTGCAGGCGCACCGCGCAAGACCTCGCGCGGCTCCAGTCCGCCGCCGCCGCCATTGCAACGCTCGACGTCCTCACTGCCCTCGCCGACCTCTCGCTTCACCGCGACTACTGTCGCCCCGAGCTCGTCGAAATAGCGGCCGGCGCCCCCGCCGGCCGTCCCCGCCGCGCGGATTGCATCCTCGAAATCACTGACGGACGCCACCCCGTCCTCGAACAAACCCTCTCGGAAAAGTTCGTCCCCAACGACTGCCACCTCGCGCCCGACGGCCAGCGCGTCCTGCTCATCACCGGCCCCAACATGGCCGGCAAATCGACCTACATCCGCCAGACTGCCTTGCTGCTACTCTTCGCCCAGACCGGCTCCTACGTCCCCGCCCGCGCGATGAAGTTCGCTCCCGCCGACCGCATCTTCGCCCGCGTCGGCGCCGCCGACGAAATCGCCCGCGGCCACTCCACCTTCATGGTCGAAATGGTCGAGACCGCCCGCATCCTCAACAACGCCTCCGCCGCCTCGCTCGTCATCCTCGACGAAATCGGCCGCGGCACCTCCACCTTCGACGGCCTCGCCCTCGCTTGGGCCATCACCGAGCACCTCGCCCGCCGCATCGGCTGCCGCACGCTCTTCGCGACCCACTACCACGAGCTCACCGAGCTCGCCGCCTCCTGCCCCGGCGTCGCCAACTACAACGTCGCAGTCCAGGAAACGCGCCGCCCCGACGGCTCCGCCGCCGACGTCATCTTCCTCCACCGCATCGTCCCCGGCGGTACCGACAAGAGCTACGGTATCCACGTCGCCCGCATGGCCGGCATCCCGCCCACCGTCGTCGCCCGCAGCGTCGAAGTTCTGGCAGAGCTGGAGCAAAGCTTCGCCCTCGAATCCAAACGCGTCGCCGGCGCACCGGCCGACCCCACCCAACCCACGCTCTTCCCCGCCGCTCCACCCCCACCCGCCTGGTGGCAGGCCCTCGCCGACGAGCTGACGCGCATCAACCTCGACGCCACCACGCCGATCGATGCGCTCAATCTGTTGCGAGACTTGCAAAGTCGGCTGCGCGAACCAGAGTGAAGCGCGTATCACTCACTTCATACTCGCCCGCAAGTTAACCAGCAGAGCATCCAGCGCATCAATCCGAATCAGCCCCACGCGCGGATACTCCAAATCCAATATCACATAAGACGTCACGCCCACCACGGCAGCAAACGTCAGCACATGCATCCATCGCCGCGTCGGCGAACCGCCCATCGCATAACCCGCCAGCAGTGCACTGATCAGCCCCAGCGACCCGAGGATCGCAAAGATGATTCGCGGCGGATGCGTCTGCGCCGCGATTGTCCGCGTCGTCACAATATCGATCATGTCATTCAGCGCCGGCAGCAGTAGCAGCCCCGCCGTCGCACTGCCGCGCTCGCACGCCGCCACGCTCTGCTTCCAAATCGTCGCCTGCAGCGCCGCTGACCGCTCCAACTCCGCAAACGCCGCCTCAACGTCCGGCAAGCTCCGATACACCTTGATCCGCGAGTCCACGTACGCTCGAAACTGCTCGCGCAGTGCCGGTTGCGCATCGGCCGGCAGCAAATCGACCCGCAAATACGCCGTCCCGATCGCGTTCGCCTCCTGCACGGCCAGTTGCCGCCGCACATCAAGCCGCGTCGCCGCGCCCGAAAACGTAAACGCGATGATCAACCCCAGCAGCCCGAACACCGCTCCTTCCACCGCCCCCGTCCCCGTCAGCGGCCCGCCACCCTCCGCCGCCAGCCGTCGCCGCCCCAGCCGGCGGCCGATCTCCGCCGCCACGACCATCCCGATCAGCAATCCTCCCGACCGAATGATCGCGTCCATCGTCGTCACCATGCTGTGAACGATCATCGCATCCCGACCTGAGGTCAATCTCGCGCCGCCCGCGCCGAATTGAAAAACTCAATCACCCGCCGCTGATACCCCTCAAAAACCGTCGACATGATATTGCTGTGCGGTCCCGGCCCCAGCCACTTCGCCTTCGGCTCGCCCGCCCGCTCGTACAACAGCTCCATATTCTCCGCCGGGATGAAAAAATCATCGCTCCCATGAATCAGCAGCACCGGCCGCGGCGATAGCCGTGCGATCGCTGCCCCCGCGTCGCATTCCCACATCGACCGCCCCGCATGCAGCGACACGCCCGCCAGCATAACATTCCCCATCGCCGGCCCGACGACCGGCACGCGCCGCGCATGCTGCCGCACCAACCCCGCCGCCGAGATGTACGCGCTGTCGAGCACCACCGCCTCAATCCGCGAGTCCTCTGCCGCAGTCCGCACCAGCGCCATCGCCCCCATCGACGACCCCAGCCCGTACACGTGCCGCGCCTGCTTCGGCCGGTTCGCCTTCAGCCAGTCCACCGCCGCTCGCACGTCGGCATCCTCAAACAGACCGAACGTCGCCGTATGCCCCGCGCTGTCGCCATGTCCGCGAAAGTCAAAGATCAACGCGTTGTAGCCCATCCCCGAAAACACGCTCAGAAAGTCGATGAAGTTGCCGCGGTTCGCCCCCAGCCCATGACAGATCACCACCGTCGCATCGCTCCGGGGCTCCGCCATGAACCAGCCCGACAGAGTCAGCCCGTCCGCCGTGCGAAACGTCACCTCCTCCAGCCCGAAGTTCTCATACGGCCCCAGGTCGCTCGCGTTGCCGATCTTCACCCGATGAATCAGCGACCCGATCGCCAGCGGCGCAAACACGAACACCACCAGCCCGGCTCGCCCCGCTGCAATCAACGCCGGCCATCGTTTTCCGCGCATTCTTCCTGCCCTCCGCCGCGCCTCCAGCAGCCGCCCGGATGTCCGCTTCCACACGGCCCACGCCAGCCGCCAAGCAACGAGGAAGTAAAACGCCCACCACACCTCGACCCACAACACCCACCCCCGCGCCACGTGCGCCGCAAACATCTCCGCCCCGGCAATCACCGCGATCATCACCACAGCGTAAACGACATAATGCCGCACCGGCACACGCCGCACCCGTGGCCACCCCACCCACAACCACACCCCCAGCGCGGGCGCCATCAGCAGAATCACCGCCTCATCAAAATGAAATACCCATCTCCGCACCAGCGGATACACAACGGCGCAAAGCCCGAGAATGACCACCGGCGAAACAACCCGCCGCCGCGTACTCGGTCGCAGTCGCATCACGGGAATCCTATCAACGATCCACTCGCCGGCATCCCGGTCCCGAAAACATTGACAACCCCGTCCCCCCCGCCTACCATCTGCCTTGCATCCCGTGGACAGGACAGCCATCGGTGCAGCCAGGTTTCGATGGCTCATTTCGGCGCAGCGCGCGTCCGGCACATCCGCATCCTGGGTTTTTTTCAAAGTAGGTTCGAATGCGTTTTGAAGACTTGCGGCTCGCAGAGCCGCTCCTGCGTGCCCTCCGCACAGAGGGCTATGCCAACCCAACCCCCATCCAGATCACCGCCATCCCGCACCTCCTCGCCGGCCGCGACGTCGTCGGCTGCGCCCAGACCGGCACCGGCAAGACCGCCGCCTTCGCGCTGCCGATCCTCCAGCGCCTCAGCGCCCCGCGCGCCGATGCCCACTCGCCGCGCACCAATGCCCAATACCCCATCCGCGCCCTCGTCCTCTGCCCAACGCGCGAACTCGCCAGCCAGATCCACGAAAGTTTCCAGACCTACGGCCGCTTCACCGCCCTCCGCCACGCCGTCGTCTTCGGCGGCGTCGGCCAGAACCCACAGGTCCGCGCCATCCGCGCCGGCGTCGACGTACTCATCGCCACGCCCGGCCGACTGCTCGATCTGATGAATCAGCGTCTTGTGTCCCTCGCCGCCGTCGAAATCCTCGTCCTCGACGAAGCCGACCGAATGCTCGACATGGGCTTCCTGCCCGACATCCGCCGCATCCTCTCCCACCTGCCGCGCCAGCGTCAGTCGATGCTCTTCTCCGCCACCATGCCTCCGCCCATCCACACCCTCGCCAACGACATCCTCCGCGACCCCATCCCGGTCGAAGTCGCCCGCGTCTCCTCGCCCGCCGTGACAGTCACCCAGTGGGTCTATCACGTCGAGCCGCGGCAGAAGTCCGACCTGCTCGTCCGACTGCTCGCCCGCGCCCCGCACGACCGCGCCCTCGTCTTCACCCGCACCAAGCGCGGCGCCGACAAGCTCACGCGGCATCTCGTCGACGCCGGCGTCCGCGCCGCCGCCATGCACGGCAACAAGAGCCAGGGTGCCCGCACCCGCGCCCTCGACGAGTTCCGCTCCGCCCGCACGCCCGTCCTCGTCGCCACTGACCTCGCCGCCCGCGGCCTCGACGTCGACGACATAGCCCACGTTTTCAACTACGACCTCACCGCCGACCCCGAAACCTACATTCACCGCATCGGCCGAACCGGCCGCGCCGGCGCGACGGGCACTGCCGTCACCTTCTGCTCCTCCGCCGAGCGCTCCAGTCTCCGCGATATCGAGCGCCTTCTCCGAACGCCGCTCCAGACTGCGACCGCCCCGGCCGCCAGCAGTCACTCCGCCCCAATCCGTCCCGCCCACTCACACGCCGGCCATCCGAAGCAGGGTCACACCAAACCGCATCACGTTTCAACCCCGCGCCCGGCCCACGGACAAACCCGATCAATCCAAACGCACGCCGGCCACGGCCACACCGGCCACTCCAAGCCCGGACATCCGAAGCCGCCGCACCCCAAGCCAGCCCACGCGAAGCCGAACCACACCACATCAGGTCCAAATCAGCACGCCCATGCGACACCCAACCGCGCGCCGTCCGGCCATCCAACCCGTCACCCCGGAAGCTACCCGCCGCAACCCGCCGGCGGCGGAAAAACCGGCGCAGGAAGACCCGGCGCTCGCAAAAAACGCCGCCGCCGCTGGCAGCGACCCCAACACCGCGCCTGATCGACGCGCCTGATCGCCACGCTTGAGTGCCCCGCGCCGCAACTCAACAATATCGTATGCTTCACGCGAGCATCGCATGACTCGAACCATCTTCTCGCTTGCCCTCGCCGTCTCAATCGCCCTTATCGCAAGTTGCGTCCCGATCCCTTCGCTCGCCCCGCCTTGCACGCCCCGGGCCCCGCAACGCGTCCTCATCGTCATCGAGGAAAATAAGTCTTACTTCGAAATCATCGCGAATCCCGACGCCCCGTACATCAATCGCCTTGCCGCCGAAGGCGCACTGTTCACCAGCTCCTTCGCCGTCACCCACCCCAGCCAGCCCAACTACATCGCCTTCTTCTCCGGTTCCGCCAACGGCGTCTCCGACAACGCCGCCTACCCCCACGACCAGTTCACATCGCCCAATCTCGGCTCCAAGCTCCTCGCCGCCGAACTCACCTTCGCCGGCTACTCCGACTCCCTCCCCGAGACCGGCTTCGACGGCCACTCCGCCGGCGACGACCTCACCGGCCTCTACCAGCGCAAGCACAACCCCTGGGTCAACTGGCAGGATGCCTCCATCCCGCTCCCGCCCAACAAGCTCCCCCCCACGGTCAACCGCCCCTTCACCGACTTCCCCGCCGACTTCGAAGACCTGCCCACCGTCGCCATCGTCGTCCCCAACCAGAAACACGACATGCACGACGGCTCCATCGCCGAAGCCGATGCCTGGCTCGAACAGCACATCGCCCCCTTCGTCGCCTGGGCCGACTCCCACGACGCCCTGCTCATCCTCACCTTCGACGAAGACGACGGCCGCGAATTCAATCGCATCGTCACGATCTTCCACGGCCCCAGGGTCCACCCCGGCCGCTACCCCGAGCCGATCAACCACTACACCATCCTGCGCACCCTCGAAGAGATGTTCGCATTACCCCACACCGCCAACACCGAATCCGCGGGCCCGGTCACCTGCGCGGTCTGGCAGGTCAAATAACGCAGCGAATGACCGCCCCTCGCCTACCATGAAATTCCCGCATTGACAGCGGGATTTTCATGGTACAGAATCAACCGCCGTGATCGATCGCCGTCAGGATGTCCAGCTCGTCCGCGCCGCACTCAAGCGGAGTCGCATCGTGGCCATCCTCGGCCCGCGGCAGTGCGGCAAGACCACGCTGGCGCGCCGCTACGTTCCCGTCGCCTCGCCGAATTACTTTGATCTTGAAGACCCGCTGAGCAACGCCCGACTCGATGAGCCCGGCCTCGCACTGCGCCCGTTGCGTGGGCTCGTCGTGATCGACGAAGTCCAGCGCCGGCCCGATTTGTTTCCGCTGCTCCGGGTCCTGGCCGATCGCAGGCCGCTTCCGGCGCGGTTTCTCATTCTCGGAAGCGCCTCGCCCGAACTGCTTCGTCAATCGTCCGAGACTCTCGCCGGACGCCTCGAAACCATTCCCCTCGAGGGGTTTCGCCTTGCCGACCTCCCCGCCGGATCACAGACGCGACACTGGCGCCGGGGCGGCTTTCCCCGATCCTACGTGGCCCGAACCGAGGCCGACTCCGTTGCGTGGCGGCGCGATTTCCTCCAGACCTTTCTCGAACGCGACGTCCCGCAACTCGGCATCTCCATCCCCGTCGCAGCCCTCCGGCGCTTCTGGAACATGATCGCCCACTATCACGCTCAAATCTGGAACGCCGCCGAACTCAGCCGCGCTCTCGCGATTAACGAGTCCACCGTCCGCCGCTATTTGGACCTGTTGACCGGCGTCTTCATGCTCCGGCAGTTGCCCCCCTGGTTCGAGAACATCGGCAAGCGCCAGGTCAAAGCCCCCAAGGTCTACGTCCGCGATTCCGGGCTGCTACACGCCCTCCTCGGCCTCACCAATCAGCAACAACTCGAAAATCATCCCAAGGTCGGCGCCTCCTGGGAGGGCTACGCCATCGAAGAGGTCCTCAAGGCCTGGCGCCCCGACGATGCGTACTTCTGGGCCACTTACCAAGGCGCCGAACTCGACCTGCTGCTCTTCAAGAACGGCCGCCGCATCGGCGTCGAAGCCAAGCGCACCGACGCCCCCACACTCACCCCCTCCATGCGAATCGCCCAGGCCGATCTCAAGCTCCATCACCTCGCCGTGCTCTACCCCGGCGACCAGCGCTACCCCCTCGCCAAAAAAATCGAAGCCGTCCCCCTCGCCGATTTCATCGCATCAGCCCCGTAGCGCCCCCGCGGCCACCCCGCCCCAAGCGCCGGCGACAGGAGCACGACCACCGCCGCATTGGTGCGCGGTACCCAGGTACGCGCCAGCGAATAACCGCGCCAGATGCGCGTTCGATGAGATACAGCGAACCGATCGGACACTAATCCACCCGTCGAATCTGAGTCGCCAGCGATCCCGTTGAAGCCGCGCTGATGACCGCGACTCCGACGTCAACACGCGCTATACTCTTCGGTGAATCGTCGTTACGCACCAGACGTTTCTTCCGCCCGAAACCGATCGGAGAAGTCATACTTGGTTATCTGGCGCACCGCGCGAATCGTGTCCAAATCTTGGATTGACGATCCAGTTTTTCACCGATTGCAGCTGCGTTTCGTTGTCGCAGTTGGACTCGCGTCGCTCGCATTCGTGACTCCAGCAGCGCCCGCGGCAATTATGAATTTCCTACACCAAGGCAGCGGCACCGGGACATTGAACGGCATCCCGTTTCCGGTGTCGAGTTTCACCATCTTCGGAGTCGCGGACTCCGCTAACCGCCAGTCGTACTTCAGCGGGTGGTTGACGCTCCATTCGTCAGCATCTATTTCCATTACCGGAGTGGGTACATACCAGATACTGACGCCAACGCACACATTCGTGAATAACGACAATGCACTTGTGGGCTTTTCCCGTTCCAGCGGCAGCCTAGAGGATCTCTTCAATGGCCCGACCGACGCCGTATTATCCACGTGGGACATGTTGAGCCCGCTCGGCCCGATTGTTGGCACAGGCGTACTGCTCCAGTGGGACTCCTTTCCTCCGATCGACACGTCAGGCGGAATTCTGTTCTTCGAGTCTGGAGCAACAAGCGTCACATTCACTGCGATAACGGAACCAACGACCCTTAGCCTGCTTGTGCTGGGTGCCGCAGTGGTGCTCCGTTACCTGAAATGAACTAACACAATTGATTCAACGGACCGCGCCGGTGAATTCTTACCAACGCGAGGGAAATTCTGTGAACTGTCGCAGGGCTACGCTTCATCCACACGTCCTTCGCCACGCGCGGCGCGCTCATGTACCTATGCGGGTCTCGCCGCGACAGCGAGCAGCGAGCTAATCACAAGTGGGAACCATGAGAGAATTCGGTCTGACTTTTCGAGATTATGCCTCGCACACAACAGTTTGACGTTCTGCTGAGTAATGCTCGATCCGCCTTTGCTGAACGGCACGTCATGGTCAAAATGCAAATTGTCAGTTGCGCCGCACAAGACGCACCGCCCCATATCGCGCTTCCACACTGCGACTTTGACCGGCGTCGGGATCTGTCGCGACACCGATAGTTCACGCAAGTCGTCGCGGCTTGCCGCTCCTGGAGTGGTCGTCGGACGTAAGTAAAATCGATACACCTTGCGTGAGCAATCGCCTCTTGCGCTGGTCGGGACCTGTTTGATCTCCGCATCAACCAACTCATAGCGTCCTCGGTCGCACCAGATGCTGGTTGCAATCTTCTCGTAAACTTGGACGATCTCCGGCTTCGCTTCTCCAGACTTGGCAGCCAGTGCAGCGCGGTAGAATTTCCCATTCTCGGTCAGTGCTCCGCCCGGCAGGGTCATCGGCTGGTCAACGCGCTTTGGATCTATTCGAGACCCGCGAAGCCGCATCACATCGTGCCCCTCGTACTCAAGCATCCCCGCATGCGGTCCGGTCTCGGATTCGTCGTGCCATTGATCCTGATAGGGTGCACCCTTGCGAACACTCATCAAAATGATGGAGTATCCGGCAGCGCCACCCCGGACGCGAAAGTTCATGCCCTTTTGCAGCGCAATCCCTTCTCGTTGAACCATATC
>CAZJVS010000019.1:0-87002 GCA_964549445.1 uncultured Planctomycetaceae bacterium
CGCCGTCGGCTACCGGATCGAATACAAGGGAAACTCTGTCGTGTTTTCAGGCGATACGCGCCCCTGCGAAACCCTCCTGGATGCCTGCAGAAGCCCCGTGGACCTCCTGATCCATGAGACCTTTCCGTCGGCCACGGTCTTCGCGAAAAAGGCGAATGTCCCGAACGAACAAGCTGAGGCGGTTGTAAACGACACTCACACCAGCCCCGCCATGGTCGGCCAAGTCTTCAAAAAGGCCGGAGCGCGCATGTCGGTGATGTGGCACCTGGCGGTTGACCATGACACGGTAGGTCCGGCCTACAAGGAGATGCGCACCCAATACGATGGGCCTGTAACGATCGCACAGGACCTCACCGTTTTCAACGTGACGAAGACTGCGATCGTGGTTCGCCAGGCAGTCGTTGACCCGGTCCCCTGGCCCATCATAAGGAAACCCGAGAATTCGGCTGGAAAGTAAGCGAGGGCACACTGGAGGGAATCGAGAATGACGTCTGAAGAATCTCGCTACGAGCGCGGCCTTAAGAGCATGCGAACCATCTTTGGGCCGGGCATTGATTCCGCGTTGGCGGGTCTCGCCATGACGAGTCCCGATTTGGCGCGTTGCCTCGTGGAATTCCCATTCGCGGACATCTATCCCCGCCCCGGTTTGGATTTAAGAACCAGGGAGATGCTCACCGTCGCCGCCCTGACCGTTCTCGGCTATCCGCAGGGCGAATTAAAGGAACATATCCAGGGCGCAATGAACGTCGGCTGTACCCGAGAGGAAATCCTGGAGATCATCCTGCAAATGGCCGTGTATGCCGGTTTCCCGGCAGCGTTGGAAGCCGTCAAGACAGCGGCATCTGTGTTCGGTGCGAAGGAACAGTCGGCCGCACGCAAAGAGTGAAGGCCGCTTGGAGAGTCGATGAGGTGTGTTGTGTTGAAGTGCTCACTTCGACCAATTCCTGCTGGCCGGCGAATGGCAGGTTTCATGGCCGGGTTGCTTTCCCTTGCTTTGCTCGGTTCGTGTTGTCAATTGGTTGCGACTTCGCCCACGGGTTTCTATCAGGTGTCGGTGGAGAGCGGGCGGCGCACGACGGCATCGGGGGAGTTTGTGGCCTACGAATTATTCATTCCGCAGACCGATGCAGCATTCCTGCCGCCGCCCTGGCCGGCAGTCGTGCTGAGGCACGGTTTTGCCCGTGACCTCACACGACAGCGAGAAAACGCGATGTATCTCGCTCAACGAGGCATCGTGGTGCTGACGCCGGACATGGCAAGCTTGTTCGGCGGAGAGGTGGCTCAACTGGGCTGTATCGAAGATGCCGTGGCTGACGTTGCTTGGCTGGCCGAACGAAGCGTCACGCCCGGTGACTCACTGGTCGGCCTCATGGATCCGGCAAGGATTGGCCTGGCTGGCCACAGCGCAGGCGGCGCGGTCTCCTTCGAGGCCGCCATCGACCTCCAGAAAACGACGACGCCGGCGGCCGCCGTGTGTCTGCTGGACGCGGTACCCTGGGACCGAACTATCGCAAGGGCGCCGGCATTTCCGAACATTCCATTCGCGAGTTGGCGCTCGGAGCCGGAGTCCTGCAATGCCGAAGGATCGGTTCGGTCCGTGCTGAGCGGCTTACCTTTCCTCACATAGGACGTACTGATCGTTGGAGGCACGCACTGCGATCCTGAGAACCCCACTGACGGGTTTTGCGCCTTGGCTTGTGGCCGCAACGCAACCGAGCGTCAGTTGCTCTACCAGGAGTTCCTGCATCTCTTCGTGCGTGACGCTTTGCAGGCACCATCCGTTCCGAGCGAACCCGCGACGTACGAAATGGCGCTCGACGAAGCCGCCCATGCCGGCTCGATCGTGCGCACACTCGCCGGCCCGGTGAAGTGAGCAGCACTCGTAGTACGCATGTTCGCTTTGATGCTGTTTTACCTAAGCGATCGAGTCGACTCTACTTCGGCTGGTTCTCTGATCTGGCCCGACCGCAGAAACCGCGTTCTTGCTAGCGCCAATGTTATTCTCGATATGGCTAAGTAGCGTCGCGCGGTTTTGGGAAGCTGGCATTCTACCACTGAAATACGCCCGCAATTCCTTTCACACTAATAGCTTACGTGCAACTCGCTGGATCGCTTAAGTAGAGCTAGGTGCTCTACTTAAGCCCGTCCATGTCGGATCATACCTCGTTTCCAGCGGTTGGGAAGGGGTAGCGTGCGCGAAAACAGCTCGAAAAGCTGGCATTCTTGAGAACGTCAGGAGCCGCAACCCAAGCAGGCTGACGACGCAAATCTCCTGTCAGACCTTGCGGCGTTCGCCCTTATTCGACGCGTAAACATGGGGGTCTGGCCCTCGCGGTCTGGACAAATCGGTGCTGCTGGCGTTCAAAGGCGGCACGGTGTTTCAGGCAACGGATGTACGAGCCAACCGCTCGATTCGCTCGTAACCGACTGACTGGATGTTCACACGTGCGGAAGCTGACAAGGAGGGGATTCCTGCGATATGCCGGCCAAGCGGGTATTGCGGTGGGAGCACCGGAGTTACTGACAGGATGCACGTCACCTTGCACGCCCCCTGATCCGGCGCAAATGCGTCGCTGGCGTTCGGTGCATCGCAACTCAACCACAGGTTGCGGGAGCTATGTGCCCCCGTTTATACCTACCGAAAAGCCGTCCCGCGTGGCGGCAAACTCTCATCCCCGCGGGCAAGGTCATCCGAGACGACGGTCACAGAACCTGCCCGCCGCCGAACTCGTGCCGGTGGATCGGATTGATCTGCAAGGCGGTGAGCCTGACCGACGGATACGGAGTTCACCATGACCACGAAAAAATGGATACTGCTGATCGCGGCGATCGTAGTCGGCAGCTTCGGTTGGTTGCTCTGGCGCGAAATGCAACCGCGCGGCTTGGGGGATGGGTTTGCGAGCGGCAACGGGCGCATTGAGGCCACGGAGTTCGATGTGGCGTCCAAGATCGCCGGTCGTATCACGGAAATCCTCGTCGAAGAAGGAGATTTTGTTACGGCGGGGCAGATACTCGCACGGATGGACACCCAGGTCCTCGAAGCCCAACTCGCGCAGGCGAAGGCTCAAGTGCGGCAGGCTGGCCACGCGACGCGCGCCGCGACCGCGGTGGTTGCACAGCGGGAAAGCGAAAAGGCCACGGCCGAGGCGGTCGTCACGCAGCGCGAGGTTGAGCTTTCCAAGACGGAGCGGGAATTTCGGCGCGTCGAAGCGCTCTTCAAAAGCGGGAACGCATCGCGGGAGGAGTTCGATGATGCCTGGACGGCGATGCAGAGCGCGCAGGCGGCATTGTCGGCCGCCAAGTCCCAGGTAGCTTCCTCGCAGGCCGGGATCGAGGCCGCCAAGGCACAGGTCGTCGAGGCGGAATCGGCTGTCGAGGCGGTCGACGCGACGGTCACGCGGTGGGAGGCGGACATCGAGGACAGCCAGCTTAAATCACCTCGCGCCGGCCGCGTGCAGTATCGGGTGGCGCAGGTCGGCGAGGTGTTGGTCGGTGGAGGAAAAGTCCTCAACTTGGTAGATCTCAGCGATGTGTACATGACGTTCTTCCTCCCAACTTTGCAGGCGGGTCGTGTGGCGCTCGGACAGGAGGTGCGGCTGGTCATGGATGCCGCGCCCGAGTACGTGATTCCCGCGGCAGTGTCGTATGTCGCGAGCGTCGCTCAGTTCACTCCCAAAACCGTGGAGACCGCCAGCGAACGCGCGAAGCTGATGTTCCGCGTCAAGGCACGCATCGATCGCGAACTGCTTGAGAAACACCTCACGTATGTGAAGACCGGCTTGCCGGGCATGGCGTACCTAAGATTGGATCCGAAAGTCGAATGGCCGGACAGAATGCGGATCAACGTGCCGCAATGACGCCCGGCGCTCAAACGGTGGCGCGCCTCGCAGGCGTGACACTGCGCTACGCTCGCACCTTTGCGCTCAATGCAGTCAGCCTCGAGATTCCTGCCAATCGCATGGTTGGGTTGATTGGTCCGGATGGAGTCGGTAAGTCGACCTTGCTCGCGCTCGTCGCGGGGGCGCGGAGGATTCAGGAAGGACGAGTCGAAGTGCTCGGCGGCGACATGCGGTCCGCCGCGCATCGCTCGAAGGTCTGTCCGCGCATCGCGTACATGCCGCAGGGGCTGGGCAAGAACCTCTATCCGACGCTGTCGGCGTTCGAGAACGCGGACTTCTTCGGCCGGCTGTTCGGCCATGCGCGCGCCGAGCGGGAGCGGCGCATCGCGGAATTGCTGGAGGGCACAGGGCTGTTGCCGTTCGCCGCGCGCCCGGCGGGCAAGCTCTCCGGCGGCATGAAGCAGAAGCTGAGCCTGTGCTGCGCACTGATTCACGACCCGGACCTGCTGATCCTCGACGAGCCGACCACCGGCGTCGATCCCCTCTCGCGCCGGCAGTTCTGGGAGTTGATTGACCACGTCCGCGCCAACCGGCCGGGCATGAGCGTCTTGGTGGCGACCGCCTACATGGAAGAGGCGGCGGGGTTTGACTGGCTGGTGGCCATGGATGACGGCCGCGTGCTCGCCTCCGGCACACCACAGGAGTTGCTCGAGCGCACCAGTACAGCTTCGCCGGAAGAGGCCTTCATCGCCCTGCTGCCGGAGGAGAAGCGTCGCGGCCACCGAAAAGTGGAGATTCCGCCGCTCGCGGCGGAGAACGGGAAGGTGGCCATTGAAGCGCGGGACCTGACCAAGCGCTTCGGCGATTTCGTCGCGGTCAACCAGGTGACCTTCCGCATCGAGCGCGGCGAGATCTTCGGCTTTCTCGGCTCGAATGGCTGCGGCAAGACGACGACGATGAAGATGCTGACCGGCCTGCTCCCGGCCAGCGAGGGTCAAGCTTGGCTGTTCGGCCAGCAAGTGGACGCACAGGATCTCGAAACCCGTCGGCGCGTTGGCTACATGTCGCAGGCTTTCTCGCTCTATTCCGAATTGACGGTGCGGCAGAATCTGGTCTTGCACGCACGGCTGTTTCAGGTTCCTCAGGAGCAGATCTCAGAGCGGGTGGCACAAATGGTCGGGCGTTTCGGCCTGGAGCAGATCGTTGACGCGCTCCCCAACTCGCTTCCGCTTGGGCAACGGCAGCGTCTATCCCTGGCAGTGGCGTTGATCCACCGCCCCGAGCTGCTGATCCTCGACGAGCCCACGTCCGGCGTTGATCCGGTGGCGCGGGACTCCTTCTGGCAGACCCTGATCGATCTCTCCCGCCGCGACAAGGTCACCATCTTCGTCTCCACCCACTTCATCAACGAGGCCCAGCGCTGCGACCGCATCTCGCTGATGCATGCCGGCCAGGTGCTGGCCAGCGATACACCGGCGGAGCTGACCAACAAGCGCTGCGTGGACAAACTGGAGGACGCGTTCATCGGCTACCTGGAAGATGCAGCGGCCGAGGCTCAGGCAAGGGGACCCGCGCCAGAGCCGAATCGCGCAGCAGCACGCGCGCTGACTGCAGGAAGCGGTACCCCACTCGGGGCAGCCGCCCCGAGTGGGTCTTTCAGTATTGGGCGCCTGTTGAGTTACACGCTGCGCGAGGCTCTGGAACTACGCCGCGACCAGATTCGCGGGACCCTGGCGCTCCTCGGCAGCGTGATTCTGATGATCGTCATAGGTTACGGCATCACCATGGACGTGGAAGCCTTGACCTTTGCCGTGCTGGACCGCGACGAGACGACCGTCAGCCGCGATTACGTGCTCAATCTGGCCGGGTCGCGTTACTTCGTCGAGCGGCCGCCGATCACCGACTACGAGGCCCTGGATCGACGCATGCGGTCAGGAGAGATCAGCATGGCCGTCGAGATTCCTCCTGGCTTCGGGCGCGACGTGGCGCGCGGAACGCGGGTGCAGATCGGCGTCTGGATCGACGGCGCCATGCCGCAGCGCGCCGAAACCGTCCGTGGCTACGTGCAAGGCATGCACGCCCTTTGGCTGGCTGACCGGGCCACACGTGACCTCGGCCAGCACGGCTCGATGGCTCCGGCCACCATCGAGACGCGGTTTCGCTATAACCCCGATGTCAAGAGCCTGGTGGCGATGGTGCCGGCGGTGATCCCGCTGCTGCTGCTCCTGATCCCGGCCATGCTGGCGACGCTTTCGGTGGTCCGCGAGAAAGAGCTCGGCTCGATCATCAATTTCTATGTTACGCCGACGAAGCGCCTGGAGTTCCTGCTCGGCAAGCAACTTCCCTACGTGGTGCTCGGGATGCTCAATTTCCTGCTGCTCACGGTGCTTGCGGTGACCGTTTTGGGTGTGCCGCTGACGGGGAGTTTTGCGGCTGAGGCCACAGGCGCGCTGCTGTACGTGATCTGCGCAACTGCGATGGGACTGTTGATTTCGACCTTCATGCGGAGTCAAATCGCGGCCATTTTCGGCACGGCGGTGCTCACCCTGCTGCCCGCCATACAGTTTTGCGGCATGCTCGACCCAGTCTCCTCGCTGGAGGGCGGGGGCGCGCTGATCGGGCAGATTTATCCCACCACCTATTTCCTGACGATCTCCCGTGGCACCTTCTCCAAGGCACTGGGTCTTGCCGACTTGTACGGCTCGTTCGTCCCGCTGCTGATCACCATTCCAGTGCTGCTCGGGTTGAGCGTGGCGCTGCTGAAGAAGCAGGAGGCCTGAACCATGCGCGCCGGCAACATTTTTTATCTGGGCGTGAAGGAACTGTGGAGCCTGGCCCGCGACCCGATCATGCTGGTGTTGATCATCTTCGCTTTCACAGTGTCGATCTATACGGCTGCAACGGGGGCGCCGGAAACGCTCAATAAGGCGCCGATCGCCGTTGTAGACGAGGACCAGTCACCCCTGTCGGAGCGGATTGTCGACGCCTTCTACGCACCTCATTTCTTGCGACCGGTGATGATTACGCTGGCTGAAATGGACGCCCGGATGGACGCCGGACTCGACACCTTCGCCCTCAACATCCCACCCGAGTTCCAGCGCGACGTGCTGGCCGGGCGCAGGCCGACGATTCAACTCAACGTCGATGCGACCCGCGTGAGCCAGGCCTTCGCCGGCAGCGGCTACATCCAGACGATTGTGAGCAGCGAGGTGCAGGAATTCGTGAACCGCTACCGCGCCGACACGAGACTTCAGGTTGATCTGGCGGGGGGAGTGCGCTTTAACCCCAACCTGAACAAGTCCTGGTTCGTCGCCGTGATGCAAGTGATCAACCAGGTCACCATGCTCTCGATCGTGCTCACGGGCGCCGCGCTGATCCGCGAGCGCGAGCGCGGGACGATTGAGCACCTGCTGGTGATGCCGGTGACGCCGCTGGAGATCATGACCAGCAAGGTCTGGTCGATGGGGCTGGTGGTGCTGGCCGCCTGCGCCTTCTCCCTGGCCTTCGTCGTGCAGGGCCTGCTCTCGGTGCCGATCGAGGGCTCGATCGCGCTGTTCCTGGGCGGTGCCGCAGTGCACTTGTTCGCCACAACTTCGATGGGCATCTTCATTGGCACAATTGCACGATCGATGCCGCAGTTCGGTCTGCTGTTGATGTTGGTGCTGCTGCCGCTGCAAATGCTCTCCGGCGGCGCGACCCCGCGCGAAAGCATGCCCGACTGGGTTCAGTTGGTCATGCTGGCGGCGCCGACCACGCATTTCGTCAAGCTCGCCCAAGGGATCCTGTACCGTGGGGCGAGCCTGGTTGTCGTATGGCCGCAATTCGTCGCGGTCGCGCTGATCGGCGCAGTCTTCTTCGGGATCGCGCTCGCACGCTTCCGCAAGACCATCGGGACGATGGCGTGAGCAGATACTTCGCGTAGGATCGTATTCGTTTCCAGCTACGGGAGTGTCCGCACGTTCCGCCGAATACTGATCGTCATCGCGTTGACGTTCGTTCCGCTGCGCGTCAGAACCAGATCCAACACCGTCTTGCCTTCCTCTGCCGCGAAGCCTCCGTCGCGGCGCGGGGCCTCTGCGTTTTCGGCGCCGCGTGTTTTTCGCGCGTCTCCCAAGCCGGACACCATTCGGGATAGCAGGGGCCAATTCTAAACGCAGAGTCGTGCCATGGACGCCTTCGGTGGGCCCGACGAGTACGATAGGTATGGCTCGATTTGCCAGTTGACGGTTCGGAACGATGCGTGTTCGTAAAATGTTCAGAGATACGTCTGCTCTACTTAAGCGGTCGATTCAGCTCTACTTGGATCGATTTGTCGCCCCTGTGGCCTTTGGATAACCGCGTTCCCGATAGCGCCAAAGCGGTTTTCGGTGTGCTTAGGTAGAGCCGCATCGGTTTTGGGAAGCTGGTATTCTACCACTGAATTACGCCCGCAAGCTCTCCACCGGCAAGTATCGACTCCTCCGCCGGACCGTCAAGCGCCTCCATACAGATCACCATAGCTCCTGAAACGCATTCGAGATCCGCAACGCTTGCACTCCTCAACACTCAAGCGACAATCGCTTTTGTTCGCCCACATGGGGTCAGTCGGAATCATCGCATGGACCGCATCCATCCTCGCCATCGCCGAAACAACCCACTTCGACTCGCTGTCCGAGTGTGCTGGGCTTTCAGCATCACGGCCCTCGCCGCCTGCGATCGCTCAACAACCGACTCCGCCAAGCCCAACATCGGCGCGATCCTCATGCAACAAGACCAGTTCTTCCGCCTCAACGAATCCGGCATGCGAGCCGCGGCCGAAAAACTGGGCGTCGATCTGCGAGTCCAGAACGCTGCCGGCGCGTTGGACAAGGAGATCTCGCTCATCGAGACATTCATGGCACAGCGCGTCGGCGCAATCGTCGTCTCCCCTCTGAGTGCCGCGGCCTCCCTGCCGGCCCTGAAACGGGCGAACGACGCCGGCATTCGCATCATCACCTACAACAACGCCCTGCCCGCTGACTTCGTCGCATCACAAATCGGAAGCGATCAAGTCGATCTCGGCGCAAGCTCCGGCGCAGCCGCTCGCCAATTCATTTCGAAGCATCGTGCCGGCAAAGCCAGAGTTGCCATTATCGGATTCGCCTCGCAGCTTCCCGAACAGGGTGGCGCCCGCGTCGCAGGATTCAAGCAGGCCGTCGCCGGCCTGCCCGGTATCGAGATCGTCGCCGAACAGGACGCGTGGGAAGCGCCGCAAGCCGCTACCGTCGTCGGCGAGCTGCTGACCAAGAACCCGGACATCATCTGGGCCGCGAACGAAGGCGGGACGGTTGGCGCCGTCACGGCCGTCAAGAACGCCGGCAAGGGCGGCCGTGTCGCCGTCTTCGGAACGGACATCAGCACGCAGCTCATCGACTTCCTGTTATCGAACGACGGAATCCTGCAAGCAGTCACGGCCCAACAGCCATACGAAATGGGCGCCGCGGCTGTCGAGGCCGCGGCCCGCTCGCTTCGCGGCGAACCCATCGAGAAAAACCAGGTCATGAACGGTCGCCTTTTTAGCCGCGACCAGCCCGAAGAGCTCCGATCGCTTCGGGACCGCCTCGCAGGTGCCTCGCGTTAGAATCGCGTTCAATGCCTGGCGCGACCATCGAAACTCGGGAAATCCGCAAGCTCTATCCGGGCACCGTCGCGCTCGACGGACTCTCAATCCGGTTTCTGCCGGGCCAGGTGCACGCACTGCTCGGAAAAAACGGAGCCGGCAAGAGCACGCTGGTCAGAATTCTTTCGGGCGCTACCGAGCCAACAAGCGGACAGATCGTCCTCGACGGGCGCGAGACACGATTGCGCTCGCCGCGTGACGCCCTCCAACAAGGAATCGCAACGGTTCATCAGGAACTTAGTCTCATTCCGGACCTGACGGTTGCCGAAAACATCCTTCTCGGACGCTGGCCCCGCGGAGTCGGCCTGCGCCGCCTCGTCTTGAACTGGCGCGAGATCGAACGCACCGCCTCTGGCACGCTCGCGTCCTTGAACGTTCGACTGGACGTCCGCCGCAGGGCCGGTCAACTCAGTGTAGGCCAGCAGCAAATCGTCGAGATCGCCCGTGCGATCTCTGGCAATGCATCCGTGCTGATGCTCGACGAGCCGACCGCCGCCCTTGCCAGCCATGAGGTCAATCAACTATTCGGCCTCATCCGCGGCCTCGCCGGTCGCGGCGTGACCGTCATCTACATCACGCATCGCCTGCAGGAACTGCGCGAGATCGCCGACTGCGTTTCAGTCTTGCGCGACGGCCGGCTGGCCGGATCGCTCCCAATCGCCGAAACCTCGCCGAAGGCGATCGTCCAACTCATGTTCGGCCGTTCGCTTCCGCAGCCCCGGATAGTCGAAACACGCGAGCCCGCCGCACCCGCACTGGACGTGCGCCACCTGCGCGTGGCCGACAAACTCGACGATGTCAGTTTCTCGCTCCGTCACGGCGAGATTCTTGGATTGGCGGGCATGTTGGGAGCCGGCCGTACCGAGCTTCTCATGACCCTGTTCGGCGCAACGCCGCCGACGCACGGTGAAATCCGAATCCACGGCCGGCCGCTCCGTGCAAAATCACCGCGCTCCGCAAAAGCGGCTGGACTTGCCCTCGCTCCCGAGGATCGCCAGCGCCAGGGCCTCGTGCTTGAGATGAGCGTCCGGAACAACCTCTGCCTTGCATCGCTCGACCGACTCAGTCGATTGGGATTGATCTGGAAAGGTCTGCAGCGTCCCGTCGTCGATCGCAACGTCCGCGACCTGAAGATCGTTCTCGCCGATTCGGAGCGACCCGTCGCACTGCTTTCCGGAGGCAATCAGCAGAAAGTCGTCCTCGGCAACTGGTTGAATACCCAACCGCGTTTGTTTCTGTTTGACGAGCCGACGCGCGGCATCGACCTGCAGGCCAAACAGCAAATCTTCGAAATCATTCGCGACCTCAGTCGCCGCGGGATCGGTTCCATCTTCGTCTCAAGTGAGCTGGAGGAGCTTCTCGAAGTGTGCCACCGCATCCTCGTGCTTAGCGGTGGTCGGATCGCCGCACAGGTCCGCCCGGAGGAAACCACGCTCGACAACCTCCTGGCACTGTGCATGGAGGCCACTGTTCCGTGACGCGGCAACGGCTGACTTCGTTACTGCTGAACAGCGTGCTGGAGATTATTCTGCTCGCGGTGTGCATCTACCTGGCGCGACGTGTGCCCGAGTTCCGCAGCGTCGAGAACCTCATGAATGTGCTCCGGTCGATATCGGAGATCGGTGTAATCGCCTTCGGAATGACCATGGTCATCATCGCCGGCGAGATCGACCTGAGCGTGGGCTCGGTCGTCGCCCTGGCGGGATGCCTGACGGCCTGGCTGGTTGCGAGTCACGTCTGGGTATGGGCGGCAATCGCACTGACGCTGGGCGTCGGATTCACCTGCGGGGCGTCGATCGGCCTGATGCGGACGAAATACGGCGTGCCCAGCTTCATTACGTCGTTGGCGCTGCTGACCGCGCTTCGAGGCGCCGCTCTGAAAATAACGCACGGCTTTCCGCTCACGCCATTTCCGGAGTGGTTCAACTTCATCGGAAGCGGCCGCCTCGCCGGCGTGCCTTTTCCCACGATCGTTCTGGCAGTCACCTTCCTGACGGTGTACGTAATTCTCAATCACACCCCCTTCGGACGAAGCATCTACGCCGTCGGCGGAAATGCCGAAGCGGCCCGATTGTGCGGAATCGCCGTCGGCCGCGTCCGCGTGCTCTCCCTCGCGATCACCGGTACGCTCGCCGCGCTAAGCGGCGTCCTGCTCTCGTCGCGAATGATGTCCGGCAATCCGACTGTCGCTGCCGGCTGGGAGCTCGACGTCATCGCAGCCGTCATCGTCGGCGGTACCAGTCTGCGCGGCGGGAGCGGGAGCGTCTGGGGTACACTCGTGGGCGTCGTCTTCATTGGTGTCATCGTCAACGGCATGCGACTGCTCGACGTCCATGAAGATGGCCAGCTCATCGGCCGCGGTGTCATAATCGTTCTCGCGGTGCTGTTGACGCGTTTGCGTCGTAACAGACTCGCATAGCAGGAGGAGGGAAAGCAGTTGAAGTTCTCAAGACGATTCGCCCTGCTTGCCTTCATGTCTTGCCTCGGGAAATCGGCCACGATAATTCATGCGGCCCCGCCGCCATCCACACAGCCGACCCTCTACGTCGTCGGCACCGCTCACCTCGACACGCAATGGTTGTGGACGATTCAAGATTCGATCAACGAATACGTCCCCAACACCCTCAATAACAATTTCGATCGATTCGAGAAATTCCCCGACTACAAGTTCAGCTTCGAAGGCGCATTCCGTTACATGCTCGCCCGCGAGTACCAGCCGGCCGCATACGAGAAACTCAAGTCATTCATCGCCTCTGGCCGCTGGAACGTCTGCGGCAGTTCGATCGACGCCGGCGACGTCAACCTTCCCTCGCCGGAAGCCCTCGTCCGCCTCATTCTCTACGGCAACGGCTTTTTCCAGCGCGAGTTCGGCCACTCGAGCTGCGACATCTACCTGCCCGATTGCTTCGGCTTCGGCTACGCCCTTCCGACTCTCGCCGTCCATTGCGGCCTGAAAGGCTTCTCCACCCAGAAGCTCACGTGGGGCTCCTCGATCGGCATCCCATTCGACATTGGAGTCTGGGAAGGCGTCGACGGTTCTTCGTTGATCGCGGCACTGAATCCCGGCGACTACGTCAGTACAATTCGCGAAGACCTCAGCCGCAGCGCCGAGTGGCTGGCCCGAATCAACAAGACAGGGCATCAATCCGGCGCCTACGTCGCCTACAAGTACTTTGGCGTCGGCGACCAGGGCGGCGCGCCCGATGCCGATTCGGTCGCCTGGCTCGAAAAAAGCATCCACGGCGGCGGACCGATCCGCGTCATCAGCGCCGCCGCCGATCAGCTCTACCGCGACCTCACCCCCGAGCAGATCGCCAAACTCCCCCGCTACCGGGGCGAGATGCTCATGACGCGCCACGGCACCGGCTGCTACACGTCGCAAGCCATCATGAAGCGATGGAACCGCCGCAACGAGCAGCTAGCCGACGCCGCCGAACGAGCATCGGCCATCGCCGATTGGCTCGGCGGCCTGGCATACCCGCGCGACGCGCTCCGCGATGCCTGGTTACGGCTGGTCTGGCATCACCACCATGACGACCTGACCGGCACGTCCATCCCGCAGGCCTACACCTACTCCTGGAACGACGAGCTCGCCTGCTCCAATCAGTTTTCCGGCGTGCTGACTGACGCGGTCGATGCCGTGTCCGGATCGCTCGATACGCGAACAAGCGGAATTCCAATTGTGATATTCAATCCACTCTCGATCGAACGGCAGGACGTCGTCGATGCCATTGTGAGATTCCCGAACGCCGCGCCGAAAGCAGTGAGCGTGAAGGCCCCGGACGGCCGGGATGTCCCGGCCCAGGTCGTAGAAAGACACGAAAACGACATTCGCCTTCTCTTCCTCGCGACGGCGCCATCGGTCGGATTTGCCGTCTTCAGTGTCGAGGCGAGCAATGCCCCGGCAAAACTGTCGAACGAACTTCGCGTCAGCCCGACGAAGCTCGAGAACGCCCGCTATCGCGTTGCGATTGACAGGAACGGCGATGTGTCCAACATCTTCGATAAGTCCATTGGCCGGGAGCTCCTGGTCGCTCCGATCCGGCAGCAGCTCCTCGACGACGTGCCCGATCAGTGGCCCGAATGGGAGATCAGTTACAAGAACATCTCAGCCAAGCCGCGCGCATACGTCGCGGCTCCCGCGAAGGTCCGCGTCGTCGAAGATGGTCCGGTCCGCGTCGCCGTCGAGATCGTCCGACAGGCCGAGGGCTCCACGTTTGTACAGCGGATTCGACTCAGCGCAGGCGGAGCGGGTGACCGCGTCGAGTTCGACAACCGTGTCGATTGGAATACACGCGGGACGCTGCTCAAGGCCGCCTTTGAACTCGCCTCGGCCAACCCACGAGCAACGTATGACCTCGGGCTGGGTACCATCGAGCGCGGAAACAACACCGAGCGTCTTTACGAGGTGCCAGCCCAACAGTGGGCCGACGTGACGTCACCCGACGGCCTGTTTGGCGTCACGATCATGAACGACTGCAAGTACGGCTGGGATAAGCCCGACGACCGCACACTCCGGCTCAGTCTCGTTCACAGTCCCCCATCGGTGATGAAGGACCTCGTGACGCACCGCTTTCTCTATGCGGTGGCCGGCCACAAGGGCGATTGGCGCGACGGCCAGTCCCCGTGGATCGCCGCTCGCGTGAACCAGCCATTAGAGGTTTTTCGGCCCGAAGGCGACCCCAACAGGCCAAGGAACCCTGACACGGCGCCCGCGTTAAGCTCGCACTCGTTTGCCTCGGTCAACACGCCGCAGGTTGCGATTCGGGCGATCAAGAAATCAGAAGAAGGAAACGACCTCATCGTGCGCGTGCAGGAGCTGTCCGGCCGTCCGGTCAAGGATGCATTTGTGCGTTTCGCTGCTCGCGCCGTCGGCGCACGAGCAATCAACGGCTCCGAACTCCCCGTCGATCGCACGGTTGACGTCCACGGCAATCAAATCAACTTTGATATGAAGCCATACGAGCTGCAGACCTTCGCGGTAAAGCTGGCCGAGCCCGGGCACGCTCTGACGGCGCCGACCTGTCGGAGCATCGCCTTGCCTTTCGATACGGATGTCGTCAGCCGTGATTCCGAAAAGCTCGGCGGCTCGTTTGATCGGGATGGACACGCGATTCCCGCCGAACTGCTTGGAAAGACAGTTGAGTGTGGCGGAATTCGATTCGAACTTGGCACGTCCGCTCCCACCGAGAAGAACGCCATGTCGTGCCGCGGGCAAACGATCAATCTGCCAGGAAGCGACGCCAAGCGGCTGCACGTCCTGGCGGCGGCCGACGGAGACACGTCCGGCTCGATCACGCTCGGCGAACGGAAGATCCCCTGGCACGTGCAGAACTGGACCGGCGACGTCGGCCAGTGGCAGAGTCTAGTCGTCGATGGTCGTGTCGTGCCTCCCAGCCGCATGACCGAGCCCTTCATCAAGCGCGACCGGCTCGCCTGGATCGGCACGCATCGCCACGACGCCGCCGGCCGTAATGAACCTTACGTTTTCTGCTATCTCTATCGCTACAGCTTCGCGCTTCCTACCGGCGCGCGGGCGATTACGCTTCCCGACAACGAGCGTATCCGCGTATTTGCTGTTTCGACCGGCGCGGACGAGAACGATTCGTTCACGGCGGCATGCGATCTTTATGACTATGTGTTGGCGGCAAAGATCGAACCTCGCCAGGAGTTGGCCATCCAGCCGTTCGAAGTGACCATCCGGGCCGATCATCCAAACGCCCGCATCCACTACACGCTCGACGGCAGCGAGCCGACGCAGCAGTCCCCGACCTACTCCGGCCCGATCAAGGTTTCTCGCGATGCAACAATCAGGGCCAAAGCCGTCGTCGGCGTCGAGTCGAACGACTTCGTCACTTCGCGCTCGTACCGATTCGTCAAGCCGCTGCCGGCCGAGAAGCCGGGCAACCTGATGAACGGATTATCCTATGCGTACTACGAGGGCTCGTTCTCGCTCGCGGCGGATCTTGAAAAGTCCTCGCCGATGTCTCGCGGAACCATCGACATCTTTCGCCGTCCGCCCCGAGCGCGGGACGCGAACTTCGGCGTTCAGTGCAACGGCTACGTTGACGTTCCGCGCGACGGTGTCTACACGTTCTACGTAAACTCCGACGACGGAAGCAACCTGTGGATCGGAAAGACGCGAGTGGTCGACAACGACGGCTTGCACGGCGCGCAGGAAGCCGCGGGAGCGATCGCACTTGCCGCCGGCAAGCACCCCATCCGGCTCGAGTACTTTCAACGCGGCGGCGATTCGGCGCTCGACGTGTCCTTCGAAGGGCCCGAGATCGCACGGCAACCTATCGCCGCTACGGCACTCTTCCGCGCCTCGGACTGACCACGAGGGTCAGATCGACAGATCGCGTACCCTGCCTTGCAGACCGGGCCGGCGCGTCGCTGCCTGCAATCATCCGGCCGCGGCCTGATCCCGCGCGACTTCCTGCTCGACGAGATCGACCAGCAGCACGAAGTAGTCATCGAGAGCGCAGTCGGCGTGGGCGCGCATCGGGCAGTTGCCCTGCGCATCCTGCATCTGGCACTCGCTGCAGACCACCGCCCGCAGCGCATCGACGTAGGGATCGATCTGATCGCTCCGAGTCGTCTGCACGATCCGAATGATCTCGTCGAGCTTGCTCACGATCGGGCACGGCATCCGCTGCAGGCCGCAGCTTCCGTCGGACTTTTCGTAGACACACGCCCGACAGATCGTCTCGCGAATCCGCCCTTCAATTCGCTCCCGCAGCGGTTTCATGTTCGGACCTCCCCTGCCGCGCCTCCTGGCGCGAACCCCCTGGGTTTCGAGTCCGGCGCACTCCGCCGATCGAAGGGAATACGCAATTGAAGCGTGTCGCCATGCGGCCTCGACTCCATCGGAAAACCGCACTTCTCAAACACGCGGAGCATTCGCGTATTGTCCGTCAGTACATCCGCCGTGAAGCCCTTCACGCCGCGCGAAATGGCGATCTCCGTCAGCCGGCGAATCAGCGTGCTGCCGATCGCCCGCCCCTGGTACTGGTCGGCCACGACGAAGGCCGCCTCGGCAAAGCCCGTCTTTGCGTCGAGTGCGTACATCGCCGTCCCGACGATCTGCTCCGTGTCGCCCTGCGTGAGCGACGCCACCAGCGTCATGTCGCGGTCGTAGTCGATATTGCAGAATTGCTGGAGACTCGCGTGCGGAGCATATTTCTTTACCGTGAAAAACCGCTGATAGATCGTCTCCTCGGAGAAGCGGTAGAACAGATCGCGCAGCAGGTCCTCATCCGTCGTTTTGATCGGTCGGATCAGCAGCCGCAGTCCGTCTTTCGTCCGCAGCTTCGTCTCCAGTTCCTTCGGATAGATCGCCATCCGCACCGGCGGTTCGAGCTGATCGACATAAACCATCTTGTGCTGCTTCGCCTCCGCCAGCAGCCAATGCCGGAACTTGGGATGCGCGATCGAAATCAGCGCCATCGCCCGCTCGCGCACGGTCCGGCCGTGCAGGTCGGCCACGCCGTACTCGGTCACAACGTAGTGGACATCGCCGCGAGTCGTGACGACGCCCGCGCCTTCCCCGAGTCGCGGCGCGATCCGTGACACGGTCCCGTCGCACGCGGTCGAGGGCAATGCGATGATCGGTTTGCCGCGCTTTGCCCGTGCCGCGCCGCGGATAAAGTCGACCTGTCCGCCGATACCGCTGTAAAACCGCGTTCCAATTGAATCGGCACAGACCTGCCCGGTCAGGTCGACTTCCAACGCCATGTTGATGGCCACCATGTCGTCGTGCTGCGCGATGATGAACGGATCGTTCGTGTAATCGACCGAATACAGCTCGATCGTCGGATTGTCGTTGACAAAGTCGTACAGCCGCTGGGACCCCATGCAGAAGCCCGCCACCACCTTGCCGGGGTGCAGCTTGTTCCGCCGGCCGTTGATGACGCCCGAGCGAACCAAGTCGATCACACCATCGCTGAACATCTCGGTGTGGACGCCGAGATCGTTCCGATGAGCCAGAAAGCGGACGATGGCGTCCGGGATACCGCCGATTCCCATCTGCATAATCGCGCCGTCCGGAATCAGCTCCGCGATATGTCGCGCGATCGCCTCGGTCTCCGGCCCCGGCGCAGCCGCGCGAAGCTCCGGCAATGGATGCTCGATCTCAACCATTGCGTCGACCTCATCGATGTGGATCAGCGTGTCGCCATGCGTCCGCGGCATCCGCGGATTGACCTCCGCGATCACCAGGCGAGCCGCCTCCACCGCCGCCCGCGAAACCGACACGTGCGTCCCCAGACTCACATAGCCGTAGCGATCGGGCGGCGTCACGGAAATGATGCTGACGTCGATCGGAATTCGACCGGTTCGAATCAACCGCGGGATCTCGGAAAGAAAGATCGGCGTGTAGTCCGCGCGGCCGTCGGCGACCGCCTGCCGCACGTTGTTCCCGATAAAGAGGGCATTGTGTCGGAACCGCCCGGCCAGCTCCGGCCTGACGTACGGCGCTTCGCCCAGCGTGAGCAAGTGCGTCAGCACGTTGTCGTTCAGCGGCGACTCTTCGGATACCAGCGCCGGCAGGACCCCGATGGGCGTAGCCGATCCGTCCGACAGGTGGATATGCTCCCCGCGTCGGATAAGCGCCACCGCCCGCGGCAGCGGCATCAGCTTGCCCTTGCACAGGTCGCGCCAGTTGTCACTCATGCCCGCACCCGATCCGATTCGTGCTACAGGGTGGCCTGCAGGAAATGCCGCGATCGGCTGACGGCCGACTCGGCATCCGACAGGAATGCGAACAAATCATCGCCCTCCGTCAATTGCGTACAGAGCCCTGCTCGCACGACCGCTTCATAATAGTCGAGACCGCGCTCCAGCATGTGCCTGACATGCGCCGCATGGCAATTTTCCGCCAGCCAGCGCCGTGATTCGTTGATTTCATCCATGCATGACAACATGTGCCACGCTCCCTTCTGCGTTGACCGCCGCTTCGGATACCGCGGCTAGGCGCCCGGCCCGAACGGCAGCTCGATTGACTTCGATCAATTCAGGGTGCTTTTTTCCAATCACGGCGGTGATCGCCAGGTCCACTGCGGCTTCGCTCAACGTGCCGTCAAAGCCCATGTAGGCGCCCAGCATCACCACGTTGGCCGCTCGCTCGTTACCGGCGGCTCGGGCGATGTCCCGCGCCGGCAGATACAACTCAGAGATGTGCGTCCGCCCAAGCCGCGTCGGTACCATCGACGAGTTGACCAGCACAACACCACCGGGCCGGACTTGCGGACCGAACCGCTCCAGAGACGGCTGGTTCATGACAATCAGGGCGTCGTACTCGGCCGCGATCGGCGAGCCGATTTCCTGATCGGAGTAAATCGTCGTGCAGTTGGCAGTACCGCCGCGCATCTCAGGCCCGTACGATGGAAACCAGGTCGTGTAGAAGCCGTCGCGCATCGCGGCCTCGGCCATCAGCTGGCCGATCAGCAGGATGCCCTGCCCGCCAAAGCCCGCGACCAGCACCGAGCGCTTCATGTGGCAGTCTCCAGCGAGGGCTCACTCACGCGGTCGACGAATACTCGCGGCGGAAACGCCGGAACGACCGACTTTTCGACATACTTCATCGATTCTATGGGCGACATCCCCCACTGCACGGGGCAGGTCCCTAGAAACTCGATCAGCGACGAGCCGCGATCCTCGAGCTGCGCGCGAGCCGCCAGCCGCATGTACTTGCGGGCCAGGTTCACGTTCTTCGGGCTCGTCAACGGAACTCGGGCGACGAAGGCCGTCGCCGGCAAGGTTGAGATCAGCTCGCACACGCCGATCGGCGGACCCGTCAAACCCAGGCTCCGACCCATCGGCGACGTCGTTGTCTTCTGCCCGATGAGCGACGTAGGCGCCATCTGCCCGCCGGTCATGCCGTAGATCCCGTTATTGACGAAGAAGACACAGATCCGCTCGCCGCGGGCGAGGGCGTGGACGCTCTCAGCAAGGCCGATTGCGGCGAGGTCGCCATCGCCCTGGTAGGTGAAGACAAATCGTCGCGGGTCACAACGCTTCACGGCCGTCGCGACTGCAGCGGCGCGGCCGTGACTTGCCTCGATAAAATCGCATTGGAAATACTCGAAAGCGAAAACGCTGCAGCCGACCGGGCAAACCCCAACCGTGTGATCCAAATTGCCCAGCTCGTCGATCAGTTCCCCCACGAGCCGATGAATGATTCCGTGCGTGCAGCCCGGGCAATAGTGCAGCGGCTTGTCCGTCATCGAGTTCGGCCGCTTGAAGGCGACCTCGAAGTCATTCGGTGCTGTTGCAATTGCCTCAGTCACGATTCGCCTCGCAGCCGGCGTCGACGCCGTTCCGAACGAATTCGGCGAGCTCCTCCGGAGGCGGGATGATCCCGCCCATGCGGCCAAAGAACTCGACCGGGCGCACGCCGTTGAGCGCCAGTCGCACGTCTTGGACCATCTGCCCCGCATTCAGCTCGAACACCACAAACCGCTTGACCGTCGCGGCCAGCCGTGCGAAGACATCGTCGGGGAAAGGATAGAGTGTCACCGGCCGAACCAGCCCGACGCACCGGCCCTCGGCTCGGAGCTGAGTGACGGCGCTCCACGCGACGCGGGCCGCAGCGCCGAATGCAACAATGACGCACTCTGCATCCGAGGTGAGCCTTTCTTCGCAGCGCGACTCGCACCGCGCCTGGCGATAGACGCCTTGCAGACACTTATTATGTTCTGATAGCTCTTCGGCCCCGAGCCACAGCGAGTTCACGACGTTGGCGTGTGCGCGATCGCCGCGCCCGCTGGCCGCCCATTCCTTCTTGGGACGCTCGACCGGCGGAAAAGTCGCCGGAATTTCCGCCGGTTCGAGCATCGATCCCAGTACGGCGTCGGCCAGCACGATGACCGGCATTCGATATCGATCGGCCAGGTCGAACGCCGTGCGTGTCAGCTCGTACATTTCCTGCACGTTCCACGGCGCGAGAACGATGCTGTGGTAGTCGCCGTGCCCGCCGCCCTTGCACGCCTGGAAGTAATCCCCTTGCGCCGGCGCAATATTCCCCAGCCCCGGCCCGCCGCGCATGACGTTGATGATGACACACGGCAGCCGCGCCCCGGCAATGTAGCTCAGGCCCTCCATCATCAGACTGATGCCCGGACTCGAACTGCTCGTCACCGCTCGATGCCCCGCGGCGGCGGCGCCATAGACCATGTTGATCGCTGCCACTTCGCTCTCGGCCTGCAGGAAAACGCGGCCGAGCTTCGGCATGAGGCCGGACAGGATTTCGGGAATCTCGTTCTGGGGGGTAATCGGATAACCGAAAAAGCAGTCGGCCCCTCCCGCCACCGCGCCCAGCGCCAGTGCTTCGTTGCCCTTGACCAGCCGGCGGCGATCCACGCCGGATGCTCGCTCAGTGTCACTGGCGGGCGACGAAGTGCGTGCAACGGACGCGGTGGCTCCAACAACGCTCATGACACCTTCCTCTTTTTGCGTCGATAGACGCGGATGGCCGATTCAGGGCACATCTCCGCACAGAGGGCGCAGGACGTACACTTCGCTTCGTCGTGCATGATCGCAGGGTGGTAGCCCGCCGCGTTCAACTCCGTGGAGAGTTCCAGGAGATGACGCGGGCAGAACTCGACGCACAACCCGCAACCTTTGCACCGTCCGTGTTCGACCTGACAAGGGTCCATGAGCGGACCTCCGCGGCGGTACTCCCGCCGCATCCTTTTCATCGCAAGCACCGTGCCACTCGACGGCGAGCGGATCCAATCCGGGCACGCCGCTACCGGCCGTTGTGACCGAAAAACAGACGTTCAATCCCCCCACGCCGGCGGATGCCGGTTCTTGCCTGCGGAAAATAACTCAGGAGCCGCGAGAATTCCCGCGGTTGTTCAACTGCACACCCAATCCGGCGCTGACGCGACTTGCCCCCGTACGATTCGCCGAAGCCACGCGGCGAGCCGCAAAATGCCCGCTCCCGTTCGGCTGCTCGTCTCCAGAATCTCACAATCGGGGTTGATCCGCCGAATGTCGATGCGGGCCTGGGCGATGTTGAAATCGACCAGCGGCAGCAAGTCGATCTTTGTAATCACCACCAGCTTCGCATCTCGAAACAGCAAGGGATACTTGGACGGCTTGTCGTCCCCCTCGGCCACGGAAAGGACCGCGATGCGGGCGTGTTCTCCAAGGTCAAAGTTCGCCGGACAGATCGGATTGCCGACGTTTTCAATCAGCAGCAGATCGGTTTCATCAAGCGAAAGCGCTTCGAGACTTCGCTCGACATGCCCGGCGGTCAGGTGGCACCCGCCGTCCGTCAGCAGTTGCACGACCGGCACGCCGATGGCCGCAATTCGCTCCGCGTCCCTGGTCGTTGCCAGATCGCCTTCGAGCACCGCGACACGCATGCCACTCAGCACCGGCAACACGGCCTCGAGCAGCGCCGTCTTTCCGCTCCCCGCCCCGCCTAATACATTGACGCACGCTGTGCCGACCCGATCGAAGCGTGCCCGATTCTGGCCGGCCGCTTGGCTATTTTGTTCCAACAGTCTGCGCACGATCGGAATATTCATCGCCGGTCTCCATCTCAATCGACTGCAACTCCAGCTCGTCGCCGCCGCCGAGCAGTTCGCCCTCGCGGCCGCACCGCGGGCACTGCCAGTCCCAGTTCCGGACCGCAAACGACTCTCTGCAAGTCTCGCACCGTGCCAGCAGGGGGATCCGCTCGACGACCAGCTCAGCTCCGTCGCAACGTGTGTCGCATGCCGCCGCGTCAAACGCTTCCCGGATCAGTGCATGATCGATCTGTCTCATGTCGCCGATGCGGCAATGCACGGCCGTCACGCGCTGCCCGCCGGCACGTTCGGCCGCTTCGCATGCCCCTGACACCAGGTTCATCGCGATCGCAAACTCATGCATCGCCACCATTCCTCCGTGCCAGCCAGCCCTCGACGTCGTCGCGAATGCGGTCGGCCAGTTGCCTCGCTCGATCGGCCAACCCCGGCGAGAGCGCCTCGCCGTAATCCACGTTGCTCGCCGCGATGACGTAAACCCATACATCCTTCGGGAGCACGCCGAGGTCGGCGCCCAATGCCAGCGCCGTATTGACGCCCAAAAAGTGCGTCGGCTCGCCGCCCGCCACGCGGACCGGGGTAATCCGCGCTTCCATAGAGTGCCCGACGTCGATTCGAATCCACTCGCCCGGTCGAAGTTGCGGGCTGGCCACGGCCGCGTCCACAATGATGAGCAATTCGCAACCGTCGAGGTCAAGCAGCAGGTCTGCCCCGGGCGCCTCGCTGGTCGCAAGTCGGACGCATGGAAGCGACATCTTCGAAAGCCGATCGACAACGTGCAGCCCCAGCCGATCGTCGCTGCGGTGGCTTCGTCCGCATCCGATGATTCGAACGCACGGCGTCGTCGCGCGGGAACCTGCGTCCAGGACCGCGGTGTCGTCGATGACGGTCTCAGCGTTCATGCGATCCACTCCACATCGAGAAGGTGCGTCGAGCACGAGATGCACGGGTCGTACGCCCGCACCAGCATCTCCAGCCGCAGCGTGACCTCCTCTTTGCTCAAACCCTGATCGAGAAGCTGCACGACCATGGCCCGCATGTCAGCCTCGATATTCGCGAGATTCTGGCCGGTCGGGATGATCAGGTTGGCGTCTTCGATGCGCCCCTTCTCGTCCAGCGCGTACTCATGGAACAGCACGCCACGCGGCACCTCGGACGCGCCAGCGCCGCGGCCGAATCGCGACGGCGGTACCAGCGGTTCGATTGCAACGCCGCGCGTCAACAGCCGGTCGATCAGCTCGATCGCCGATTCGACGCAATGCACGATTTCGACAAGTTGGGCCGTGTTGTTATGGAACGGATTGTCGCAGGGCGCCCTCAGCCCGAGCAGCGCCGCGACATCGCGGGCTTTTGCATGAAGCTGCGCGTGATTGCTATTGAACCGCGCCAGCGCACCGACGGCATAGGTTCCACCCCGGGGTGAATGACAGTGCTTCGCCGTTGAATGGGCGACAACGTCCTCGATGACGCGCTTTCGGTAGTCGCTCACCGGGGTCGGGCGCGGGTCCCGCGTCGAGACGATTTCGCCGTCGTAGAACGCATATTCGCCGTTGCCCACCACCTTGAGCGCCATGTACTCTGTGTCGCGATGCAGTTCGGGCATCTTCAATTGCTGGAACAACTGGACGGTCGCAACGAGGTCTTCGCGGGAGGCCTCCAGTCGCCGATGCAATTCACGCAGCTCGGCGGACGTCGAAACGTGCGTGAAACCGCCCGCGTGATACGCGATGGGATGGATGTGTCGGCCGCCGACCACGCCGCATAAGTCATTCGCCAGCTTCTTCATGCGCAGCGCCCGCTTGACCACGTCGGGATGCGTCCGCGCGAGCGGAATCACCGAGCCGACGCCCACGAAGTCCGGCACCGCGAGAAAGTAGAGGTGCAGCACGTGGCTCTGAATCTGTTCGCCGAAGAAAATCAACTTCCGCAACAGCACCGTCTGCTCGCTCGGCGTGATGCCGCAGGCCGCCTCGATTGCCTTGACCGATGACGTGGTGTGACCGACGGAGCAGATCCCGCAGACGCGGCAGGTGATGTGCGGCGCTTCATGCCACATTCGCCCGCGCAGAAACGACTCAAAGTAGCGCGGGCTTTCGACGATAGCGAGTTCGAGGTGGGTGACCTCGCCATCACGCAGCCGAACCGAGATATTGCCGTGACCCTCCACCCGCGTGACATCTCGCACATCGATCGTGACGTTTTTCATGACTGCTTCCTAGGGCAGTTCCGAGCCCTGAAACGCGCCGAACAGCCGCAGGTCAGCGAGCACACCCGCCGGATCGACCTTGTGTTGTTCGCGCATGTTCCGCCCAAAGATCGCCAGGGCGTCCGCACTCACGAGCCCGCGGCAACCTTCACACTTCGAGCCAAAGTGCGGGCAGATTGCGTTGCACCCGGCCCGGATGATCGGCCCGAGACAAATCTCCCCCTGCTCGTACAGGCAGAGATTTCCCGCTTTCTTGCATTCGACGCACACGGGATAGGTCGGAAGACGAAACGGACGCCCGGCCAGCACGCATTTCACCAGCCGCAGAAACTCCTCTTTGATCATGGGACAGCCGGGCAGTTCGTAATCCACTTTGACGATGGCCGAGATCGGTCGGGCATCAGCCGCCGGAAACCACTCGGCGTGCTTGCCATACACGTACGACGCGTAGGCGTCGCGCCCCTGCGGATTCTTCAGCGTGTTAATCCCGCCCAGGCACGCGCAGGCCCCGATCGCGACCAGCGTATTGCAGCACTCCCGGAAGTGTTTGACCTCCTCCTCGTCGTGCGGAGTCGAAACGGCGCCGTCGACGAAGCCGATGTCGATATCCCACGACCGCTCGGTCATGCCCTCCCGGAAGTTCACGATCTCCACGGCGCCCAGGAGATCGAGCAGCGTGTCTTCCAGCTCCAGGATCGCGAGTGAACACCCCTCGCAGCCGGTCAGACTGAAGATTGCAATTTGCGGTTTCATTCGAGGGCCTCCCTCAGCGACTTCAATTGTGCGTAGCGGAAGACCGGCCCCTCCAGGCACGCGTAGACGTTGTTGGCTTGGCAATGCCCGCACTTTCCGACCCCGCACTTCATGCGCCGTTCGAGCGAGCAGTACACGTTTTTCTGCGGAATGCCGCGTGCCAGGACTTCCAGCACGACGAACTTGAACATGATCGGCGGCCCGATGACCGCGACCACCGTTCGCTGCGGATCGAGCCGCGGCAGGTGTCGGAACAGCGTCGTCACCACCCCCACCTTGCCGCGCCACTGCGAATCCGGCTTGTCCACCGTGACCAAGAAGTTCACGTCGCGGCTCTCCCGCCAGAGAATCTGGTCGTCTCGAAAGAGCGCTTCTTCCGGCGAGCGCGCCCCGTACAGCAGGTGGAATTTTCCGAACTGACCGCGTTCATCCAGGATGTATTGGATGAGCGACCGGGCCGGCGCGAGGCCGAGTCCGCCTGCAACAATCAGAACGTCCCGGCCGGCAAACTCCGCGATGTCGAATCCGTGGCCGAGCGGCCCCCGAATGCCGATCCGGTCGCCCGCCTCCAGGGTGTGAATGCGATTTGTGACCTCGCCGACCCGGCGGACGCACAACTCGAACGCCGGCGAACGAGTTGGAGACGAGCAGAGCGAGATCGGACACTCGCCAACCCCGGGGATCGAGACCTGGACGAACTGGCCCGGGTGGTGCCCCAGCCGCTGATCGCCGTCGAGCGCGATCGAGTACAACTTCTCCAGGTCCGTCAGCGACTCGACGCTCAGTATCTGTGCCTCGACCGGCACGAAGATGCTGTCGGACGCCGAACGAATGGCTGGTCGAGCAAGCATCACGTGTCAATCCTCCTCGGCAAGCTGGTTGTAAATCTCAACCGAGTTAATGTGCGCCGTGCAGGCCCGGTCGCACCGCGCGCAGCCCACGCATCCCTTCCGGCCGCTTCGCTCGGTGGTCCACGAACCTTTTCTCATGATCCGATGCCGCAGCCGCTCGGCCGCCCGGGCGCGGAAATTATGGTTCCCCGCCACCGTCGCGAAGTCGCGTAACTGGCACCCGTCCCACGTCCGCTCACGACATCCACTGGTCGTTGGGAGATCGTTTTGGTCCTGCATGTCGAAGCAGTAACAGGTCGGACAAACCAGGTTGCAGCTCCCGCACGAATAACAGCGCTGCCCGACGGCCTGCCAGAGCAGCGAGTCGTAGGAGCGCGAAAGCATCTGCGGCAGATGGTCCAGCCGCGTCCGAAGCGCGAACGGAAACGCCTCCGCCTTCCGCCGCTGGTAAGCGTCAAAATCCAGCTCGTCGAGATCTGTCGGCAGGCGGGTCCGGTCCGGCGCGTCCCGATTGAGGAGCCACGCACGACCCGCATCGCTTCCGAAGACGACGCCGAATCGCTCCGCGGGATCGATGACGCCGTCCACACGTTTCGTTCGATCCAGCGGATAGAGCATGACGTCATATCCCGCGTCGATGGAGTTCGCCTCCATGTCGCGGCAGAACACGCCCTTGTGGCACGGCGTCGCGCAATCGATTCCGACCAGGAACAGGTGCTCGCGACGATGAAAATAATGCGGATCGCGGTAGTCGGCTGCGAAGACTGCGTCGAGCGTCTGGATCGCGTGCAGGTCACAGGGATGCACGCCGACCAGCGCCGTCGAATTTCCGCTGAAGACCGGAAACGCCGAGAAACCGCGTTCGGACTTGCGAAAGACAAACAGCGTTTCCGTCGGCGGCATCAGGTGCGGCTTCGGACCATAGACGCAGTAACTGAAGCCGAAGTCGATCTGATCGGCGCGCTCGACCTGCTCGTAGAAGTAACGCAGCGGCGGACGACAACGCGGCGTCCGACGCGCAACGGGGCCGACGATCCTCCACCGCGCCGACAACTCGTCGACGCAGTGCAGCAGTTGAGAATAGCTGACTACACGATCAAGCATGACGTCGCTCCCTTTCGCTCCGAGGGCCCGTTCGACGAGCCGGCGGCGCGATGCGGCTCACGCGCCGGGGCGAGGTCGCTGCTCCATGCGCCTGGCAGTAACAGCGTGAAGCCCGTGCCTCGTCCCGGCTGCGATGAGACGCTCATTCGACCTCCGCACTTTTCCAACACTTCGCGGACGATCGTCAATCCGAGTCCGGTTCCGGATATGCCTGCCGCAACGGCGTTGCTTCCGCGCCGGAAGTCGTCGAAGTCCGACCCGCGTGGCCCCGTCAGCGCTTCGATCTCGGCCGGCTCCATCCCGATGCCCGAATCGGTGACCTGCACGGCCACCCACTCGCCCGGCTTCCCGATGTCAGCCGATTGCACGCGAACCGATACGCAACCCTCCGGCCGCGTGTACTTGATCGCGTTTTCGACGACGTTGGCAACGCAGTCCCGCAGATCGGTTGACTGAACGCGCGCCCGCAGGTTCCGGTCGGGCCCTGCCTCGAATTTCAGCTCGACCCGGCCGGCGTGCGCGACCGCCTCATAACTGCGGCAGACCGACTTCACGACCTCGGCGACTTCCGCAACCGCGCCACGATGGCGAGCCGGATCGGCGTCGCGCACTCGCGCCAGCGTCAGCAGTTCGTCAACCTGGTGAATCGCCTCCCGACAGCGCCGGACGATTCGATCACACGTCGACGCCTCGGCCGACCCGGCCGGCAACCCGTCGCGCACGATGCCCGCCAGCGTTTGAATCGTCGCCAGCGGCCCCTTGAGCTGATGGGCTGCCGTCTGCATGAATCGCGCTCGCCGTGCGTGCAATCCAGCAACGGCCTGCTGCGATCGCCGCAGCGCGGCGTTGGTCTCCGCCAATTCGCTTTCCCGCGCTCGCAGCCATCCCGCGATGTGCAAGGTGAAATAGAGCGTGCCGATGATGCCGCACGTTACAATCGCAACCATCGCGACCAGGTGGCCGGCCTGATCATGCACTTCGGGGCGCGGGGATCGCAGGTCGAAGGGAAAGTGCGGCTGCAGCCAGCCGAATCCGACTCCAACAGCCATCCCGGCAAACAGGAGCGCGGCCCACGCCCCCTCCGCAATCGCGCGCCACGGCGGGAGCAGCAGTGCGCTGATCGCCATGTGAAACACGTAAAAGATGGCCAACGGACTGTCGGCACCGCCGGCGTACCGCAGAATCAGCGTCAACCCCAGCAGATCGACGGCGATTTGCGCATCCGGCAGTAGTCTCCATCCGCCCCGCCAGATGAGCGGCGGCTGACGGCCGATCCATCCCACCAGCGCGGTCCAACCCAGGTTGACGCCCGCCAGCGCGAACACCACCAGCCACAGCGCCATCGGGCGTGCTTCAGCTGCACTCGATCGAAAGCTGCGATCACACAGCAGTGCCGTGACCGCCGCCGCGATAAACAACCATCGCAAAGAAATCAACCAGCGCAGGCCCCGAACCGGCGAATCCCGTTCGTCGAGCTCCGGCCGCAGCGCACTTGCCGGACCGGCTGTCGACCGTTCATGCGTGGTTGGAGATGTCATGTTCCGTCCTCTCGCCCATCAGGACGCGTCGCACAGTCTCTCGCAGCGTGCGCGCATCCAATGGCTTTTCGAGGAACGCGTCGGCCGGCACATATGCCGAGCCGACTTCCTTCGCGTAATCCATACCCATCGTCCGACCGATGGCGGACGTCATGATGATCGGAATGCTCTTTAACAGGTCGTCTGCGCGCATCTCGTATGCAATGTGAAACCCCTCGCTCGGCGTCGATAGCATGATGTCGAGCAGCACCAGATCGGGCGGATCGCGCCGCATCGCCTCGAGACTCTGGCCGGCCGTGCTCGCCACCTCGATCCGATAGCCGTCGGGCGCGAGCATCGTGCGCACCGCGTGCTGCATATCGACGTCGTCTTCGATCAGCAGGATGTGTTTATCAGTCAGGTTCATCTGACGAATCCTCGCTCAACAGATTCGCGGCAGATCCTCGCCGTAGGGCCGCTGGACGACTCTTCGACCGCCGAGTTTGGTCAGCAGCTCCACCAGCGGCGGACGGCTGCCTGTGATAATCCCAACGCACGCCGCGTCTCTCCCGAGTGGATGATCATGAAGGGCCGCCAACGCGCGATCGCAGTCCTTTGCCGCCACGACGCACACCACTTTGCCTTCGTTCGCAATGGAGAGCGGATCGAGACCGAGCATCTCCGCAGCATGCCGTGTCGACGATCGGATCGGCAGCAGTCGCTCGTCCAGCTCGACGCTCAGATCCGCCGCCTCGCTGACATCAGCCAGCACCCCCGCCACGCCGCCGCGCGTCGGGTCCCGCATGAACTTCACGTCGACCCCGCTGTCCAGTAGCGCACCGATCAGACCGCCCAGTGGGGCGACATCGCTCAATAGCGGTGTGCCAAACTCGATCCCGTTCCGAACCGACATGACGGCCAGCCCGTGCTCTCCAATCGATCCGCTTACCAAGACGTGGTCGCCCGAGCGGATTCGCTTCGCGTCGAGCCGTGAATCAGGTCGCAGTCGCCCCACTCCAGCCGTGTTGATCAGCAGCCCGCTCTCGCCTCCGCCTGCCTGCCGGCGCTCGATGACCTTGGTGTCGCCCGTGATGACGCTGACACCGGCTTCCTCAGCCGCCGCCGCGACGGACGCAACCACGCGATCGAGGATTTCCAGCGAGAGCCCCTCTTCGATGATCAGCCCGAGACTGACCGCGATCGGCTCGCCCCCCATCACCGCCAGATCGTTCACGGTTCCGCAGACGGCCAGCCGGCCGATGTCGCCGCCGGGAAAAAAGAGCGGCGTAACAACGTACGAATCGGTCGTGAAGACCACTGCGCTGCCTTCCCACGGAATCAGGGCCGCGTCGGTCAGCCGCGACAGGGTGGGGTTCGCAAGCGGCGGCAATAGCCGTTCGCGGATCAGTTGCTGCATCAACTCGCCACCGCCGCCGTGGGCGAGCAGCACGCGTGGCTTTGTTTCGACCTTGGGTAACGACTCAATCGCGTTCATGACACGCTCTCCCGGAGAACTTTGCCGTACTGAAACCACGCGGCGCAGGTGCCCTCGCTGCTCACCATGCATGGGCCGATCGGCGTCAGCGGCGCACAGCCGCGAGCAAACAGCGGACAATCCGGGGGCTCCACCCGGCCGCAGATTACGTCTCCGCACCGGCACGCCGGATTGTCCGAGTCTTCTCCCAACGTCATCGCAAACCGCCGCAGCGCGTCAAACTTCCAAAACCGCGGCGCAAATTCCAGTCCGCTTGCCGGAATCTCGCCCAACTGGCGCCACGGCGTCGCGGCCGGAACAAATACCTGTCGCAACACGCGCTGTGCGACCGTGTTGCCGACCCTGCTGACGGCGGCCTCGTAGCAGTTTTCGAGCCGCGCGACCCCCGCCTCGATCTGCCGCAGCAAGCGAACGAGCCCTTGGACAATCTGCGGCGGCTCGAACCCGGCCACGACGCACGGCCGGTGATACTCTTCGACGATTGATTGATATGCGTCGGCGCCCGTAATAACGCTGACGTGCCCGGGGCAAAGGAATCCGTCGATCGGCACATCGCCGGCATCGAGCAACGCCCGCATCGCGGGGACGACGAGTTTGTGCGAAAGCAGAAAGCTCAGGTTTTCGACGCCGTCGCGCTCCGCCTCGAGCACCACGGCCGCCGTTGCGGGCGCCGTCGTCTCGAATCCGACGCCGAGGAACACAACCGAGCGGTCCGGGTCCGCACGAGCGATCGACAGCGCTCGCCGGGCCGACCCGACGACCCGGACATCGGCGCCCGCCGCGCGCTGCGATTCCAGTGAGCCGAGCCGCCCCGGAACGCGCAGCATGTCGCCGTAGGTCACGATGATCAGCCCGGGTCGCGCGGCCAGTTCAATCGCGGCGTCGATGTGGCGTTGCGCGGTCACGCAGACCGGACATCCCGGGCCGCTGATCAGTCGCAGATTGGAAGGCAGGATTGACCGCAGGCCGCTGCGAAAGATCGAAACGGTGTGCGTTCCGCAGACTTCCATGATCTGCACGCGCCGGCCGATTCGCACGCACAGCGTCCGCAGCTCGCTCATGGCGTTCTGCGTCGCCGCTGCCGCGTTGACATCGTTCGTTCGCTTCGTGCTCATGGCCCACCGCTGATCGCTGGCGCCGCTTCGGTCAGGTCGGCGCCGGCGTCCGACATCACTCCGGCCCGCTCCATGTCCCGCAAATAATCCCAGGTCTCCAACGCGTCGCGCTCCTCCACCGTCCCGATCGCGAAGCCGGCATGCACCAGCACCCACTCGCCCGGCGCGATCCGCGGCGTCAGCACGGCGCTGATGCGCAGCCGGTTGCCCTGCAGGTCGACGACGGCCTCATCGCCCGCCGCCTCAACCACCAATGCCGGAACAGCGAGGCACACGGCTCATCCTTTCACTTCGGTCCCAATCCGCGCAGCGTTCGCTCGCCGCCGTTGCACGCCAGAGCGCCACATGCGCCTGGCCCAGCGACAATCCCGCATCGCCACAGGACACGATGCGATTTGTCAGCACTCGGAGACTGTTCTCAGCCAGTCGCCGGCTCAGCCGGCCGCGCAGCCGCTCGTTGACGAAGCAGCCGCCTGATAGCGCCACCGTTGAAATCCCTGTTCGCTCGCTGGCCCGCCGCACCGCGTCTGACAGCAGCCATGCGATCGTCTCGTGGAACCGGGCCGCGATTCGCTCAATCGGCTCACCCTCGCGCCGAGCCGCCACGATCTGCCGGATGGTCGGTTCGATGTGCAATTGCATGACGCCGGTTGACTCGTCGATCGCCGCCGGATACGGCTCAACCGAACCGCAACTCGCGGCCGCCGCCTCCAGAATTGCGGCCGCCCGCGACTGTTGATCGTTCACCGTGCATAGGCCCAGAAGAAACGCGACGGCGTCAAACACGCGCCCGAGGGACGACGTCAGCGGCGCATTCAGGCCCGCGTCGATCATGCGATTGACCAGCGCGACATCGGGCAATTCCGCCCCTGCGGGCCAGGCCTCGCGCCAGTCGTTGCCGTAGGCCATCCGCAGCAGTGCGGCTGCCGGTCGCCACGTCTGCGAAGCCGCCGCGTCGCCGCCGAGCAGCGGGAAATACGCGAGGTGCCCGAGCCGGTTCGCCTTGGCTCCGTCGCACCTCAATATTTCGCACCCCCACACTGCGCCGTCTTCGCCGTAGCCGCTCCCGTCGCATGCGACCCCGATCACGGGTTCGGAAGTTCCGTGCTCTGCCAGAACCGACGCGATATGCGCATGGTGATGCTGGACGGCCACAATCTGCCGTCCTGCGAAGTGTGCCAAATGTGTCGAGTGATAGTGAGGGTGCAGATCGTGCGCAATGATCGGCGCTGGATCGCCGCTCAGCCGGCAGACACGCCCGACCAATCGCCGCATGTCCCGCAGCGCGCCGGGTTCCGTCAAATCGTCGAAACTCGCACTGAGCCGTGCCAACCCGTTTCCCAAGAGGCAGACCCGCGCGTGCAATTCCCCTCCGACGGCCACAATTGCCGGACTATCGGCCGAAGTGCGTGCGTCGCCCCCGACGCGCACCGTCGTCTCAAACAACTCGTAAGCGTCCGGTTCCATGGCGTGCACCGCGAAGAGACCTAGCAATTCGCGGTCCGCAGCGCAATAAAGCCGACCGGTTGATTTTATTCGTACCCATCCGCTCCGATTTGCGTTTCGGCGGGCCCCAGATCATATTGCTCGTTCGAACGGCCACGGCGCCTGCGGGAAATTCCTCAACACATCGAAGAAAGCTCATGCACCGCTCAGCCATCAGCGGCACGGCAATTGCTCTGTAGAACCTCCGTCAATTCTTCAACCCCGGAGGTCACCAAGATGTCCACGATCACCAGCGAACCCCCCGCGACCAGTCACCGACTGACAGTCCCGTTCACCGGCCAGCGCCTGCTCCACGACCCCCGCTTCAACAAGGACGCCGCGTTCTCGGCTGCAGAGCGCCAAAATCTCCGTCTGCGCGGGCTACTTCCCGCAGCCGCCATGACGATCGAACAGCAGGTCGCGCTCGAGGTTGAACACCTCCGCGCGAAGTCCGACGACCTCGAAAAACTCATCGGGCTTCTCGCATTGCAAAACCGAAATGAGACCCTCTTCTATCGCGTGCTGATTGAGAATCTGCCCGAGTTGATGCCGCTGGTCTATACGCCGACCGTCGGCCTCGCGTGCCAGCAATACAGTCACATCTTTCGCCAGCCGCGCGGACTCTGGATCACGCCCGACGACGTCGAATCGATTCCCGAGCTCCTTCGCAACTGCGGCCTGCATGACATCCGGCTGATCGTCGTCACCGACAACGAACGCATCCTCGGCCTCGGCGATCAGGGCGCTGGCGGCATGGGCATTCCCGTCGGAAAGATCACCCTGTACTGCGCCGCCGCCGGAATCCATCCCCGCAGCTGCCTCCCGATCAGTCTCGACGTCGGCACCGACAATCCAAAGCTGCTCGATGACCCCTACTACGTGGGATATCGCCACCGACGCCTGCGCGGAGCCGAATACGATGCCTTCATCGAGGCCTTCGTCGAAGGTGTCGTCGAGGTATTCCCCCGCGCGCTGGTGCAATGGGAGGACTTCTCAAAGGACAACGCCTTTTCCATCCTCGACCGCTATCGCAAGCGAATCACTTGCTTCGATGACGATATCCAGGGCACCGCCGCCGTCGTCCTCTCCGGCATCTACTCCGCGCTGCGTCTGACCGGTGGTCGCCTCGACCGCCAGCAGTTGCTCTTTCTCGGTGCCGGTGAGGCCGGCGTTGGAATCGGTCGGCTCGTGCGGGCGGCGATGCGCAAAGCCGGCATGAGCGAACCGGCCATACACCGCGCCCTGGTCTTCGCCGATTCCAACGGCCTGCTGCACGAGGGCAGGACGATCCGGGAGCCGTTCAAGCGTGAATTCGCCCTCTCAGCGGCCGAACTCGACTCATTCGATGCGGCGGCCCTTACGGAGCCACGCGCCTTCGATCTGGCTGCTGCCGTTGCGCGGATCAAGCCGACGATTCTGATCGGTTCGACCGCCCAACCCGGTGCGTTCGGCGAAGCCGCAATCCGCGCGATGGGTCAGTTCGTCGATCGGCCGGTGGTGTTTGCGTTGAGCAATCCCACGTCGAAGACCGAGTGTACGCCGGCGGAGGCGATCCATTGGACGAACGGGCGCGCAATCGTCGCGACCGGAAGCCCCTTCCCGCCCGTGCGATACGAGGGTAAGTCATTCGAGATCGGACAGGCCAACAACGCGTTCATATTCCCCGGCGTCGGCCTGGGCTGCATCCTCGCCGAAGCACGCGAAGTCACCGACGAGATGTTCCTCGCCGCGGCCGAAGCGCTGGCCGGGTGCGTCACCGACGATCGCCTCGATCGAACGGCCGTCTACCCCGATCAGAGCGAACTCCGCGAGGCCAGCGCCCGGATTGCCGCCGCGGTGATTCGGACCGCCCGCCGCCAGAATCTCGGACGGATCATTCCGGACGACCAGATTGATTCACTCGTGCGTGAGTCGATCTGGTATCCCGACTACCCCGCGTTCGATCCGCCGGCGACCACGCGGCGCGGTGAGTTGAATCGCTAATGCATCGGTCGATCTCTGAGACGGCGCCGGCTTAGAGCTTGCCGCCGGTCGCGCTATCGACATCGACGCCGTGTTTCTGCAGTCGATACCGGAGTTGATCGCGGCTGAGATTGAGGAGCTTGCAGGCCTGTGTCTGGTTGTTCTTGGTGCGCGACAGGGCCTGGCGGATGAGGTGCAATTCAAGCTGCTCCAGCCGCTCGAGGTTGAAGCCCTCCAGCGGCAGCACGCAGTGTTGAAGCTCCCCCAGCCACCCCTGCGGCTGATCGCGGCCCAGCACGATGTCTTCGACCCCGATCGACTCCTGCCGGCAGAGCAGCACCGCCCTCTCGAGCACGTTTCGCAGTTCCCGCACGTTGCCGGGCCATTCATAGCGGAGCAGCTTCTCGAACGCCGCTTTGTCGATCTTCGATACCTTTTTCTTGAACTCCGTCGCGAAGCGACCGACGAAGTGCTGTGCGAGCAACCGCACGTCGTCCCCCCGCGCTCGCAGCGGAGGCAGGTCCAGCGTCACCACGTTCAGCCGGTAAAGAAGGTCGCGGCGGAATTTGCCCTCTGCGATAGCCGCCTCGATATCCCGATTCGTGGCCGCGATCACGCGGACGTCGACCGAGATCTCCTGCGTCCCGCCGACGCGCCGGAAGCGGCGGTCCTCGAGAAACCTCAGCAGCTTCGCCTGCAGACTGGGCGGCATGTCGCCGATCTCGTCCAGGAAGACCGTTCCGCCGTCGGCCAGTTCGAAAAGCCCCTTCTTCGTTGTCTTTGCGTCCGTGAAGGCCCCCCGCTCGTGGCCGAACAGCTCGCTCTCGAGCAGCGTCTCCGACAACGCCGTGCAGGTGACGTTAACAAACGGCTTCGGCGTGCGCTCCGACGCGTGGTGAATCACGCGGGCGACAAGGTCCTTCCCGGTCCCCGTCTCGCCGCGCAGAAGCACCGTGCTCGCACCGCTGTGTGAGATCCGTTGAATTACATCCAGCAACCCGCGCGTCGCCGCATGCTGTCCGATGATGCTGTCGGTGCCAAATTGAGCCAGCAGCGTCTGTCGCAGCTCGCGGTTCTCGCGCCGCAACCGCGTCGTTTCGAGCGCCTTGGACACGACCAGGAGCAGATGATCCATCTGGAACGGCTTGGCAATGTAGTCATAGGCCCCGAGCTTCACCGCCTCCACAGCCCGCTCCAGCGAGCTGTAGGCCGTCAGCATGATCGCCACCGCGTCATGATCGCGTTTCTGCAGCCGGCGCAGAATGTCGAGCCCGGTCATGTCAGGCAGCTTGAAGTCGAGCAGGACGAGGTCAAAACCTCCGTTTTCCGGCGCCTCGAACAATCGCAAACCCGTCGCGCCGTCCTCGGCCTCCGAAACCTCGTATCCTTGTTCCTGCAGTTTCTGCCGCAGCGACCAGCGAATCAGCGATTCATCCTCAATGATCAGGACCCGAATCATGCGTCTCCCCCAAGCTCGATCGAGTCGGCCTCAAACGGGGTGCGCGACAACCCACCGGCGCGAGCCGGGGCCTTTGCCTGCCGGATCGGCATCCGAATCGTCACGGTCGTCCCCCGATTCCGCTCACTCGATAGTTCGATCGTGCCCCGCAGCGACTCCACGATCCGCTGGCAAATCGACAGTCCCAGTCCGGTGCCACGGGCCTTGGTCGTAAAGAACGGCTCGAATGCGCGCCGACAGACATCCTCGTCCATCCCGTGTCCCTCGTCCTCGACCGAGATGAGCACCTCGTCGCTTTCACCCACGGCACGAATGCGCACGCGGCCTCCGTCAGGCGAGGCATGGGCTGCGTTCAGTAGGAGGTTCATCATCAGCTGCGCAATCTGTTGCTCGTCCGCCTCGATCGAAGGCGCGCCGTCGCAGACCACCTCCAACCGGATTCGGGTGAAAGCCGTCTCGCGTCCGAGCAGACGTGCCACGCGCTGGGCGATCGTCGAAATCTCGCACACGCGGATCTGCGGCTTGGTCGGCCGGGCATAGTCCAGTAGATCCTTGACGGTTCGATCCAACCGCGTGATCTGCCGCAGTATCTCCTCCAAAATCGGCCGGTGAGGATTATCACCCGCCGTCGAGTCACGGATAACCTGAATCGCACCGCTGATTCCTGCGAGCGGGTTCTTGATCTCGTGCGCCAGCGACGCCGCGAGCTGCCCGATCTCAGCCAGGTGCTCCGCCCGCGAGAGCCGTTCGTGCAGCACCTTGCGTTCGACATCGCGGACCTGGTCCGTGTAGCGCTCCTTGTAACTTTCGAGCATGACCGCCGTTTCCAGCGCCAGCAGCTTGTGCAATGCCGACAGTTTTTTCTCGACGTCGGGAAACGAGGCGGCACGTATCAACCGTTGCAGTTCCTGCCATACGACTTCCATCGCGGCCGGCATGTAGTGCTGCGGCAGGCCGACCCGAACGTGAACATGTCCGATCGATTCCCGTTGCCGAAAATAGGCCTCGTCGTAGGTCCCGGAGAAGAGGGTCTTGAGCCAGTTGAGGAAATGTCCGCGAAGTCGGTCGAGTTGCGCCTGGCCCCCCGTGAATACCCGTCGGGCGTCCCGGTGTTTCAGGATTTCGTCGTAAAAACGCTGCACGACTTCCGGCAGACCGGGCCCAAGCGGTCCCGCGAGCGACGCCAGATGCCGGGCGTCGTCCTTGGAGAACCGGACGTAACTCATCAGTTCGTCAATGATTGTGTCGGCCACGATCGCATTGTAACGGACGCGGTGAAGCACGCCCTGTCGCGGGAAAATCCGGCCCGCGTGACTTTCCGCGGTCGCCGCGATTGCCGGTGGCAAATCCACGTCATGCCGACTGGCACGCAACATGCGACGAGATGGCTCGGACGCGTGTCCCACGGCCCGGTAAATGGCCATTTCCGTGCCACGCGAGATGGGTTGATGACGTAGCCATGAAACAGTCCGTATTGATCGTCGAACCCGACCTGCTGACGCGCTGGTCGTTGAAAACCTACCTGGAGCCCTGGTTCACGGTCTACGCAAGCTCTGAGCCGGAGCAAGCAGGACGCGTTGCGGGAGAACGAGCGCTCGACGCGCTGATCGTTTCTGACGCCATCCCCAGCGCAGCCGTCCAACAGATCGAACAAAAGGCGCGCTTCCGAAATCCGTGCGTCCGGATCATCCGTACGGTTTCCGGTCCCTCCTCTGCGGAAAAACCCGCAACGGAATCCGAATATCGACTCGAGAAGCCCTTCGAACTTGGCCAGCTTCGAAGTTTCCTCGGCGTTCCGGAGCCGGTCCGCAATGACAAGCATGGCTGAACCATTGGCAGGGCAAACAGGCAGCCAGCACCGGCGTTTGCGAAAGTAACCCGAATCGGAACGGAGCTTGCTTATAGGAGATGCGGAGGCCCGCCGCGTCGGACCCCGTTTGTGGAGAACCCGGGAATGGTCACCGATTTCAAACTGCCGATTCGCGACGAACTCGGCTTCTGCAACATCCTGCTCTCCGCGCTCGGCGGCGACGGGGCCAACATGGGCGCCAAACTGCTCTTCAAGATCGGCTGCACTCATTTCGGCCTTGATGGCGGCTACGACGCGCGCTACGGCTCTGAGAAGAAAGGCACCGCGACGGATGTCTGCGTCCGCTTCTGCGACTGCGGTACGCCGGTCCGACAGTCCGGCCCGACCAACCGGGCCCATTTCCTGGTGGTCTTTCACGACAACCTGATCGCGCCGCTCGACCTCGGCTGCGGACTGCAGCCCGGCGCGATCTGCATCGTCAATACGATCCAATCTCCCGAACGAATTCGCGACGATCTCCGCCTGGCCGGCGGCAAGATCATCTGCGTCGATGCCACAAAGATCGCCGCCGAGTCCCGAAGCCGGCTCAACATGCCGCTGATGGCGATCCTGACGCACGAACTCGGCTTTCCGGACGATCTCATGAAGTCCGTCATCTCCAAGCAGTGGCCACGAGCGGCCTCGGTGAATACTGCGGCATTTGACCGCGCTCTAGTCGGCGTCTCTGCCGCGAGTTTCTCCGGCGGTGAGCGCCGCGCTCCGACCAAACCGAGCGCCGCCCGGGGGCCACTGGGATGGAAGAACATGCTGAACGGGGGGACGATCGACGCCCGCTACCACACCACCGCCGGTCGCGACAACCGCATTGCCGCGCTCGGCCGCGTGCCGACATTTAACGCGGGCGCATGCACCTCCTGTGGAATCTGCCTCACCGTCTGTTCCGACCCGGGCGGCCTCATGTGGAACCAGGGCCGCATGACCGGCATCGATGATCGATTCTGCAAGGGCTGCATGCGCTGCGTCGAGGTTTGTCCAGACACAAAGCGCGGCAAAGCGCTGACATTTGGCGTGTCATAGCAAGCGAGGACTCGAATGACTGCTCTTTCAAACGTTCAACTCCAGTCACCGCGACGGAAGACCGCCGAGCAAGTCGCCTGGCTCGGCAACGGCAACGAAGCCGTCGCCCGAGCCATCCTCGACATCGGCTACGACGCCGAGGGCTACTACCCGATTACCCCCTCCTCCGACGTGGGTGAGGCCGTCTCCAAGGCCTTCGCCGACGGCGAAACCGATCTCGCCTTCATCGTCGGCACCAGCGAACTCGCCGCCCTCGGCATCTGCACCGGCGCCGCCATTGCCGGCGGCCGCGTCGTGGACGTCACCAGCGCCAATGGCCTGCTCCTCAAAGCCGAACAAATGCCCGCCATCGCCGGCCTCGGCCTGCCGATGGTCCTGAACCTCTCCACGCGCGACGTCTCCGCGCCGCTCAACATCAAGAACGGCCACAGCGATCTCTACGCCACCCTCGGCTGGGGTTGGCTCACGTTTCTCGCGCCGAACGTGCAGGCCTGCTACGACATGAACATTATCGCCATCCGCCTCGCCGAAGCCGTCAATCTGCCGGCCATCGTCGCTTATGACGGCTTCCACACCTCGCACGCCAACCGCCGCATCCACGTCTTCAAAGACCGCGATGTTGTCCGCAGCTTCGTCGGTCCGACGCCATTCAAGGCCACGCTCGACGGCAAGAACGGCCGCTTCAGTCTCCTCGACGTAAAAAACCCCAAGACCTTCGGCCCGTACATGAACGACGACCTGATCAACGCCAAGGTCCAGATGGACCTCAAGTTCGACCGCGCGTTTAAGATGCTCCCCGCCCTGTTTGATGAGTATGCCGCCCTGTCCGGCCGGCGCTACGGATTCGTCCAGCAATATGGCGACTCGTCTGCTGCTTCGTGTCTCGTCGCCCTCAATACCGCCGGCGAAGCCGCCCGCGACGCCGTCGACGCCCGCCAGAAACGCGGAGAATCGTCCAACCTCGTCATCCCGACCGTTCTGCGACCCTGGCCGGAGGACGCCATAGTCGAGGCCTTGGGCGATGCATCGACGATTGTCGTCGCCGAACGCGCCAGCCAGTATGGCGCCAACAATTACCTCGCCAACGAAATCGGCGCGGCACTGCAGCGGCGCAGCAACACCGCCCGCATCATCCAGCGGAGCTACGGCATTGGCGGCCTGAATTTCACCATGGACGATGCCCTGACGCTCTATGCCGAAGCCGACACAGACGCGCCGCCCCCGCGACAGACAACGGATGATCGCCCCGCCTTCTCATTCGCACCGCACAAGACCTACCACGGCGCGTGGCCCGGCGACGAATCGTATGCCCCGGCGCCGACGTTCACGCCGCTCACCATCGACCAGCTCTCATTCAACGCATCGCAGGACGGCAAGGTCAACCTCAAGCAGCTTTCCAACATGGCCACGCGCTTCGATAAGCACACGGCCTGCCCGGGCTGCGGCATCTTCACGACCCTCAACCTCTTCCTGCGGGGCATCGATGGGCAGGTCGTCCTCATCTTCAACACCGGCTGCGGAATGGTCGTCACGACCGGCTACCCGCTGACCAGCTTCCGCGTGCCCTACTTCCACAACCTCTTCCACAATGCGTCCTCCACCGCCACGGGCGTTGTGGAAATGATCAAGCGCTTCCAGAAGCGAGGCGACCTGCCGGAGGACATCACCGTCATCGCCGTCAGTGGCGACGGCGGCGACGACATCGGAATGGACCAGGTCATCGGCGCCGCCCTCCGAAACGACCCGTTCATCCTTCTTGAGTACGACAACAAGGGCTACATGAACACCGGCGCCCAGCTCTGCTACTCCGGCTACAAAGGCCAGAAGGCCAGTAACGCCCACGTCGGCCCGCAGCAAACCGGCAAGACCCAGCACCACAAGGAGATCATCGAAATCCTGCGCGGCACGTTCTGTCCGTATCTCGCCACGGTCAGCGAAACACATGCACCCGACATGATCCGCAAGGCCCGCAAGGCGCAGGCCACGGTCCGCGCCGGCGGATTCGCCTTCGTCAAAGCCCTGTCGGTCTGCCCGCTGAACTGGGGCGTCGAAGACCACATCGGCCCTTCGGCCGTCGAGGCCGCGGTTGACGCGTGCATGCACCCGCTCATCGAAGTCGAGCACGGCAAGACGCGGATTACCTTCGACCCCGAAACCGCCGGCAGCAAGATTCCCGTAACCGACGCCTTCGCAAAGATGGGCGGCGCATTCAGCCACCTGGCAAAGCCCGACTTCGCCGCCGTTGCACGCGAGGTACAGGAGGAAGTCGACCGCCGCTGGGCCCGCCTCAAGGCGATGGCGGCGAGCGAGTTGCTATAGCACGAATGCCCGGGCCAGCACACCGGGAGACCATTCATGATCCGACGAAACACCCTCAATTTCGCAATCGATTTCGTCACCTTACTCATCATGTTCGGCGTCGCGATGACCGGCCTTTTTTTGCGCTTCGTCCTGCCCCCCGGAAGTCGCGGCGGTGCCGGCCGCTCGCTCTGGAGCTGGGATCGGCACGACTTCGGTGATCTTCATTTCTATCTGGTGCTGGGACTGCTCAGCATTGTCGTCGTCCACCTGGCCCTTCACTGGAATTGGGTCTGTGTCACGGTCCGGAACTGGTTCGCCCGCGGCGGCGGCCCCGCTGCCGGGCGGCATAGCTGGCTGCGACCGGCGTCGGGCGTGCTTGCCCTCACCCTGATCGTCTCCGCCGGCGCGGTGCTTTTTATGGTGGCCATGAAACGTGTCGAACTGGGCACCGGCGCCCAACGCGATTCGTCCGGATTGCAGGGCCGCGGACGCGGTGCCTGGTTGGACACCTCGCCCCGCCAGGGACGTGGCGGGCATGGCAGAGGCGCTGCGGAGAAGGCCACGGGAGTCGAGCCATGAAATCAAAACAAACTCTGCGCGACGACGACGATGTGCTCGCGTTGAGCGACGAAATCCAACGCGAAGCGGAATCGAACGGCAACGGAAACGGCGGAGCGACGTACCCGCACGAGAAACAGCGGCGCGTCCGCACCCGGCTGATCCACGGCGTCGGCCGCAGCCGTAAGTGGGACTACAACCACCACGTCGTCCCGCCGATCTCCTCCAGCGCGACATTCCGGCTCGACTCGGCCCGCCGCGGAGCACAGGGATTCGTCGACTTCGCCCATCTCACGCCGGACAGCGAATCGCACACCCCCATCTATATTTATGACCGCCTCGATGAACCCACCCGCGCCATGCTCGAGGAAAACCTCGCCGTCGCCGAACGAGGCGAGATGGCCGTCTGCTTTGCATCAGGCATGGCCGCCATCAGCGCCGCCATCGGCGTCCTGACTCGCGGCGGCGATCACATCATCGCCCACCGCACGCTCTACGGCTGCACCTACTCGCTGCTCACCAACTGGCTGAGCCGATACAACATCCATCTCACCCTCGTCGACCTCAACGACCCCGCCGTGCTCCGCGAGGCCGAACGCGACGCGACCCGCGTCGTTTACTTCGAAACCCCCGTGAACCCCGACATGCAGCTCATCGACATCGCCGCCGTCCGTCGCGAAGTCGACCGCCTCAACGAATATCGCCCGGAAGACCGCCGCATTCGCGTCGTGGTCGACAACACCTTCGCCAGTCCGTTCTGTCAGCGGCCCCTGACGCTCGGCGCCGACGTCGTCGTCGAGTCGCTTACGAAGGGCGTCGGCGGGTTCGGAACCGACACGGGCGGCGTTGTCGTCGGCCCGCGCGACCTGCGGGACCCGATCATGATGTACCGCAAGGATTTTGGCGGCACGCTCTCGCCCAAGGCCGCCTGGAACACGCTCGTCTTCGGCCTGCCTTCGCTCGCCGCCCGGATGGCCAACTATCAGAAGACCGCCCACCACGTCGCCCGCTTCCTCGAAGGGCATCCCAAGGTCCGCCGCGTCCTCTACCCCGGCCTGCCGAGCTTCCCCGAATACGAACTCGCAAAGCGCCAGATGGTCACCGAGGACGGAAAATTCGCCCCCGGCTCGATGATTTACTTCGTGCTGCGATCCGAGGCCAACGACGACAATCCCGGCGAGCGGCTCATCGACTGGATCGCCGAGAACTCATACTGCATCACGCTGGCCGTTTCGCTGGGGCAGGTCAAAACGCTGATCGAGTGTCCCTACACGATGACCCACGCGGCACTTCCGCTCGAGCAGAAACTCGCGGATGGACTCGAACCCGGCGGAATCCGCCTCAGCGTTGGGCTGGAAGACTGGCGAGACATCACGGACGAGTTGTCCGAAGCCCTCGAGTGCGTGTAAGCAGGACTCGCGCACCGCTTCGCCCCGGCCGTGCAAGCGACTATCATGGCATTACGATGTTCGCCTGCATGATTCGTTGCCGCGCGGCAATTCATCGCCCCCTGCTCACACTCGCCGCCATCATCCTTTCCAATCCGAGCTGCGGTGTCTATCGGCCGGTGTCCACGCTGCTTCAACGCGACGTACCGTCATCCCAACCCGCGCCGATTGTGCCGGATCTCGGCGGCTGCGTAGAGGCCACCGACGGCTTCGTGGCGACATTCAACAATTCCGTCATCAATGGCGAAATTGCCGTCACGGTGAAGGGCCCCAACGACGCCAGCCGACCCCAGATCGAGATCATCGACTTCAGCGGAATCGTCGTCGTCGAAACGACCCCGGCCGATTGTCAAAAGCTGACCGTGAGATTCACGCCCCCGACGACGACGCTCTACTCCATTCACGTAAACGAATGCGGCCCGATCGACGGACCCGCGATCTACGAGCTCACCGTCACGCAAGCGGACTGACTGCGGCGCTACCGCAATTCAAGCGCCGGTTCCCTGCAATGCCGCAAAGAACGGCTTGACGGTTTCCACAAGGTACGTGCCGATCCCCATGAAGATGTTGAGCAACTCGGAAATGATCGCGATAAACGTGTAGGCATTTCCGAGAAACAGCGACAGTCCGCCCGTCAAATCCATACCAATCTCCCAGTCGCAGGATGCCCGGCCGACACTGCCGGACGCACAATATTAAATCGGCACACGGCTCAAATCGTCCATCCGTAATCACCCTCGGCACCCCGCCGCGACTGCGGAAAAATCCACAATCGTTCGATCATCGCTGTTGGGGGCCGGTTCTGCATCAGCAGGCTCGGGGCCAAATCGGATTGCCCTGCGTTCAATCCGGCGACAATCAGCCGTCGAACCCCCATGGCACACTCCTTGCTAGTTCAGCTTTCGAACGACTCGCCTTCGCGAGTCGCGGGACTCTGACCCGCTAACCGGAGTTGTGCCATGACCATTGAGGCCCATTCCGCGCGCCCAAACGGCCAGCCGACCCCCACCCGCCGACGACCCCTGAGGCAGTCGCCGGCACTTCGCCGCGTCGCATCGCTCAAGCTGGCCGTTCTTCTCATGGTCACGATTGGAGTCGTGCTCGCGATCGCCACGGTCTACGAGGCCCGTCACAGCCGCGCTGAGGCGCAATCGCTTTTCTACCAATCGTGGTGGTTCTGCCTTCTGCTCGTCGCCCTCGCGGTCAACATCTTCGCGGCCACGCTGGTCCGCTGGCCGTTTCCGCTCCGCCGCATCGGCTTCCCGATCACGCACTTGGGCATCCTTGTGATTCTCGCGGGCGCCGTCACGACCAACCGAATCGGCCTCGAAGGCCAGCTTCGCATCGTCGAGCGCGAAACGGCTGATCGTATTTCCTTGCCCGGACTGGTTGTCCGAATTGAAGCCGCGGGCAGCGCGACTCATGCACCCGTCGACATCGACCTGCCGATGGATGCGTCGCGGCCCACGCGCGGAATCGATACAACCGCCGACGTCGCTGACCTCGGACTTCGCCTCGGCTTCGCCGAGTTCCTGCCCAACAGTCGCTGGCAACACGTCACCGACGCCCACGGCGCGCGGTGGGTCGCCGTCGCCGCGCCGGCCGATACAAACGCGGAGCCCATCCCCGCCCTGAAGGTCAACGCCTCGATTGCCCGCGTCGAAGAATCGCTCTGGCTCGGCTGGGAGCGCCCCGCGACCATCGAACTCGCCGGCCGCAGCTTCACCCTCACGCTCCGCAACGACGAACGCAAACTGCCGTTCGCACTTCGGCTCGATCGCTTCGAACGTGAGACCTACCCGGGAACCATGCAGGCCGCCATGTTTTCGAGCCACGTCACGCTCTGCGGGCCGGACATCAGCACACCCCCTTCGGTCATCATCAGCATGAACCGTCCGCTGCGACTCGAAGGGTACACCTTCTTCCAAAGCGGCTTTCACAGCGACGGCGCCCGCACGACGTCGATCCTGACGGTCAGTCGCGACCCCGGCAAGCCGCTGGTCTACACCGGTTTCGTCCTGGTCTGCATCGGAGTCGTCCTCATGGTCGCCGCCCGCATCCGCAGTCGAAGCCGGCCGATCGCGGATGTCGCATCTGCTGCGACCAGGTCCATTACGCGCGAGGTGAGCATGCCATGTGCCGCATAGTGATTCTCATTGCCGTCGCGATTTCGATTTTCGCCCCTGCCACCCGCGCCGGCGAATCCCCCGCGCAGCTTGACTTCGCCACCATCAGCGCCGTTGCCGTCCAGTCGCACGGCCGCGTGGCCCCGCTCGATACAGTCGCGCGCCGCGCGGTCGCCGACGTCACGGGCCGCGAACGCTTCGCCGGCAGATCCGCCGTCGAGGTCGTCCTCTCCTGGACGTTCCTTCCGCAGGAGTGGCCCGATCTCGCCGCAATCAAAGTGGAACACGAGCCGTTGAAGCTCGCGTGCGGACTCGATCCCGAACGCCGCCGCTTCTCGCTCCGCGAGCTTTCCGCGTGTCAGCCGCTCAATCGCCTGCTCGAAGCCGCAAATACGGCCGACTCAATCGGTCGCGCTCCGACGGCGCTTCAGCGACAAGCGATCGAAATCGCCAACCGCATGGGAACGATGCAATCGTTTCTCTATGGGCAAGCATTGACGCTCGTCCCTTCAAATGAAGCGAACGCGGCGTGGACGACCGTCGCGAACGCACCGGCCACCGCGTCAACATCGCAAATTCGCCGCGGGTGGGCCGAACTCGGCACTGCGTACGTTGCCCGCGACCCGGCCCGGTTCTCCGGTGCGTCACGCGAACTGGCCGACCGCCTGCGCGGTCTCGGCGGACCGTCCTATCCGTCGTCCCGCGCGACGAATCTCGAAACGACATACAACGCCGCGCACCCCTTCCGCTGGGCCTGGGTCACCATGGTCCTCGCCATGCTCTCCGGCCTGCTCGGCATGTATCTCCAGCGCCGTCGCTGGGACGTCGTCACGGCGTCGCTCGCCGCCGCGGGCTGCCTGCTGTTCCTGGCCGGCTTCGCACTCCGCTGGGCGATCGCCGGACGCGCGCCACTATCAAACATGTATGAATCGATGGTCGGATTCGCCGGAAGCATCGCGATCTTCGGCCTGATCTTCTTCATCGTGATGCGAAATCGCTTTGTCCCCGTTGTCGCGGCCGCCCTTGCCGCCGCCGGCCTGATCCTCGCCGATACGCTTCCCATCGAGTCCGCCATCACGACCCTTCCGCCCGTTCTGCGAAACACCATCTGGCTCACGATCCACGTCGCCACGATCATCCTTGGCTACGGCGCGGCCGCGCTGTCGATGGGTATCGGCCACGTTCAGCTCGGACTGCTTAGCTTCGCGCCTAACCGGCCCGCGCAAGCCCACGAAGCCGCGCGACTCAACCACTTCGTCATCCTTGTCGCCATCGTGTTCCTCACCGCGGGAATCGTCTTTGGCGCGGTCTGGGCCAACGCCTCCTGGGGCCGCTACTGGGGCTGGGACCCGAAGGAGACCTGGTCGCTCATCACGCTCTTCGGCTACCTCGCCCTGCTCCACGCCCGCTACACCGGATGGCTCCGCGACTTCGGAATGGCCGTCGCCAGCATCGCATGCTTCCAGCTTGTCCTCATGACCTACTATGGCGTGAACTACGTCCTCGGCACCGGCCTTCACAGCTACGGCTTCGGCGCCGGCGGGCTTCAATGGATACTCGCGTACGTCGGTGCAGAAGCGGTCTTCGTGGCGGTTGCGACGCTTCGCATCCGGCGAAACGGCGCCTTGGGGCGCCACAAGAACATCGATGCAACCGTGCGTGCCCGGCTGCTACTCAGGCCCGCCTGATGCCGCCGCGCAAATAGCCGGATCGCCCCGCGACAGAGCATGTTTACAATCGCCGACCGATCGCGAGAATGCTGCGGCACGGTGTGCTGTGGTGATGGATAGAAAGGACCGGCCATGCCCGGGTCAGCGGGTTCGCCCCGAGCGATAGGACGATCCGCATCGTCGATCATTCTCGCGCTGCTCATATCAAGCGGCACAGTCCACGCTCAGCCCGCGGCCACGCAAGCTCAGCCCGCCGCCGACAACCGCCGCTGTCTCAACTGCCACGGCCAGGAGCGCCTCGGAACTCTGACCGAAAACGATCGGCGCGGGATGGTCGCCGCTCCGCCCGATGGCGAGTATCCGACGCGCGAGCACCCCGAACGCCTGTTCGTCGATCCCGCTTCGCGGGCTGCCGACGTCCACCGCGATGTGTCCTGCACCGCCTGTCATCCCGATGCGGCAACGCTTCCCCACTCCGCGAAGCTCAAGCCCGCCGATTGTTCTTCGTGCCATGCCGGTCCGGCGGCCGACCTCCTCCAGAGCGTCCACGCCGAGGCCGCCCTCAAACCCGGCATGAGAGCCCCGCACTGCGGCGACTGCCACGGCTCCCACGACATTCGCCGCAAGAACGACCCCCTCGCTCGGACCTACCCGCTCAATGTCATCAAGGTGTGCGGCGGCTGTCATGAGCAGCACACGGGAAGCAACTATGCCGCCGGTGACGGTGCCGCGCTGGTCGACGCCTACCTCGACAGCGTTCATGGCCGCGCCATCGCGAAGGCCGGCCTCGTCGTCGCCGCCTCCTGCGCCGATTGTCACGGCGCCCACGATATCCGCGCATCGTCCAATCCTCAGTCGCGCGTCTCCCGTCACAACGTGCCGCATACGTGTGGCCGATGTCACGTCGGCATCGAGGAAATATTCGCGACGAGCGTCCATGCTGAAGCCGCGCGCAATGCGACCAGCAAGCTTCCCGCCCCCGTCTGCAGCGACTGTCACTCCGCGCACCACATCGCACGCACCGACACGCCCGCCTTCATGCGCGACATCAGCACCGAATGCGGCACCTGTCACGCCGAACTCTACCGCACCTACCGGGAGAGCTATCACGGCCAGGTTCAGCGACTGGGAAGCACGCGCGCCGCTCGCTGCAGCGACTGCCACGGCGCACACAACATCCGCCGGCCCGATGATCCGCACTCAACGCTCTCGGCCGACAACCGGCCCGAAACGTGCGCGCGATGTCACGTCGAACTCAAATCCGCACCAAAGTCCACCCGCGTTAACTTCGCGAGGTACAGCCCTCACGCCGACTACCACGACCGGCGGAACCACCCCATCCTCTACTACATCTGGCTTTACTTCATGATCATCATGGGTATCACCTTCACCTTCTGGGGTCTTCACTCCATCGCGTGGTTCGCGCGCGGCACGATTCAGCGCCGTCGCCACGGACCGCGGCACATCCCGCCGGCCAACGCCCCGGCGATCCAGCGCTTCACGACCTGGCATCGCTGGACCCACGCCCTCGTCATTATCAGTTTCCTCGGCCTGACGATTACCGGCCTGCCGCTCAAGTTCAGCGATCACCCCTGGTCGCGAGCCATTATGAAATCCATCGGCGGCCCCCATGTCGCCGGCATCGTTCACCGCTGCTGCGCCGTGCTCGTGCTTGTCTATCTCGCCATGCACGCCGTTCATCTGTTCCGCAACTGGCGCGGCGGCGACAAGTCCTTCCTCCGTCGTGTGTTCGGGCCCAACAGCATGCTGCCCATGCCGTCCGACTGGCGGCAATTCAAGCAGATGGTCCGCTGGTTCTTCGGCCGCGGACCCAAGCCGAGGTTCGATCGCTGGACCTACTGGGAAAAGTTTGACTACTGGGCCGACTTTTTCGGCACCGCGATCATCGGCCTTTCCGGACTCCTACTCTGGTTCCCCGAGTTCTTCGCGACCTATCTCTCCGGCTACTGGTTCAACGTCGCGACCGTTATTCACGGTTACGAAGCCCTCCTCGCCGCCGGCTTTATTTTCTCCATCCATTTCTTCAACGCCCACCTGCGCTGGGAAAAGTTCCCCGTCGATGAAGTCATCTTCACCGGACAGCTGTCCGAGGAAGAATTCCGCGAAGAACGCGCCGAACAATTTGAGCGCCTGGTCAAAGACGGCCAACTCGAAGCCCTGCGAGTCCCGCCCGCTCCGCCGTGGCAGCACGTCATGGCACGAGTGATCGGATTGGTCGCGCTGGTAATCGGAACGTTGCTGATTGTGCTGATTGTGCTCGCAGGTTTTCAATGAGAGACTCAGGGATTCGATGATGTCCATCCCACCCTCCCCGACAACCCAATCGCCGCGAAAGCCGTGGTGGCTTCCCTTCACCTCGCTCGGCGTCGTCCTGCTCACCGCCGGCCTCTGGATGAAATTCCTGGCCACCGACGGCCGCTTCCAGATCATTGGCGCGCTGAGCATCACGGCCGGCGTCATCGCCCTCGTCGGCGTCGCCCTGAGCTCGTTCGGCTGGGGCCGCGCCATCATGGGCGTCTACGAGCGTCGCAGCCGCTGGTTCCCGTTCGTCTTCTCGAAGCGCGGCTGGGCGCAGGCCGCCCTCATCATGCTGGTCTTCGGTACGGTGGGCTTTGGCAGCTACACCATGCACCCCGACTTCTGTCAAAGCTGCCACATCATGGTCCCCTACTACGACGCGTGGCATGAATCGACTCACGCGAACGTCCGCTGCACGGACTGCCACTTCGCGCCCGGTCTCATGGAAACGATCCGCGGTAAGTGGCAGGCAAGCTCCATGCTCATCCGTTACCTCACCAAGACATACGGCAGCATGCCCCACGCCCAAATCGAGGACATCAGCTGCCTTCGTTCCGGTTGCCACGACCAGCGGCTGCTTGAAGGCAAAGTCACCTGGAAGTACGAAAAACCCAACGGCGCTGTCGTAAACCTGAACTTCGACCACAAGCCCCACCTCACCGAGATGCGCCGCGGTCGCCAGCTCCGCTGCACCAGCTGCCACAGCCAGATCGTCCAGGGCCAGCACATCACCGTCACCCTCGACACCTGCTACACCTGCCACTTCAAGGGACTGCGCCACGGACGCGATCAGGAAGTCCTCGGTGGTTGCACGGCCTGCCACCCCGCACCGAAAGAGGAAATCCGCCTCACCACCGGCGTCTTCAATCACAAGGAGTACATTGGTCGTGGCGTCGGCTGCTACAACTGCCATAGCGATTCGATTCAGGGCGAGGGCGAGGTCCCGCGCCAGGTTTGCCTGAATTGCCATAACAAGCCGCACCAGCTCGACCGCTACGGCGACACCAACTTCATCCACGACAACCACATCTCAAAGCACAAGCTCGCCTGCTTCAGTTGCCATCTCCAGATTCAACACGGCTTGGCGCCGAAGCCGCCTTTCACCTCGGTGACGGCCTGCAACGTCTGCCACGAGCAGTCTCACGGCGGCCCGTCCGAGCTTTATCGTGGTGTCGGCGGACGCGGGATTCCCGAGATGCCCAGCCCCATGTACCGCGCCCAGGTCGACTGCATCGCCTGCCACCAGTTCAAGGAGCATGGCGACGCAGTCGCCGAAGTCTCCGGCCAGACCTACGTCGCCGCCCAGAAGAGTTGCGACATGTGTCACGGCGACACACCCGATCCGGCCGGCGGAAAGTACGCCACCAAGCTCGCCGAGTGGAAGGAGTCGCTGCAGGCCTCGCTTGCATCAACCGGCGACGCCATACGCCAGGCCGACGCCAGCATGGCCTCGGCCCGGCTGTCGGAAACAGAGCGACTCTCACTCAATCGCAAACTTGCCGATGCGCGGCATAATGTAACGCTGGTCGAACTCGGTCACGGCGTTCACAACTTCAACTACGCGACCGCCCTGCTGAACATCGCTGCCGAATGGAGCCGGGAGGTCACCAAGGCGTGCAACGGGACGTCAGACAAGAAAACATCTGGACCCGCGCCATGAGGGCCGCACAGCGCCCCGCGCGCCGCCAAGTGCAGGTCATGGGCATGCTACTCGTCTTCGCCAGCGTGTCGGCTTGTCGTTCGAAGGACGACGTCCCCGCACCGACAGCCCCCGCAACTACACACCCGTCCGTCGCCACCACGACGGTCGCCCGAAAGCGCCCCGACCACGTCGCTCCCGGCACAAACTGTTCCACGGCCGGCTGCCACGACGATCTCGCTCAGCGAACGCACGTCCACGGTCCTGTTGCCGTCGGAAGTTGCGACGCGTGCCACGCCGCCGAACAGCCCGGCCACAAGTTCCCCCTCAAGCGCGAAGGCGACGCCGCCTGCAAACTCTGCCACGTCGTCCTCTCCGGCAAGCCCTTCCAGCACGCCGCCATCAAGCAGTCCGGCTGCACCGGCTGTCACGACCCACACGGCTCGAACCTCAAGTTTCTCCTTGCCGCCGACACCCCCGAGGCCTCCTGTCGCAAGTGCCACCCGGCTGCCGGGTCGGTCAAGTTCAAACACGGTCCCTTCGCGGCTGGCGCCTGCACGGTCTGCCATCTGCCCCATGAAGCCGACAACCCCATGCTCACGATTCGCACGGGGCCCGCCCACTGCTTCCGCTGCCACAAGGATCTCGAAGAGCGAATCGAGAAGGCGCGAACGGTCCACCCGCCGGTCCGTGACGCCTGCACCAACTGCCACTCGCCCCACGCCTCCGATTTCCCACGCATGTTGAAGGCCGAGCCGGCGGCCACCTGCGCTTCGTGTCACCAGGATGTCGACACCCAGGCCCGCACCGCCGTCAGCAAGCACGGCGCCGTTTTCACCGCCAAGGAATGTCTCAACTGCCACGACGTTCATGCCGCCGGCCAGCCGCTGCTGCTCAAGGCGCCAATGCCCGACATCTGCCTCACATGCCACGACCAGCCCCAACAGGCCTATGACGGCCGTACGATTCCCGAGATGAAGTCTCGGCTCACGAAATCCGAATTCCTTCACGGCCCGATCCGCAGCGGCGCATGCAACGAATGCCATCAGGTCCACGGATCGAGCAACAGCCGACTGCTGAAGAAATATTTCGCCGACAGCTTCTACAAGGACTTTGACCTCGCCAACTACGCCCTATGCTTTTCGTGTCACGAAAAGGCGCTCGTCCTCGACCAAAAGACGACGCAACTGACCGGCTTCCGCAATGGCGATGAAAACCTGCACTTCATCCACGTCAATCGCCTCGAAAAGGGTCGATCGTGCAAGGCCTGCCATGAAATCCACGGCAGCGACGAGCCGAAGCACATGGCCAAGGACGTCCCGTTTGAGGGCGGGGGGTGGGCCCTGCCCATCAACTTCAAGAAATCTTCCACCGGCGGCGGCTGCGCTCCGGGCTGCCACCAGCCATACGAGTACGATCGGGACAACCCGGTCGCCTATCCGGCCCGAAAGTGAGGTCTCGCGCATGAACGCGTGCATTCGAAAGTCCCTGGCGGCGATGCTGCTCGCCGCGGCCTCCGTCGCATCGGCGCAATCGCCGAACGTCCGCCCGACCACGGCAACGCCCAATTGCACCGTCGGCGGCTGTCACGCCGAGGTGAAGAACTTCCCCGTGATTCACGGACCGCTTGCAGCCGATGCGTGCTCCGGCTGTCACACCGTCGCCGACCCCGCGAAGCACACATTCTCTCTCGCGCGAACCGGCAACGACATGTGTCTCTTTTGCCACGAGCAGCAGAAGGGTTCCATCGTCCACAAGCCACTGACGACCGGCACCTGCCTGGACTGTCATCAGCCCCACGGCGGAAAAACCCGCGCCTTTCTCAAAGCCGATTCGGTCGCGCAAAACTGCGCGACCTGCCACCCCAACGTCGCCTCCGGCCACTCGGTCATTCACGGCCCCGTCGCCGCCGGCGGCTGCACCGCCTGCCACAATCCGCATGCCTCAAACGTGGCGAAGCTGCTCATTAAGGAATCAAACCAGCTCTGCCTGGAGTGTCACGTCAGCTCGGCCCAGCGGATGGAGACCTCGACGGTCAAACACGATCCCGCTGAAAAGAACTGCCTGCTCTGCCACGACGCCCACGGATCCGCCCAGAAGATGATCCTCAAAAAGCCCGCCCAGGAACTTTGTCTCTCCTGCCACGAAAAGGTTCGCTCGACCGTCGAACACGCCAAGACCAAGCATGGCGCCGTCGTCGAAGGTCGCCAGTGCCTCAATTGCCACGAAGCCCACGCCACGAACTTCCCACGGATCCTCCGCAACAACCCCATGGACCTCTGCATGGAATGCCATAACAAGCCGCTCACAGGTCCCCAGGGCCCGATCGCCGACATGAGCATGGTGCTCGCGAGCGGCAAGAGTCTCCACGGCCCGATCGCCGAGAAAAATTGCAGCGCCTGCCACCAGATTCACGGCAGCGACACTTTTCGCCTGCTGACGAAGGAATATCCACCCGAGTTCTACGCCCCGTTCAAGGCGGAGAACTACGCCCTCTGTTTCTCCTGCCACGAAAAGTCGCTCGTGCTCGAACCCAAGACCACGGCCCTGACCGGCTTTCGAAATGGCGACGTAAACCTACACTACGTTCACGTGAACAAGGACACCAAGGGCCGCACCTGCCGCGCCTGCCACGAGACGCACGCGAGCGATCAGGCCAAGCACATCCGAGACTCGGTCCCCTTCGGAAAATGGAACATGCCGATCGGCTTCAAGAAGACCGACACCGGCGGCGGATGTGCCCCCGGCTGCCACGTTCCGTATGAGTACGACCGCGTTAAGCCCGCGACCTACAACAAGGTCCCCGGCACGAAACCTCCCACGTGGCCGGCCGAACCGGCGAAGGGGGTGCACCAATGACCGCGCGATCCGCCGTCGCCATTATCGCAGTCACAATGATCGGGATGACATCCGCCGCGCAGGCCATGCCGCGCAACGTGAAGCTCGGCGAGCCACTGGCGCCAATAAAGCTCACGGACATCGATGGCAATCCCGTCGACACGAACACCTGGCGCGGTTCCCCCGGCGTCTGGTTGTTTGTTGCCGCCGACCAAACCAGTTCTGAAAAAGCCGCTCGCGATCTCCAGGCCGCGATCGACGATCTCACCGGAGCCAACATTCGCGCCGTCGAGTTGACGAGCGATGCCGTGAAGATCGACTACTTCAAGGAGCTGCGCGCCCGCTTCAACATCCGCATCCCCTTCGCCATCGACCCCGGCCGCGAAGTCTACGGCCGCATCGGCGTCATCGTCCTCCCCACGACCCTCGTCATCGACAAGGATGGAAAACTCGCCGCCGTGATCTCCGGTTACGACCTCGCCTACGGTCGTACGATTCGCGCCCGTCTCGCACGCCTCGCCGGCAGGATCACAGCGGACGAAGAAACCCGCCTGCTCTCGACTTCGCAGCCCGCGCGGGACGAGAAACGCGATCGCGCCGAACGGCTCTGCCGCAGCGCCGAAATTATGCAGCGCCGCGGCCTGCGCGGCGAAGCCATCCAGGAATTGCAGAAGGCCATCGCCGCCGATCCTCAATTCAGCACGGCCTACCTCCAGCTCGCCCGCCTCAAAATGGCCGATGGCGACCTTGCCGATGCCGAGAAGCTGGTCGACACCGTTCGACGCCAGGACGCGGCCAATCGCCAGGCCCAGCTCGAACTCGGAACCATTCGCTTTCTGGAAGGCAAGCTCGACGACGCCGAGAAGCTGCTCAACGAAGCACTCGTCCTGAATCCCGACCCCGCCCGAACCCGATACTGGCTGGGCCGGGTATGCCTCGCCCGAAACCAGCCCGATAAGGCCGCTGCGCATTTTCGCGCAGCCGTCGAACAGGCGATTCCTGATCTGGCCGTCACGCCGCAACCGAAGAAATAAGCGGTGAACCGGTCAATAATCAGGAGTCTCCTCGCCTTCCGGGACGAATGCCGCCCAAACCGATCGCAACCGGCGCTTGCGCCTATGGCGTGATCTGGAATTGACTGCATGTCGACGCTCCGAAAATTCTCGCTGCCTGCCGTCGCGACGATCGCCGCCGCGGGCATTTTCGCATTCGGCGCGGGCTGCCCTGCCGCGAGCGTGCTGCCGCTGCCCGGAATCGGCGGCGCCAGCGATTATGTCGGCGCCGATATCTGTCTCAATTGCCATCGAGAGGTACACGCCGCGTGGTCCACCTCGAAACACGCCCACGCGATGGACGCGCTTACGGCCGCTCACCAGGAATCCAACCCGAGTTGCGTCGGCTGCCACACGACCGCCTACGGTGTCGGCGGATTCGTCAGCATGAACGCCACGCCAAAGTTCGCCGGCGTGCAATGCGAGAGCTGCCACGGCCCCGGCATGACCCACGTCGCATCCAGAAACCCAGCCGATATCAACCGCACGCCGCTGACGAATGTCTGCGGCTCGTGCCACACCGGCCCCGATCAGCCGCAATTCGAGGAGTGGACTGCCTCAGGACATTCACGTTCGCTCGCCGACGCCCGCAATACGCCAGGCGCCGTCGATGCCTGCCTCGCCTGTCATTCGCTCGACTATGCCCTGGGTGTCGCCGAGAACGAACAGCGCACGGCCGGAGGACTGCCGCCGTTGCCGCTGCCGGTCATCCTCAGCTCCGGCGGAAACGAAACGCTCGCCCACGATTCCGTCGGCTGCTCGTCGTGCCATGCACCGCATTCTTCGGCCCAGCCGGCCATGCTCCGGGACGATCGCTTCAAGACCTGCACCCCATGTCACACCGATCCGAGCCCCGCCATCGGCTTCGTGCCCCACGCCCCCAATTGGAACATCCTCACCGGAACGGGCGGCCAGTCGATCTCAAACCTCCCCGGCCAGTACACAACGCCACTCGTCGGAAGCCCGTCCGTCCACAGCACGGTAGAATCAATCGGCGGCTGCGGAAAATGCCACGGCCTGCGATCCGCCGCCGATCCGGCAACCGGAACGCCCAAGAGCACCGGTCATCGATTTGAGATCGCATTCGTCAATTGCACCCCCTGCCATACCCCGGATGGGGCAGAATCCTCTTTCGCCAGCGGAAAATCCGCCATCGAAGCGGAGATTGCGGTGCTCCGCCAGCGAATCGCATCCGCCCGCCAGAAGCCCAATCTTCTCGGGCCGGACATTCTCCGCATCAACGCGGCGGAGCTGAACCTCAACCTCATCGAACAGGACGGCAGTAGCGGCGCCCATAACATGCCGTACGCGCACCAGTTACTGAACGCCGCGGACATCCTCCTCGATTCCGTCATTCCCTGAGGCAATCCGTACCAAATTTGTCCCTGAATCCACGACGGCAGCACCACCCGCGAACCAATCGCTGATTTCTGCATTTGCACAATGGCTGGCATCCGGATTGCGAGGTACCCGCATACTCGTCGAGTGGGCGATTCCCCGCATCCCCACGGTCGGCGACACAAGTCAGCAGAAGGAGTCCCAAATGTTTGCTCACGGCGCAAAGGCAAGCTGGCCTCTCTGGATTCTCGTCGCAATCATTGCTCTTTTGATGATCACCGGCTGCGGTACCACGGTGCCCGGTCCGGAAGGCCCACAGGGACCCGCGGGGCCGGCAGGGCCGCAAGGCCCCACAGGTACAACCGGGCAGCAGGGTCCGACTGGATCACAAGGCCCGGCAGGACCGCAAGGCCCCGCAGGCGAGCCCGGCTTGGACGCCAGCAGTTCGCTCCCCGGGACCGTTATCAACATCCTGAGCGTCAATAACGGCGGCGCCGTCAACGCCGGCCAGCCGTTCAACGTCCAATTCACGATCAAGACAAAGGCCGGTCAGAATATCTCCACCACGGACCTCGCCCGATTCTCGATTTTCGTTTCCGGCAACTCCGGCCACTACCAGCGCGTCATCGCCCCCGAGCCGGCCAATCTCTCCGGCCTGCCTGCCCGCATCACGGTCGGCGCCAACAACGTGTACACCTATTCCTTCGCCAACCCATTCCCCTCAACTTATATCGCACCGCTCAATGACTCCGCCGCGTTCGGCGCCGCCGACGGCGAACTCACCGGCCAAGCGCTTCAGGCCGGAACTTACACGGTAGGCATCGAGGCGCGACGCGACATCACCGTGGATGGAGAACTCATGCGCGACGCCGGCGACGCATTCTTCAACTTCGGCTACCAGACTGGCGTCCTCACGCCGCGTCAGGTGGTCCTGGAATCGAACTGCGAAAAATGCCACACCGACGTCATTGTGCACGGCGAAAATCGCTTCAGCGTCTCGGGTTGCGTCCTCTGCCATAACAGCGGCGCCGAAGACCGGATTACGAATCCGGCCACCACCCCCGGCGTCACGATCAACTTCGCCCACATGATTCACGCGATCCACCGCGGAAGGGAACTCCCCAACGTCGCCGCCACGGCCAACGGCGCCTCACCATTCCGCTATCAGATTTCTGCCTTCGGCGGCGCCATGGCTGACTTCTCCGACGTCGCCTTCCCATACATGCCCGGCGGCACGGGCTTTAATCAGCAGACACGGAACTGCGGCGTCTGCCACGACGGAGCGGCGCAGGGTTCCAACTACTACACCGTCATCAACCGCTCGGTTTGCTCGTCGTGTCACGACGACTTCGACTGGGCAACCGGCACGGTGCTGGATACAACTAACTCGACGGTTGCGGGTGGCCTGCTCGATAAGTCGCAGCTCGGAAACCTCGCCTATCGCGTTTCGCCTCTCGGTGCGTCACCGCACAATTTCGATAACACCGCCTGCAGTCTCTGCCACGGCCCCGGTCTCGGATTCGCCGTCCAGTCCGTCCACCTGCCGCCGCTCTCCAATCCGGCATTAACCGAGGGAATTAAGGTTGTGTTCGCGACAACCCAGCCGGGCGAGCAGCCCGTGAAGGGTGCCACGGGCGGCGGCGGGACATACTTCCAGCCGGGCGATCGCCCGATCGTCACCTTCAATATCCTCAACGAATTCAACACTCCAATGAACTCCTCGACGATTTCGTCCGTCAGAGTCGTGCTGTCGGGTCCGACCGAGTCCAACAACTATCAGAAGATCGTGCCCCCAGGCAGCAGCACGACTCGAACAATCACGTTGCCGGCCAACACGACCGGACCGTGGACCTATTCGTTCGGCGTCGCCGATGCGATTCCAACGACGTTCCCGGCACAGGCGGACGACAGTGAGGAATTCAACTACGCAGGTGGCTGGGGCGATCTAAAGGGTCTGCCGCTCACGAACGGCACGTACACCGTCTGCGTCTACGCGTACCGCCAGTTCACCGTGCCGCCGACGACGCAGCCAAGCTATCGCGAAACGTCCGCGCCCGCCCTGTACAACATCCGCTTCGGCAGCGCCGGTGCCACGGTCGCGTACACCGACATCGTCACCGATGCCAAGTGCAATGCCTGCCACGGTGATCTGCGATTCCATGGCAACGGCCGCAAGGGCGTACAAGAGTGCATCCTCTGTCATACCGCCGGTGCCGAGGGCGGCGACGATCCGGTGCTGCGGACAGTCGATTTCAAGGTGATGATCCACAAGATTCACGCCGCTCGAACGCTGGACGAAATTCAGAATGGCACACCCAGCGACTTCGAAACCGCTGAGCTGCCCAGCATGACCCGCGGCGCGGCCGAGTGCACGGCCTGCCACGCAACGGACGTATGGAAGGCGCCGCTCGAGCACGGCGACGTTCGAATCTGGAAAGTCGCTTGCACGTCGTGTCACGACAGCCCGGCGACCGGAGCCCATGTGGATCTCATGACGCTCAACTACGGGTCGCCGAGCGGTTGGGTGGAAAGCTGCGCCACGTGCCACAGCGCAGATGCGGACTTCTCAGTGGCAAAGTCGCACGGCTACGCCGACTAGTCGGACGAACGATTCTCCTCACTTTGACTCGGCGACCCTGCATCGTCTCGGGGTCGCCGAGCCCTTTTTGGCCAACCGATTCCAGCCGCCGATCACGGACGAAATTCGTACGAGTCGGAAGAAACAATTTTCCAATTATCGGGCGATGTACGTCGCACCTCGCTGGGGAATAATCCCAAATCGGATCGAGCGCCCGTCCGAATACCGCACTCTTTTGATATGAATAGCCCGTTCGCAGCCCATTCCACTGTTGTTTCGCGGATTCTCGCATTTTCCACATCGATTCGTCGATGGCACCGATGTTGCAGGTTACGATATCGACTTCCATCTGGAACTCGTCCTCGCCGGTTCCGGTGCTCAGGAACGACAGCAAAGGAGTCGCGGAATGTTCGTTGCTCAGGACGCCAAGTTGAGCTGGCACCCATGGATTCTGGTCGCAATCACCATCGCTCTGATGATCTCCGGCTGCGGCACCACGGTTCCGGGTCCGGAAGGCCCTCAGGGACCGGCAGGACCAGCAGGCCCCCAGGGTCCAGCGGGACCGCAAGGTCCGGAGGGATCACAAGGCCCTGCGGGACCACAAGGTCCAGCAGGTGAACCGGGCCTCGACGCCGGCAGCCTGCTTCCTGGAACCGTGATCAACATCCTCAGCGTGAACAACGGCGGTGCCGTTACCGCCGGACAGCCCATCAGCGTTCAATTCACGATTAAGACGAAGGCCGGCTTGCCGATCGCCACGAGCGACCTCGCCCGCTTTTCAATCTATGTCTCCGGCATCACCGGTCACTACCAGCGCGTCATCGCCGCAGAGCCGGCCAATATCTCCGGCCTCGCCGCCCGCATCACGACCGGCGCCAACAATGTTTACACGTACACCTTCGCGAACCCATTCCCGGCGAACTACATCGCACCGCTCAACGACTCTGCCGCGTTCGGCCCGGCCGACGGCGAACTGACCGGCCAGCCGCTTCAACCGGGAACCTACACGGTCGGCATCGAAGCCCGACGCGACCTGACCATCGACGGCGAGGTCCTCCGCGACGCCGGCGACGCCTACTTCAACTTTACCTATGGCGGCGGTGCGCTCGTCCCACGACAGGTCGTCATCGAATCGAACTGCGAAAAATGCCACACCGAAGTCGTCGTGCACGGCGAGAATCGCTTTAGTGTCGCCGGCTGCGTCCTCTGCCACAACAGTGGGGCCGAAGACCGCATCACCAACCCCGCAACGACTCCCGGGGTTACGATCAACTTCGGACACATGATCCACGCCATCCACCGCGGCAAGGAGCTTCCGACCGTCGCCGCGACCGCGAATAGCGCCTCCCCGTTCCGCTATCAGATTGCAGCATTCGGCGGCACCCCAGCCGATTTCTCCGACGTCACTTTCCCATACATGCCCGGCGGGACCGGTTTCAACGAACAGACCCGCAACTGCGGTGTCTGCCACGACGGCGCCTCCCAGGGCTCGAACTATTACACCGTGGTCAATCGCTCAATCTGCTCCTCCTGTCACAACGACTTCAATTGGACGACCGGAACAATCCTCGATTCCGCCAATGCTCAGGTCACCGGCGGACTGCTGACGACCGCCCAGCTCAGCGACCCGTCGTTCCGCGTCTCACCGCTCGGCGCGTCGCCGCACAACTTCGCAGATGCCGCCTGCACTCTTTGCCACGGACCGGGCCTGCCCTACGACGTCCGGGACGTGCACAAACCTGTGCTGTCGAACACAAGTCTTACCAATGGAATCAAGGTCGTCATCAATTCCGTCAGCGGCGCGACCGGCGGCGGCGGAACCTTCTTCCAGGCCGGTGACCGACCGGCGGTCAATTTCAACATCTTGGATCGGAACAATTTCCCGATCGACCTGGCCAATGTGGCATCGTTGAACCTGATCATCGCCGGACCGAACGAGACGTCGAATTACCAAAAGATCATCCCCGGCGGCAACAGTTCGACTCTCTCCGTCAAGGGCGCTGGCGGCGTGCCGACAACCGGCGTCGGTCCCTGGACCTATACGGTCCCCGTCGCCAATGCGTTCCCAACCACCTACCCGGCCCAGTTGAATGACTCGCCCGCGTTCACCTACGCCGACGGCTGGGGCGAAATGACCGGCCTTCCGCTCGATAACGGCTCGTACACGCTCTCGATGTATGCCTATCGCAACGTAACCGCACCGGCGACCACTCAGCCCGTTTATCGCGAAACGTCCGAGCCTGCGATCGCCAACATTCGCTTCGGCAGCGCCGGAGCCGCCGTCGACTACGTCGACATCGTCTCCGACAGCAAGTGCAACGCCTGCCACGGCGACCTGCGCTTCCACGGCAACGGACGCCAGAACTACCGTGAATGCATCCTTTGCCATACTGCGGGCGCCGAAGACAAGCCCACGGTCGCCGCCGGTCAGACGCAGGATCCGGCCAATGACACGATCGACTTCAAGGTCATGATTCACAAAATCCACGCGGCGCGTGAGCTGGATGTCGTCCAGTCCGGAGGCCGCTACGACCTCGTCGGATTCGGCAACAACGTCACCGATTTCTCGACCGCTCTGCTCCCGAGCATGAAGCCCGAGGGTCCGCGCAATTGCAAGGCCTGCCACGCTGACGCCAACAACGCGTGGAAGGATCCGATCGCGAATCCAAACGTCCGGATCTGGAAGGTCGCCTGCACGGCCTGCCACGACAGTGCCGCCGCCGGCGCCCACATTGACTTGATGACGCTCAACGCCGGTGCCCCGAGCGGCTGGGTCGAAAGCTGCGCGGTTTGTCACGGCGAAGAAGCCGATTTCTCGATCGCAAAATCGCACGGACTGAGCGAGTGATCGAGATTTCGTAGCCGGTCGCGCCAGCGGCTCGGACTGCACCCAAACCGCTGGCGCGTCGCGAAGGATGTGCCCATCGATGCGAATGTCGCAGCGGCCCACGCCGCCGCCGACCCGAGCCATCGGCGCGACAAGCCGTAGCGCGCCGAATGAAATCAACTGCCGAGGGATCGCTTGAAGACGGCCTCTCGCACGCCGCACAACTCCACCACCGGCCGCTCTGCCGCTCGCTGGTTCGGTCCGATGTTCTTGGCTGCCCTTCCCGCAATCGCCGTCGCCTCACCCGGTCAATCCTCAACAAGTGCACCCGCGGGCCCGGCCCGACCGACCGTCTCCACACCGACCTGCACCAATGGCGGATGCCACACTTCAATCGTCGAACGCCCCATCGTTCACGGACCGGTCTCGCAGCGTAAGTGCCAATCGTGCCACGCTGAGCAAGACGCCCGTGCGCACACCTTCCGCAGCGTCATGCCGCGCGAAAAGATGTGCGTCACTTGCCACGTCCTCCCCGTCCGAGACGTGATGCACGCCCCCGTCGCTGTTGGCGACTGCACCGGTTGCCACGATCCGCACGGCTCCAGTCATCGCATGTTGCTGCGGGCCGACCCGGCGACCGACCTCTGCCTCATCTGTCACAGCGCGGACGACTTTCGCAGCAAAAAGCACGTGCATGGGCCGGTTTCGGCGGGCGCCTGCGTCCTCTGCCACGACGCACACTCGTCTTGGAATCCCGGGCTGCTCAAACGACCCGCCCGTGAGCTTTGCATCTCCTGCCACGGCGAAGTGCTCGAAGCCCTGCATGACCGTCGCCACGGCCACCCGGCCGTGACCGATGGCGCCTGCACCGACTGCCACGACCCCCACGCCTCCGATCATCGCGGCCAACTCAAGGCCGGCGGAGCCCAATTGTGCAACGAATGCCACGAGCCGATTCGCTACGTGATTCAGACGGCGAACTTTGTCCACGCTCCGGCCGCCGGCGACGACGCCTGCGTCGGCTGTCACGTCGGCCACGCCTCGGACTTGCCGAAACTCCAGCGCGGTCCCCAACCGGACGTTTGCCTCGAATGCCACAACACCACGCTGACTGACGCCAGTGGCAACACCATCGCCGACATGGCCGCATTACTTCGGGACAACCCGGACCATCACGGTCCGATCCGCGATGGCAACTGCACCGCCTGCCACGATCCGCACGCATCAGCCAATTTTCGACTCCTCACCACCGCCTACCCGCCGGATTTCTACGCCCCATTCGATGTCGAACGCTACAAGCTGTGTTTTTCATGCCACCGCCCGGAGATGGCGACCAGCCCCGACGGAATCGGATTCACCGGCTTCCGCGACGGCTCGAAGAACCTTCACGCCCTCCACGTCAACCAGGAAAAGGGCCGGACCTGCCGCGCATGCCACGAAGTCCACGCGTCGAAACGCCCGTTCCACATCCGCGAATCCGTCCCATTTGGAAAGGACAACTGGCAGCTCGAGATCAACTTCACGAAGACAGCCACGGGCGGCTCGTGCGCACCGGGATGCCACAAGCCGCAGGAATACAACCGCGAATCCGGCTCGGTCGCCGCCCCGGGAAAGTGAGGCGCCGCATGAACCCATCTCGTTCGCACCGTTTCGGAAGAGGACGACGCGCGCTGTACTTCGGCAGCGTGCTCGCGGCGCTGGCCGCGACGCCTGCGATCGCTGTGACGCAATTGCACCGGGGCGACACCCCGCCCCCGATTGACCTCAACAGTATCGAAGGAAAGCCGTTCAAGTTGGTCGATCAACGCGGCCGGCCGTTCGTACTCGTTTTCGGCGAGCTGTATCACGAAAAATCGCTCGCCGCCTGCCGAATGATTGCTGAAATCCAGCGCGATTCCCGCCTTGCCGACAGCTCACCGGTCTGCGCAATGATCGTCGCTCAACAGGCCGACGATGCCGGCTTGCGAAAGCTGGCAGCCGACCGCGGCATCAGTCAGCTGATCCTTCACGATAAGGATCGCGCCGCCAGCGCCGCCTATCAGGTCTCGGTGCTGCCCAGTGTCATCGTCATCGATCCCGAAGGCCACGTCGTCCACGCGCTGGCGGGACTCTCGTCCGCCTTTAAGGACACACTCACCGACGCGATCCTGCTCGCGGCCGGGAAAATCACCAGTGACCGCTTCTCGAGCGCCATCCATCCGACCTCCGCGCCAGCAGAGTCCTCCGCTTCGCGCCGCGCGATCCGCCTCACCGAACTGGCCCGGCAGCTCGCCCGCGGCAACCAGCACGACCTCGCCTCCGAGAAGTACCGCGAGGCCCTCGCCATCGACCCCCGCTGCGTCCCTGCCGTCGTTGGACTCGGACGATCCGCTTCCCAGCTCAAACGCCTGCCCGACGCGGAGAAGCATTTCCGCGACGCACTGGCCCTGGAGCCAAGCTCCACCGAAGCGGCCCTTGGACTCGCCTCCGTCCTGGCTCTCCGCGGCGGCAGCGAGCTTCCGCAGGCCGAAAAGCAGGTTCGCTCGGTGCTGGCCGTGCGTCCCAACGACCCGGAGGCACACTACTTGCTTGGACTAATCCTCGAACAGTCCGGCAAGCCCAGGGATGCCATGTCCAGCTACCGCAAGGCCGCCGAACTCGCCCTCGATCGTGTCCGCTGAGACCGGAGAACTTCCATGCAACCGAATGACGCCTCCGACCCGAGCCCGACGCGACGCCATTTTTGCGAGGCCTGCATCGTCGGCATGGGCGCGGCATCCGCCGGCGCCGTCGGTTATCCCGTGGTCGCCTTCCTCGGCCGGCCAACCAGTCTCCTCGGTTCGCAGCAGATCCGCATCCCCGTGGCCGACCTCGGCGAGGATCAGGCCCGCTACATCGATCATGACGGGCAGCAACTCGTCGTCCTCTACACCGGCCGCGTGCCGAAGGTCCTGAGCGCGTCTTGCAGCCACCTCGGCTGCATCGTCGCCTGGGATAACGTCAAGCACCTGTTTCGCTGCCCCTGCCACGGCGCGGTATTTGACGACACGGGCAAACCCGTCAGCGGCCCGGTGAGCAAACCGCTCGAGTCCGTTCCTTTCCAGCTCGCCGAGGGCAATGTTGTGATCGGCTGATCGAAGTCGGAGAATTCGATGCACGTCGTGAAGAGCACCTACAACGCACTTGATGAGCGGTACCACCTCACGCCGCTGATCGAAAAAAACGTGACGAAGAAGCTCGTCCCGCGAACCCTGAGCTGGGCGGCGTGCTTCGGCGGCCTGTCGCTCCTCTGCTTCATCATCCAGGTATTCTCCGGCGCCTTGCTGCTGATGTACTACAAGCCCGACCCCGCCCGCGCCTGGGACAGCGTCACCTACATCAGGTCAAACGTGCCGATGGGCTGGCTCATCCAGCGGGTTCACGCCGTCACCGCCAACGTCATGATCGTCATGGTCATGATGCACATGGCCCGCGTCGCCTACTTCAAAATCTTCCGCAAGCCGCGCGAGCTTCATTGGATCAGCGGCGTCGTACTGCTTCTCCTCACCACCATGCTCGCCTTCACCGGCTACCTGCTGCCTTGGACACAGCTCAGCTTCTGGGGCGCCAAGATCGGAACCGAAATCCCCGGCGCCATGCCCGGCATCGGCCCGAAGATCGTCGAGTGGCTCCGTCGCGGAAATGCCATCAGCGGCGAAACCCTCGGCTTCTTCTATGCCATGCACGTCTGGATTCTCCCCGCGCTCATCAGCGGATTCATGGCGATGCACTTCATGATGATTCGCCGGACCGGAATCTCCCGGCCGCTCTGAGGACTGCCCTATGGCCGTCGACTACCGCGATCAATACAAACGACGCCAGCTCGAGCCGTTCTGGCCCAACGAAATCATCAAGATGGTCGTCGTCGTACTCTGCACGCTCACCGTCATCATGGCTCTCGTTACGCTGCCCACCGTACTCGAATGGATCGGGCTGACCGGTCTCGTTCACGAGGAGGAGCCCGCCAATCCGCGCGTCACGCCCGAGCACATCAAGCCCGAGTGGTACTTCCTCGCCACCTACCAATACCTCAAGCTGATGGAGTACCCGCAGCGCTGGTTCGGCATCGATGGCAAAATGCTCGGCGTATTGTCGCAGGGCCCGCTTGTCCTCGCAGTGCTTCTCCTGCCGTTCTGGTACCGGCGAAAGGCCGAGCGCCCGCCAGGCTGGGCCTTCTACATCGGCGTCACCGTCATCATTGCCCTGTTCCTGCTCCTGACGCTGGCCGCCATTTGGCCGCCCAGCCCGCTGTTCCTGTCGCTGACGGCGGCAACGCTCATCATCTTCTACGCGCTGATGGCGCGTGAACGCCGCGCCGTCCGCCAGGTCCTGCATGACGAATCGTCCGATCCGCACGATTCCCCGAAAGGAGGAGAACCGTGATCGCCGCGCTTCTCGTCCCCATGGCGCTCAGCGTCGCGGCCGCGGCCGGAGATCCTTCCGTCGATGACCGCTACGCCAACAACGCCTGCGTGCGCTGCCACTCCGCCCTTCCCGGCCGACTCGGCGAAATCGCCAATCACGATTGGAAACAGAGCGTCCACTACGCGAACGCCGTCGGATGCGATGGCTGCCACGGCGGCGATCCCGGCGTCCGCGCCGACCAATTCCCCGACGAGGTGGCCTTCAAAAACGCCTCCCACATGACCCGCGACCCAAAGCTTCTCGCTGTGCCGGGTCGCACCGACGCCTTCGTCGATCGTGTCCGCGGGCGCGAAGTCTCCTACTTCTGCGGAAAATGCCACGCTCTCATCAAGGAGAAGCACCTCGGCAGCCCCCACGGCGACTACGGCGACCCAACCTGCCTCTATTGCCATGCCCGCACACCCGAAGGCCTCTTCACGCACCGCATCGTCCCCGCCTCGATTGACATCATCGACACACGTGGGCGCGACGAGGGCGGCCGCTGCTCCGCCTGCCACCAGGCCCCGACGATGCAGGCCGTCGCCCAGATCAAGAGCACATTGGCGCAGACAAGCGACCTGATCGAAACAGCATCGCGCCAGCACGACGAGTTGATTCAACGCGGCTACCGCAGTTTGGAACTGGCCGGCCTCCAGGCGCACGGGCGCGAGGTCAATTCCAGACTGAGACAGGTCTTCCACAGCTTCGACATGCGGGAAATCAACGGCTTTGCCGGCGAAATCAAGGCATTGGCGGAGCGCACAACCCGCACCCACGACTTGTTAGCGCAGGTCTCGCTCATGCGCCATCGCCAGACCACGGTGGCCCTGGTCGTCTGCGCATTTCTGCTCTCCTTTGTGGCCGTGCTCCTCTATTACAAGCGCACCTTCTGCCTGAAACACGCCGATCAAAAGCTGACCTAGTCGCACGCCGCCCAGCCGGGCGCCATACGCCACGCCCGATCCCGAATCGCCTCCCGGCGACCAGTAGCTGCGTAAAATTCCGCACCGTGCTGTCCCGCTAAACGGACGATATCAATGCTGCGGCGCGGCATCTGATTGACGCATTTCGCCGCCGGAGCGAGGGACCGTCCGCGGTGCGTCTCCGATGCCCACCCTTGTCACTCGGTGCTATCGGCGCGGCACTCGCGGTCGCCTCGTGGTCGTGCTCACCTTCCGCGCGGCAGCGGCTCACCGAGTTCTTTTTTGAAGTCCCCACGAGCCAGCCGACATCCGCCCCGGCCGATCTGCCGCTATCGCAGATGAGCATGCCGACCGGTCGCGCCGTCGCCGCCGGAACGCCCTTCGCTTCGATTCACGAACCCGTCGCCCGCCGACGCTGCTCGGCCTGTCACGATGCCGGCGCCGAGCAATCCATGGTCCAGCCGTGGACGGAAAAGTGCGCGAGCTGCCATCAACCCATCGTCCGTATGCCGCATCTCCACGGCCCGGTCGGCGCGATGGCCTGCAACGAATGCCACCTTCCGCACGCCTCCGCTCTCCCGTCTCTGCTCCGTCAACGCGACCCCACGCTCTGCATGGCCTGCCACGGAACCACGCTCCGACTCGACCCTCCGTATCATTCCGATGCCGCTCGGGCCTGCACCACCTGCCACAACCCGCATGGCGGCGACGATCCCGCTCTCCTAAAGCCGCGCAACCTCTGGGAGCACGAGCCGGTCACCACCACTGCCGCCTCCAGCCCTGCCGACGGTGACGAACGGTGAGTCGTCGACCGGATCCCGACCGGACTCTGTCCCGCGGCCTGCGTGCCGCCGCCCTCGTCGCGGCCGCGACCTTGCTCCACGCGACCAGCGCGCGTGCGGATGATGCCGCGACGTCTCAACCGTCCGACGCCCCGCCGCCGCGCCGCCAGTACAACTACTTCTCGCTCGAACGCCTCGATGGTGCAATCGAAATCGGCGGCGAATACCAGCGCAACCGCGTCATCACCGGCGTCCCCTACCAGCAGGGCCCCTTCTATCTGAACTCCACGCGCCAGTACGACTCGCGCGCCACCTTCCAGCAGCAGCTCCTGCTCGACCTCGACAGCACCATCTACGACCCGCGCTTCCTCCGCGTGTCCGGTTCCATCGGCCTCGGTCTCCAGCAGGAGCGCTATCGAGAAACCTTCGACACGCGCCTCCAGACCGACTCCTCCAACGGCTACCTCTCCAGCTACGACCTCCGCGCCGAGTTTCTACCGGGCAAGCAGGTCTCCGGCAGCGCCTACGCCCTCTCCGGCCGCGACAACTACACCCGACCCTTCCTCCCCACGCTGCTCGAAAAGCGAAACGACTACGGTTTCGCCCTCTACTACGCCAGCGACAAGCTGCCCATGCAGCTCACCTACGATCACCGCGAAGTCCACCGCGAAGGCGATCCGGAGCTCTACGAAGATGAGCACCTCAACCAGGACCGCCTCGCATATCAGGCCACCTTTATCCAGAGTCCCGCCCACTCACTCAAGTTCGGCTACGAGTACACCGTCGACGACGACCGCTACAGCGGCAGCACCTACAGCTTCCACAACCAGCGCAACGAATGGCGCGTCGACGACGAACTTCTCTTCGGCGACCAGCGCCAGCACCGGCTCGACACCGTCCTCCGCTTCCAGGACGAAAACGGCAGCTACGCCCGCGACCTCTACGAAATGGGCACGCGGATGTCGCTCAAGCACTCCGATACGCTCACGACCAATTATCAGTATCAATTCTCAAAAGAAGAGCAGGGCGCGATCGACTTCCTAACCCACCGCGGCGACTGGCAACTCGTCCACCAGCTCTACAACAACCTCACCACCACCGTCGACATCTTCGGCCTCTACCAGGACGTTCAAAGCGAGGGCGACACAACCCAGTTCGGCGCGAGCGTCAACTGGAGCTACACCCGCAACAACCGCTTCGGCCGCTTCTCTGCAAACCTGGCCGTCACGGAGGAACTCGAGAAGACCTCCGGCGGAGGCGTCCGCCCCATCATCGGCGAGTCCGCCTCATTCATCGATCCTTTGCCCGTCACCCTCATCAACCCCAACGTCGTCCCCACGACCATCATCGTCCGCGACGTCGCCCGGCTCCGCATCTTCATCCCCGGCATCGACTACTACATCACCCGCGTCAGGAACTACACGGTTCTGATCCGTAACCCCCTCGGCGGTATCCGAAATCTCGCCACCGTCTACGTCGACTACGCCTACTCCATCGACGACGACTCCGAACGCTGCACCACCCTCGTCAGTCTCAACCTCCAGCAGGACTTCAATAACGGCTTCACCCCCTACTACATCCTCAACTATCGCAACGACGATCGCGACGTCCCCGCCTATGCTTATGCCCAGCAGAACGACACCGGCATGAACCGCAACCGCATCGGTCTTCGCTACCGCAAGGACCGCTTCTCCGCCGGTGCCGAACTCGACATCCTCCAGGACTATGTCGACAACTTCACCGCCTACCACCTCTATTCGACCTACGGCCTCGTCCGCAAGCCCGGCCGCACCGTCGACGCCCGCGCCGACTTCTCACAGTACTTCTTCCGCGAGGCGATCAACGGCGACAGCATGGTGCTCGAACTCTCCCTCGACGGCCGCGCCCAGTTCACCCGCGCCCTCGAGGGCTACGGTACCAGCACCTACCGCTACGAGTTCGACGGCGCACGCGGTCGCGGCGTCATCCAGGGCGTCGATCTCGAGACCGGCCTCTCCTATCGCTGGGGACAGATGACGATCACCGCCAGCATCGAATACGATCTGCTCAACATCGTGGACTCGCGCGAAGACGGCTTCACCGCGTGGCTGAAGGTCCGCCGCGACTTCCCCGACCTGATCAAGCTCGCCCAACGATGAAAACAAGCACTCGACTGCTCCTGGTCCTTGCCGTCGCCGTCACCGCCGCCGTCGCCCCCGGCTGCGCCCGCCCCGCCGGCGAACTCTTCCCATCTGTCTTTCCGTCCGTCGTCTTTCCGTCGCTGCCCGACAAGGCCCGCGTCGTTTACGTCGGCCAGCTCAGCACCGCCAGCGACCTCAACGCTGCCGTCTCCGGTTGGGAGGCCTTCAAGTCTGCCATCTCCGGCGCGAAAGACGACCGCTCCGTCTCGGCCCCCGCCGGCCTCGCCGTCTCCGCCTCCGAAAAGCTCTACGTCACCGACCCGCCCCAGCGTCTGCTCCACATCTTCGACCTCAAGGCCCGCACCTACCGCGCCGTATCCGCCGCCGGGAAAACTCCCTTCGCCGCACCCGCCGACGTCGCGCTCGCCGAAGGCCGCGTCTTCGTCACCGATGCCGGCCGCGGCGTCATCGACGTCTTCTCCGAATCCGGCGACTATCAGTCCACCCTCTCCTCCATCCGCTTCACCCGCCCCGTGGGAATCGCCTACGCCGCCGACCTTCGCCGCTTGTACGTCGTCGATGCCGGCGGCCATGCCTGCGTCGGCCTGTCCCTCGACGGCGCCGAGCAGCTCCGCTTCGGCCGCCGCGGTGTCGCCGACGGCGAGCTCAACTTCCCGACCTTTGTCGCTTGCGATCCCAAGCTCGGCGTCGTCATCACCGACTCCATGAACTTCCGCGTCCAGATTTTCAGCCCCGACGGCACGTTCAAATCCACCTTCGGCAAGAAGGGCGATGCCGCCGGCGACCTATCGCTCCCCAAGGGCGTCGCCATCGACGCCGGCCGGCACATCTACGTCGCCGACGCCAACTTCGAAAACATTCAGGTCTTCGAGCCGGACGGTCGGCTCCTGCTCGCCTTCGGCCAGGAAGGCCAGAAACCCGGCCAGTTCTGGCTGCCCGCAAAAATCTTGATTGACAATCAGCGTCGACTTTGGGTCGCCGATTCGTACAATCGTCGAGTCCAGGTCTTCCGGCTCATGGAGGAGCCCGCCTCATGACGCGACAAACTCCGCTCGCGCTCATCGCATCGCTTCTGGCACTCACGACCGTCCCGGCCATCGCCGACGACACGATTGTCGGCTCGCCCCACGACCTCTCGATGATGAGCCCGAACACTATCAAGGCCGTCAGCGAAGACCGCCTCTGCATCTTCTGCCACGTCCCCCACAACGCCCAGCCGCAGGCCCCCGCCTGGAACCGCTTCGACCCGCAGACCTACTATCGCGTATACCAGAGCAGCACCACCGACGCCCGCATCGGCCAGCCCTCCGGTCCCTCCAAGATGTGTCTCTCCTGCCACGACGGCCTCATGGCGCTCGGAATGGTCGGCAGCGGCGCAAACATCCCCGGCGATCCGCCCCCCGATCACCCCATCGTCATGACGCGCTACTTCATGCCGCCGGGTCCGTCGAATCTCACGAATGACCTCTCTGATGATCACCCCATCGGCTTCCGCTATGACCGCGCCCTCTACCGTCGTGACCCGGAGATTCGCCCACCCGATGCCATCAGCCGCGAAATCCCCCTCGGCAAGCACGGCGAAGTTCACTGCACCGCCTGCCACGATCCCCACAACAACCGCCTCGGCAACTTTCTCCGTATCACCGACCGCCGCTCCGCCCTGTGCCTTACCTGCCACGACCAGTTCGGCTGGCGCGAAAGCTCACACGCCAACGTCCCCGCACACACCGTCGGCCGCCGCGTCGATCCCAACGGCCCGCTCCCCTATTCTTCCATGCCCGACAACGGCTGCGCCATCTGCCACAAGGTCCACTCCGCCCCACGGCCGCAGCAACTTCTCCGCTTCCCCGGCAACGACACCAACTGCCTCAATTGCCACGACGGCACCGTCGCCCGATCAAATATCCTGAGCGAGATCAACAAGCTCAGCGGCCACCGCACCGGCCTGCTCAACCGCGAACACGATCCCGCCGAACGCGATCTCACCATGCCGCCGCACGCCGTCTGCGCCGACTGTCACGACCCACACGCATCGCGTCCCGATCCACCGGTCCGTGTCCGCGGTTCGATCCCCGTCCTCTCAGATGGCGCCACCCGCGGCGCCCGCGGCATCACCATCGCCGGCGCACCGACGAAGAAAGCCACCTTCGTCTACGAAATCTGTTTCCGCTGTCACGCCGACAACGCCTCGCGTGTCCGCTCGACCGTCGTCCGTTGGGTCCAGGAGAGCAACACCCGCCGCGAGTTCCAGCCCTTCAACCCGTCCTTCCACCCCGTGACCTCACCCCGTGCCAACCCGGACGTCGTCAGTCTGATCCCGCTCTGGAACACCGGCACCGTCATGTCTTGTACTGACTGCCACAGTTCCGAGAACGCCAAATCCGTCGGCGGCGGCGGCCCCAACGGCCCTCACGGCTCGCGCTACCAGCCCCTCCTCAACCAGCGCTACGAAACCCGCGACCCCACCGTCGAGAGCGCTCAGTCCTACGCCCTCTGCTACCAGTGCCACGACCGCACCAGCATCCTCCGCGACGACAGCTTCTCGCTCCATCGTCTCCACATCGTCGTCGCCCGCACGCCCTGCGCCGTCTGTCACGACCCGCACGGCATCCCCGCCGGAAGCGGCCCGTCCGATGAGCACACCAACCTGATCAACTTTGACCGCTTCACGGTCCGCCCGGTCCAGACCGCCGGCGGTCTGCTCCCCGTCCGCTACCAGGACACCGGCAAGTACACCGGCAACTGCACGCTGCAGTGCCACGGCGTGACCCACATCAACCTTGGTTACGGCCCGGGCGCGGCCCCGCCGCCGAAGCTCAAGCTCCTCGGCAGACTCGGAAAATGAAACTCGTTTATCTCCTGGCCCTGTTGCTCGGTGCGGCCCTGTTCGCGGATACCAAACCGCCGCCGCGCCGTGTCCCCACATCCCGCCCGACGAGCACCGACTTGCCGGCCCCCGGCTTCTCGAACAGCGACCACGATTTCTACGGACCCGACTATCCCCTCGCCGTCCGCTGCGCCCCCTGCCACGGCGAACCCGCCGCGAGTCGAACCGCCACGACCCTGCCCTACGTCTGGAACGACGACTTCGCCGCGCCGCTCCCTCAGCGACTCTTCGACGCCACCCCGACGTACCAGCTCGCTCGCTCTACGGTCCTCTGCCTCTCCTGTCACGACGGCACGATCGCCAGTGAAATCGTCGGCGGCGGCGATGAAAACTTCTTCGCGGCCGGCGCAACGGTCAATCCGCAACGCGACCACCCCGTCGGCGTCCGCTATCCGCCCTCCCAGCGCGACCGCATGCCTCTCCGCCGCGAATACGCCTCGATCGCCCAACTCGAAAGCGAAGGCGCCATCAAGCTGCCCAACAGCCGCGTCGAATGCGTCTCCTGCCACGACCCGCACAACGCCCTCGGAATCCGCGGCATGCTCGTGAAATCGGACCGCCGCTCCGCCCTCTGTCTCTCCTGTCACCTCAAATGACCCAACGCCGCGATCCCTGCCTCATCGCATTCGCCGCCGCCGTGCTCGCCGCCGGCTGCTCGCAAAAGCAACAACCCGTCGTCTGCTTTCCCGCGCCTCCCGCCCAACCCAAGATGGTTTACCTCGGCAACCTCGACCACGCCCCGATCGACGGAAACCTTCGCCCGTCGCTCCGCCGCTGGCTCGGCGACGCCCCCGGCTTCCTGCAAACACCCCTCGCCCGTCCCTTCGGCCTCGCCGCAGCCGGCCACCGCCTCTTCATCTGCGACCCACCGGTCGGCTCCGTCATCATCATCGACTACGACACCCAGGAATCATCGTCGCTCGACGATCTCGGCAAGCCGGTCGCCGTCTTCACAGACCCGGCCGGAAATCTATATGTCGCCGACGCCCGCTCCGGCCGCATTCACGTCTTCGACAAGTCGCTGAAGAAACTCCCGCCGATCATCCCGCCCGTCGAGCGCTTCCGCCCCGTCGCCCTCGTCGCCACCCGCGACCGGCTCTTCGTCGCCGACATGCTCGGCCGTTGCGTGCGGCCGTATGACCTCGCAACCTCCAGCTGGGGCGACCCGCTCTCATGCAGCCCGCCGCCGCGTTTCCCCTCGGGCCTCTGCCTTCTGAAAGGCCGGCTCGTCCTGAGCGACGCCCTCGACGGCCGCCTCTACCTGTCCGACGCGTCGCTCTCGTCGCTCCAATCGCTCGATCAGCCCAACGACCGCCTCCGCCCCAAGCACATCGCATCCTGCGACGGCGATCGCCTCCTCGTCACCGACGCAGCGCTGCAACAGCTCGATTTGCTCAACAGCCGCGGCAGCCGCCTGCTCCGCATCGACGACAAGTCGATCCTCCCGCTACCGTCGGGCATCTGCGTCTCGTCCGAGCTGCTCGACTTCTACCGCAGTCGGCTGCCGGCCGGCTTCCGCCCGACGGCGATGGTCTTCATCTCAAACCAGTCAGGTCCGCCCGGCATCGCCGTCTTCGCCCTTGCCGCGCCCTGAAGCAATCCGACACACCGCCGCTTGCATCCCGCACCGTTCAACCGCTAACCTCAAGCCAACGAAATAACTCCGAAGGAGCCGCCATGAGCGACGTACCGACCCCGACGAACCTCATCAAGTACGACGACTTCGCCAAGCTCGACCTCCGCGTCGGCCGCGTAGTGGAAGCCGCAAACCACCCCAACGCCGACCGCCTCCTCGTTCTGAAGGTGGACGTGGGCACGGAGCAACGCCAACTCGTCGCCGGCATCCGCGGCTACTACGAACCCGATCAGCTCGTCGGACGTCTCGTCATCGTCTTAAAGAATCTGGAACCCCGCGCCATGCGCGGCGTCGAAAGCCAGGGCATGGTCCTAGCCGCCAGCACCGACGACCGCTCCCAGGTCATCCTGCTCGCCCCCTCCGCCGACATCCCCCCCGGGTCCAAAGTCTCCTGACCCGGTGCAGCCGGTCCGGAGCCGGACATACGCCTACGACAATATCGGCAACCGCACGGCCACCAGTCAGCCCTTCGCCACGACCTACTATTCCAACAACCTCAACCAGTACACCCAGATCAACGAAATCATCGCCCCGCCCGACGGCGTTCTGCTCACGTACCCGGCGTATGATTTCGAGGGCAACCTCACCAACGACGGCCGGTTCGCCTATACTTGGGACGCGGAGAATCGCTTGAAATCGGCCACGCCCCTCTCGCCGACCACCGCCAGCAAAAAGGTCGAGTTCGCCTACGACTACATGCACCGCCGCATCCAGAAAAAGGTCTTCGACTGGACCGGCTCGGCCTGGTCCTCAACCCCCAGCGCCGACACCCGCTTCGTCTACGACGAATGGAACGTCCTCCTCGAACTCGACGGCCTCAACAGCAACGCCATCCTGCGGAAATACACCTGGGGCCTCGACCTCTCCGGCCAGGCAAGCCCATCGGCGGCCGGCGTACATGGCGCCGGCGGCATCGGCGGCCTGCTGGCGTGCCACGACGCAGCCGGCAACGCGGACTACGCCTACTTCTACGACGCCAACGGCAACGTCGGCCAGCTCATGAACCTTGCGGGCGGGAGCACGCCAGCCGCGTCGTATGATTACGACGCCTACGGCAGTGCTTCAGCTTCAGGCTCGTTCGCAACTACAAACCCTTTCCGCTTCAGCACAAAGTACTTCATCCCGGAGACCCTACACTATGATTATGGCCGGCGCCTCTATGATCCTCGTCTTGGGAGGTGGTGCAGCCGAGATCCGATCGGTGAGATAGGTGGCCGGAATCTGTTTTGTGCATTCATGAATGATGCCGTCAACTCATTTGATCCGACGGGACTCAAGGCATACGGCATTGAGGGAACGTGCCACAATCAGTTTGGTGATACGAGAGGTTCTACCGGAGGGCCGACGCCGATTACGTACATGTTTTGCAGAGACGAGGCTGAAGGCAACTACTATCAAGATGGCGTTGGGCAGTTTGGCAGTGTATTCGGTACGTTCTTCGGTGCGGGCTCAAGTGCCCGCGAGGACAAGCTCTATGACCAGATTTGCGCGGACGTGTGCTCTGGCAAGCCACCGGCACAGATTAATATGATTGGCTGGAGCCGGGGAGCGGTTTCAGTGCTCCGCGTTGCGCACCGGCTCAAGGAGCCCGGTTGCTGCTGCAAAACTCGCACGGTGAAGCGATGTTGCAAGCAAAAAGACTTCGACTTCGAATACGAAGAGAAAGTGTGCGCGGAATGGACGAAACCCACGGTTAATTTCTTGGCCATGATTGATCCGGTGGATCGAAACCCTCGCACAGTAGATGAGACGATTCCGTCAAACGTAAAGACGTGTGCAGTCGTGCGTACTGTCCCCAAGTGGTGGTGGATCGGACAAACGATAGTGTTCCCATATGCCGGCGGACGATATGCAAACGATTTCACGGTCGAGGATCCGAACAGCACAAGTTACCAGACCTGCCCTATCCAACAGACGCACGGCCAAGCCGGGACAGGCGCCACGGCTAACGACTTCATTCGCGGTTGCGCGCGACGGGCAGGCGTTCAGTTTAAGTAGACTGGCGTCCACCAACTCAGCGGTGAGAACTATCACTCGGTGTACAAGCATCCGCCGAGTTAGCTCAACCAACTATCGACGGAAGTCACATGAGTGATCGCGATGAATCCACGAATCCACTGAATTACGCGGCAGCGGCGACACCTTCTCGACTGCGGTCACCACGCCTGCTGTCGGCGGTGAACGTCGTGATCGTTCTTTCCGCACTGCTAGCGATCTGTTCGATCGTTTCGACGATATACTTTTCCGATGAGGAGGTGGACTTGACTGTACTTTCAACAAGCTTGTTCATGGTACTCTGTATTCTCGTGCCGGTATCCGTTTTTCAAATCGTTCTGGTGTCGACGGCCGGGCCGAGAACGAAGCAGGGCACACGCCTAGCTTTACGGCGTCGGTCGGTGGTGATCTCCGGCATCGCGATAGTGACAATCGCGCTTTCTACAGTATTCGTGCTCAAACCGGCGATCATACACGACGTCATCAAGCTCCTGCCCTAGCTCGATTCACCGGGACTCATCAGCAGCCTCGGGTGCCGAGTGCCCGGGCAACCTCACAAACGACGGCCAGTTCACCCATGCTTGGGACGCGGAGAATCGCTTGAGATCGGCCACGCCCCTCTCGCCGACCACCGCCAGCAAAAAGGTCGAGTTCGCCTACGACTACATGCACCGCCGCATCCAGAAAAAGGTCTTCGACCGGACCGGCTCCGCCTGGTCCGCAACCCCCAGCACCCGCCTCAAAGCCCAGATCTCACGACTCAAGTCTCTCCCGCTCCCGACCGTCTCAAGACCCAAAACTCACGACTCAAGACTGTCGCGACCTCCGCCCTCAAATGCGGTCGCCGCGTTGCTCTCATGCAGCGCAGGACATTTCGGGTCCACTAACCCTCTAATATCGCATAACGAACAGACATCGAACGTCCACTTCCCGTTTCCGGCCTCTCATTCCCCCGCCCCGCCCGCCGCCTGCTCAACGCTCGGCGAAAGCGTGAACAACCGTTTCAGCTTCGAAAACGTCAGAATGTCCTGGATCGCCGTCGGCACGGCCGCCAGATAAAACTGCCCGCCGCCCAGTTCCACACGCCGCTTCAGCTTAAGCAACGCGCCGATGCCCGCGCTCCCCAGCATCGTCAGCCCCGATAGATCGAGCACCACGCGCCGCGGCTCGCCGCCGATCACCTTGAGCAGCTTCTGCTCCAGCGCCTCGGCGTCGGCCGCCCCGAGCGTCCCCACAAGCCGCGCGACGACGCCCCGCGCATTCGGCTGCATCTGGCATTGAAATCCGTCCACCGCTCGTTTCTCCTCAACGACCGCCGCCGGCACGCCGACGCGCCGCACCCGAACCTGCACCACATGACGGAGTGTCGCCCCGCCGCGATAGACGCCGCGCGTCGGCGGCACATCATGATAATCCCGCCCCACCGCGATCCGAATATGCCGGTCGCCGACGTCGATCGCGTTGGCCGCGTCAAACCCGGTCCAGCCCGCGCCCGGCACGAACGCCTCGGCCCAGGCGTGCGTCGCGTCCTCGCCCGACAGCTCCGCGTCCCCCTCGCGATGAAACAGATATCCGCTGACATAGCGGCACGGCACGCCCTGCCGCCGCGCCAGTGCGATGAAGATGTGCGCAAAATCCTGGCACACGCCCGCCCGCTGCTCGAGGCAGTGCTCGATCGGTGAGTCCGCCCGTGTGCCGTTCGGCTCGTACCTCAGCGACTCCTTCAGCCGATCCCGCAGCGCCGTCAACCACACCGCCGGCGACAACGCCGCGTCCGGCGCTCCCTCTTTCGCGAATGCCTCCAGCGCCGCCGATGTCCTCGCATACGTACTCGGCGCCAGCCACATGTGCTGCTCGCGATCGCGCTTCAAAGCCGCAACGTCGTCCCAGCTTGCATCCCGCCGCTCCCCGCCCGCCGCCGGCGCGACATCCACCGTCGCCTCGGCCCGGATTTCCAGCGAATCGTGCGGGCGCGGCAACGTGAACGAATCGACGAAGTTCCCGAAGTGATCGACGTACTCGCTGACCACCGTCCGCGGCTCGATCGACAGCGCGAATCGCTCGCAGGTCTGCCCCGCCCCGTCGCGCGGATGCATCCGCACTTCCATGACGCTCTCGCGCACCGCGCCGTTGTATTCGAAGCGCGTGACATGTTCGATCTGGTATCGAGGCAACGCCGACTCCCGAGTCGCTCAGACCGCCGCGATCCGCTGCGGCAGGCGCGTCTCGACCGCGTAGTCAATGTACTGGCGGTAGATCTCCCCATGCAGCCGGAAGCACTGCTGCACGATCGACTGCAGAAACTCGCCGAGGTTTTCGACCACCTCGTTCGTCGCGGCGAACTCCAGCTCGGCGTGCAATCGCCCCGCGTGCCGCACGACCGGCGACCCCCGCGGCGTCCCTGTCCAGTCCGCGATCTGGTTGACCGCCAGCTCGATCTGTGCCGCCGAAAACCTCACCGAATTGGGAAAATCTCCGTCCAGCAGAAGGAAAGTCAGAATCTGCTGCGGGTTCAGCGCAACGGTGTAGCGCTTGCAGTACGGGTCGAAGGCCGTGCAGCCCCGCAACAGCCCCGCCCACGCCACGGTGTCTTCCGCGCTCGGCTCGCAATCCTCGATCCCGCGCACCCCGAAGTGTGCGTCCAGCAGCCACGCCACGTTGATCGTCCGCTCCAGGTACCGGCCCAGCCGGATGAACTCCCACCCCTCCCCATGGTCGAGCGTCGCGTCGGCCGCTCCGGCAAACGCCATCGCCCCCCGCCGGATCTCGTGCAGCGACTCCACCGGCCCGCTCTGCCAGATCCCGTCTATCTTCAACTCGCGCAGAAACAGGTACAGCCGGTTCAGCTCCTCCCACATCTCCCCGGTCAGTTGCTCCCGAATCTGCCGCGCGTTCTCCCGCGCCGCCGACACGCAGTTCATCAGCGAATTCGGCTGATGCGGATCGAAAACCAGCGCCGCCGTCACGTCCCGCGGCGAAACCGATGCCCCCAACGGCATATCGAGCCGCAATCCGTTCAGCAGGCAGATCCACCCCAGCGACGCCGCATGCGGCGCCTCATCCAGCGCCAGCTCGAGCTGCGCCTCCAGCAACCGCGTCGTATGCTCCGCGCGCTCCAGGTACCGCGCCATCCAGTACAAGCTGTCCGCCACGCGCGCCAGCATCACATCCCGTCTCCGTTGCTCAACACCCACGTATCCTTGCTGCCGCCGCCCTGAGACGAGTTCACCACCAGCGACCCGCGCCGCAGCGCCACCCGCGTCAACCCACCCGGCACAATCCGCGCCCGCTTCCCGTAGAGGACGTACACGCGCAGATCGATATGCCGCGCCTGAAACCCGTCCTCCAGGAAGCACGACCCCACCGACAGCGAGAGTGTCGGCTGCGCAATGTAGTTCCGCGGATTCTCCAGGATCTTCCCGCGAAAATCCTCGATCTGTGCCGCCGTCGCATGCGGGCCGATCAGCATCCCGTAGCCGCCCGCCTCCCCCACCGCTTTCACGACCAGCTCCGGCAGCCGGTCGAGCGCGTGCAATCGATCCTGCTCCCGCGCGAGCACGTACGTCTCCACGTTATCGATGATCGGATCCTGCTTCAGGTAGTAGCGGATGATGTCCGGTACGTACGCATACACGGCCTTGTCATCCGCGACGCCCGTCCCTAGCGCATTCGCCAGCGTGACGTTTCCCTTCCGATACGCCTGCATGATCCCCGGCACGCCAAGCTGCGAGTCCGCCCGGAACACGACCGGATCAATAAAGTCGTCGTCGATCCGCCGGTAGATGATCTCAATCGGCTTCAACCCCGCCGTCGTCCGCTGATACACTCGGTCGTCGATCACCACCAGGTCGCGCCCCTCGACCAGCGGAATCCCCATCTGCCGCGCGAGAAATGCGTGCTCGAAGTACGCTGAGTTGTAAACCCCCGGTGTCAGCAGCGCCGCCGACGGGTTGTCATTCCCTGACGGCGCGAGTTCGCGAAGCGCCGTCAGCAGCCACTGCGCATACCGATCGATCGATCGCACCGCGTAATCGTTGAACATCGACGGAAAGACGCGCTTCATGACCTGCCGATTCGCCAGCATGTACGAAACGCCGCTCGGCACCCGCAGATTGTCTTCGAGCACCGCAAAGCGGCCATTCGGCAGTCGCACCAGGTCCGACCCAACCACTGTCAGGTATACGTTGCCGGGAACGCGGACCCCCTTCATCTCCGGCCGATAGTGCTTGCACGAATAGATCAACTCGGCCGGCACCACGCCGTCGTCGAGAATCTGCCCGCGATGATAGATGTCTTCGAGAAACAGGTTCAGCGCCGTGATCCGCTGATCGAGCCCGCGCTCCAGCACGTCCCACTCTTCCGCCGTTACCAGCCGCGGCAGAATATCGAACGGAAAAATCCGCTCGGTCCCCTCCGCCTCGCCATAAACCGTGAACGTGATCCCCTGCCGCAGGAACGACAGGTCGGCCGCCTGCTGCAACCGCTTCAACTCGGGCAGCCCCATCGCAACCAGCCGCTCCTGCATCAGCCGGTAGTGATCGCGCGGCCGATCCGGTGCGGCAAAGGTCTCGTGATATGGCTCAACCAGGACGCTGCTTCCCGTCCGCTCCATCTGCGTGGTCATCAACTGGCCCCGAGGTTGCAAGAGTCTCAATCAGCCGGTCGCAACGAGTATAAGCGCCGAACGCCCCGGGACAACGCCGCGCCCGCCATCCTTAACCGAACCACTCCGCCTCCATCATCAGTCGCAGCCACTCGCGATGCTCCGTCTGGAGGATTTGCTCGCAGTACCACATCTGCCGCATCAGCGTCGCCGCCGGCGCCTCCTTCGTGAATCCCGTCGAATAGTGTTCGAGTCCAAAGTACTTCGCCCGGAATCGAACCGTGTTCCGCGCAAACTCCCACGCCCCGCGCCACGTCCGGATCGCCGCCCCGATCACCGGCAGCACCACCGCCAGCAGCAGCAGCACCGCGTTTGCCATCTCAACGTACCGCCACGCCTCCGACGTCCCGTGCGCCAGCTCGTGTATCAGGTGAATCGTCAGATGCAGAAGCGCACATACAATGCTCAGGTAAAACATCCTCGCCGGCCACACCCGCGTCGCCCGATCCGCCGCCTCGTCCCGCTCGATCCGCCGCGAGAAATGGCTCATCTGTTTCGCCAGTCTCCGCAACTTGTAATACTCCGCGAGTTCTTGAACCGCCGCGCCTGCCTCCACCGGCATGGCCTCGTACGCCGGCATCGCCGGCACATGATCCGCCGCCGCCCACTCTTCCAGATCATGCAACGTTAGAAGCCGCAGCCGTTCGGCCTCCGTCTGTAATTCACGCGACCACGCGCTCAGCGCCGCGCCGTCCCCCACCCACGGCCGTTCGTCGATCAGCGCCTGGTACTTGATCAGGCGACACCGCTCCGCCTTGTGCCGCTCCAACAGCCACAGCGGATGAAATTTCGCCCGCACGCCCCGGACGACCGCCCAGATCGCGATGAGAACAAAAAGCCCTTCCGCGATCGAAATCCAGTGATCCTGCCTCGCATCGTGTTTTGCATCGTGCCCCGTCGGCCACACCTGCGCCACAAGCGACAACACCGACACGACGACCGCCGCCGCCCCAAAGACCGTCGCCCATCGGGTGATTCGCCGATGCCGCCGATATTGCGCCATCGCCGCCGCATCCGCGTCGAGATAAACACGCTCCAGTCGATCCCGGATGATCCGCAGCGCTTCGCGCAGCGGACCGCTCTCCGGTAGCTCCGCGTCGAGCATGTCGTCCGGCAACGCCGCGCCGGTACGCACAACGTCCGGCGGCTTGAGACTGATCTCCGGCGTCACGTCATGCCCTCGCCTTCGGGCACGATTCGAAATCCCATCGCCAGGATCGCCTTGATCGTCTGCATCGACACCTGCCGGTCGTACTCCTTCTCCGCCTCCGACAGTTGCTCGTACGGCACGAGCGACGGGTGCTCCTTGCGCGCATCGTTCCGCTCCGGTCCAAGCTGCCAGCCCGCCGCCATGCGCTCCGACGCCCAGACCTCGTGCGCGTTCCGCGCCAGACGCTCGCTCAGCGCCGCGACCTCGTCCGGCACGCGCACGTTCGTCGTCGAAATCGGCTTCGGAACGTACTTCATGCTCAGTTCTCCTTCCGCTCCTCGCCGATCTCCCCCACGTCACCCAGCGTCGCCTCGCTGATCTGCTCCTCGCCGTCGAACACGGCCACCGCATATCGATACGGCCCCTTCGTGTCCGGCAACTCGTTGTAAGGCACCAGAATTCGAATCGACTCCGACGTCGTGTCCCCGTTCGGCGTAAACCCACGGAACGCGAAGAGCTGCCCCCGCGGATCCGAAAACAGCTTGGACCGCGCCATCACGCGTCGATAATCCGGCCCGAGGAAATTCGCCCCGACCTTGCACAGCCGCCCCTTCGCGTTCGCGATATCGAATCGCGCCGTCAGGCGCATGCAGTCGCGCCCGTCCGGTCCTTTGACATGGTGCTCGACGCTCACATTCACGTCCTTCGCCACGCTGAACTGATTCGCCGGTCCCGGCCCCGGCCCCCGCTCGCCGCTCGGCGGTCGCGGAGGCGCGTTGCCCGCGTAGAACCGCCCCTCATACCGCCCGGTCGAGATTTCATTCCGCCCGTCCAGAACGGCCATCACAAATGTGTAGTCGTCCTCGCCGGGCGGCAGTTGGTCGTACGGCACAAACAACGCGAGATCGCGGATGTGATCGGGATCGCGGACCGGCGTGAAGTCCGCTCGCGCCATGAGCTGCTTCGCCGCATTGGCGTACTCCTCGCTGAGCGCCGGAACGTTTTCGCCGCGCTTGTTCAGTATCGTCGCCTTCGCGCTGCATAGCCGTTCCCGCGCCCCGCGAATCTCGATCGTCGCAAAGATGACGAAGCCCGGCCGCCCCTGCCGATCGCGCATCCCGTGCTGGACATCCGCACTGAGAATCGTCGCGCTCGGACCTGCCGCCGGACCGTCCGGCTGCTCGTCGGGCAGCTTCTCCAGCATCTGCGTGGTCGCCGCGTTTCCGAGGTCCATCGACATCACCAGCCGCTTGAACTCCCGCGCGTCGAACCGTTGATTCGCCATCCCCTGCTGCATGAAACGCAGAAACGTCAATCCCTTTTGCAGTCGAGTGCGCAGGTCCGGGTCAATGCTCGAGCTCTCAATCGCGCGCTCGATGTCCCTTGCGGCAGAGTCGATATACATCCGAACCTGCTCGAACACCGCCGCGTCGTTGCGGTCGGTCCCGCGCCGCGCCAGCTCCGAGCTGGCGAACGCCCGAAACAGCTCCACGCGCACGAGCCCGCGCTTCGCCAGCGCGTCGCCCCAGTCCGGCCGTCGCAGGATCACCTGGTTGAAATCTTCCAGCGCCCCGTCGAAGTCCTTGCGACCCGCCTTCGACATGCCGCGCCCGTAGTACGCGTCCGCGTCGTTCGAATCGCGCTCGATCAGCGTCGTGAAGCACTTCTCCGCCTCGGCGTACTTCTCCTGTTCGTTGAGGATTTGTCCCTTGGAGTACAGCGCGCCACTCGGCGCGTACCCCAGCGCCAGAGCCCGATCGAACTCGCGCACCGCGTCGTCCAACTTCCCCTCGTTGTCGTACGTCACGCCGCGCAGGTAGTGCGCCTCACTATTCTCCGGATGCCGCTCCAGTACGTAGTCCAGATCCTTCGCCGCTTCGCCGTATTGGCTAAGTCGACCGTACGTCCGCGACCGCAACAGTCGCCCTTCCACGTCGCCCGGCCGCCAGCGAAGCAGCCAGTCCAGCGAAACCAGCACGCCCGTCAGGTCGCCCGCCGAATACTGCCGGTTCGCCGTCGCTTTCGCGTCGCTGATCAGTTTCTCGAAGTACGCAAACGCCGCACCGCCTGCCGCAACCAAGACCACCCCGGCGACAACCGCCCGTCGCACCCACCGCCGCGGCCGACGCACCCGCCGCGCTCGTTCCTTCCACGCCTCGTTGTCTTTTCCTCCGCCTCCCGTCGTCCGCCGCTCGATCCCCTCGATCAGCCGATCCATGACGGCATCGACGTCGCCGCTCGCCGGCAGCGCCACCGCCGTCGCGCTGCCCACCGCCTGCTGCCACTTCGGCTGCCGCTCGCCAAACTCGTCGTACGTAATCCCCGCCAGCACCGGCACGAACGGCTTGTGGCATTCGTGTGCCCGCACCACTTCCTTGTCGATCTGGTCCGACGTGATCGCCATCGGCGACAGCATCAGCAGGAACGCCTTGCATTGCTCGATGTTCCGCCGCGTTTCGAGGAGGTAATCATCTCCCGCCGCGACGTCCTTCTGGTATCTCCACGTCGAGTACCCCGCCGAATTCAGCCCGCGCGCAATCTCGTCGACGAGTTCCCCATCTTCTTCGACGTAGCTGATGAAGACGTCCGCCATGTGCCGGCCCCATCTTACTCATCCGCCGCGCGACCGGAAGTGCGCCGCCGCCCCCGCCGACTAGCCGAAGCCCCGTTCCTCGAGATCGTCCTCATCTAGGCCGAAATGATGTCCGACTTCGTGCAACACCGTCACCGCCACCTGCCGCACCAGTTCCTCCCGCGTCCGACACATTCGCTCCAGGTTTCGCTGGTACACGACGATCCGATCCCCAAGCCGCGCGTCCTCGACACTCCGCTCCGTCAGCGGCGTGCCGAAGTACGCCCCCAGCAGCTCATCCCGCCGGCGAACTCCCAATTCTCGAAGCTCGTCCGCCGTCGGTTCGTCCGCCACGTCAATCGCAACGCCCTCCAGATACTCCCGCAAATCCTCTGGAATCGACGCGATCGCCTCGCTCACGACCGCCCCAAACTCGTCCGCCGTCATCCGCATCGTCGTTCGCCGCTCCTTGTCCTTCCCGCACTTTAGAATAACCTCCACCCCGATATCGTGTCTGATCAAAGGAGTTACCGATGTTCTCTGTCCGTCCGCTGACTGTTACCGCCGCGCTCGCAATCGCCTCTTCGCTCGGATGCTCTCCCTCCGGCGGCTATCGCATCACCCCGGTCCCCGCTGACCAGACCCTCGAAGAGCGCGTCGTTCTCCGCGAAGGCGGACTCCTCAACGACAAGATCGTCTTCATCGACATTCAAGGCACGATCGAAGACGACATCGAAACCGGCCTCCTCGGGCCCACGGGCGAAAACCCCGTCGCACTCCTGTCTGAGAAACTCGAACGCGCCGAACACGACTCGAAGGTCAAAGCCGTCATCCTTCGCATCAACTCCCCCGGTGGCACCGTCACCGCCAGCGACATCATGTACCAGGAGATCCTCCACTTCCGCACAACGACCAAGAAGCCCGTCATCGCCCTGTTTCTCGACGTCGCCGCCAGCGGCGCCTACTACGCCGCCTGCGCCGCCGATCAAATCGTCGCCGAGCGAACCACCATTACCGGCAGCATCGGCGTCATCATGCAAACCGTCTCGTTCGCCGGGACGCTCGACAAAATTGGCGTAAAAACCGATGCCATCACCTCCGGCCCCATGAAAGACGCCGGCTCCCCCCTCCGCGACATGACCCCTAAGGAGCGCCAATACTTCCAGGCAATCATCGACAACCTCTACGCCCGCTTCGTCGAGGTCGTCCAAACGGGCCGCCCCGCTATTCCGACAGAGAAAATCCACGGGATCGCCGATGGCCGGGTCTATACCGCCCCCCAGGCCCTCGAAAACGGCCTGATTGACCGCATTGGCACCCTCCGGGACGCTTTTGCAATTGCAAAAGAAAAATCCGGCCTGAAGCAAGCTAATGGGGTGATGTACGCCCGACCGTTACACTGGAAGGGCTCGGTTTACGCCGAAGCCCCCCCCTTGGTTCCGGCCAAAGGAGGCCTAACTGTGAATTTGCTGAACATTTATGGACCGCGGGGCTGGACAAACACCCCCCGTTTTCTGTATCTTTGGTCACTAGAATAAGTAGCAGCGATGGCGAGGGTTCCCGGACTCGCCCGACCACGGATGGCGCGACAGGTGTTTACGCCATTACGCATGTCGCGAAAAAGGGCAGTTCTGGTTTCGTTATCCTCGTTATCGCGGGCTTAGTGGCCTAGAGGCCCGGAAGTCCGCATGCCACTGAAGGTCGTCTGTCAACGGTGCCGCGCGGCGCTCGTATTACACGATGCGTTCGCCGGGGCAACGTGCCGCTGCAAGCATTGCGGCTGCGCGATGGATGTACCAGCGCCGGCTCGCGCCGTCGCTCAACCAACGACACGACCCACCCGCCCGAGACTCTTGTCCGAAGCAGCCGCAGCCCGCGTTCAACGCGCAGCGCCAGGCGTTGCCGCAGCGACGGTCGTCGGTGCCGCCGGTGCAGCGGTTGTGGTCGCAAAGCCGAAACTCGCGATCGCCGCCACGCTGCTCTCAAAGTGGTGGATTGCCGTCAGCGCCGGCGCGATCGTAACGGCCGCCTCAGTCGGAACGGTTGGCTTGGTTCGCAAGTACGACGCCACGAAGCGCGCGGCGACCCAGCTCGTGCTCACCGAAACCGGCGACGACTTCCTCGACACCGCCGCCGAAGGACAGGATGCGATTCGCATCGCGCGCTGGCCCGCCCCGCCCAAGGCCATCCAAACCTATCTCTCGCAAGACATGAGCGACGGCAGCATCGCCTGGGTCATCGACACCAGCAAAAACGTCGCCCCCTATTACGGCACCCTCACGCGGCTCAC
>CAZJVS010000020.1:0-83053 GCA_964549445.1 uncultured Planctomycetaceae bacterium
ACCTCCGGCAACTCGCCTCCGTCCGCCGCCAGCTCACCTCCTCCCACCTCCAGCAACTCAAGGCCGAAGAAATCGCCCAACGCCTCGCCGCCAAGGCCCCGGCTGCAAGCCCCAGCCCCGTAGCGGCCCCCATACCGGCCACCCCTGCCGCCGGCCGACTCCAACCAACCATGCCAAACCATGCCAGCGATTCAGCTATCCCCGCGCCAGCCACTCCACTTCCCCCCTTAGCAAGGGGGGACCAAGGGGGGTTTGAAAAAGCTACAGAGGAACCAGCACCAGCGACTCACCCGACGGACAATTCTCCCCAACCACCAAGTGCTTCCGCCCCGGGCGCACAAGGCAGCCTACCCCCGCGAACTCACAAAATCTTCGGAGGCGGCCCCTGGAAACCCCGTCTCGACCCCGCCCTCGAAGACGCCGAAGGCGAAGCCAACCGCAAAGCCGGCCGCCCCATCCACTTCGAATTTGACCCGTGACCAGCCGCCACGCGCCGCCGCTCACATGGCCGAGTCGATCGCCGCTATCCTCTCGCCGTGCTCCTGAAGCTCTCCGACTATCGCGTGGTCCTCTCGCGCGGCCTCCGACTCCGCTGCCCCCAGTGCGGCCAGTCCAAACTCTTCTCGACCTGGCACACGCTCCAACACCGCTGCCCCGTCTGCGACCTCGACTTCCGCGCCCACGATCAGAACACCTGGGCCTTCATGTACCTCTCCACCGCCTTCGTCACCGGCCTCATCGTCGTCGCCATGCTGCTCATCACTCCCGTCAATCGCTGGGCCGCGCGCGCCATCGTCCTGGCCGTCGCAATCGCCGCCATCCTCGGCACGCTCCCCTTCCGCAAATCGCTCGGCGTCGCCATCGAGTACCTCGTCGACCTCCGCAGCGATCACACCCCCGGCCTCAAGATTCGCGACCCTCATCCCTGAATCGCCCCCATCAAAACGGCGTTAACCTCGGCCGCGTGCGTCAGGTTGATCATGTGCCCGCCGTCTTCGATGAAGCTCTTTGCGCCGCTCATGGCGGGCGGGATGATCCAGTCGCGCCGCCCATGGACCTGGTGAATCGGAACATCGCCGATCTCCGGCGCGGCGCCGCTCATCCACTCGACAGTGGCCTGTGCCCCCCATCGCACAAACCGGATCGGCGCCGCCGCCGCCATTGCCGCCAGCAGCATCCGCTGCTCGACGTTGATCCGCTCCAACCCCGCAAACGCCTGCAGCAGCGGCCCAGCGGCCGTCGCTTCGATCGACTCCGGCACCATCCGCGTCAGCATCTCCAGATACCGCAACCGCCCCGGCGCCCCCAGCCCGCCCCGCGAGCTGCCGATCAACACCACTCCGTCGCTCCGCACCTGCCGCGCCATCTCCAGCGCCACCATGCCCCCAAACGACGCACCGCCCAGTACGAGCCGATTCGTCTTACCGAGGCCAAGATGTTCGACCAGCCGCTTGGCGTAGCCCGCAAGTGTCTCCTCATGCATCGGAGCGATCCACGCCGGCGTCTCGAGCTCCGGCCATGCCCGTCGCTGCGGCTCAAACAGCCGTCCATCGGCCCCCAGCCCCGCCAACAGCAAAACCCGCACCGCCGGCCCGCTCACGTTGAATGGATCGCAGGTAAGGAAATGAAGTGCTTGCGTTCACCCTGCCGAACGCCCCGCCGTTCGCCGCTGGACACGCCCATCGCGCCGTCTCCGCTCCGTGCCGAAGTCAGACCGCCCGACGAGTTCGGCCCTCTCCTGCCCTCACTCCCATTCGATGCGCGGTGCGTCGCCCCACAGCGTCTCAAGCTCGTAGTAACTGCGGTGCTCGCGATCAAAGAGGTGAATCACGACATCCACGTAATCGAGGATCATCCACGACGACCCTTCAAGGCCCGCCTGCGAGAACGGCTTCTCTCCCCGCTCGCGGCCGATCTCCTCGATGTGCTCGCTCGCCGCTTTCATCTGCCGGTCCGACGTGCCCGTCGCGATCACAAAGTAGTCGCATACCATCGAGATGCCGCGCAGATCGAGGATGACAATGTCATCGCACCGGTCATCGGCCAGCAGCTTCGCAATGTCCCGGGCAAACACCTGCGCGCGGGCCTGCGCCTCCGTCGTCGCGGCTCGCCGCGCCGACCGATGCTCGCCTCCCAGGGCCAGCGCTGCCGCCAGCCGGGCCTTTCGCTTCGCGTTGACTGCTCGTTGTCCCATCCGACTCAGACCATCTTAATGGAAAAGCCCCGGTCCGCCCGGACCGGGGCTTTTGATCGTTCACATGAGAGCCCAGCCGCGTCGCATCGACGACCGGCGGCTTAGTGCATGGGCTGCGGCTTGGCGCCGTCGAAATACTTCTCCTTGGGAATCCGCATCGAGTAGAAGGAACGGAACACGAAGATCAGCGCGATCGCCAACATGACGAGGCCGAAGATCGCCGTGTAGTCGGTCCCCTTGCTGGCGTGAGCGGCCTCCTTCATCTTGACCGCGATCTCCACCGCGAGCAGCCCGAACAGCGTCGAAAACTTGATGATCGGGTTCATGGCGACAGAGGTCGTGTCTTTGAAGGGATCGCCGACCGTATCGCCGATGACGCTCGCCGCGTGAACCGGCGTATTCTTCTCCTTGAAATCCACCTCGACGAGTTTTTTGGCGTTGTCCCACGCCCCGCCCGCGTTCGCCATGTAGATCGCCTGGAAGAGCCCGAATACCGCAATCGACACAAGATAGGCGACGAAGAAATTCGGATCGAAGAACGCGAACGCCAGAGTGATCGACATCAGGGCGATGAAGATGTTCCACATTCCGGACTGGGCGTATTGCGTGCAGATCTTGACCACCGTCCGGGAGTCTTCGATGTCTGCGACCTTCTTGTCGAGGTCCATGTTCTTCTTAATGAACTCGACCGCTCGATAGGCGCCGGTCGTCACGGCCTGCATCGAGGCCCCGGCAAACCAGAATATCACGGCCCCGCCGCACATGAAGCCCAGAAGAACCGGCGCGTCAGTCAGGCTCAGAGCAAGCAATCCTGCTTTCTGAAGCAGCAGAATGATGGAGAAGATCATCGTCGTCGCCCCCACGACGGCCGTGCCGATTAAGACGGGCTTGGCGGTCGCCTTGAACGTGTTCCCGGCCGAGTCGTTGGCCTCGAGGTAGTGCTTGCCGATCTTGAAATCCGGATCAAATCCGAAATCCCGCTTGATCTCCGCGGCAATTCCAGAGATGTGCTCGGTCTGGGCCAGCTCAAAGATCGACTGGGCGTTGTCGGTCACCGGGCCGTAGCTGTCGACCGCGATCGTCACCGGCCCCATGCACAGGAATCCGAACGCGACGAGGCCGAAGGCAAAGATGGAGGCGTGTTCGCCCATGATGTAGCCGAGGCCGTGCTGGCTGGCGAAGTACGCGCCGGACATCAGGCCGGCGATCAGCAGTCCATTCCAGAACGCGCTGAAGTTCCCTGCCACAATGCCCGAGAGGATCGTCAACGACGGCCCGCCTTCGCGGGACGCGGTGACGATTTCATGTACGTGCTTGGAGTGAGAGCTGGTAAAGACCTTGGTGAACTCGGGAATCAGCACGGCTGCCAGCGTTCCGCAACTGATGATGAGGGCCAGTTGCCACCACAGGCTTGGAAGCTGCTTCGTGATTTCTTGTCCGTTTTCGATAATGTTCACGGACATGTCGCCGATGAGCAACTTGCTCATGCCGAACGAGGTGGAAATGCAAAGGATCGCCGCAATCCAGATCAGTCGCGTCAGCGGAGCCTCAAAGTTGAACTCCTTGAGCCCGCGGTACTTGGCCTGCGATATCGCCTGATTGACGAAGTACGAGACGCCGGACATGAAGTCCATCAGAAAGCGCATCGCGAAGATCCAGACGATGAGCTTCGCCTGAATGTCGAGGTAGTTCAGTACGCCCGCCTTCTGCGTTACAGCCAGCGTGATGAAAGAAATCAGGGCGACGCCGGTCACGCCGTAGGTTTCGAAGCCATCGGCCGTCGGACCGACCGAGTCGCCGGCGTTGTCGCCCGTGCAGTCTGCGATCACGCCGGGGTTTCGAGGATCATCCTCGTTGACCTTGAAGACAATCTTCATCAGGTCCGAGCCGATGTCGGCGATCTTGGTGAAGATGCCGCCCGCGATACGCAGCGCCGATGCGCCGAGCGATTCGCCAATGGCGAAGCCGAGGAAGCAGTATCCGACGATCTCGCGAGGCACGAACAGGAGAATCACGACCATCATCACCAATTCAAGCGAGATGAGGAACAGCCCAATCGACATGCCCGCCCGCAGTGGAATATTCACGACATCCCACGGTTCGCCGCGCAGGGCGGCAAACGCCGTTCGGGCATTGGCGTAAGTGTTCACACGGATGCCGTACCAGGCGACCCAGTACGAGCCGCCCATGCCGACAACCGAGAAGAACAAGACCATGGCTGCCGTCCGGATGGTCTCGTGCTGCAGTCCGACGAAGTAATAGGTCATCGCGGTGCCGATCAGCACGAACAGCATGAGGAGGAACTTGCCCTGTTGAACCAGGTAGGTCTTGCAGGTCTGGAAAATGATCTCGGCCACATCGAGCATCGACTTGTGCGCGGGCAGCTTGTGGATCTGATGTCGCAGATACAGGCTGATGCCGAGCGTGCCCGCAATAACGCAGGCCCCGCCCGCGAGGAGATTCCACGCGCTGACGCTCGCGCCGAAGAGGTTGAAGTGACCGGCGTGCAAATCGGGGATGGCCAAGTCCGCTTCGCTGGCGCGGGCCGTCGCGGCCATGAGCAGCGCGACGACCGCGGCGAGGAATACCGTCTTGAACTGAACGAGCGAGTCGCAGACCGAACGCGATGTCTCGCGCGCTGCGCCGATTGAACCGGGGTGTTTTCGAGAACACGCTGTCACAACAAAACTCCTGTCGATGGCTCTAGACCTTGTTCCGTTACTGGTTCTGATTTCGCACGGACGACGATCACGCCGATCCGGCGACGTGGGCGCTGATCGTGCACGGTCATCAACCGAGAAGAATCGGCGCTTCGTGACAACTTTCACAAACGCCTGGCGATCGACCCGGCCGCGGATTGCGTGAACAGCGGTCAGCGGGTCTCAGCGCCCGATGCGCTGTAACTGGCATTGGCTTTCAGAACGAACTGCGAGCCGCGCCGAACCGGCCGGCGGGGGCCGGGCCGGATCGATGAATATAAGGCATGATGGCCGCCATTCAAGCGATGATCGAGGCGAATGGTACGAGTCGAGAAGGGTTCCGATAATCAGGTCATGCGCGCAAAAAATGGGCGGATCCGCCTCGCACTCGGATCCGCCCGTACAACCGACCCATTTCTGGGCCTGGCACACTTGATCCAAGGATCGATCAACGCGATCGACCACCTGGGGGCAGTAGCTTTCACAGCGCTGGCGACCGGTGGCGCCGGTCAGTAGTTCTTCTCGTCCCTCGCAGCGTTTCCGCTGCCCGACGCCACCGATCCGCCAACTTTTCGTCTTCCCTCCGAACCGGCCCATTTCCGTATGGCCGGGTGAATCTCAGTCGCAGGCCCCCTACGAGATTGTCGCCAACTCGTTCCTGCGACGCCTGAACACTGAGCAGCGCCCGTGCCAGCCCAATCTCACCCGGCGGAATAACGATTCTTCTTGACGTAGATTGCTACAAATAATGATGTTATGCAATTCGATGTCTTTGACGGCCCTGCACACAAACGAGCGGTTTTCGGAACGTATTACCTTCCCCAGTCGTGCCCGAATTGGGAAAATCTACCCACAAATCGAATTCTACGGTTCAGGTGTGGGTGGCGGACGCATCCTTCGCCGCCCCATGCCCTGATGGAAACATCGCACGGCTGGGGTGTGAGTTCTGGGGGTATTCGCGAGAGACCCCGGATTGCGAGCCCGTAACGCCGCATGAGTCTGGCACCAAAGATGCAGTGCTCGATTCACCTCGCGGGCTTGGTCATCACCACAGGAATCTGGAGGTCTGGAAAGTGTCGAGCTTCACAAGTCCGCTTCATCGTGTCAGTCAAGTAACGCCTGCCGCCCAGCGATCGCGACCGCAAGCGATACTCCTGCAATGGTTGTCCAACATCTGGAGGTCACTCCGCGGCAGCAACAACCACCGCGCAAGCCGTCTACAAAAGCAGGAAATGCCCTGCTATTACCTCGACTGACGAACCGCGCGGCGCTCGCAACAAACCCATCGTTGTCCTGCTCGAGCGACGCTCGTAACATCGCCAGCACGTAACGAAATGCTCCGAGGGCAGCCGTGCTGGTCGAAAAACTCCTTGCGTCCGCCGACCGCAACTCGCGTCGAATTGCCGTTCGCGATCCCACGCGCGATCTGAACTGGACCGACCTCGTCCGACTCTCAAACGTCCTGCGCCGCCACATCGCAAAACAAACGACCCGCCCGCGCGTTGGCATCATGCTCCCCTCAACGGTCGGCTTCGCGGCGACGTTTTACGGCGCGCTCTGGGCCGGCCGCACGGCGATCCCGCTCAATTTCCTGTTGCAACCCGCGGAACTCGCCCGCGTCGTCGAAGACGCAGGCATCGACGTCATTTTCAGCATCAAACACTTCGCGGAAATGCTCAAACCGCTCCCCGTTCGGACCATATTCCTCGAAGACTTGCCGCTGAAGCGGGACATGATTCTCGAGCGGTTTCGCTTCAAGCCGTCGCCGCCGGCCGTGAAGCCCGACGACACCGCAGTGATCCTCTACACGTCGGGGACATCTGGAGAACCGAAGGGCGTTTGCCTCTCGTATCAGAATCTCTCCACCGACGCGGATGGCAGCATCGCCGCCGCAAAGCTGACGGCCGATCATCGATTCCTCGGCATTCTCCCGTTGTTCCATACTTTCGGCCTTACGGCCATGCTCATCGTGCCCATTTCGCTCGGCGCGACCGTCAGTCTCATGCCGCGCTTTCAATTGGCCGGCGTCATCAAGGAAATCCGCGAGCAACGCATCTCAATCATGATGTGCGTTGCGTCCATGTATTCGGCCATGCTTCGGCTCAAGAGCTGCACCAAGGAAGACTGGTCGTCTGTCATTTACGCCGTCTCCGGTGGTGAGGCCCTGCCGGATGCCGTCTATTACGGCTTTCGCGAACGATTCGACAAGACGCTTATTCAGGGCTACGGCTTGACCGAGACATCGCCGGTTGTCTCGCTCGACTTACCGTGGTCGCATCGAATGGGCACCGTCGGCCGCCCGATCCCCGGCGTCCGTGTGCAGGCGTTCGACGACAACAACGTGGCGCTTGCGGCGGGCCAGACAGGCGAGTTGTGGGTCGCTGGGCCGACGGTGATGCAGGGGTATTACCAGAAGCCCGCCGAAACGGCGGCCGTCATGAACGATGGCTGGTTCAAGACCGGCGACATGGGGATCGTGGACGCCGACGGCTACGTCTCGATTACGGGCCGCAAGAAGGAGTTGATCATCGTCGGCGGAGAGAACGTCTATCCGCGCGAGATCGAATCAGTGCTCGATCAGCATCCGGCCGTCGCCGAGTCCGCCGTCATCGGAGAGACGGACTCGAGCCGCGGCGAAGTCGTGGTTGGGTATGTCGTGCCGAAAGAAGGCGTCAGCGTCACCGATCTGGAATTGCGCGAATTCTGTCGCGACAAGCTCGCGAATTACAAGGTGCCGCGGCGCGTCGTCGTCCGCGCCGACCTGCCGCGAGGACCGACCGGTAAGATTCTGAAGCGAAAACTGAAGGACCTGCGGGATGCGTGACGCGTTCGATTTCGACGCGCTGTTTCACGGTGCGTCTCACGCAGCTAGAATGCACCGTCGAATCACTCGGAGACTTTGTCATGCCACTGGATGAAATCGAACTCGAAGCTGATGACAAAATGGAAAAGGCCGTCGAACACCTCAAGAAGGAATTCCGCGGAATTCGGACCGGCCGTGCGTCACCGGGCCTCGTCGAAAACATTCGCGTGAAAGTTCCTTCCTACGGCGAAGCGCCGATGGAAATGCGGTCACTCGCGACCATCAGCATTCCCGATCCGACCATGCTGATGCTCAAGCCATTCGACCCCACGACGCTGAAAGACATTGAGCGAGCCATCCAGGAATCGGACATCGGCATCAATCCGCAGAGCGACGGCAAGGTGATTCGGCTTCCGGTGCCGCCGTTGTCGGGCGAACGGCGCAATCAGATCGTCGCCCAGATCAAGAAACTCGCGGAGGCCCAGAAGATCGCCCTGCGAAACGTCCGTCGCGATGCGATCCAGGCCATCGACGCCGAGAAGAAGGCCGGCGATCTGCCCGAGGACGACGCCAAGCGCGGCCACGAGCAGATGGACAAGATGATCAAAAAATACGAATCGCACATCGACGAGTCCGTCGCGGCGAAAACCAAAGAAGTTCAGCAGGTGTAATCGCTACGACTTGGGCGTGGTGTAACGCTGCCCATCTTGGAGCGCGGCGAGATCGCCGGTCGCGATGCTCTGGCCGGCGGAAAGTCCGGCCGTGACCTGAATCTGATCGCCGGTCTGCTGACCCAGTTGCACGGTCGTCTCTTTCAGCTTTCCGGCATTTCCGACGAACACTTTGCCGGTTTTTCCTGAACTGTCGATCACGCAGGCAGACTTCGGAATCCAGAGGCCGGCCGACTCGCTGTCATCTTCGTCCGGCTTGGCCGAAAGGAACGCCACCTGGGCGACCCCCTCGACGCGCAAAAAATCGTCGGGATTGTCGATGCGCACCTTCACCTGGACCGTGGCCTTTGAGTAATTTGCCCCCGGATCGAGCCACATCACGTGGCCGTTGTAGCGGCGGTCCTTGTATGCGTCCGGGATAATCGTGCACGGCATGTCTTTCTTCAATCGCGCGATGTCCAACTCGCTCACATCGACTTCAACACGCAGCAGTTGCATGTCGGCGATCGAACCCAGCTGTGCGTTCGACATCGCTCCGCGACCGCCCTCGGCGGCGACGAAATCGCCGACGTTTACATTTCGCTCGAGGACGACGCCATCAATCGGGGCGACGACCTTCGTGTCGACGAGCATCTTGTTCATGAATGCCAGCGATGCTTCGTCGGCCGCGACCTGGGCCTTGGCGGCGTCGAGATCGCGCTGCGCGCCGACGAACTCGATGTCGGGCGACGTGCCGCGGGTGTGGAGCCGCGAAACGCGCTCGTAGTTGATCTTTTGAAACTCGAGATTTGCCTTGGCCCGCTCCAGGTTCGCGAGGGCCTCGTCGCGTCGTGCCTTGAAGAGGACGTCTTCGATTTCGGCCATCACCTGGCCGGCCTTGACCCGGTCGCCCTGCTCAAAGAAGAGCTTGACGATCTGTCCGGAGACCTTCGTAAAGACCAGCACACGGTGGTCGGAGACAATCTTCCCAGAGGCGGTGAGCACCGGAGTCGGAGCCGGCCTTCCCTGCCGCGCGATGACCGGCACGAATCGCACCTCGGGCGCGGGCGAAACGGAGAGCGCAGGCATCGCTCCCATCCGGCTGGCGACGACATAGCCGCCGCCCAGTGCCGCCAGAATGAGCAGCAGCACGGGCAGGAACCAGCGCCAGCCGCTCGACTTCGACGCGGAACGGACCGGCCGCTGCTCTCGGCTGATCTTGAGCGATTGAAGCTCTGCACGGAGGTCGGCCGGGGTGCTCATAGCGGATTCATTTTAGCTCGGAATCAGGCTTTTCGCAGGGCTTCGATTACGCGAACGCGCGACGCCCGCAGAGCCGGCGCCAAAGCGCCGAGGACCGCGACCACGCAGGCCAGACCGAGCGCCGTACCCGCGATGACCGGGGTGATGCGAAGCTCGTATGCCAGGACCGTCCAGGTTGTGTCTGATAAGAAGTCCTGCCGCGTGCCCGTAAACAGAAGACTGCCGGCGAGCCCGGCCAGGCACGCGACGATGCACACCAGCAGCGACTCGGTCACGAACGAGATAATGATCGCCGCCTTGCCGAAGCCGATGGTCCGCAGCATCGCGATCTCGCGTCGCCGGCCATCAACCGCCGCGAACATCGTATTCGCGACCGCGAACGCTGCTCCGATCGACATGATGACGATCAGAATCGTCGTCAGAATGACGATGTCGCGAGTCTTCTCCGACAACTCTGAGTAGTACTCGGTCTCCCGCTTGGACTCGAGTGCAACCGCCGGGCCATTAATGTAGTCGATGCAACGGGTCGCATCGTTGGGATCGCGCAAGCGCACGACAGCGCTCGAAATGAACCGTCGGTTGAACGAGTCGCCGATCTGCGATCGCAGCCCCCAGATTTCGCTGTCGAACGCGCCGCCGCCCGTGTCGAAGACCCCGACGACCTTGTAGAGCCGGTTGGCCTGCCTTCCGAGCCGGACCTCGCCGCCGATCTGAAGGTTTTCAAATCGTTCCCGGGCCGCCTTGCCGACAATCAACTCAAGCTGTCCGGGCAGGAACTTCCTTCCCTCGATGATCTTGACCTCCGGGTGAACGGAGAACGCCGTCTCATCCACGCCGCGAACCGCGACGTTGGCCATATTGCGCTGGGCGTTCCTTCGGGGAATGGATGTCTGGGTACAAAGTTCCTGGCTGATCAGCATCTCGCCGTCCGGGTTGCGCGCGATGTCCGGCGCCTGCACGATGCGGCCATACTCCTCCGGCGTGATGATGCTCGTTGACTCGGCCGTCGACCCCGGCTTCAGGACCATCACGTTTTGCGGCCAGCCGCTCACCGACAGCGACGCGCGGATGCCCGCGGCGAACGACAGCAGCACGCAGAGCACCAATACCAGAACGGCCACGACCGAGAAGGTCAGGGCGGTGCTGAGCTTCCGTACCCAGAGGTTTCGCCAGTTGTAATAGAGCGGCAGTGCCATTCGTCGGCGCTACTCCAGGTTTCGAAGCGCGGCCACGACTTTCATTCGATAGGCCTGCACCGCCGGCCAGATTGCGGCGATCAGCCCGATGATGAACGAGATGCCGATCGCGTAGACACAAACGATCGGTCGGACTTCGAGGTGTTGAATCATCGGTACCGTGAAATGCTTCAACGGTGTATGAGTGAATGCGACATAGGGTGCCAAAGCGCCAATGGCGCCGCCGATCACGCAGAGTCCAAGGCTCTCAGTCTCGATAAGAGTAAGGACATATCCCCCGCCGAAGCCCAGGGCCTTCAGCGTCGCGTACTCGTTGAAACGGTCGCGAAAGTTCATGCTCATGGTGTTCGTCGCCGCCATCACGGCGACCAGCACCGTGACGATCGAGAGGATCGTCAGGTTGCGCGGCAGGTCGAACTGCTGCGTGATGAACTCGTTCATGAATGCCTTTTCGTCCTGCGTCTTCGTCTCGTCGATGGATCCCTTGAAGAGCTCGTCAATCTGCGTGCGAAAAAACTCGAAGTCGGCGCGGGTGGCGCATTTGACGAAGAAGAAACTGACGAGGTTTTGCGGGGCATCGGGGTACTGCTTCTTGAGTTCCTCTTCGAAGTAGGTGCGATGGCACCAGTTCGTCAGGGGGTCGGTCGCATTTTCGGAAGTCGAGACGACGTGAAATTCCATCGGCGTGTAGGGCGGCAGCGACGGCCGAAGCGTGATGCGGTCGCCGACTTTCCAGCCGAACTGGGCGGCCGTTCCGCGACCGAGGACGATCGCCTGACGGTCCCGTAACCAGGCGTCGATCTCGGTTTGTGGGAGTTTGAACTCAGGGAATGCGGGAATGAACTCCTCGGCGTCAACGGCGATCGTCGACACCAGCCGCGGGTCGTTTTCGATTTTCCCTCCGATCCAACGCATTCCGCAGACGGCCGACAGCCGCGTCCCCGTCGGGTCGAGCGACTGAATCTTGCGCGCGTACCCGTCGGGCAGCGGGTTGACGATTGAGGCCTTGTGCGCCACCGCGAGTCGAAGCTGCTTCGCCGAGTTGTCGAGGAATTTCTCCATGCCCACGATGACGGCCGTGGACAGCACATAAATCACCATGGGCAGTCCGACCGCGGCGCACGTCAGGAATGTCCGCAGGGGGTTGCGTGTCAGATTTCGATACAGATAGGTCAGCCGCAGGTGCATTCTGAATCGTGCGTCGCCTCGATGTTAGACACGAAAGAGCGGGGATGGTTATTCGATCATGGCTCGCGGAGGGCCGATATCACCTGCACTCGCGCCGCCCGCATTGCCGGCGGCAACGCACCGATCACCCCGACTGCGACAACCGCCGTCAACGCAATAATGATCGTAAGCGGCGTCAATCGAATCTGAAACGCCAGCGTCGTGAACGTATTGGCCCCGAACATGTCCTTCGTGCTTCCGATGAACGACAGCCACGCCTGGCACGCCAGGCAGCCCAGCACACCGCCGATCAGCGACAACAACACTGACTCCAGCACGAATCCGGTCAGGATCTGCCGCCCCGAGAACCCAATCGTCCGCAGCATCGCGATTTCACGCGTTCGCCCCGCGACCATCGCGTACATGGTGTTGGCGATCGAACAGATCGCCGCAACGCACATGACGCTGACCAGGGTATAGGCGATGCCGAGATAGACCTTGATCAGCTTTGATTGCTGATTCCAATAATCGGTTTCGGTCTGCGCGGCGAGCTGAATGGCCGGACCCTGGATTTTCTCGACGACGGCGGCCGGATCGGCGCCGGGATTCAATCGGAGATTCACCGACGAATACATCGACCGGTTGTAGGCATTCGAAAGCGAAGGCAGGTAACCCCAGATCTCGCTCTCCAGCGGGCCGCCATTGGCGGTGAAGATGCCGACGACCTTGTAGCCGCGGTCGTTGCTGTAGCCGAGATTGATCGTATCGCCGATACCGATGCCGCCGAACTGGCCGGCCGCACCCTTGCCGACGATCACTTCGCGCGAGCCGGTGTCGAACATACGGCCTTCGGCCAGCTTTACCGTCGAGTGAACGGCGAACGCCTTGTCGGTGACGCCGCGAACGGCGACGTTGGCGAACGTTTTGCCGGTGTCACGAATGCGAGGCAGCGAGACCTGAACCAGCATCTCCGGACTCTGCAGCGGCTGACTGTTGGTTGGATCGACGGCCGTCTCATTCACCTGGGCGAGCTTTACGAACTCGTCGGTCGGGATTGCGCTGTTGCTTTCGGCGGTCGCGCCGCGCTTGATGACGATGATCTTGTGGTCGTCGCAGGCCATCGACAAACTCGAACGCAGCGAGCCGGCGAAGCCGAGCATGTAGGTGAACACGCCCACGACCGAGCCAATGACGAGCACGGTCAGGAGCGTCGTCGTCTTGCGGACGAACAGATTTCGCCAGTGATAGGAGAGAGGTAATGCCATGTGCTACGCCACACGCCGCAAGGCATCGACCGTCCGAAGCCGCATGGCCTGGATGGCCGGCCAGAGGCCCGACACGAAACCGATCAGCAGTGCAATCACGAAGGAACCGATGACCGCGCCCCACGATACGTTCACGGCGCTGATGGGACCGAAGTTGAGGCCGCGGAGCGGAAACTTCCAGAGCAACAGGGAGGTCGGGATGATGCCGAGCATCGCCCCCAGGAGCGCGAGCATGACGCTTTCGCCGAGGACGATCGAGAAGATGCGCCCGGACTGGAAACCGATCGCCTTGAAGACGCCCAGCTCGCGGGTGCGCTCACGAAAGCTCATCATCATCGTGTTGCCGGCCACCATGCCGATGATGATGACCACGACGATTGCCATGGCCTGCATCAGGCCGGGGATATTGCCGGCGGCCTGCGTGAAGTTCGCGGCGAAGGCGTTTTCGTCCTCGGACTTGGTTTCGTCCGGCGTGTTGGCGAACATCTTGTCCACGTCGGCCTGCAGCGTGCGCAGATCGTCGGCGGAGTTGCACTTGACCCAGAAAATGTTGCAGTCGGCATAGTTCTGCACATTCGCGCTCTTGAGCGACTCCTGAAGGAAGTCGCGGCGGAAGTAGAAGAAGTTCGCCCGCTCGGTCGCGGTCATCACTTTCACGACGTGAAACTCAAGTCTCAGGTAGGGCGGGACCGTACTCTCGAGCGTGACCCGGCTGCCGGGCTTCCAGCCGTAGGTCTCGGCCGGGCCCAGGCCGATCACGGCGGCCTGGCGGTCTTTGTTCCACGCTTCTATTTCGGACGGCGTCATTTCGGCGTCGGAGTAAACGATCGGAAAGGTGTCCGCGTCGGCCGCGAGACTCGTGAGAGTGTTCTGCGTGTCGGGCACGCGGCCGCCGAACCAGCGCATGCCGCAGACGCCACGCAGGCGGCGGCTGTCGGGGTCGAGCGACTCGACCTTGCGGCGAGTCGCCTCCGGAAGCATGTTGACGATGCTCGTCTTCTGATGGACCGCCAGACGCAGTTGCTTCTGATTCTGTTCGTTGATCCGCTGGAGCGTGACGACGAACGAAAGGGCGGCGACGAAGATTGCCATCGGAAGTGCGAAGGCGAGCGCGGTCAGCATCGAGCGGATGCGATTCCGCCGAAGATTCTGCATCAAGATGTACGAGATCGTCACGGGGTCGCTCTCGGATCAGGATGCCGCGACGGCCGCGCGCGGAGCGTTTCGTTCCTCGCGTTCGAGGACGCCTTTTTCGAGGTGGACGACACGCTGGCCGTGCGATGCCGCCCGCGGATCATGCGTCACCATCAGGATCGTCTTGTTGAACTCCCCGTTCAGCAGATTCAGCAGGGCCAGGATTTCCTCGGATGTCTTCGCGTCCAGATCGCCGGTCGGCTCGTCGGCGAGGATGACATCGGGATCGGTCACGATTGCCCGCGCGATCGCGACTCGCTGTTCCTGTCCGCCCGATAGCTGGTTCGGCCGATGGTCCATCCGATCGGCGAGCCCGACCACCTTCAGGGCCGTCTCGACGCGCTGGCGTCGGTCGCTTGCCGACATGTGGAACAGCAGGAGCGGCAACTCGACATTCTGAGCGGCCGTGAGGACCGGAACGAGGTGATACATCTGAAAGATGAATCCAACGTGCCGGCTTCGCCACGTTGTCAGTTCGCGTTCTGACATCGATTCGAGCTGCGATTCGCCGACGCGAATCGACCCCGATGTCGGAGAATCAAGTCCACCGATCAGGTGCAGGAGTGTTGACTTGCCCGAACCGCTGGGTCCCATCAGGACGACAAACTCGCCGGCCGCGATGGACAGATTCAGCCCGTCGAGCACCGGAATCTCGATCCGATCCTTGTGATAGACCTTGCGACATGCCTTCACTTCGATTGCTGCTGCGCTCATGCCCTGCTCCGATCGAACCGACGTTGGAATCTCTGCGCGACGATTCGCGGCGGTATTGTAAGTCCGACGTTGCAATTAGTCGCGTTCGACAAACGGCGGTGTCGCACCGACGCCGATGTGTTCACTTTGGCAGCACGCTGCGGAGCAGCGGCGTGACCCTCGAGGTCTTTGCCAGGACTTCAGTCAAGTGATAGTCCAACAACTCGAATGCCGGACGCATTCCGCCCGGCGTTGGATTCCTCTCATCGCCCTCCGCGGACTCCAATGCCGAAACAGCCGTCGCGTCGATTCGCCGTTTCTCGACGAATGCGGGTTCGCAGTCGCGACAGAGTAGTCCGCCTTGGCGAGCACTGAAGTAGTTGCACTCGACTCGGGATCGGGGCGTGTGGCAACCGACACAGGCATCGAACTTCGGCGTCAGGCCGATTTCGCGGAGGACGATCAGCAGATACCTAACCAGCCCGGTCAACGGGCGGGCATCGGACGAGAGATACTCGACGAACGCATCGAATAGCTCCGGGTGAGGATCGTTTTCCTGTGTCGCCTGTGCGACACGGTCGGCCGCGTACTGCGCGGAGTACCACGCGGAAAGGTCGGTCCGAATTCGCTGAAAGACGTCGACTTGCCGCCATTCGGTCAGCGTCCCGAGCTGCGCCTCTGACTCGACTCGCCGGGAATAGACGAGTTGGCCATGTTCGAGCAGGTCAATTCCGACTGAGGCCTTTGACTTGGTTCCGCGCTTGGAGCCCTTCGCGATGAGCCGCTGCTGACCGGTCTCTCGACAGAGGACCGCCAGTACCTGTGAAGTCTCGCTGTAGTCGAGCCGGCGAATCACGAGGCCCTGGTCCTTGATGAGTGCCATGCATCACGTCGATCGCCGGGAAGGTGGCGCTTGTCTCGCAAAAACCGGACCGCAGCCCAGTTCTGCAAGCAATTCGTCCTCGCGCCGATGCATCCGCAGGAAGTCGCGGCGCTTGCGATCATCGTAGCCACACAGATGCAGGCAACCATGAACAACGTACAGCTGCAGCTCTAAGTGCAGTGACGTGCCCCGGCTTCGGGCTTCGCGTCGAGCCGTGTCTCGACACGTCATGATCAGACCGTCGACCTCGGAGCCGCGCGATCGTCCCATGTCGAAGGTCAATACGTCCGTCGATGAACGATCGTCCTTCCACTGAACATGGGCCTGCCGCATTTCCCGATCCGCGACGACGGTGATTTCAAGCATTCCCCGATCGAAACCTTCTCGCGTCAGGACAAATCGCGCAGTGCGACGCAGTAAGCTCGCGGTGCGGGGGCCGCATCCGCTGACGGCGATTGTCAACCGCTCGCGCTCGGCCGACTCGCTGGCGGACTTCATGCCGAGCGCGTCTGGACCGGCTCAGGCGGCGCCGGTGTCTTGGGGTATGCAATTCGACCGTGGTAGATCGAGCAAAGACTCTTGATCAAGCTCTGTTCGACGCGGGCAAGTTGCGCGAGCGTGATATCGCAATCGTCGAGCTGCCCATCCATGAGTCGAGCCATCACGATTTCGTGTACGACGGCCTCGATGCGGCTTGGATTTGGCTCGGCCAGCGATCGCACCGCCCCCTCGACGCTGTCGCAGAGCATCAGGATCGCGGACTCCTTGGTCCGCGGCTTCGGGCCGGGATAGCGAAACTCGGTTTCGTCGACCGCGCGGTCGTCGCCGAATCGCCCCTTCGAGAGTTCGCGCTGTGCGGCCATTGCGTGGAAGTATCGCACGACGGTTGTGCCGTGATGTTCGGCGATGAACGGATGGAGCACGCGCGGCAAGCCATATTCGTCGGCGAGCGCCAGGCCGTCCTTGATGTGTCCAGTGATGACCAGCAGACTCATTCGCGGCGCCAGTCGGCTGTGGGCACTGACGTGGCCCGGCTGATTCTCGACGAAGTACTCGGGCTTACACATCTTTCCGATGTCGTGATAGTACGCACCCACGCGGACGAGCAATCCGTTGGCGCCGATTTCGTCCGCAGCCCCTTCGGCCATGCTTCCGAGCAGGTGACTGTGTTGCCATGTGCCCGGGGCCTTCTGGATCAGTTGCTTGAGCAACGGCGTGCTGGTGTCCGCCCATTCCAGCAATGTCATGGACGTCGCCAGACCGAACAGCCGTTCGATCACCGGGAGCATCACGAGCACCAGGCAACACGCCCCGAACGCCGCGATGGCGGCGATGCCCGCCTGGGTTGCGACAAAGACGAGCGCTTGCTGTTGCGTCAGGCCGACCAGCCAGGTCAGCACCCCGGCCGCCGCGCCCGTCCATACGCCGACGTAGAGCAGTTTCATGCGGGAGCGAATGTCTCCCAGCGTGAAAATCGGGACCGCCGCGACCGCTACCATCACCATGAATAGCTCAAATGAGCCATTCATCGTCAGCGTGATCAGCGCGGCCAGCACCGCTGAGACGCCAAATGCGAAACGGTGCGAATAGGCGATGGTTAGAATCGCTGCGGCCGTCGTCATCGGGGCCAGCGACCAGTATTCCGACCAGTTCCCGCCGATGGTCAGGCGTGACGCAACCATCATCGCAAGGAGGAGTCCGGCCAGCGCGGCACACTGTGCCGGGTCCTGCGAAGTCTTTCGCTGATAGCGCCGCGTGTAGAGCACCAATCCGAGCGTGACGAGCACAACGATGGCGGCTTGTCCGATTCGGCGGCAAAGCCAGCTTCGGTATAGCTGGATGGACGATTGCCGGGCTTCGAGATATCGATTGTGCTCTTCGCGGACGAGTTCAAGCAGTTCGGGCGTCAGCACCGACCCCGCCGGCGCCAGCACCGTGCCTCTCTGGTAAAGATCCTGCACCGGGGCAATTCGCTTGACGGCGTCGAGGGCAGACTGCGTCGCGTTATTGTCAAAAACGTAGACCGCCTCGTACCGTTCCTTCGACGGGTCGACGCGGATCGCACGGACCACGATGTCGGTCACCGCAAGCCGGAGCGGGAACGAGAATCCCTCGGCAAGCTCCTTCGCGAGGCGCACGACGTGCTGCTCGTTCGAGACGTACCCCAGTCTTTGTTTTGAGATCCGCTCCTCACGGCCGTCGCCGCGCTTCAGAATGGCGTCCTCGGCGCTGTCGCGCGCCCGGTCGCGCTCCGCGGCGGTGGGCCGCTGGACGAGATTCTCACCCGCCAGCTTCTGGAGAAGTCGGGCGACGCTCTCGTCGTACTTGGTCGGTCCGCCCGTTTCGCCGATCTTGCGAAGGATGTCGTAGCCGTCTTGGTCGAGCTTCCAGCGATCCTTGCACGCCTCCTTGAATTTGTCGAAGTTCTCCGCGGCGCGAACGTCCGCAATCAGCGAATTCAGCTCGCCGCCGATTCGATCGATCAGCGCCTGATTCAGGGTGTAGTAATTCGGGGTGGCCCGATAGGCAGCGTCCGCCGCCTGGGCGGTCTTGGCCTGGTTAATCCGGTTAAAGTCGACCCGCGCGACGAGGGGGCTTTCAACGGTTTGGTTCATCACCCAGGGCAGCCGCTCTTCGCCGGAAAGGACGACTCCCACCGCCAGGGCCGCGAATCCCATGGCGATCAGGAACGGAAGTGCCGATCCGGACACCCGGAGATGCTCGAGCCAGCCCTTCGCACCGGCGGGGTCCAGACGGCGAGCGTCCCCACGCCGCGAGCTCCGCGATCGACCGAACCGATTGAAGATAGACATTCGGGACCCAACAATTGCTGGCGACCGGTGGTAACGCGGTCGCCGGACTTGTCCGGATTATAAGGCGGGTACTGACCGCACAATAGCGATATCGATCTCGCCGGGCGGAGACTGGCGTTCGAATTGTCCCGCGGCGACGCAACCATCGCCGTTGCGACGGGCGTGGCTACGAATATAACCAATTGATGTGAATAATCTTATCGACAACACCGCGAGCCAAGATCGCGAATCGGCACTTGACTCACGTGCGGCTTGGAAGCGGGATTTCGGGTGGGAACGGTTGACGGAAAGCCGTCTGGGTACAGCTCGCGCAGTCGATCAAATGTTTTCGGACGTTTGTCGCGAACGTATGCGAGAAGTTCGTCCGGGGTGGTGAACAGCAGCTTTTCAGCTGGGCCTTCGCTGTAGGTTGTGCATTCGTCGACGCGGTATTCGTGGCAGACGCGCGGCCGCTGACGATAGACGCCGCATCGCCGATTTGTCAGCGCCGCGCAGGGGGTGTTGAACTGGACATACCAGTCGTTCTCGTCGTCAACAAAGAGATAGACGTTCTGGTGAAGCAGGAACCAGAGCAGTTCGTCGAAATCGCGACGGGATCGCGGACGGCCGATTGGGACTGCGATGTACTCGCAGCAGTCGCTGCAACCCCGGCACGGGTTCGGATCCTGCGGGTCGTACTCGCGCTTGGCTCGCAGGAGCGGCAGACTGAGGGATGGAGGCGCCGATTGCTTCATCGGTTGACTCTGCGGAACAGCTAGTTCGAATAAACCCGCGCACAACGGAATGCACGACAGGTCCGCGATATTACGGTCGGTCGCATCGGGACGCAACCTTCGTCTGCCGGGCACACTCCGATTCAAATCGGGTATCATGCCGCCGACCGCGATCCGAGCGCGGATTTTTCGGCGGCTTCCGGCGCTGCACCGCATATGGCGATCGTCACACTTCTGACAGACTTCGGCATATCCGACCATTACGTCGCGTGCATGAAGGGCGTTGTGCTCAACATCGCACCGACGGCCTACCTCATCGATGTAACGCACCAGATCGAACGGCATGACGTCGTGCACGCCGCGGTCGTTTTGCGGCAGGTGTTTGAGCACTTTCCGCGCGGCACAGTTCACATTGTCGTCGTCGATCCGGGGGTTGGAACAACGCGGCGGCTGCTGGCCCTGCAATACTCCGGGCAGTTCATCCTCGCGCCGGATAACGGGGTCGTGACGCTGGTCCATCGCGACCTGCCGTTGATCGAGATTCGCAGCGTCGAGAACCGCGACCTGTTTCGGCGGCACGTCAGTTCGACGTTTCACGGGCGTGACATTCTCGCGCCGGTCGCGGGGTTCCTGGCGGCCGGCGGGTCGATCAATTCGGTCGGGCCGGTTGTCACGCAGCTTGAGATGCTCAATCTGCCGCGCCCGGTTGTGCTTCCCGATGGTGGAATTGAGGGTCAGGTCATCTACCGCGACACGTTCGGCAACCTCATTTCAAACATCACGATCGATGAAGCGAAGGCGTGCATGTTGCGGCGGCCGCAGGCCGAGGTGTATGTCGGCCCACTGCGGATCGGGCCGATCCGACGGACCTATGCCGACGTCGGGCAGGGGGAGATCCTGGCACTTCTTAGCAGCGCGGGGACGCTGGAGATCGCGATCAACCAAGACAGCGCCGCAACCCGACTTCGGGCAGCGCCGGGGTCTACGGTCATCCTTCGCTAGTTCGGGAAACGGGAGCGGATGGGAATCGAACCCACCAGGGGCCGCGCAGCGACCCCTCAACGGCTTTGAAGACCGCGGGACCCACCAGGAATCCGGACGCTCCCGACCTGGGTATTCAGTTGTGTACCTTCCGGCGTCGCCGATCGGATCGACGCGCATCACTCGAACCGGAGTTCGAGGAGCGAGAAGTCGTCGTCGAGGTCGGATGACCCGTGAAGTTTCTGTATCCGATGCACGACGCCATCGAGCCGCTGACCATCGTCGCCGGAGGCAGTTTGCAGGACGCCGGCGAAGCCGTCGAGGCCGAGCATCTTGTGGCCGGGGATCGGGACTTCGAAGGCCCCGTCGCTGAACAAGTAGAGCCGGCCGGCGTCGGGGAGGGCGGCGGTTTCGGTCTTGTATTCAGCGGACTCATCGACGCCGACGAGAATCTGCGGCTTGCCGAGTTCGGCGGGCTGCGCGGCCGAGCCGTTGATGATCAAGGCGGGCGGGTGGCCGCCGTTGCTGAAGCGGATTGCGCGGTTCGCCAAATCCACAACGCCATACCAGATGCTGAAGAACTTGTTGTCGTTTTCGTGCATGGGGAAGGCGCGATTGAGGCCGGCGAGGACCTGCGCGGGATCGGCGAAATCGACGTCGGGGAGAGATTGGCGGCGGAGAGCGGACTGGACGCTGATGCTGAGGAGTGCGGCGCCGACGCCGTGGCCGCAGACATCGAGGAGGTAGACGGCGAGGCGATGGTCGTCGAGCCAGTAGTGATTGAAGAAGTCGCCTCCGAGCTGTGAGGAGCTGATGAAGCGCCAATCGGTGTGGACCGGGCCGGTAAGTCGCGGCGGCAGGAGCGAGCGGACGTACTGGGCGGCCTGGGCGAGTTCGCGGGCGAGATTCTTCTGCGATTCGACGAGTCGCTTCTTGGTTTCGAGGAGCTGACGCTGGACCTCGATGAGGTCGAGGAGGTTCAGCTCGGTTTCGGCGAGGCGGGCCAACTCGCCGAAGACGGCCAGCTCGTGTGGGTTGAGTTGGCGCGGCCGGGGCGAGGCGATGCAGAAGGTGCCGACATTGTGGCCTGCAGGGCCTGTGAGCGGGTAGCCGGCATAGAAGCGAACGTGGGGGTCGTTGACGACGAGGGGGTTGTTGTGGAATCGCGGATCGAGCGTGGCGTCGGGGATGATGAGCGGCTCGTGCTGAAGGATGGTGTGGCCGCAGAACGAGGTGTCGCGCGAGGTCTGGCCAGGCGCGATGCCGCACTTGGCCTTGAACCACTGGCGGTCGGAATCGATCATCGCGATGTAGGCGATGGGGACATCGAAGACGCGCGAGGCGACCTTGATGAGGCCGTCGAAGCGTTTTTCGGGCGGGGTGTCCAGGATGTTGAGGGCGCGCAGGTCGGCCAGCCGCTCGTTCTCGTCGGCGGGGATTGCGGGGGCCTGCATTCTAGACCTCGTTCGGGGGACTACTTCTTTCCGCTGTCGGCCGGGTTCAAGCCCGTGACGCTGGTCATGTCCATGACCTCGACGCCGGGGGGCGGCGTGAACTTGAATCGGCTCTTGTCGAGCGACGGATTGATCTTGATGTCGGAGTAGGTGGTCGTGGAGACGGGCTTGCCCGCGGCGTCAAAAACGACGGCTTTTACCAGCACGCAGTTATCCTTCTGATAGTACTGAACGCTGCGGTAGTTGGTGTCGCCCGGGACGGCCTTCTTGGGGGTCATCTCGAGCACATAGCAGGGCTTTCCCTCGATAGTCTCGTCCGGCAGCAGCTTGACGTTGTACCACTCCTTCATGTCGTCGCGCCAGTTCGCGGACTGCTTTTCGTCCGCCTTGAGCTTGGAGACGGACTTCTGGCCGGACTGCTCGGAGAGGACCCACATGAACTCGCCGTCGTTGACGGAGAGGGACTTGGCGTCCATGTCCTGTTTAACGGGGCCAGCTTCGGTGTGAGTCTTTGTCACCGCGTCGGTGCGGGAGAGGGTCTTCTTGCCGTCAATCAAGTATTCGTAGGTGCCGTCGAGGGTCGACTTGGTCTTAAAACCCTCGGCGCTCACGTCGGAGACGGACTGCATCTTCATGGACATAGACGTAATCTTCTTGGATTGCTCGGAGAGCTTCTTCTCGACGTCCTCGAGCTTTTCGGCACCGGCGGCGGCAGTTGCGAAGCAGGCCAGCGACGCCAGGGCGATGCAAAGATTCGTGCGCTTTGACATTTCCAAACTCCATTCTGCCGGATTCGATCGCGGCGGCGACATTGTACCAACGGGCTCCACGTGCGTCAGGACATCGGCTACGGGCCGATGACGGCCAGGTAGCGCGTGAGCTGGTCGATGTGAGAGAGGTCGTGGCCGGCGTGCATGCGGATCATCTGACCGAGGGACTCCTCGCCGCGCTCGTTGTGGACACCGACGCGGGCGAATTGGTCGGGGCGGATGTTCCGCCAGATGCTGAGGTTGATGTTCCGGGCGGCGCGGAAGTCGGCGAGGAGGGCCTTGGGATCGCGGCCGTTGTAATCCTGGCCGGCGACCCATTTCTCCTGATCCATGCCGAGGATCGTGGGCCGCTCTTCGCAGAGGATGAGGCGGATGCGGAAACCGTAGACGAGCTCGCCATCGAGAAGGTGGCCGATGATCTCGAGGGGCGTCCAAGTCCAGCGGTCGGGGAACGGGCGCTTGCGGAGCGTCTCGGGTTTGTGGGATGCGATGAGTTTGCCAATGACGTCGGGCGTGGATGCGAGGACGTCGAGAGGATCTCGCCGGCCGAGCAGGGCGACGAGCTTGTCATAGTAGGCGCGGGTGACGCTGATGTCGTGCTTGGGGACGGCGGTGGTCATAGGGGGGCTCCTTGGTATCGGTGCTAATATGAGGATACCGCGTTGACGGCCGCGGCACATACGCAGCATGCGGGCCGGATAGGCCGCCCGTGTTCCCCCTTGGAAACGGCGGAAGTCAGCGCGGCGGGCCTTCGTCGCGCTCAGGCACCGGCGGTTACGGGAGGCAAAGTGGGCTGCGACCGATGATTGAGTCGTCGCGCGGCGTTGTATGCGATCGGGCGGGAGTGCTTTCTGACGTTGCCAGATGAGGCGACTGATCTGAATCGCGGTTTCAGTGAGGAACGCGATCGACGCAAGCGCCGAGCGCTATGGCTCGGACTCTGCATCGGCGTGTTCGGCTGGGGTAGCAACTTCGCGGCGGCGTTTGTGCTGATCAGCCCATGGCCGGGGGCGGTCAATCCGTCCGACTTGCGCGAATTGTACTTCCTCTCATTTTGGGGCGGCCTTGTCATGGGTGTCGCGCTGTGGCTGTGGGGGCGGAGACTTGCAAATCAGTGGTACCGCAAACAGATTGCCGTGACATCGGAGATGTTTGCGCAGATGTACTTGGACCGAACCACGTGCAAGTCACCGGGCTGCGGCCTCGTCAATCCTCGCGATAGTCGTTACTGCCGCGGGTGCGGGACGGCACTCGAGTTTGCCAACGGATCTTGACCGATCAACGTGCGATCCATGGGGGAACTCCGTCGGCCGTTCAGGTGAAATGCGCGTCGGGCCGGGGAAATGAGTCGAAATCGAGGTGTCGCGCGCGGGAGAATTACACATAGTGCATTTGGAAAGGAGAGATCTCATGACCGATCGTCGACAGCGCCTCTTCCTCGGCATCCTTTTCCTCGCAACATCTTCCGTTCCTGCGATGGCCGTACCGTTTGGCACGTTTGCGCGCGGGGTCCTGGGGCAGCCCGACCTCACGTCGAACCTGGCCAACCAAGGGCTGAGCGGCCCGACGGCGTCGACGCTCAACGAGCCGCGCGGCGTGGCGGTGGATGGTACGACGGGGCGGATCTGGGTGGCGGATACGCTGAACAACCGCGTGCTCGGGTGGCCAAGTGCGGCCAACTTCGGTGACGGGCAGGCGGCGGACGTCGTACTGGGGCAGGCGGATTTCGAGAGCAACAAGGGCAACCGCAGTAACAACCCGGACGACTCGACGCCGAGCGAAAAGACGCTGTACGAGCCGCGCGGGGTGGCGGTCGATCCGGCCGGGCGGCTGTACGTGGCGGATACGAAGAACTATCGCATCTTGCGATTTAACCCTCCGTTTGCGAGCGACCAGGCGGCGGCGCAGGTCATCGGACAGGGCAGCTTCTCGTCGCGGAGCCAGGCAAACTCGGACACCGCGGATGAAGACAACATGGGCAGCCCGGAGGGAGTCGCGTGCGACACGGCCGGGAACCTATGGTGTGTCGACAGCGCACTGAACCGCGTCGTCAAATACGAGACGCCGGCGGATTCGGATACGTCGGGGGACCTCGTGCTCGGGCAGGTCGACTTCAACCATGTCGCACCCAATCGGAACCAAGGCGTTCCCGGAGCCGATACGCTCTCAGGGCCGGTCGGGTGCACGGTCGACACGGATGGGACGGTCTATGTTGTCGACGCCGGCAACAACCGCGTGCTGCGCTACGAAACGCCGCTGGCTGACGGGAAATATGCGAGCAGACTGTACGGCCAGCGGGAGTTCAAGGTGGACGTGGCGAACTTCAACGGCGTCAGCACGGAGAGCATGAACGGGCCGATGGCGGTCGTCGTTGATTCGTTGGAGAGCGTGATCTTTGTCGCAGATTCGATGAACCATCGCGTCTTGCAGTTCGACCAGCCGCAGAATGACGAGACCGCCGATCGCGTCTTCGGGCAGGGTGATGACTTTACAACGGGCGAAGCGAACAAGGGCGGGTTGACCGCCGGGACGCTCAACGGTGTGGCGGGCCTGGCAAGCGATTCGAGCGGAAATCTCTATGCGGCGGATCGTTTGAACAACCGCGTCCTGCGTTATCCGCAAGCGGGGCTGACGTGCGGGCCGTGCGGGACGGGCGGCGCGGCGATGGCGCCGTTCACCGTGCTGGGGTTGATCGGAATGAAGCGACGGACACGCGGGCGGAAAGCGAAGTAGAGCGGGCGGTCGGCCACGCCGGTCTTCGTGCGCTGCGCGGCGCTCGGGCGACATCATCAGGCGAGATCGAATATCAACGCTTCGGCGTCGGTGACGGCGTGGATGTCCAATTGGGTCTGGGCGGTAATCGACGCGCCGTCGCCGGCGTGGAGGTCCTGGCCGTTGAGCTGAAGATCGCCGCGCAGGAGCTGAATCCACGCGCCGCGGCCTTTTTCGAGGCCGTACTTTGAGTCCTGGCCCTTTCGCAGCGCGGCGGCGAGGACGAGCGCGTCCTGGTTGATGCGGATCGAGCCGTCACGGCCGGTCGGCGAAGCGAGCAGCGTCAGCGTGCCGGCGGCCGAGAGCGAGGGGAATTTTCGCTGTTCGTATTTTGGCGGATCGCCGCGCTGGGCGGGAAGAATCCAGATCTGCATGAGATGGACCGGAGTCGTCGGCGACGGATTTCGCTCGCTGTGCTCGACGCCGGTCCCGGCCGCCATGTACTGCACTTCGCCGGGGAGGATAACCGCGCCGTTGCCGAGACTGTCGCGATGTTCGAGTTCGCCGGACAGGACGTACGTGAGAATCTCCATGTCGCGGTGGGAGTGCCGGCCGAATCCTTCGCCGGGGGCAACGTGGTCCTCGTTGATGACTCGCAGAGATCGGAAGCCCATGAAGCGCGGATCGCGGTAGTCGGCGAATGAAAACGTGTGGTAAGTGTCGAGCCAGCCGTGGTTGAAGTGGCCTCGTTCGTCGCTGCGGCGAATCTCAATCATCCGATTGCCTCCTCGTGGAGCGAGCGTCCGCGTCGTGCCACGTGTCGAAGAGCGTAGCCCGCGTGAAGACTCTCCGCCGGCGCAGCCGGAAGTCAGGCGTCTTGCCGAACCGCATACGACGGAGCCGCCTGCTACTTGCGACGGCGGAGGAGCAGACCGAGCGAGAGCAGGGCGAACGTCGCGGGCTCGGGGACGATCTGGTTCTTCCCAATGATGCTGTAGTCACCGCTGTTGGGAAGCAGTCCATATATCTTCGCCAGTGCCGAGATGTCGAAGGGCGACATGATGGTCCGCTCGCCGTTGTTCAGCGGCGAGTCGTCCATCAGAAGACGGGCGATCGCGAAGTTGGTTCCAAAGACGTTTCCGCCGGACATGAAGTGGGAGATCTTGTCGTCGTTGGCGAGGCCGATGGGGACCTTGAGACCGGCAAAGTCGAGGAGGGTGACCCAACGCTGGTTGTTGATGTCGAGGGCGACCTCAGTCTTGTAAGGCGCGAAGCGCGTGCCGGCGGAGTCGAAGAAGTAGCCGAGAGTATGGCCAAACTCGTGCTTGGCGCATGAGAGCATGTCGACCTTGCCGGCGGCGGGGCCGGTGGCGCGGGCCGTGCCAAACCAGGTTTCGTTGGGGATGTTGGACTTCTGGAACTCCGAGTGGTCGACGGGTGTCGGGTCAACGAACCACCCGTTCGCGCCGAAGCCGATGTTCTTGTTGAGGATGATCGTGCCCTTGGTGGGCCGATCGCCGGCCAGATTGGTGGCGGTGATTCCGCCGACACCGCAGACACCCTGCGTTTCCTGATTGAAGAACGCAAGGGGGATGTCGTATTTCACGTCGACGTCGAGCGTAATGTTGGCGCCCGGAAAGATGGCGCCCCAGTTCGTCGCGGCCTGGCTGACAACGCCCTTGGCATTGTTGAGCGTGGCCTGGTCGGGGAAGTTCTGGAGGTTCCAACCAAAGTCGTCGTAGCCCGGGGCGCCGGGCTGCAAGCCATTGTCGAAATGGGGGTTGATGTTTGAGACGGCGCGGGCCGAGGCAGATGCACCTAGCACGATGACGACTGCAGCGACGAGGCAGATGGATGAGTTAGCGCACGACATGAGTTCCTCCCTCCTGAAACAACGTTTACTTCTCTCGTGAGATTGAGACGAGTCTGTCTGGCGATGAAGTGTAACAAATTCGCCGGGACGGATTCAAGAACGGACAGCGGCGCGATTCCGGACGACCCTGTCGGGAGGATGCGAAACCGGGCTTGTCGTGATATCATTTCGGGCTGTTCAGGACGCTTCGGAAGCGAGGAAACTTCATGACAGCTAAGGTCGCAGCCGGATCGACTTCGGAGCCATAATGTCGGATCAACCCATCAGTTCCCACGATCTGCCGATCGTCGACGAAATGCAGGATTCGTACCTGCGCTATGCCATGAGCGTCATCATGGCCCGGGCACTGCCCGATGTTCGCGACGGCCTCAAGCCGTCCCAGCGGCGAATCCTCGTCGCCATGAACGACCTCAACCTCGGGCCGCGGAGCCAGCACCGCAAGTGCGCCAAGATCGCCGGCGATACCTCGGGCAACTATCACCCGCACGGCGAAGGGGTCATCTACCCGACGCTGGTGCGAATGGCCCAGCCGTTCAACATGCGGGTCGCCCTGGTCGATGGCCAGGGTAACTTCGGGTCGATCGACGGCGACCCGCCGGCCGCCATGCGGTACACCGAGTCGCGGATGACTGATGCGACGGTCCTCCTGCTGGAAGACCTCGAGAAAGACACCGTCGACTTCGTTCCGAATTATGACGACACGCGGACCGAGCCGGTCGTCCTGCCGGGCAAGTTTCCGAACCTGCTGGTGAACGGGTCGCTGGGAATCGCGGTCGGCATGGCGACGAGCATCCCTCCGCACAACCCGGGCGAGATCTGCAACGCCCTGCTGGCTCTGATCGACAACCCGGCCATGACGCTGAGCGAGCTGATGCAGCACGTGCCCGCCCCCGACTTCCCCACCGGCGGGCTGATCTGCGGCCAGCGCGGCATCAAGGAGGCCTACGCGACCGGGCGCGGCAACGTCGTCCTGCGCGGCAAGTACCACGTCGAGGAGATGAAGAGCGGTCGCAAGCAGATCGTCATCGACGAGATTCCCTACAACATTCTCAAGAGCACCATCACCGAGCGGATCGCCGAGTGCGTCAAGGAGGGCAAGCTGCCCGACGTCGCCGACGTCCGCGACGAGTCCGACCGTAAGAACCCGATCCGGCTGGTCGTCGAACTGAAAAAGGACGCCAACGAAGAGGTCGTCATCAATCAGCTCTACGAGTTCACGCCGCTCCAGTCGAACTTCGTCATCATCAACATCGCCCTCGTCGGCAAGCAGCCGCGGACGATGCCGCTGAAGGAAGTGATGGAGCACTTCATCGAGCATCGCAAGGACGTCATCACGCGGAGAACCCGATTCCTGCTCCGCAAGGCACGGCAACGGCTGCACGTGGTCGAGGCCCTGGTGCTGTGCCTCGATTCGATCGATCTGATCATCAAGACGATCCGAGCAGCCGAGAGCACGCCGGCCGCCAAAGCGGCATTGATGAAGCTACCCCTGGCACTGGGCGGCGTTGCGGCCGCGGCGACGGGCGTATCCAAGGAAGAAATCGCACGGCGGTTTGCAAAGCTGCCGGCGGCCGATCGCAAGCGGCTGTCGGGCGGTCCGCACAACCTGACGGGCGTGCAGGCCGACGCGATCCTCTCCATGCAGCTCCAGCGCCTTACCGGTCTCGAAACCGAAAAAGTCTGCGGCGAATTCGCCAAGCTCGTGGAAGAGATCGAGGGCTACGAGGCAATCCTGAAAGACGCAGCCCTGGTGCTCGACATCATTCGCGAAGACCTGCACGAGATAAAGGCGAAGTTCGCCGACGCCCGCCGCAGCCAGATCGTCGGCGAGGTCGGCGAGTTCAAGATGGACGAGCTGATCGACCGCGAACAGATGGTCATCACCATCTCGCACGAGGGCTACATCAAGCGAACCTCGCCCGACGAATATCGCAAGCAGGGCCGCGGCGGGCGCGGCCTGCGCGGCAGCGAGACCAAGGAGGGCGACTTCCTCGAGCACCTGTTCGTCGCGAGCACCCACGACTACCTGCTCGTATTCACGTCGCGCGGACGGGTGTACTGGCTGCGGGTCTATGACATCCCCGAAATGGCGCGGACTTCGCGCGGACGCTCGCTCGTGAATCTGCTCAAGCTGCAGGAAGGCGAGTCCCACACGGCGATCCTGCCCATCAGCGGCTTCGAGGAAAAGTTCGTCTTCTTCGCAACGCGGAAGGGAACGATCAAGAAAACAGCCCTCGGGGCGTTTTCGCGGCCGCGGCCGAGCGGCATCATCGCCATCAGCATCGACCCGGACGATGCCCTCATCAACGTCGAGCTGACCAACGGCCAGGAAGAGGTCGTTCTGGCCACGCGCGACGGAATGGCCGTGCGGTTCCACGAAAACGATGCCCGGGCCATGGGCCGGCAGGCCGGCGGCGTGAAGGGCATCACGCTCAAAGGCGACGACATCCTGGTCGACATGGCGGTGGCACGGCCGGGAGTAAGTCTGCTGACCGTATGCGAAAACGGCTTCGGCAAGCGAACGCCGATCGACGAGTACCGCCTGCAACATCGCGGCGGCAGCGGCGTCATCAACATCAAGACGACCGATCGCAACGGCAACGTGGTCGCGATGCGGGCCGTGACGGACACCGACGAGCTGATGATGATCACCGCCAACGGCATCATGCTGCGGACCGCCGTGAGCGAGCTGCGGGAGATCGGCCGCGCGACACAGGGCGTGCGGATGATCCGGGTCGATGAGGGCGATCGCGTCGTCGCCGTCGCGAAGATCGCGGCGGACGAGGACGAGAAGCCGGAGGACGGCGCCGCGCCGGCGGGCGGCGAGCCGCCGGCGACTCCGCCAAGCGCTCCGCCGCCGCCCGAGGCGACTTCCTAGATTTCATTCGGAAAACGAGCGATGGGCGCGACGGTCATCGGCAGGGCGGCCGGTTCGGTGGTCGATCTGGTGTTTCCGCGAACCTGCGCGGCATGTCGCGGCGCGGTGATCGAGCGGGGCATCGGATTGTGCGAGCCATGTGCGGCGGACCTCGCGCTGCACGCGGCAGGCGAATACTGCCGTCAGTGTGCCCGCGACGCCGGGCCGCACATGCTGCACGATGGAATCTGCACCGAGTGTTGCGGGCATCCACGGGCCAAGCTGAGCCGGATCGCGCGCGTCGGACGGCACCGCGGGGCCCTGCGCGGACTGGTGCTGGCGTTCAAGCACGAACGGATACACGACGCACTGGTCGGCGACATGATGGCCGCCGCATGGCTGCGCGAATACGGCGCGGCCGGCGTCGACACGATCGTGCCCGTGCCGACGCCGTGGTTGCGGCGGTGGCGGCGCGGATTTCATCCGACGGAGCTGCTCGCGCGGCGCGTATCGCGGGCGGCGGGCGTGCCGTGGAGGTCGTTCCTGAGAATGGCCCGGCGGGTCCGGCCGCAGACCGGGCTGTCGGCGACGGCACGGGAGGAGAACATCAAGGGTGCGTTCAAGTGCCGAAGCGGGGCGGCGATCGACGGGCGCACGGTGTGCCTGATCGACGATGTCTGCACGACCGGGGCGACGCTGCGCGAAGCCGCGGCGACGCTTCGCGATGCCGGCGCGGCGAAAGTCGTCGCGGCCGTCATTTCCCGGGCCGTGCTGACCGAGACGCCCGACGCCTGAGGCGGCAGGCGTGCGGCTTGACCGGCTTTGTGGTGCGGCCTTAGACTCGGAAATCGGTTGCTCGGTGGCATGTACGGCCGCAAGGGTCGCCTGGAATGGCGATTGGGTCGCATCAGCCGGCGCGGTGGGCAAAGATTCATGCGAATTGTCGTCAGCGGGCGTCATCAGCACTTGCCGGAGGCGCTCCGCGGCTACGCGTCGGAGAAGGCCGGCAAACTGCCACGGTTCTATGATCGTATTCAATCCATCGAGGTGGTGTTCGACACCGAAGGGGGGCGGCCGGCGGTCGAGTTGATCGTGGGCGTCGAGCACAGCAAGCCGTTTGTGGTCCGCTGGGTCGATGCGGACGCGCACGCGGCGGTCGACCGGGCGGTCGATCACATGGAGGAGCAATTGCGGCGGCACAAAGAGAAGCTGCGAAATCGCAAGCACCCCGAGCGTCCGCCGAGCGAGTAGAGAAATGAAACTTTCGGATTTCGTGAAAAGCAAGGCCATCATCGCCAACCTGGAGCCGACCGATCGCAACGGCGTGATTCGGGCCCTGGTCGCGTCGCTGTCGGCGGCCGGCGAGATCGATGCGGCGGACGTCGAGACGATCGCCAAGGCGATCATCCAGCGCGAGAATCAGGGCAGCACGGGATTCGGCAAGGGCGTGGCCGTACCGCACGTGAAGCACCCGAAGATCAAGCGAATCATGGCGGCCGTCGGCCGCTCGGCTCAGGGCATCGACTTTGCGGCTCTGGATCGGGCGCCGGTCTACACGGTGGTGCTGCTGTTGTCACCGCCGGAGAGTCCGGACGGGCACCTCCAGGCGATGGAAAACATCTTCCGGCACCTGCAGCGGGACAATTTCCGGCGGTTCCTGCGTCAGGCCGAGACCCAGGATGCCATCGTTGAGTTGATCAAAGAAGCCGACGCGATGCCGGTGGGTTGAGCGGCGCGGCAAAGCCCCCGACGTCATGCCATGCGAATGGACGCGACCAACACCATGTCAGCAAATGCCACACACGCCGAGCGTGAGGTGACGATCGTCAACAAGCAGGGTCTCCACGCCCGGCCGGTGATGCGGTTCATCGACATCGCGAGCCAGTACCAGTCGACGGTTCGCGTGTTCAAGGGCAAGACCAGCGTCGATGGAAAAAGCCCGATGGAGATGATGCTGCTAGAAGGAACTCCGGGGACGCGGCTGAAGCTGGTGGCCGACGGCGAAGACGCGGCGACCGTGGTCGAAGCCCTGGCGAAACTGGTCGCGGATAAGTTCTACGAAGACTAGTGCTGGCCGGGGCGCGGCTGCTCGGGGCGGAGAATGGGGAATTTCGATCTATTGCGGAGTGCGGCTTGGCGCTCCGCAAGAATTCGTTCCAAATCGCTTCGGCGGTACAAGCGATAACGATTGACGGGATTCCGCTCGGCCTTGAGTTTTCCCTCGCGGTCCCAGTTGCGCAGCGTGCCCGTCGACACGCCGAGAATCTCGGCGGCCTTCGAGACGATCACGAAATCATCACGGCCGGTGGCAATCCTGCCCGGATCGGCCGCACCGTAACCGACGGTGTCCATGCCAGACGCACCCGGAAATCCATCGAGGCCCGCGCAGGTGGCGCGGTAGTGCCTCCGAGTGTCCAACAACGAAGGTCGGGGGCGCAGCGCTCAACGATTCTCCGAATTTCGCGCCATTTTTTTCGGGCAACGTGAGCAAAACAGGATTCGACCGTCCGGGCCGGTCGGGTGGCCCCCGGTCCGGCCGCGACAAGCGGCGGGGGGACGGATACGATGACCGCGCCCGGCTGCCCAGAAAACAGCGGCACGGTGCGAGGACACGGCTCGATGTCTGTCAAACGAGGAATCGGCGTCTCCGCGGGGGTCGTGATCGGCCGGGCGGTCGTTCTCGACACCGAGGAGACGCGCGTTCCGAAGCGAATCCTGCCGCCGGAGCAGCTCGAACATGAACTGGCGTCGGTGGAGCGGGCGTTCGAGGCCGCAAGGGCCGAGGTCGCCGCCGAGCGAACGGCCGTCGCCGACCGGGCGGGAACCGAGCTGGCCGACATCTTCGGGTTTCACGAGCGCTGGCTCGCCGATCCGAAGCCGCGGGCCGAAGTGACGCAACTCATCCGCGAGAAGAATTTCAGCGCCGCATACGCGATCAGCGTTTTCATGCGGCGCTATCGCCGGCGATTCGCCGAGATGAACAGCCCGTTTCTTCAGGAGCGGGCACGGGACATCGTCGACATCGAGCGGCGCGTCTTGCGGCATGCCGGCGCCGGAGCGCGGCAGGAACTGACCGAGCTCCAGGAGCCGGTCATCATCATCGCACACGACCTGACCCCGTCGCAGACGGTCATGCTCGACAAGACGCGGCGGGTGCTGGGGTTCGCGACCGACCTCGGCGGCTCGACGTCGCACACGGCCATCGTGGCCCGCGGGTTGGGGATTCCGGCCGTCGTCGGGCTGGGGAACATCACCGGGCTCATCTCGACCGGCGACATGGCCGTGATCGACGGCACACACGGCGTCGTGGCGATCAACCCCGACGAATCGCAGATCAACCAGTACAAGACGCAGGCGGCGCACCTCGTCGAGATCCAGCAGGCCCTGAGCGAGCTGCGCGACCTGCCGGCCGTGACGAAAGACGGCGTGCGGATCGCCCTGCTGGGAAACATCGAATTTCCCGAGGACGTTGAGGGCTGCCTGGCCCGGGGGGCCGAAGGCGTCGGGCTGTTCCGAACGGAGTTTCTGTTCTTACAGGGCGGGCCGGAGCCGTCGGAGGAGGAGCAGTTTCAGGCCTACCGGCAGGCGACGGAGCTGTTGAACGGCAAGCCGCTGGTGATCCGGACCGTCGACCTCGGCGCCGACAAGCTGAACCCGGGCCGACCGATGGAGCCGGAACAGAATCCATTCCTCGGCCTGCGGTCGATCCGGCTCTGTTTACAGAATCTTCCGCTGTTCCGGGCGCAGTTGCGCGCGATCATGCGGGCGAGCGTGCATGGCGACGTGCGGATCATGTTCCCGCTCGTCACGCATATTTCGGAGCTGCGGCAGGCGCGGTACGTGCTGAACGTGCTGATCGAGGAACTGGAAGAAGAGGGGTACGAGTTCCGCAAGAAAGTGCCGACCGGGATCATGGTCGAAACGCCCGCCGCCGCGCTGTGCGCGAAGGAGTTGGCCCGCGAGGTCGACTTCTTCAGCGTCGGAACCAACGACCTGATCCAGTACACCCTCGCCGTGGACCGAAACAACGAGAAAGTTGCCCCGCTGTTCAGCGGCTTTAATCCCGCGGTGCTTCGGTTGCTGAAGATGGTGGTCGATGCGTCGGAGGGTCCGCAAACCGACCTGAGCATTTGCGGCGAGATGGCGGCCGATCCGGTTTGCACTATCTTGTTTTTGGGTATGGGGTTACGAAAGTTATCGATGGTGGCCGGGAGCATTCCGCTGGTAAAGAGGATGATTCGCAGCGTAACCATGTCGGACGCAAAGCGGTCGGCCGAGCGTTGCCTGGGGTTCGAGACCGAGCGGGAAGTGGTAAACTACCTGCGGCAGGAAGCCCGCAAGATCCTGCCGGATGTGATTTAGAACGGGTCGCACAAATGCGCCGACCCGCGACAGATAAGAAGGCCGGGCGCCGGCCGCGGTGACGTTCACCGCGGTGAGGCACGCGGCAGAAAAACTCAAACGAAAGGGACCCTTTTCAGGATTGCATTATCGACTTGCGTTTCGCTATGCCATTGAGGGCGACCTGCGGTTCATCTCGCACCACGACACGGTGCGTCTGTTTGAGCGCGCGTTCGCGCGGGCCGAGTTGCCCGCGAAACGGTCGGCGGGGTTCAATCCGCGACCGAAATTGTCGCTCCCACTTCCCCGAAGCGTGGGCATCGCCTCGCGTGCCGAGCTGCTGATCGTCGAGTTCGACGGTCCGCTCGACGCGGCGGAGGCGATGCGGAGAATGGCGGCGCAGATGCCGGGCGGGCTGCGGCTCCTCGAGACATTTGCACTGGCGGAAGACGCGGCGTGCGCGCCGGAGTTTGTGACCTACGCCATGCGACTCACGGACGCGGAGGTCGCGGATGTCGCGGCCCGGGCGGCGGCCTTCGCCGCCGAAACCCGCGTGGACGTGGAGCGTCGCGACGTGAAGAGCGGGCGCACACGGCCCGTCAATGTCCGCGAGTTCGTGCGGGAGATCGGCGTGGCCGACGGCCGCCTGGTCTGGACCCAGAGCACGGGAGCGGGCGGCACGGCGAAACCGGGCGAAGTCCTGCAAGCACTGGGCTTCGAGTCTCGCGGCGATCTGCACCGGCTGGAACGCACGCACGTCGAATACGCACATCTGAAGCGCCATCCTGAACAGACGGTCACCGGAAAGGCAACACCGTGAAGTCCAAGAGACGTCCCCCCATTACGAGCGCGTATGACCGGGAGTATGGAAACCGTCGGCCGCCCCTGCGGCGACCGGGCGGCGGAGCTTCGTCAGCGAACGAGCCGGCGGGTGGGTTCGCCGAGGGCATACTCGACGAAACGCCGGCGGCGGAGACACCCGGCGCTCCACAGCACGTGGAGCGCGAACCGATTGCGGCCGGCGGGAACGGCGCGGCGGCGGAGACCGCGGCCGACGGTCCGGCGGCAGTTGGAGAAGATGGACAGCCGCTGCGGCGGCGACGGCGGCGCGGGCGGCGCGGCGGCCGGCGGCATCGGCGACGCGACCAGCGCGGCATCGAACCGGCGGCCGAGGCATCGGCCGAGTCGGTCGAGCAGGTGGAAGACCAGGACGAATCGGATGAGTTGGGCGTCGAGCAGCCGCAGACGCCGGTCCGCAACGACGACCGAAGCTATCGCTCGACGCCGGCGTCCGTGGATGAGGCCACGATTACCGAACCCGCGCCGATTGAAGGCGGGCGTCCGCCGGATGCGTTCGGCGAAGCGGCGGCGGAAACCGGCGGCGTGCGCGGCCGGCGGCGGCGCGGTCGACGCGGCGGTCGCGGACGGCGACGGGCGGGCGATGCGCCGACAGCCCCACCGACCGCGGCCGAGGCGCGGCGCGAGTATCGCGACGATGAGTCGACGGAAGTCGATGTTGAGGCGCCGCGCGAGGCGGAGGTCGTTGACGTCGACGAGGAGCTCGAGGCCGAAGTGGTCGGCCGCGCGGTCGTGCGGACGATCGTCGATCCGCATCGCTCGGTCGTGCGCGAAGGCCGCGAGATGCTTATCAACGTCGCCGATGCCGACGAATGCCGCATCGCGATGCTCTCAAACGGCCGGCTCGACGAGCTGGACATGGAGCGGGTGTCGGCGGCGTCCCACGTTGGCAACATTTACAAGGGCCGTGTGACCAACGTCGAGCCGTCGATCCAGGCGGCGTTTGTCGATTTCGGCCTCACGACCCAGGGCTTCCTGCACATCAGCGATCTGCACCCCAAGTATTTCCCGGACGGCGATGCGGAGACCGAGCGCGTTGGCCGCAAGACGCCGCGCCGCGAACGCCCGCCGATTCAGCGCTGCCTGCGTCGCGGCCAGGAAGTCATCGTCCAGATCACCAAGGAAGGCATCGGCACCAAGGGCCCGACGCTGACCACCTACATCAGCGTCCCCGGCCGCTTCCTCGTCATGATGCCCGACATGAACGAGCTGGGTGTCTCGCGCAAGATCGAGGACGAGGAAACCCGCCGCACCCTGCGGGAGATGCTGAGCCAGCTCTCCCTGCCGCCCAACATGGGCTTCATCATGCGTACGGCCGCCATCGACCGCACGAAGCGCGACCTGCAGCGCGATCTGACGTACCTGCTGCGACTGTGGAAGTCCGTCGAGGAGCGGATTCGGGCGGAGCGGGCCCCCTGCGTGCTCTACCAGGAGTCCGACCTGGTCATCCGCACGATTCGCGACGTCTTCGACTCGGACGTGAAGCGCATCTTGTGCGACCACGCCCCCACCGCCGAGCGGATCGCCGACTTCCTCTCGATCGCGTCGCCGAAGAGCCGCGACTGCATCTTCCTCTACAACGGCCGCGAGCCGCTTTTTCACTTGTTCAACATCGAGGCCGAGATCGAGAAGCTGCACTCGAAGAACGTCCCGCTCCAGTGCGGCGGCTCACTGGTGATCGAGTCAACCGAGGCTCTGGTGGCGATCGACGTCAACTCCGGCCGCTTCCGCGTGCCCGACGATCCCGAAGAAACCGCTCGCCGCGTCAACCTCGAGGCGGCCGAGGAAATCGCCCGGCACCTGCGACTGCGCGACCTGGGCGGGCTGATCATCTGCGACTTCATCGACATGCGGTTCGAGAAGAACAAGCGGATGGTCGAGAAGCGGCTCCGCGACTCGCTCAAGGACCACAAGGAGCGGGCCAAGATCCTCAAGATGTCGCAGTTCGGCATCATCGAGATGACCCGCCAGCGGCAGCGGCCCTCGATCAGCCGGTCGGTCTACCAGGACTGCCCGCGCTGCCGGGGAACCGGCATGGTCAAGACGCCGGAATCGGTGACGCTGGACGTGATGCGGGCGATCCAGGTGGCCTCGGGAATGGACAACGTGGCGATCATCGATGTGCAACTGAGCACAGCCGTTGCAAACCACCTGCTCAATCGCAAGCGCCGCATCCTGACGGATATTGAACACGACACTCGGCGGACGATATTGATCCGGGGGGTCGAGGGTTTCGCCGTGGACGAAGTCCGCTACAGTTGCACCGATCGGCGCGGTCGGGAGATTCCATTCTCCGATGTACATTCGGTGCAGCCCGCCGCGGGACCTGGAAGCGCCGGCGCGCGGCCGGGCAGCAACCGCGGCTAAGAGCTCCTAGGACGATCAGGAAAGGGTTGTTGGATGCAGTGGAAGTGGTGCGTACAGGCGCGTCGGCCCTCGGCCCGCGGACGATGGGTTTGGCTCTTCGGCCTGATGACGCTGGCGAGCGGCTGCGCGGCACGGTGGGACCTGAATTACGACTACGGCGTGGAGCGGGCGAAGAAGATCAACCTGCCGCTGCTGCTTTACTTCAAGGACTGGAGTTCGCCCGAGCATCGCAACATGGTCGTCAGTGTCTTCGAGAACTCGACCGTCGCGAAAGAACTCAACCAGTCAGTGAACATCGAGCTGCTCTACAACTGGGGCCCGCCGGCCAAGCGCTACAACACGACACAGACCCCGGGAGTGTTCGTCTTCTGCCGCCCGGACGGGACCGAGGTCGACCGGCTGGTGGTGGGCAAGGAGACGATCACGCCGCAGCGATTCGCGGAGTGGTTGCGGGACTGCCGGGCGAAAATAAAGGGCACGGCCACGCAGCCCGCGGGCTGAGCCGCCGCCGCGTGCTCAGCGTTCGACGTGAACCTTCAGCGTGAAGCGACGCGCCGGCGGGCCGGACTTCTCCCAGGGGCGTTCGTAGACATACTCGACGGCGGCATCGCCGGGCTGGGCCGCGCGGAGTGTGAACACCTCCCACGTAGCGCCGCCCATGCGAATGTCCTCCGCGGCTTCCGTGTCGGTGCGGTGCCCTTGTTCGCGAACGATGCCGCTCGCATCTGTGCCCGACTCCAGCCGCCACGAATAGCCCGTCCCCGCCTGCGAGCGGAGCCGCACCTCGATCGTTTGGGCAACCTTCAGCGCCGCCGACTGCTGCTCCGTCGGTCCAACTCCGCCGGAGATCACGCGCGGCGGCGTCTCGGCCGGGCTGATGTGCTGCGAGCACGCGGCAAGCGCCAGAGAAAGTAGGATTGTCACCGAAACCCGAACGGCGGCTGGTCGGCGTGTGGAGTTCATGTGCGGAGTTTACCGCCATCGATTCCCGCGAGCGACGTTCTGCTACTATGTCATCATGCAATCGAAACGAATACCCGCGAACATCGCCCTCGCCCTCGTAGCGATCCTCGCCATCCCGCTCGGCTCACTCCACGCCGACGAGAAGAAGCCCGCGTCATGGAAATCCCGCTTTGAGACTGCCCTCGCGAAGGCCCACGAAGCCGAAGAATCGAAAAACTGGGAGGGCGCCGTCGCCGCCTACACCCGCGTCCTCGAACTCGTGCCGCACGAGATTACGTCGCTCTTCGCCCGGGCCCGTGCAAACGCACAACTTCGCCGCATGGATGACGCACTCAAGGACCTGACCGAGGCCGTCGACAACGGCTGGAACGACGTCGACCCGCTCCTCAAGAATGAAGCGTTCGCCTCACTTCGCGACGACCCGCGCTTCAAGGCCATCGTCGAGGACGCCCGCAAGGCCGACGCCGAGCGGCTGGCGATCTACGTGCCTTCAAATGTCGACTGCAAGCAGCCGCGCCCGCTCATCGTCGCCTTCCACGGCCGCGGCGAGAACCAGCGCTGCTTCCTCAACACCTGGAAGGCCGCCGCCGAACGGCTGGGCGCGATCGTCGTCGCTCCGCGCGGCGTCCGCCCCGGCGGAAACAAGTTGACCAACGTGTGGGAACAGCCGCGGGCGGCCAGGGGCAACGACATCGATCTCGCCGCGTGCCGAAAGATCACCGACGAAGCCATCGCCGCCGCCCGCGCCAAGTGCAAGATTGACGAAAAGCAGATCGTCCTCGCCGGCTACTCGCAGGGCGGCGCCGTCGCCCTCGCATTGCTGGCGGATGAGCCCGCGCGCTACGCCGGCGCGTTCGTCGCCGCCTCGCTATACAAGTCCCCCGGCCTCGACGCCTGGCGGCAGGCCCAGAAGCAGCACGGCCTCCGCGTCTACCTGCTCTGCGGCGAAATCGACCCGCTGGCGCCCCACAGCCGCGAGGCCGCCGACGATATCCGCAAGGCCGGCGGCCTGGCCCTGCTCATCGTCGAGCCCGGCGTCGGCCACGAGCCCCCCGAAAACTACGAAGACAAGCAGTTCGAGGGCGTGCGAGTCATCCTCAACCAGACCATCGACTAGCCAACGCCATGAGCGGCCCCGTTGCGAGGAAGCCGAGCGATGACACGACTGACGAAAGCACGCGACGCGGTTGAGGCATGGCTTATCGTCGGAATGCTGGCCGATCATGGCATTCGCGCATCGTCGCAGGGCGAGCCGTTGGCATCGGCGGTAGGCGAGATTCCGTTCATCGAAGCTGCGGCTCCAACCATCTGGGTCGAGTTCGAGGCAGACGTTGCGCGAGCCCTCGAACTGGTCGAAGCGTCAAGGCAGCGCGTCAACCCAACCGAATGCGACCGCTGCGGCTACAAGCTCCACGGGTTCAGCGAGCCCCGCTGTCCCGAATGCGGCTGGGAGTTCCGCGTAACAGAAAGCTGGACCTGCCCCGGCTGCGGGGAAGAGATTGAAGGACAATTCACCGAATGCTGGAACTGCGCAACGGTGCGGCCTGCGATATGAATCACCACGCTCGCAAACACGTTTTGCACCTGCTCCTATGCGGCATCAGCGTGCACTGTTGCGCCTGCACAAAACCTCGAAGCGCATCAGAACCGGACCCCCCGCCGCCCTCGCCGCCGCCAAAGACCTATCCCGCAAACGCCGAAGTATGCACCGTCGTCCGCGATCTGCTGGTGAGCGCCCAGGCCGACCTGATTCGCAACTCCGAGGACTTCTCGGTACGGCGCTCGAACGAAGAGCAGGTCTTCATTCGCATGGGGACCGCCGACGAAATCCGGAAATCCCCAAACCGCCGCAGGTACGGCCTGTTCGGCAAGATCGTCTGGGGCCGCGTCGAAATGGACTGCATCCAGGGCCGCATCTCAAACATCGTCTTTCACGAAGGCGCCCCGCACTTCCCGCCAATGGGCCGCTGCGAATTCGCGGAGCTGGGGAGCGCGGCAAATATTGCCAATTAGGATGCGTCTTTCAGGATTCCGCGCTTCTGGTGGGCACTGATCGGGTGGATGAACGCGCTGATGGCGACCGGCGGCGGTGGCCGAATCCTCAGGACGCAACGGTCGTGGCGTTTTTTCCTGCATGTGGGGGAGAGGAAGTATGGATGCGGGCTCGCAGCGTTCGGAGCGGCCAAGTCGTGAAGCGGCCGGAAAAGAGGATGTCCCCTATGATTTGGAAGCGAGGAGATCAAGTGGGTGCGAGCCACCTGAATCGTTCCAGCACCGGACGGAAACAGGCTGTGCTGTTCTTCGCGACGGCAGTGGTAACTGTGGTCGTCGGGGCGGTGCTCTTGCACGGTGCCATCCCGACCGCATCGCCGGAGTATATCAGCGAAATCAGGCGGCTGGGGGATCGAGCGAATAGTCCGCTGCGCGAAGCATGGTTTCCGGCGGCCGAACGGCTTGGCGAATTGGCAGCCATGAACGTCGCGAGTCGCGCGCAGGTCTGGGAACTGGCTCGCGTGAACACGCTGGGCATGAAGTTCGTCGAGGTTCCCGCGGGCGCGTTCTACTTCCGTCCAAGCGGGAGCCGGCTCGGCATGCGTCGCTGGACCAAGGTCGAGAGGCCTTTCTATATCTGCGTGACGGAAACAACAAATACGCAATACACAACCCTGACGCCAGCGTTCAAGCCAGATCCCAAGTACTCTCCCGATCCCGACTCGCCCGCGGTCAACATCGATTGGGACGAGGCCGTTGAATTCTGCGAGCGCCTTTCTCGGCGCGAAGGCGTTACCTATCGCCTGCCGACGGAGGTCGAATGGGAATACGCCTGCAAGGCAGGAACGGGGAAGCGGTGGTGTTTCGGCCAGTCGTCCGGGCTGCTGGCGGACTACGTATGGAACGATCGCGGGCTGGGCCGCGCCCAGCGCGTTGCGCTGCTCAAACCCAACGCGTGGGGGATTTTTGACATGCATGGCAATGTTGGAGAATTTGCCTTGGAGTCGCCCCACGACGAGAAACCCAATCCGAGACCAATGATACGCGGTGGAACCTGGCATTCCGCCCGATACGCATGCTCGTGCACAGTACGAAACCCTCGTCCCATTTTCCGAAGGGTCCCGTTCTCCTCGGACATTTCCTGGACTAGCGAAGTGGGATTCCGAGTCGTTCGCGAATTGGGCAAGGTCGAATAGGGCACATCTTGCTTACCCGGCTCCTTCGGATCTCACGATTGGATTTGGAACGGGTTTGCCGCATTCGGGACACTGGCCTGAAGTATTCAGCGTCAGGTTGTAGCCGCAATGCTCGCATTCGTTCTCGTCGAGCGGCTTGTCATCGCGTGGACGTCCCGCCATGTACAGCACGATCGCGAGCGGAAAACCCGTCACAAACAACACCAGGCTGCCACAGCCGGACAACAAGGCCGCCTGTCCGCTACTCGTGAAGTAGACACCGAAGTACGAAGTCGCCGTGATTGCGTAGTACACACCGGTTGCGATAAGGGCGTCGCGTGGTGGCGCTCCGTTTCTGTGCCAGATCAGTACGCAAGAAAGCGCCGGCATAGACGCCGCCACAAGGATGAGTATCCCGAACCAATCCGGAATGACGTCAGACAGTTGATGGACGATCGGAGGCACGGTCTGCGTTCCTGCTCAGCATGCAGACATGCTACATGGGAATCGCGACATTTGCCGTGGCAGCCGCGGAATGAGGCCGACTTGCGTGCGTGCTACTTGTGTCCGTTCGTCGGGGCAGCGTGCTGCGCGACCCGGTTAAAGCAAATCTCCAACCGATCCTTCACCAGCGTCATGTTTTCCGGCCGCTCCGTCCGCTCCGGCTGCAGGCAGTCCTCGATCAGCTTCATCAGCGGCGGGTCCAGCGCCACTTCCTCGCCCTGATGGTGCCACGTCCGCCGCTCCAGCGAAATCCGCCCGCCGCGCCGCACGCTCGTCGCGTTCAGCTCCGTCTGGGCCGGCTTGCCGAGGAAAATCAGGTGCAGCATCGCCCCGAAGCCGAACACGTCCGTCCGCCCGTCGAGCGGCTCGCAGTTGACCTGCTCCGGCGCGATGAAGTCGGCCGTCCCCTGAATCCGCTGCTTGGTATGCCGCACCGGGCAGCTCTGCCCGAAGTCGATCAGCGTCGGCCGACCGTTCGCCGCGCACAGCACGTTCTGCGGCTTGAGGTCGGCGTGAACGAAGCTGCGGCTGTGCAGGTCGGCCAGCCCATCCGCCACGTGCCAGAACACCTTCAGGATGTTCCCGGGCGTCGCCGAGTCCGCCCACTGGTCCAGCGGTATGCCGTCAATGTATTGCAGAAAGATATGGGCCTCGACCGGCCGGAACATCTTCTTCACCACCTGGAAGTCGATCGATTTCCGCAGGACGCGGTGCTCGTTGTGCTGGCCGACGTCGAACTCGTTCTTCATCTGGCGCATCTGCGACTCGAAGTTCGGCGCGGCCGCCAGAACCGACTTGCGGCAGATCAGCTCCTGCGACGCGAGATTGCGAATGAGCGTGACGCGCGTGTTGGCGCCCTGCCCCAGCTCGCGAACGGTGACGATGTCGTCGGCGGTACTGGCCATATATTCTTACTGTAGGCACGAATGAGTAGCCGCCGGCACGAATATCGTGCCGGCGGCTGATCAGAGGCGCAGCTCTACCTGCCAGGCCCCACGATGGCAATCTCGCTGCGGACACACCAAACGCGGTGTTCCGACTGAATGCGGAGCCCACTAAACCAACCGGCGATGGAGTTGCGGGCCGACGTGACAATAAGAATGAATATGGCGAATCCGGTCGGCTGCCTCAAACCCGTCGGGGTCGGTGCGGGATCCTCCGTTATTGACGCAACTTCCCGATGCGTCGGACTCTAAATGGTACGATGCGACCACGTGTCGGGCGACCAGAGATTTGGTTATCTGGACGGCGGGAAATCACCTAGAACCGCCATCTAGCCGCGTCAAGGCCGTACCACGGCTGCGATCAGCGCAAACCGCCCGGTTTGCGCCCCCTCGCGGCGATGCGAATAAAAGCGCGTGTCCGAAATCGTGCAGGCGTCGGCGGTCTCGATGTGGTCCGGGTCGAGTCCCGCCCGGATCAGTTGGTCCGCGTTCGCCGCCCTCATGTCAAAGCAATGCTTCGCGCCGGGCTTGGGAAAAAACCGCTCCGCGCCCGTCAGCATCGTGTGCGCAATCCGCCGCACGTCGTCACCGACTTCGTAGCGCTGCGGCCCGGCACACGGCGCCAGCCCCGCCAGCAGTTCTCCCGGCCGGCTGCCGAACTCGCGCCGCATCATCTCCACCAGCCGCGTCGCAATGCCGGCCACCGTGCCGCGCCAGCTTGCGTGAGCCGTGCCGATGGCGTTGTGACGCGGATCGAAGATCAGCATGAGCGGGCAGTCGGCCGAGAGCTGAAGCAGCGGCGTCTTCGCAAGATTGCAGACGAGTCCGTCGACGAACGGAATGGCGGAGTCGCGCCCGAAGCGCCCGCGGCCGACGTCGTGCTCGTCGACGCGCAGGACATGCGGGCTGTGAATCTGGTCGGGGGCGGTCAGCCGCTCGAAGTCGAGGCCGAGGTGTTCGCAAACGCGGCGGCGACGCTCGACCGCGAGGTCGGCCTGCGGACCGCGGTGCGGGGCCATGTTCCACGGCGCGGTGGTGATGGCGTGAACCAGCCCGGGCTGCTCGGCCAGCGAGCGAAACCGCAGAAGGGTCGTATCGTCGAGCGGAAAGGCGAGCGGCGGCGTGAGGCGGAGCTTGTTCATTCAGCGGGCTTCAGCAGGATTTTCAATGCCCCGTGCTCGGCGGCCGCGGCGAACGCAGCCGGGCCGTCGGAGAGCGCCATCGATCGGGTAATCATCGGCGTGACGTCGATGTCGCCGCGAGCGAGGGCCGAGATCGCATCGGCAAACGGGCCGCAACGGCTGCCGACGAGCGTGATTTCGTCAACGACGAGCGGCGCCAGGTCGAGCGAGATCGGGGCGGCGCACGTCGTCTTGACGACGATGGTGCCGCGGGGGCGGACGAGCTTGATGGCCGACGCAAGACCCTCGGGCGAACCGGTGCATTCAACGACAAGGTCCTGATCGTGCTGCTGGGCGACTTCGCTCATGAGTCGGGCGTTGATCCCAAGCTTCTCGAGCGTCCCGAGCGTCTGCGGATTGCGCCCGACGACGACGAGCCGGCAACGCGTCCGGGCGAGCACCTGCGCAACGAGGATGCCCAGTCGGCCGGAGCCGAGCACGGTGACGGACTGCCGCGGCTCGATGCGAATCTGGCGCGTGACCTGAAAGGCGGCCGCGAGCGGCTCGACAAAGACGGCCTGCTCGTCGGTGAGCAAGTCGGGCAGGACGTGGCAGTTGCGGGCCGGGACGGCGACGAGTTCGGCAAACGCCCCGTCGCGGCCGACGATACCGACGACCGTGCGGCGGCGACAGTGGCTCGACAGACCCGACGCGCACATGTCACATTTGCCGCAGACGCAGTTGATCTCGGCGCAGACGCGCTTGCCGACGAGGTGCGGCGGCCCGGTGACGACATCACCGACAAACTCGTGGCCGGGAATGCCCTTGAAGCCCATGTATCCTCGCGCGATTTCGAGGTCGGTGCTGCAGATTCCGGCGACGCGGACGCGGACGAGGACATCGCCTTCGCGCGGCACGGGGTCAGCGTGGTCGCGGTCGAAGCGGAGAGAGCCGTCGAAGTGCAGGGCGCGCATGCCAGAGCGAGTATCGGGAGCCGGGCGCGAGGCGTCAACGCGGGGCTGCGGCGCGTTGGACGAGTCGCGCCGTTCGCACGTAAAATCCCCGGCTTGAACGATCCGAAGCGAATCCTGGTCGTCCTGCCAAACTGGGTCGGCGATGTCGTCCTCGCGTCGCCCGCCCTCGCCGCCCTGCGCCAGCGATTCGCCACCGCCCACATCGCCTTCCTCTGCCGCCGCTACGTCGCCGACGTCGTCCGCGACAGCGGTTGGATGAACGAACTCATCTTCTGGCCCGACGGCAGCCCCCATGCCCCAACCGGCTTCTGGTCGCTCACCGCCCGCCTCCGTTCCGCCGCCTTCGACCTCGCGATCCTCCTGCCAAATTCCTTCCGCTCCGCCCTCGCCGTCTGGCTCGGTCGCGTCGCCCGCCGCGTCGGCTACACCCGCGACGGCCGCGGCTTCATGCTCAACGATCGCCTCCAGCCCGAGCATAACGGCCGCGGCTTCAAACCCGTCTCCATGCTCGACTACTACAACGCCCTCGCCGCCCACGTCGGCTGCACCAACGTCGGCCGCCGCCTGACGCTCGCCTACGGCCCCGCCGACGAAGCCACGATCGAACAGCGCCTCGGCCCCTTCGACCCCAACCGCCCGCTGATCGTCCTCAATCCCGGCGGCGCCTATGGCACCGCCAAGCTCTGGCCCGCCGACCGCTTCGCCGCCGTCGGCGACGAGTTGGTCCGGTCGTACGGTGCACGGGTGATCGTGAGCGGCACGCCCAAGGAGGCGGCCATCGCTGATCAGATGCGGCAGGCGGCCCGCGAGCCGCTCGAGTTCTGCTTCGACCCGCCGCTCGGCCTCGGCCCGCTCAAGTCGCTGATTCAGCGGGCCGACCTGCTGGTGACCAACGACACCGGCCCGCGCCACTACGCGATCGCGTTCGACGTGCCCGTGGTCACGATCTTCGGCCCAACCGATCCCGCCTGGACGGAGACAAATTTTCCGCGCGAGCGAAAAGTCATGCTGGCGCTCGAATGCCAGCCGTGCCAGGAAAAGCTGTGTCCGCTCGGGCACAATCACTGTATGGTGCAACTTGAGGCGAGTCGGGTGCTGGCCACCGCGCGGGAGTTGCTGGACGCGCGGCTGGCGGCGCGTCGGACAGCGGTGGCAGGGCGATGATCGTCGAACACGAAAGAATGCGAATCGATCCGGCCTATCGCGCGGCCCTGACCGAAGCAGGACTGTCGAGCGTGACGGCCGTGCTCGGGACGCTGGGCGATCGGCTGGCGGCGTGGAGCCGGACGACCGACACGGTCTACATCTCCCTGCCGCGGTCAAACCTGGCGGTGTTTCTCAAGCGATATCACTATCCGCGGTGGAGCAGCCGGATGCGGCTGGCATTTCGTGGGACGTTGGTGAAGTCGAGCCGGGCGAAGTCAGAATATCGAGTGCTGGCGGCGATGCGGCGCTGGGGGATCCAGGCCGTGCGGCCGATCGCATGGGGCGAGCAGCGGCTGTACGGCCTGGTGCGAAGCTGCTTTCTCATTACCGAGGCGGTGCCCGACGCAATGTCGCTGGCGACGTTTATCCATCGCTACGGCCATGGAATCGTGCGCGACGCGGCGGGCGAGGCGGGGCGGGACGGCGCGACCCGCGAGCAGAAGCTGGGTCTGCCGGAATGGGCGGCGATCGAGGCAAAGCGGAGCATTCTGATCAACCTCGCGCGACAAGTGCGGTTCATGCACGACGCGGGCTTTGTGCACCGCGATCTCTTCTGGCGAAACGTGCTGATCCGGCCGCTGCCCAACCGGGAGTTCGAGTTCTACTTTCTCGATGCCTCGGTCGGTCGGCGAATCCGCGTAAAACAGTGGCGGCGCGAGTCAATCGTCCGCGACTTAGCGGCCCTCGGCGTGATGGCGCCGGAGTTCTGCTCGCGGGCCGACCAGTTGCGATTCATTCGAAACTACCTTGGCACCGACCAGATCGGCGACCAGGAACGGCAGTGGCTGGGCGCGGTGCAGGAGCGGTCGAAAGAACTGCGAGCGTCCGAAGAGCAGCGGATGCAGCGGCAGGGCGTGTTCGACCGGATGGATGCGTCGGCGGCGTAGGCGGCGACGCGGCGAAAGGGTGCGTAACTGGCGCGAGGACGGGTGGAGATCATCGACGAATCGCTGCGGTCGCAGTTCGCGGCGTGGGGGTTTCGGGCCTACGAGGACTTCGCGGAGTACGGCGGCGGCGTGGTCGTTGCCGCGACGGGCACGTCGCGTACACGGCGTTTGGAGCTGCCCGACGCCGGTGGCATCGAGACGTTCTACCTGAAGCAATATGCGTATGCGGGTCGCGGCCTGCGGCATCGGCTGCATCTGCACAAGGGGGCGATCGAGGCGCGGAACTATCGCCTGATGCGCGATGCGGCGGGCGTCGGCGTTCCCGAGGTCGTGGCGATCGGTTCTCGCCGCGCGGGGCTGCGCCTGGTCGATGCGTTCATCCTGACGCGAGCGATCGATGCGGCGCGTCCGCTGGATGAATGGTGGCGCGGGCACGCGGCCGCCGGCGGCGTGTCGGCGGAGATGCAACGCGAGATTGCGGAACAACTGCTGGGCATCGTCGCACCGATGCACCGGGCCCACTTCTATCACGTCGACCTGCAGTGGCGGAACATCCTCATTCGCGGGCCGGCCGGTGGCGTCGAGTTGTTCGTGCTCGACTCTTCGCGTGGCGGGCAACGTTGGCTGCCGTGGATGCGGTGGCACTTTCGAATGCGCGACCTCTCCAGTCTCGAGAAGTCGGCGAGAGAGTTTGTGACGCCCGCGAGCCGCATGCGATTCGTCCGCGACTATGTTCGCCGGGCGGCATGTCCGGAGCGTCCACGACGACTGATCGAACGGATCATCGCCGACCGCGCGCGGAAGGATGCCTGAGCGTGCGCCATTTCGGGCCGGGCGCAGCCCGGTCATAATTGAACACATGGCAGCGCGCGTCATCATCGAGCCGTCGTACCATGCGCTGTTGCAGTCGAACGGCATGATCGACTTCGATGCCGTCATGCAACGGCGGGCGGACGGTCCGCGCGCGAGCACCCACCGGTTTCGCGAGACGTCGCCCGTGCGGCTGGGCGAACAGCTTTTCTTCCTGAAACGGACGTTTCGCGTCCCCGGCAAGCACATCTGGCGCGACCTGTCGCGCCGACAGGTGCCCCGCTGCCAGCCGTGGCGCGAATGGGAGGCCATCGGCATGTTGGCCGCCGCCGGGCTGCCGGTCATGAAGCGGGCTGCCGTCGGAGAGCGACGTCTGGGCGGACTTCCGACCGCGGGCTTCTTGCTCGTCGAAGCGGCCGCCGGAGTGAACACGGCCGCCGACTGGCTTCGACCCGGCGGCTCGGGGCGGGCGGCCCTTTCAGCGCGGGCCCGGCACCAGCTTCTCCGCGAGTTGGGCCGCTTACAGGGCCGCATGCGTCAAAACGGCTTCGTCTGGCCCGATGCCCACCCACGGCACGTCTTCGCCGAGCCGGACCAGTCGGCGGCCGGCGGCTGGCGGTTCTGCCTGATCGACGTCGAGCGTGTCGAGCAGCGGAGCGGATCCGAAACGATCGAGCTAACGCCCTTGGCAAAACTGCTGCGGCGCTGCCTTCCGTTCGAGCCGACGCGATTCGAGCAACTCGCCTTTTTGTCAGGCGCGAGGGCCGCGACGCGTTCGCCCTTCGTGGCGGTGGGCGCGGACGACGCCGCGATGCTGCTCCCGCACAGTCGCGGCGTCGCGATTCACGCGCCTCCGGAGGATCGCGATGGCACATCGCACCCCGTGGAGCTGACCAAGGGACTCTGGATGACGCCGCGCGACGCACCGCTCCTGAAGTCGGCCGGGCTCGACACGGTCGATGGTCTCTTTCGATTTGCCGACGGCCGGCTGCTCGACAAGCGCGGGTTGGAGCGACATCGTCAACGTATCCGACTGGAGCTCGGCAACGGCAGCGGCCAGTCGGTCTACTACCTCAAGCGCGTGATACGGCCGCCGCTCCGCGAGCAGGTGGCCCGCTTGGTTCACGGCGCGGCGTGGGACTCGTCGGCCTGGCGCGAGTGGCACTTCATCCGGCGACTGACCGAGATCGGCGTTCCGACGATGCGATGCGCGGCCCTCGCGGCGGAAATGTCGGGCGGGTGGGAGAGGCGTAGCGCTCTGGTAACGGCGGCCGTGCCGGGCGAATCGCTCGAGCGCTGGGTGCCGCGCGAGTGGCCGGGCCTGAGCCGGACTCGCCGCCTGACCTTGATCGGTCAAGTCGCCGCAGTTGCGCGAATTCTCCACCTGGCCCGGCTATTCCATCGCGATCTCTACCTGTCGCATTTGTTTGTCGATTGGCCATGCGCCGAGCGGCCGGTCGTCTATGTGATCGACCTGGCGCGGATGCTGGAACGGCCGCGCCGCGCCTGGCGCTGGCAAATCAAGGACCTCGCGGCGCTGCATTACAGCGCGCCGGCGAGATTGGTGAGCCGGACGGATCGCGTGCGCTTCCTGCGGCTTTACGCACCGTGGGTCGAGCAGGCGGCGCGGGGCCGCAGCCGGCACGGCATATACCTGACGTACGCGCGGGCGATCGCGGCCCGGGCCGAGCGGATGGCCCGGCACGATGCAAAGCGGGCGGGCGCCGCGCAGCCGGCCGCGCGAACAGTCTAGGTCGGGCAAACCATGCGGGTGGCAATCGTCATCGAGCGGATCGAAACATGGCGCGGCGGCGCCGAGACGTCGACGCTCGAGTTCGCCCACCTGCTGGCGGGACGCGGGGCCGACGTGACGGTCCTCACCTCGACCCGTTCAGTGTCGCCGCCCGATTTGGAGATCGTCACGCTGCCGGTGACAGCCACGCCGAAGCCGCTGCGAACGCGGCGTTTTGTGACCAAGGCGACGGCGCGGGCGGCGCAGGACAAGTTCGACATCGTTCATGCCATCACACCGATGCCCGCGGCCGACGTCTACCAGCCGCGAGGCGGACTGATCCGCGAGACGGTCGATCGCAACGTGGCGATGCGACAGACCGAGCCGCAGCGAATGATGAAGCGGCTGCTGTCGGCGCTGAACGTGAAACGGCGGACGCTGGTGAGTCTCGAGGAGCAGGCCCTGCGGCCGGGCGGCCCCGTGATCGCCGCGGTCTCGCAGTACGTCGCCCGGCAGGTGCAGGACCACTACGGGCTCGACGGCCAGCGCGTGCGAGTCGTGTTCAACGGCGTACAGGTGCGGGCGGCGTCGCCGATGGAACGGTCGGCCGAGCGGGCAGCGGTGCGCGGAACCTACGGCGTCACCGATGACACGCTGTTACTGTTGTGCGTGGCCCACAATTTCCGCCTCAAGGGCGTCGAGCCACTCCTCAACGCGCTGGCGACGCTGACGCGGGCAAACGGACGAAACGTTCGCCTGCTGGTTGCGGGCCGCGACAACCCGACAGCCATGGCGGCGACCGCCCGGCGGTTGAAGGTGGACGACCTCGTGACGTTCACCGGCCCGACCGAGCGGATCGGCGCGTTCTACCACGCGGCCGACGTCGTCGTTCATCCGACCTATTACGATCCGTGCAGCCGCGTCGTGCTCGAAGCCCTCTCGCGCGGCGTGCCATGCATTACAACCCGGATGAACGGCGCCGCCGAAGCGATCACCGACGGCGTCGAGGGATTCGTGATCGACTCGCCGGACGACATCGAGGCACTCGCGGATCGCATCGGGCGCCTGCGCGATCGGGGACTGGCAGCGCAGATGGGCGAAGCGGCCGCGCGGCTTGCGCCCCGACTGAGCATGACGCGACACGTCGACGAAATGCTGAAGCTGTACGACGAAATCGTCGCGGGTCGCGGCAAATGAAGCGGCTGTTGCGACTGCTCGGCCGACGCGTGAACGAATTGCCGGTCGGCCGGGCGACGCTGGTCATGTCGTTCGACTACGAGCGGGGATTCGCCGGCGAAGATCCGCGGCTGGCGGATGCGGGGCTCGAGCGCGTGCTGGCGGGGCTGGCGCGCCGCGGCGCGCGGGCGACCTTCTGCTGCGTCGCAAAGATCGCGGAAACCGCGCCGCAGCGTTTGCGACAGATCGTCGAAGCCGGACACGAGATCGCTTGTCACGGATACGCGCACGAATCGCCGCGCGATCTGCCCGACGGCGAATTGCGGACCATGCTGTCGCGGTGCATCGACGCGCTGGGCCGAGTCGGCGTCCGCCCAATTGGCTTCCGTTCGCCGCAGTCACACTGGGACGAGCGGCTCATGCGCGAGTTGGCCGGGACCGGCTTCGCCTACAGCGCCGAGCGCGATCGCAGCGAGCAGCCCTGGGTCGTCGCCGCGGGGTCGCCGCGGCTGGTGCGAATGCCGATCGTGACCGACGACTGGGACTACGTGCGGCCCGATGCGAAGGGTGCGCGGGTCGAGGAGAAGCACGGCCGGCTGATCCGCGCGGCAGCGCGCGGCAATCACTTCGTCGGCCTCGGTTACCACCCGTGGGTTTTGGCCGCCAATGCGGCAAGGATAGAGGCGTGGGAGCGGACGCTGGATGACGCGCTCGCGCGCGGCCTTCGTGTGTGCGCGTTTGCCGATCTGCTCGATTGACGCGCGCGCTGGCCCGCGGCGGCGCGCAATGGCATACTTCCGATCATGGCCTTGGCGACGGTTGCTCTCATCTGGATCGGTGCGTACCTGATCGCTTCGATTCCGTTCGGCGTCGTGGTCGCCCGGCTGCGCGGCGTGGACATTCGCAAGGCGGGAAGCGGAAACATCGGCGCGACGAACGTCGGGCGCGTCCTTGGGCGAAAGTGGGGCATGCTCGTCCTGCTGCTCGATGCGATGAAAGGTGCCCTGCCGATGTTCGCGACCGGATGGGCGGCGGCCCACGCGACGATTCCCGATTGGGGGCCGGCGACGCCGAACCTGATGCGTCTCGGAACCGGCATCGCGTGCGTGATCGGCAGCGTCGCCCCGATCTATCTCGGCTTTCGCGGAGGCAAGGCGGTCGCGACATCGCTCGGCCTTTTGCTGGCCGCTCCACACCTGACCGTCGCCGCGCTGATCGCCTTCGGCGGCTGGCTTGTCGTTCGGTTCACCACCGGCTACGTCTCGCTGGCTTCGGTCGTCGCCGCGTTGCTACTGCCGATCGCGACCTGGGCCATGGGAGACTTTCGCGGGTGGCCGCTGCGCGAGGAGTATCCACTTCTGATCCTTACCGGGGCAATCGCCCTCATCGTGATCGTCCGCCATCGCGGAAATTTGGCACGATTGGCGGCAGGGACCGAACCGCGCGCCGGGGCAGATCGCAAACCGTAAGTGGCTGGGTGGGCTTGCGGATAGGATCACGATCGAAGGTCGGCGGGCAGGATTGGCCGTCCGATAACGCTCGCATGCTGCTGGGGTTAGCTTGATTTGGTATCCGTTCCTGCCATAAAGTCTTACAAGGCAACGTCCTGACGGCCTCCGGGGGGACGTTGGGTCGATTGTCGGCGTCAATGCTCTCGAAACCACGCCCCTGAACGGGGCATACTGCGCCTGGCAGCAACGTAACCTCGCTCGATCCGCCTGCCGATGCGGAGTATGTGAAACTCTCGCCACGTACTCACATCCCAGGACCGCGGTCCGTTTGCGGATCCGCGCTTACGAGGGGACTTATGTCTTCAAAATTAGCTCGCTTTGTCTCTGCGTCGATGGTCGTCAGCTTCGCGGTCGCGCTCGCCCTGCCGGGATGCAACATCCCGATCCCGGGCTTCGCGGCCATCCAGACCACCCAGCAGTTCGACCAGCCCAACTTCACGGTGCAGTTCACGCTGACCGGGATCAACACGGCGTCGGTCTCGTCGGTGAACTGGGTCTTCGGCGACTCGGCCGGCTTCATCCCCGGCGGCGTGACGACGACGCACCGCTACAACGGCGGCGGCACCTACAACCTCACCGCTTTCGTCTTCTTCAGCGGCGGCGGCAACCAGACCGTGAACGGCACCGTCAACGTCGTCGTTCCCGACATCGCGACCAACCCGAACCCGGCGAACGGCGCAACGAACATCGCCGTCAGCACCTCGTTGAACTGGTTCCCCGGAAAGGACGCCACGCTGAGCGGCGTGTATCTCGGCACCAGCTCGGCGGCCGTCAACGCCGCGACCGAGGCCAGCCCCGAATTCCTCGGAAGCGTCGGCGGCACGACCTTCCAGCCCTCCAATCTGCTCGGAGCAACCGTCTACTTCTGGCGAATCGATTCGATCAAGGCAGGCGGCGCGACGACCAAGGGCGCCGTCTGGAGCTTCACAACCACCGCCCCGCCGGGACCGATCAGCAATCCGAGTCCGGCCGACAATGCGACGGGCGTCGAGGTTGACTCGCAGGTGACGTGGACGGCCGGAAGCGGCGCGTCGAGCCACAACGTCTACTTTGGAACCGACCTCTTCTCCGTGCAGAACGCCACGCCGCAGAACCCGCTGGGCGTCTTCCGCGGCAATCAGTTCACGACCTCCTTCAACCCCGGTGCCCTGACCCCGGCGACCACCTACTACTGGCGCATCGATGAACTCGGCCTCGGCGGCACGACGACCGGCTCGGTCTTCACCTTCACGACCGCCCCGCTGCCGGGACAGGTCAGCAATCCGTCGCCGGCCGACACGGCCACCGACGTACCGATCGACACTGCCCTCTCGTGGGATGCCGGCAGCGACGCGACGAGTCACGACGTCTACTTTGGAACATCGCAGACGGCCGTGAACAACGCGAACACCTCGTCGCCCGAGTTCAAGGGCAACCAGGATACAACGACGACGCAACCCGCGGGCGACAACAAGCTCGCGACGAATCAGACCTTCTTCTGGCGAATCGACGAAGTCGGCCCCGGCGGCGTCACGAAGGGCGCTGTCTTCAGCTTTGTGACGGCGGCCGCGCCGGGCCTCACGACCCAGCCCTCGCCGGACGACGGCGACGCCGGCGTCGATCTCAATCCGACCCTGACCTGGGCCGCCGGCTCGGGACAGAACGACGGACCGACCGACTCGTTCGACGTCTTCTTCGGGACTTCGGAGTCGGCCGTCGAAGACGCGACGACCGCCAGCCCCGAGTTCAAGGGCAACCAGGCAAACGCCGACTTCGCGCCGAGCGGTCCGCTCGACGAGAACACCGAGTACTTCTGGCGAATCGATGCCAAGGGTCCGGGCGGCACGACCAAGGGCGACGTCTGGAGCTTCACGTCGTTCAATTCGCTGGCCGCGGCGAATCCGACTCCCGCCAACGACGCGACCGATGTGCCGCTGAACCAGAGTTTCTCGTGGTCGTCCGGTACCTGCGGCGGAACCCTGACCCACGACGTCTATCTCGGCACCAACGAGACCGCCGTCACCGACGCGACAACGTCGACGCCTGATATCTTCCAGGGCAACTTCCCGACGCCGGTCTTCACCCCGCCCAGCGACCTCGAGTCGGGCGTGACCTATTTCTGGCGTGTCGACGAGGTTTGCGACACCACCACGACGAAGGGCGTCATCTGGACGTTCTCAACGGTCTTGCTCCCGCCGGAACAGGTGACGAACGAGAGTCCGACGAACTTCGCGACCGATGCGGCGTTGAACTCCGTCCTGAGCTGGACCGCCGGCACCCGCGCAACGAGCCATGACGTCTACTTCGGGACGGATCAGACGGCCGTGACCAACGCCACGCCGAACGACCCGCAGAACGTCTATCGCGGCAATCGTCCGACGACCAGCTACAACCCCGGTGCACTGAGCTTGTCGACGACCTACTACTGGCGAATCGACGAGAAGAACGCCGCCGGTACCACGACCGGCCTAGTCTTCACCTTCACGACGATCTCCGGCCCCCCCGGCCAGGCGACCAATCCGACGCCCGGCAACCTGGCGACTGGCCAGAACGTCAATACCACTGGCTACGCCACCGAGATCGGGCTCTCGCTGACCTGGACCGCCGGCGCGGGAACCTCGAGCCACGACGTCTACTTCGGGACGAGCCAGGCGAATGTCACGAACGCGACCGTCAACAACCCGCTCGGCGTCTTCAAGGGCAATCAGTCCGACCCGACCTTTGACCCCGGCCAGCTTCTGCCGGGTACCCAGTACTTCTGGCGGATCGACGAGAAGAACGGCGGCGGCACGACGAAGGGCGTCGTCTGGAATTTCACGACCTTCACGCCGGCGCCGGGCTTCATCTCCAACCCGATCCCGGCCAACGCGACGACGACACCCGACGTCACGCCGACGCTCTCGTGGAGCGGATCGACCGACACGACGTTCTACGATGTTTACTTCGGGCTCAACCAGACGAACGTACAGAACGCCACCCGCAGCAGCGGCGACTACATCGGCGTCCAGTCATCCGCCGACACCGACTTCGCGCCGGGCACGCTCTCGGCGGCCACGACCTACTTCTGGCGGATCGACACCATCGGTCCGGGCGGAGTAACCAAGGGCGTCGTCCGTCAGTTCAACACGCCCTGAGTTTCAATCCCATTTGAATGAAGCACGTGCGGCCTCGGTCACAACCTGACCGGGGCCGTACGCTTTTTACCTCCGCTTGACCGCGCTCCGCTCTATGCTCTAATCCCGCGAGCGATCGAGTCACAACCCACAAAGGAGGCGCGAATCATGTCCGAACCCACCCGCCGCGAAATGCTCGGAACCCTCGGCACCCTCGCCGCAGTCGGCGGCTGGATCGGCCTGCCCGGCGACGAAGTCCTCGCCGATCAGCCCGCGGCCGGCAGCGTCATCACGCCAAAGGAGTACACCGTCGTCCCGCTTCCCTACGCCTACGACGCGCTGGAGCCGCACATCGACAAGGAGACGATGACCCTCCACCACGACAAGCACTACGCCGCCTACGTGAAGGGTGTCAACGACGCCATCACCGGCCTCGCCGCCGCCCGCCAGCCCGGCAAACCGGAAGACATCGCAAAGATGCGCGGCCTGACCGACTCGCTCACCTTCAACGGCTCGGGCGCCGCGCTTCACGAGATCTTCTGGACCAACATGAAGAAGGACGGTGGCGGTGAACCGAAAGGGATGCTGGCCCAGTACATCTCGCGCGACTTCGGAAGCGTTGCGGGTTTCATGGCCCAGTTCAACGAGTTGGCGTTGAAGGTCCAGGGCTCCGGCTGGGCCATCCTCGCCTGGGAGCCCCTCTCCGGCCGCCTCGTCACCCTCGCCCCCGAGAAGCACCAGAACATGACCTTCTTCGGCTGCGCCCCGCTCATGGTGCTCGACGTCTGGGAGCACGCCTACTACCTGAAGTACAAAAACATGCGGGCCGATTACATCAAGGCCTGGGGCAACGTCATCAACTGGGACAACGTCGCCGACCGGCTGAACAAGGCCATCAAGATCACGGCCTAGTGCCGCGCGCGTCCTACTCGCCCCGATTCACCAGCGGCAACAGCAACACCGCCGCCAACATCGCAATCCCCGCGATCGCAATCGCCAGCGCACCCCACGCCCACCCCGTGTCGCGCCCGCCGCGCAGCGCCCCAATCGCCCCATACACCCCCAGCGGCATCCCCAGCATGATCGCGCCCGTCCCGAGCGCCGCCAGCGGATGCCCTCAGCAGAAGACCATCCGCAGCCCGACCCCCGCCGGGATCAGCAAAGCCGCCAGCAACGCCTGTTTTCCGGACATACCTCGCTCCTCATTTCGCCCATAAACATCATATCGGGCCGACTTTGCGATTACCGGTCAAAATTTCCCGCCCGCTCGGCCGCCACCCATCGCTTTTCCTTCCATCGACGCTGGCGCGGGTCGCGGCGTCGTCGCCGCAACGCGGCTCTCAACCACGACCCCGGGAGGCCTGACATGAAAGCGCTGTTCCGCAACCGCTTTGAAGAAGCCGAAGAAGACGAACGCTTCGCCCAGCACCTCCTATCGCACTGGCGCTTCTTCATCACCGGCAACGGCTATTTCTGGATCCAGCCGGCCGACCCGATGGTCAACTTCAGCGACGTCGTCCTCCTCGTGAAGCGGCTGCTCCGAGCCGATCGCGAGAACCGATTCACCGAAATCGAGTTGGATTTCACGGGGACTGCCGTGGTCGGCGCGCCGCGTGGCGCGACGCGACGGCTCCTCGGTGAGGCGGGGCGGCACCTTGGGCAGAGGTGCCGCATCCACCCGCCCCGCGAGCGTCACTTCGACCTCGCCTCCGTTGTCGATGTCGGCGCTCCACGTCGCATCAGGGTCCAGGCGGGCTGATCCCCGGGAATTCCGCGTCTCCCGCGAAAGCTCCGCCGGACTACTACGTTCATAGTAACTGGCGTGAGCCAGGCGGCAGCCCTCCCGCTGCCGCCTGTCCCTTTTCGAAGGAGACCACATCGTGACGCGTAGATCCCTCGGCTTCCTCGTCATTCTCGCCCTCGCCGCCCCCGCTTTTGCAGCCGGCGCCGCCCCGGACAAGCCCGGCGACAATCGCAAGGACAAACTTGTCGTTCCCGACACCCCCGCCGGCAAGTGCGCCGCCGCCTACTTCAAGTCCTACAACTCCGGCGAACCCGCCATGCGCACCTTCGAGAAATCCTTCCGCGCCAAGTCTGCCCTCGCCAAGCGCTCCATCGACGACCGCATGGCCCAGTACAACGACATGCGCGACAAGTTCGGCGAACTCACCCCCGTCCGCATCCTCCAGACCGACGACGGCTCCCTCTCCATGCTTGTCTCCGCCGACGGCCCCGGCGAAACCTTCCGCTTCGAGTTCCAGTTCGAGTCCGACGCCCCCCGCGGCCTCCTCGGAATCATGATCCAGGGCCCCGTCCACGCCGACGAAGTCATCGGCGACACCACCGGCCTCGACGCCAAGTCCATCAAGGAGCTCGTCGACGCCGTCGCCGACTCCATCAACGAAAACTACGTCTACCCCGACAAGGGCAAGGCCCTCGCCGACGCCATCCGCAAGAAGCTCGCCGCCGGCAGCTACGACAAGCTCACCAGCCCCGGCGCACTCGCCGGCCGCCTCACCAGCGACCTCCGCGCCGTCGTCGACGACAAGCATCTCGCCGTCCTCGGCAGCGGCGGCGCCCAGCCCGCCGGCGGCGCATTCGACCCCCACCGCGCCAGCCGCGACAACTACGGCTTCGAGAAAGCCGAGCGCCTCCCCGGCAACATCGGCTACGTCAAGCTCAACATGTTCCACCCCGGCGAAGACGCCGAGACCGCCGCCTCCGCCGCCATGAACTTCCTCGGCAACTGCGACGCCCTCATCTTCGACCTCCGCGAAAACGGCGGCGGCTCCCCCGAAATGATCGCCTACCTCTCCGGCTACCTCTTCGAGAAAAAGGTCCTGCTCAACAAGTTCTACAACCGCCCCGAAGACAAGACCACCGAAACCTGGTCCCGCGAAGACGTCCCCGGCCACAAGTTCTCCGAAGACGTCCCCGTCTACGTCCTCGTCTCCGGCCGCACCTTCTCCGGTGCCGAAGAGTTCACCTACAACCTGAAAAACCTCAAGCGCGCCACCATCGTCGGCGCAACCACCGGCGGCGGCGCACACCCGGTCGCCGGCCACAACATCAACGACCGCATGACGGCCATGGTCCCCTTCGCCCGCGCCATCAACCCCATCACCAACACAAACTGGGAAGGCACCGGCGTCGAGCCCGACATCAAGGTCTCACCAACCGACGCCCTCACCGTCGCCCAGCGCGAAGCCCTGAAGAAGCTCGCGACCGGCACCAAAAACCCGCAACAGCTCGCCGAAATCAAAGCCGCCCAGCGCAAACTCGACCGACTGTCAGTAAGCCCCGGCAACGCCGGCTGAAATTCCCTCTCCCGGTGGGAGAGGGTAAGGGTGAGGGCCGGTTCCCCTCTCCCCCTGGGAGAGGGTCAGGGTGAGGGCCGTCGGCGAAGCCGACAAGGGTGAGGGCAATCGGCGCATCAGAGCACCAGGCGCAAGCCTGGTGGTAGTTCCCCTCTCCCGGCGGGAGAGGGCCAGGGTGAGGGCCGGTTCCCCTCTCCCGGTGGGAGAGGGAAGGGTGAGGGCGTCGGCGCAGCCGACACGGGTGAGGGCGTCCGCGCAGCGGACATCACGCCTTCCGCCGCGCCAACCCAACCATCCAAACACTCATCCCCGCCAGAATCGCCAGCGCCAACCCGCTCGGCCACAACGGCACATGGTGCCCCCCAACCACCACCTCCGGCCGGATCACCAGCCGCGCCAGCTGCGCCAACCCCATCAACCCAAACAAAACCCCCGAAGTCCACAATCCTGCATGTTGCGCTCTCGCGAGATTCATAATGCACCTCGCCGAATTCTAGTCACCCTCTCCCGGTGGGAGAGGGGCGGGGTGAGGGCGTCGGCGCAGCCGACCGCTCCCCCAGGGAGAGGGTTAGGGTGAGGGCGAGGCCCCCTGGGAGAGGGCGTAGGGTGAAGGCATCGGCGCATCCGACAGCAGTCGCCCAGCGCGAAGCACTGACGAAGCTGGCCAGTTGCACCAAGAATCCCATGCACTTGGCCGAGATCAAACCGCTTAGCGCAAACTTGATCGGATGAGCGTGAGCCACAGCAACGCGGGGTGAGAAAGCTCTGAATTCTCAGATTGGAAATCGGCGACCATTCGCGATGCGAGCCACTCGCCTCCGCCTACTCCAACCCGCATAGAGATTCAGCATGCATCAACAAGGCCGAGTTCGGCATGTTCCCACCAACTGAGCGATTACCGGACTTGGCTGCCAATCGCAGGTTTGGCGCAATAATTCTGCGCAATTCGTCACAAATCATAAAAGTCGAATGCGTTTGGTATCGAAGAATACGTATAATTCAAACAGTGGCGCAGGAAATCTGCGCGGGAAAGCTCAATGCTCGTAGAACTTTACGGCAAGAACTTTGGGTGTTTTCGGGACGAGTTTCGTCTCTCAATGCTCGCCACCGACTTGGATCCGGATTCGGACCGCGGAATTGTTGAGGCTCACGTTGACGGCGACGAGGAGCCACTCCGATTGTTGCGGGCGGTCGCCGTCTATGGCGCGAATGGCTCCGGGAAGTCGACCGTTCTTCGATCGGCAAGCGCACTATCTCATTTCATCGCCGCATCTCGGAGTTTCACGTCTGACGAACCGCTTCGTCCCTACGAGCCGTTCGCACTCGATTCTCAGTCAAACAAGCCAGTGACACTCGGCGTTAAGGCTGTGGTGGACAGCATCGTGTATGACTATTTTGTGGAGTTCGATCGGATCGGATTCTTACGAGAGGGTCTTACCAAACTTAGCGGCCCGGGTCCGCATGTACTCTTGGATCGCACCCATCAAGCAGCCTCGGGTGCTTGGGCTGCCGATCCCCAGTTTCAATTGCTCACGAAGAGCTTTCGCCGCAATGCGCTCTTGCTCTCGCTCGCGGATAGCTTAGCACCGGAGTTGGCGAAGGGGATCGCGGTTGGATTGCAGCGAATGTTGACTTCCCGAGACGCAACCGCCGTGTCGCATTTTTTGACCCAGCGAGCGTCACACGTCGCTAAACGCGCCAGAGATGATGAACAGTTTGGAAGTTGGCTGAGGACGAGACTGCGGTCAGCGGACATTGGCGTGGAGAGCCTTCGAACCGAGCCAATCCGTGAATCAATAAGACCGCGAACTAGTGATGAGGACGTGGAAACCGATGCCGAGGCGCGCGAACAAGCACCAACTTCCTTTCGATTGTCATTGCTGCACGGCAGCAGTCAAGGGCCCGTTCCGCTACCGTACGCCCGGGAGTCGCTTGGTACGCGAAGACTCGTCGAGTTGTCGCCACTACTGTATGACTTAGCACACAGCTCCAAGCCTCTTGCCGCATTCGTCGACGAGTTTGATGCGTCAATGCATCCTCTTCTGCTCAAAGACGTCGTGCAGCACCTCAATTGCGAGATTCCGGTCGAGCACGCTCGTGGACAGCTTATCTTCGCAACACACGAGACCACATTGTTGGATGACGAAGCGAAGGACGCGGTCTTACGTCGGGATCAGGTCTATTTCACTGAAAAAGACGCGGCCGGGGCAAGTCGGCTCTATTCGGTGGCCGAGTTTAGGGAAAGAAACAACCTAAACATGCGACGACGCTACTTGCACGGCCGCTATGGTGCACTGCCGTCGATCGGCCCAATGCAGGAACACTGAATGGGCGCCAAGCGGAGTAGGCGATCCAGAAGCGTCAGCGCAGATCGCGACCGATATGGAATATCACGCCCGCGTAACGTACGGCCCACGCTCCCCGTCGTCGTTGTCGTTTGCGATGATGCCAGGACCTCGGTCGCCTACTTCACACTGTTGAAGCGCATCGTTAAAGCGCGACTCACTCTTCGAGTCGAATGCACGCCGTTCGATCGCGCCGCCCCCAAGGATGTCATTGAGCATGCAATTTGGCATCAGCGAGCGCTTCGCGAGCCCGAAGAACACGATGAAGGAGATCGCCAGGTCGTGTGGGCGCTCATTGATCTGGAAGCTCGACCCGAGCGTGTACATGCGGCCTACGAAGCGCAGAGGTATGGCTTAGGAAAGGGGCTTCGTGTGGCTCTGTCGAAACCGTGCTACGAACTCTGGTCGCTTCTTCACCTCGTCGACACAGGCGAGGCGTTCGCTGACTGCGGGGCAGTGCTTACTCGACTCGAGCACGAATGGAAGAAGGAATTCGCCGAACCTTTGGGCTCAAAAGCGCAAGCGGATTACTCGAAGATCATAGGCTTGCGCGACACAGCGGTGGCGAATGCTAAATCGCATCGTGAGGCGAACGATCCTTCGTGGACAGAGGTCTATCAAGTACTCGAGAGTATTTCCGACCTAAGTATGTCGCCGCCCTGATATATTGCGGCGCCGGGTGCCCAAGACGAATCCTGATTGGGTGCCATGGGCAAACTTGCTTTGCCCGTGCGTCACGCCCCGAACGACAATTGCGACCGCCGCCGCCTCGAAGAAACCACCTATACTGTGCGTCGTCTTAACGGGTGTTCATGAAGTGCCGGCTGTGTGGATAACGCTGTCAGAAGTCGAATCACTCGCTCGCGTCAGCGGATTCTCGCCCGGCACGCGCGCCTTCGTCACCATCTGCGTCACCGCCGAATCGGAATCGGAAGCGACCGCCTACGTTCGTGACGCCCTGCGTCAGGTGGATTTTCACCTGATCAACATCGACGAGATCGAAAGCTGGGAGTCTCGCAGGCAATCCCCAAACGTCCCGCCCGACCTCGAAGAAATGGTCGCCGAATGCCAGAACACCGCCGCCCCCGTCGTCGGAACCTTCCACTGGTGGCGCAATCAAGGCTAGCCTCGCCGAGTCGCCTTCGGCCCGCTTCCCTTCTCCCTCTCACAACGCTGTGGAACACCGGGCGCGTCTATACGGTGAACATCGCGGCGGATCCCGGCGCGCCGGGACCCCGCACCGAACGCTTATCCACGCCGCGCGGCGACGGTCGACTCGCGGCAGGCGACCGGACCCTGAGCCTGTCGAAGGAGTCGAAGGGCGCGGCCACGGAGAGCTTGCGCGCTCAGCCCTTGACCCGACGGGCGGCGAAGCCGCGCGCGAACGCACGGCGTTCCCGGCGAGTCACAGGGCCGAAACAACGCGGGCGAGTTTTCAATGCCGACTGAGATTCGTCCCATCAAATCCCGTCTAATCCCGTCAAAAAAAGAGGGGACAGCGCCGATAGCCCGCGCCGGCCCTTTCGCTCGAACTCCGCGCCCCGATTCGGCCCCCAGACCGCCTCGCTCATCCCCTCCGTGCCTTGGTGCCTTCGTGCCTTTCGGACCAAAAACCCCAATGAATTCGCGAATTCTCACCATTCTAACAATCTTGCATCGCCGCCCCGCTTCCCGCTCAGCGTATGGCTTACGGCTTATGGCTTATGGCTTGTGGCTTCTCACGGCTCTGCCAAGTAACGCCAAATAACGCCGTCAAAATCATTCGCCCCGCCCCCCGCCAACCCACCCGCCCGTCAAATTCTCACCGTTCCAACTTTCTCATCCTCTCACGCCCCAAGACCCAGGACCTAAAACGAGGCCCCAGGACTCAGCCCCCCGACCCCCGCATTCCCCCGCCAAATCGAAATTCTCACCATTACAACTTTCTCGATGCCCCCTGCGGCCCTCATTCCTCCCGCCCGGCAGGGCGCGCGATTGTTGCCGGGCGAGTTCACTCCCTCGATAGCGTTCCAACGCCCGAGGCCCCGCGCCACTCACCCAACTCCGCCCCTGCCGATATACTGCACGAAGAGACCACACATGATCCTCCTCCAGGTCCTCCGTGCCTTCTTCGTCCTCGCCGTCGTCGCCGTCGGCTGGTCGCTCGTCGAGCCCGGCAACATCCTCCCCGAGCAGCGCGTCTTCCTGCTCATCGGTGCCCTCGTCCTCGCCGCCGGCATCATCGCCATCGACATCCTCCAGCCCCGCAAGTCTCTCAAGGCCCTCGGCGGCCTCTTCTTCGGCCTCATTGTCGGCCTGGTCGTCAGCTACGGCCTCTCACTCGTCCTCAGCTATCTCCAGTCCGTCTATCTCCCCGCGATGGACCCCACGCTCTACGAGACCATCCGCATCCTCCTCGGCGTCATCACCTGTTACCTCTGCGTCAGCTTCATCCTCCAGACCAAGGACGACATCCGCTTCGTCATTCCCTATGTCGAGTTCTCAAAACAACTTAAGGGCCAGCACCCCCTCATCCTCGACACCAGCGTCATCATTGACGGCCGCATCGCCGACATCGCCGACGCCGGCTTCATCGATCAAAAAGTCGTCGTCCCGCGCTTCGTCCTCCACGAGCTTCATGCCGTCGCCGACAGCTCCGACCGCATGAAGCGCAGCCGCGGCCGTCGCGGCCTCGACATACTCAAGCGGCTCCAGTCCTCCGACCGCATGGACATCGACATCCTCGACGACGCCGACTCCGGCCCCGAGTCCAACGACCCGGTCGACACCAAGCTGCTGAACCTCGGCAAGCTTTTGAACGGCCGGGTAGTTACGAACGACTACAACCTCAATAAAGTCGCCCAGCTCCGCGGCGTCGAGGTCGTGAACATCAACGACCTCGCCAAGGCCCTGCGGCCAGTCTTCCTCCCGGGCGAAGGCATGCAGGTCAAGATCATCCGCGCCGGCGAAGAGCCCGGACAAGGGGTCGGCTACCTCGAAGATGGCACCATGGTAGTCGTCGACGGCGGCCGCAACGCCATCGGGGAAACCCTCGAGGTCAGCGTGACGAGCGTGCTGCAGACCAGCGCGGGTCGAATGATCTTCGGAAGGGTCGAGGGGGCAGCAGGGGGCGAACGTCGTCGAATGGAATCCGCCGGGCGCGAGTCGGCTCGACCGCGCCACACAAATCAGCCCGGCGTGTGAAACGCGCAACGAAATCAGGCGTAGAAATGCTTGCGGGCCGCTACCGACGGCCCCATAATTCGCGCACGGCGCGCGGTCCACTGGCGTGATTCGCTCTTTCCACGGGGAACCGTACGTACGCAAGGAGGATGTACATGGTTAAGGCAACATTTAGCGGCGTTGTGATTTTGTCGGCGATCTTGCTGACCCAGGGCGCAGGCTGCGTCTCGCGCGACGAGTACCTGCGCACGAAGTTCGGAGCCGACAACTCGACGGCCCGCGCGTCGGGCCTCGAGGGCGAGCTGGCCGACGAACGCGCCCGCGTGAAGGAATTGCGAAACCAAGTCGAGGCATTGCAGCGCGAGAAGGAAACGCTGAACGCCCTGGCCGACAACCTGAAGGCCGAGAATGCCCGGCTGGCGTCCACCAACCGCGACCTGCTCGCCAAGATGGACGACATGCTGAAAAAGGGCCTGCCCAAGTCGATCGACGTCGTCGAGGTCAAGCTTCCGCCGGAGCTCGATCGCGCCCTGCAGGAGTTCGCGGCCAAGTATCCGCAGGCCGTCGAGTATGACTCCAAGCGCGGCCTCGTGCGCTGGAAGAGCGACCTGACCTTCGGCCTCGGCAGCGACGTGGTTCGCGACGACGCCAAGGCGGCCCTCGCCGAGTTCGCGAAGATTCTCAGCTCGTCGGCCGCCAGCGGCTTCGAAGTCGTCATCGCCGGCCACACCGACAACGTGCCGATCCGCGCCTCGGCCGCCAAGTTCCCGACGAACTGGCACCTCTCATGCTTCCGCGCGATCGCCGTCATGTACGCGTTGCACGACTACGGCGTCGACTTCAATCGCATCGGCTGCATGGGCTACGGCGAGTTCCGCCCGCGCGAGCCGAATCCGGCCAAGGGCGGCAACGAGCGCAATCGCCGCGTCGAGATCTTCCTCGTCTCGGCGAAGTCGGGCGTCCCCGGCGCAATCGCCAGCGACACGCCGGCGGCAATGAAGATGCCGGGGTAGCAGCCGCTCCGGCGTCGCGAAGAAAAACAAAACGGGAGTCGCGCGGATGCACGACTTCCGTTTTTTTGGCGTTCGATATACGTCACTGAGGGGTTTAAATATCTTAATATAATCCGCCGACCGTTAGTGATTCTCGCGCGGAGCCGGGGAACTGATTCCGACTTCGTCCGCGGTTTCGGTGGCTTGCGATTCAGAGGCGGTGGGTCGGCGGAGGCCGAGCCACGGGACGACGATTCCGGGCAGCGACCACAGGAGTTGGAGTATTCGGATTCCGAGGCAGACTGCGATGACCTGGCTGTTGGTGCCCCAGCCGCCGGTGGCGAGGACGCGGAGAAAGACGGTTTCGAGGAGTCCAAAGCCCTGGAAGCTGATGGGAACCGCGGCGAGGAGATAGCCAACGGTAAGGGAGAGCATGCAGGCGAGATAGAACTCTCCCATGCCGCGCAGGGCGAGCGTCGAGGCGCGGGGCATGCCGACGGCTCGAGCGAAGTACATGACGCCGAGGGCAAGGCAGGCGTGACTGACGGCGGTGACGATGAGGGCGACGGCGGTTTGGCGCGGGTGGTAGCGGAAGTTGAAGGCGGTCTGGTCGACGCGCTTCAGGCGGTCGGCCATGGGGAGACGATTGAGCAGGGCTTCGTAGCCGATCCACCGTCGAAAGCGGCGTGAGAAGAAAATTGCCGCGCCAACGAAGAGGGCGAGCATCATCAGGCCGACGATCTTGCCGAGCGTGCCGAGAGCGGCGGTTCGCCACGAGAGCAGGATGCAGACGGACGCGAGCAGAACGAAGCTGATGAGACCGATGGCGCGGTCCAGGAAAACGATGGTGACGCCTTCGGTGCGCTTGTGGGCGTGGCGGGCGATATGGAAGGCCTTGTAGATGTCGCCGCCGGTGGTTCCGGGAAGCGCAAAGTTGAAGAAGTTGCCGGCGAAGGTGAGGAGGATGGCCTCGGTGAGCGACATCTCGATGTGCTGCATGGCGAGGAGGTAGCGCAGCCGCCAGCCGACGAGAAACGTCGTAGGTCCCATGGCGAGGAGTGCGAGAATCGCGTAGGTGACGTTCATCCGGCGGACGATGGATCGCAGGCCGTGCTCGATGGGGCGCTTGTTGAGCGGCGCGGTCTGGGCTGCTGTCGCGAGCTCGGATTGGGCGGCGGAAAAGTGGCGATTTGTTGCGTGGTCTTCGAGCTGGAGCGGATCGGCGTTTGCGGGGCCGAGAATGCGGTACGAGCGCATCGGGTCGGCTGCGAGCGTGGCCTGATCGTACCAGGCGACCTTCGTATAGAGATAGAAGACGGCGGCGACCGTGACGGTCAGCCGGACGATGCGGGACAGCCATTTCCGAGCGTGGGGCGTCATTCAAAAAAGGATTGCGGAGTCTACCGGCTCGCCGCGCGACACACAATCGCGGGCAGTAGAATATCGGCATGGCGCGTACCGGATGGTGCTACGATTCGCGGTTTCTGTTGCACAAGACCGGGCCGGGGCACCCGGAACGGCCGGAACGGCTGCGGGCGATCAACCGTGCGCTGGACGACGCGGGGCTGCTGAAGCGGGTGACGCCACTGGCGTTCGGCGCGGCGGAGTTGGGCGCGATCGAGGCAGTCCATTCGCCGGCGTACGTCGAGCGTGTGCGGCGGGCGTGCGCGAACGGTGATGCGATCATCGACTCGGCGGATTGCCCGATCTGTGCGGACAGCTACGACGCGGCACGGCTGGCGGCCGGAGCGGTGATGGCGGCGTGCGACGCGGTGATGCGCGACGAGGTCGATAACGCATTCTGCATGGTCCGCCCACCGGGGCATCATGCGGAGCGCGAGACGGCGATGGGGTTCTGCCTGTTCAACAATGTGGCGATCGCGGCGCGGCACTTGCAACGGCAGTGGAAGGTCGGGCGGGTGCTGATCCTGGACTGGGACGTGCACCACGGCAACGGGACACAGCACGCGTTTGTCGATGACCCGACGGTGTTCTACTGCAGCATGCACGAGCATCCATCGTTTCGATATCCCGGAACGGGGCATGACTCGGAAAAGGGTTACGCGGCGGGGGCGGGTTACACGCTGAACATCCCGATGCTGCCGGGGGCGTCTGATGACGACTACCGTAAAGCATTCACCGAGACGTTTCTGCCGGCGGCGCGGGCGTTCCGGCCGGAGTTTGTCGTTGTGTCGGCCGGATTTGATGCACACGAAGCCGACCCGCTGGCAAGCATCGAGCTGACGGATGCGGGATTTGATTTTCTAACCAAGGGGATCCTCGAACTGGCGGCCGAATGTTGCGGCGGACGGCTCGTAAGTTCGTTGGAAGGGGGCTACGACCTCGACGCTTTGGGGCGATGCGCCGCAAAGCATGTTGGTCATCTGCTGAATTCGTGAGATCGCGATTGCGCGGCTAGGCGTAGCTGTGCAGTCCGACGATATAGAAGTTCACGACCCACCAGTTGAACTGCATCGCCGCGAATCCAACGCAGGAAAGTACGGCCGTCCAAAGAGCGCGGCGGCGGACGACGTAGCGGACGTGAATCAGGATGGCATAGAAGAGCCAGGTAACCAGCGCGAACACTTCCTTCGGGTCCCAGCCCCACGGTCGGCCCCAGGAGTAATCTGCCCAGACAGCACCAAGCACAAGCCCGACAAACAGAGCTATCGTCGCCATTTGGAGCAGGATCATGTGAGACTGATCGAGGGCCTCGAGGAGGGCGGTATTTTCGCGCGGGGGCGCAGCAACTCCGACCGGAGCAGACGCGACGATGGCGGCCGAACCGGGCGGGCCGGCGAGCTGGGCCGAAAACGCAGGTCGCGGGAGCAGATTCGGAAGGTAGACGAATAGCAGCGCACCGGCGAGACCGAAGACGATGGGGAGAATGACGATGAAACGGTCGGAGATCTCCGTGAGAGCGTGGAAGTGGTCGTTGACGCCGAGCCACGCGCAGAGGCCGACGGACGCGACGGCACCGAGGGTGGCGCGGGCGACAATGGGTCGCGGACCACGGGCTGAGACGACGAGGTAGCAGACGGCGACACCGAAGGCGAGCGTGATCATCGAGTAGCTGGCGATGATCAGCACGGTGTGAATGCGGAGCATGACATCGTCGAGGATCGGGGCGATCTGCGTGATCTGGCTGCCGACGGCCTTCCCCAGAACCAGTGAGAGGAACCCGAGGAACGAGCCGGCAAGCATGAAAACGCCTCGCTTTGTCACCAATTCGAGTACGAGGGCGATGGCCGTTCCGAGCCAGGCCGATGCGACGACCGACTCGAACATGTTTGCGACCGGGATACGACTGACGATGTACCAACGCATGGCGAGACCGGCGCCGTGGAGCGAGAACGCGAGAATGAAGAGACTGAGGGCCATGACGCGAATCCAGCGGACGCCGGAGATGAGCGCCCAAATGCTGGCGAAGAGGGCGGCGACGTAAAAGGCCCAGCCGACCGTGAGGGCGTTGAGGCGGTGATAGACGACTTCGAGCTTGCGCTGCGGCAGCGTCGGGTAGGTTCCCGGCGGGGCGAGGAGAGGCAGCTCGTCGCTCAAGTGGGCGGCACACTTATTGATGCCGTCGACATCGCGGGCGAGCCATGCCTTGGCGAAGCCGCTGAGGTCTTGCAGAACCTTGCGGGCGACGTCCGATGAGACGCCCGGGACGGTGGGCTGTCCCGCCGTGGCGGGATGCGATGCGTCTTGCTCGAGGTTGCCCCACAGCCGATCGATGGTGTGCCACGGGGCGTCGTAGCGGCCGACGGGGCTGGGGATGATGTTCCACGAACCAATGATATTGTCGTAATAGAAGCGGGCCGTGCTGTAGCGATCGATGGCGCGGCGCATCATCGTCCTGCCGGAGACATCGCTCAGAATGGTGCCGACTGCCGGATCGTTGAGGTAGTTGGAACTGACGAGGCCGGTCTTGATGATGCGATTGGCCTCGGCGGGGGCAACCTGCACGGGGTGGCTGGTGATGTGCTTGCGCAGCGCGAGATCTTTGATGTAGATGAGCGGCGTCTCGTCGTAGGCGGCGCGGTTGAACATCAGCTCGAATGCAGCGACGACCGGATCGAGGCCGAGCATTTCTTCCTTACCGTGGATCGATGTGACCACGTCACGAGCCCACGCCTCCAGCGTTTGATACTGCGAGTTGTGCTGAACCATCAGGGTGCGAAGCGGGTCGAGCTTGAGTTGGGACTGGATGCCACGGAGTTCGGCGGCGGGGGCAGCCGGAAGCTTCTCGGAATCGGCGGCCCGGGCGGTGAGCGGCGACAGGAGCACGGCGAGGGCGATTAGCGATGCGGTGGCGGGCGAGAGCGTCCGGTGGTCGGATGATTCACCTGCCGGCCGACCGGCCTTGGCGCGAAGTTCGTCGGCGACGCGCTGCTTCATGCGGCGCTTGATGACGGGCTTGACGTAAAACGCGTACGCGAGGCCGAGCGTTACAAGGGTGCAGCCGAGCAGCATGGTTATGACTCCATCGCGATTGCCGACGCCGAGGATGGTGTAGCTTTCGTGGTCTGGCGCCTCGCCGGACTGGAACAGGGTCCACGGTCCGATGCGCGCGGTGTGATTGAGGTAGGCCTTGCCGGCGCGAATCTGCCGCGTCCTGGGATCCTCAAATCGAATGTAGCTGATCCATTCGCTCGGGCGGTTACGGCCGGGGTAGAAGTCGACGTGCATCTGCTCAAGGGCGACGCGGCCGGGCAGGATGCGCGGCATGCGTCCGTAGAGAAACTCGACCTGGCCGATCTCGGGAACGACGACGGAAATCCAGCGCGGGGCAGCATCGGCGAACATGTCGTTGTACGACTCGAACGGGACCCACACGCGGGCCTGCCAGTCGGACTTCGTCGAGGTCAGGTGAAGCCGGATGAGCGACATCTGACGGCCGGGCTGAGGGCGGCGCTGCTCGAGCGGGATGACGACAGGACGTTCGACGAAGCGCGGGCGCTCGATAAAGTCGCGGAGGGTGATGGAGGTCTTGTCGTCAATCTTGAGCGGGACATTTGGCGTGATGACCTGCATGGAGCGTTTGCCGCCCTCGGCTGTGACGATGGCGACCGGTGACATATCGGGACCGGCGGCGATCAGGACGCTCGGAGCCGAGGCGTCGGTGTAACGAAGCTCGAGGTTGTCGTCGACGAGACCGGTATCGGAGAGCTTCTTTCCTTCATCATCGCGATCCTGATTGAGCTCGGAGAATCGTTGCAGGACGCTGCGGTGGTAGGACTGCTTGGGGGTCTTGACCAGCACGCGAGCGACGGGAGTTCGGGCCTGTTCGAATCCCGCCGTGGCAAGCGGCCAGTCGGACTGCAACTCTTCAATGGTGAGATCGTAGTCTGTGCCGTCGATCTTGATGTTCTGGCCGCGTTTGACGTCGAACTGAGCGCGGATGTCCTTGTCCTTGACCCAGACATCGAGGACGTGTTGCCCCTTGATCGTTCGGGTCCATTCGTCGGGAAGCTTCCTGCCTTTTTCGAGCCAGCGGAATTCGATGCTGAGTTCGCCGGGAATCGCCGTGCGGCTGTCACGCGGAACGAGAGCGAAGAGCGTGTCGGCGTGGGTGTGGCCGTCGGTATTCGCTTCGATATTGATAATAGGATTGAGGGTATCGCCGCCGGGCGCGGGAAGCCGCTGAAGGACGGCGTACGGCAGGTAGCCATCGACCTCCATGCGGAATGGCCAGCCCTCAATCTGAGCGGGCTCGCCGACTTGCAGCGGCAATTTCCATTGATCGACGCCGGGGAAGGTTTCCAGGCGCTGCGAAGCGACCTGCCTTCCGTCGGAGTCGGTGATCTTTTCCGGTGCGGCGACAAAACGCTCGCGATAGAGGGGCAGGCCTTTCAGCGTTAGCTCGACGGGCTCGCTGGCGCCGCGACGCATGAGTAGAACCGGCGTGTTGCTGTCGAAGAAACGGTCGACGGTGTTGGTCGGACTGAGCCGCAGGATGATATCGTCGGAGAGTGAGGCGAAGCGGGCCTGGGGTGAATCGGTGCGGAGGGTGACGGTTCTCAGGGGTTGTTCGCCGGGCGACTCGACGCGGAGCTTGACCTCGGAGGCAGTTTGCAGGCCGCTGTGCGCGACACTGTCGACTTCGACGTGGTATCGGCCGCCGAGGCCGGGCATGGTGGCTTCCCAGGATCGGCCGGGCGCGGCCACGAGCTGGCCGACGACGGCATTGGGATCGCCGGCCTGCACGCGCTTGGCGGCGATGACTTCGACACGGGGGTTGTAGAGCAGGACGTCGCCCTCGATCTTGCGGCCGAAGTAGAGAACCGATCCGCCGGCGAGGAGCAGGAGGCCGGTGTGGACCGTGATGACACCGAGGTTGACGCGATTGAAGGGGATCCGCACGACGGTGGCGACGGTGAGCGCGACGCAGAAGAGGGCGATCAGAATCGTGAAGAACCAGTGATTGAAGTATTCGAACTCGGTCAGTTCAAAGTACTGGCGGAAGACGGGGACCGCCGAACCGATGGAGCTGTAGAGGATGATGACAGCGAGCAGGCAAACGCCAAGCCAAATGCTTGAGAAGAAGCGGATGATGCGGCCGAGGAGGCCGGGTTTGGCGCGCAGTGCGGCGAGTGGATTCATAGTGGGACAATTATAGCCGTTGCGCGTCGCGCCCGCGCGGTCAGCCGGCTGCTGCTTCGTCGAGTCCGGCGGCCAGGTCATTCCAGAAGGGGAGGGGATCAAGTTCGAATTCGAGCGTATGGGAGGCGTCGGGGTATTCGCTGATCTTGCGGCGAGGCGACGGCAACGCGCGGACGAAGGCCCGGGTGCGATCGTTGTCGATGATGCGGTCGCGGCCCGCGAGCATGACGTGAATCGGGCTGCGCCAAGTGGATTCACTGAGCTTGTGCGCAACTCGATCGAGCCGCCGCGAGCCGAGGAGAAACGGGGCGGTCGCTTCGCGGAGCCGGAGCGGATCGTTGTTGGCGAAGCTCACACGCTGTGGATTCATCGTGAACATGGTCGCGTCGTGGATGGGCAGCGGGACGGGGCGGGATCGATCGGCGGCGAGCAGCCAGGCGACGCGGACCTTCTCACCCAGCGGCAGATCGATGCGGGGAAACAGGCCAGGGGCGATAAGCGAGAGGGAGGCGACGCGGGTCGGGTGCGTTCCGGCGAAGGCAACGGCGAACTTGCCACCCCAACTGACGCCGACGAAGTGCGGCTGAGCATGGCCGGTGCGAGAGGCGAGGGCGGCGACGAGTTCGACACCGTCGTCGAGCAGGCGCTGGGGCGAGTCGGCGTGGCCGCGCGCGACGGTGTTGCGGCCGCTGCCACGGCGATCGGGCATCAGGATGGCCCAGCCGCGCTCGGCGAGAAAGGAGCCGGAGCCCTCGTACCAGCCGCCGTGGGATTCGATGCCGTGCAAATAGAGGATCGCGCCGCGGGGTTGATCGGGCAGCCACCAACGAACAGCGACTTCGTAGCCGTCTGACAGGCGGATCGACTCGATCGTGGGGGAGGTCACATGGCGCACGGTAGGGCGGCAACGTGGTCGCGTCAAAATCGCCGGCTGGACGCGGGTCGGTCGGGGAAGGATTATCTTGGATTGTTGGGCCAAGGAGATCGTGCGATGACGACTCGAGCGGTTTGTTGGATTGTGATCGCGGCGGCGGGACTTGTTGGCGGCTGCTCGAAGTCCACGAAGACGACGGGCGTGCAACAGACGGCGCCCGAAACGATTCGCATCGAGGAGGGCGAGTATCTCGCCGTCGTCCTTTCGCAGGGATCAATGTGGGACACCCACAAGAGCCGTGATGAGCAGGAGGGTATGACGGAACATCGGGCGTACATGCGGTCGTTGTTCGAGCGCGGCGAAATTCTGATCGGCGGGCCATTTCTTGACCGGCCGGGTGGCGTCGCCGTCTATCGGACGAAGTCACAGGATGACGCGGAGAAGCTGGCGGGGGCGGACCCTGGTGTTCGCAGTGGGCTGATCCGGGCAGAGGTGACGCGGTGGCGAATGGGTGTCGGGACGGTGAAGTCTTGAATCTCAGCGGGCGTCGTGGTTTGTTCCGGCTTGGCGTAGCGGTCAATTCGCTCGTCGTATGATTTTCGGTCTGTTACTTGCTGGATTGATCGTTGTTGCGTTGGCGGGCATCTTTCTCGCCGCGCTTCAATTGCCCGGGACATGGTTAATCCTCGCGGCGGCGGTGGGGTATGACTGGTACTACGGCTTCACGCGAATCGGCTGGAAGTGGCTGGCCGCGCTCGGGGCCGTGGCCGTGGCGGCCGAGCTGGCCGACTCACTGTTTGCGGTTGCGTTCGCGAGGCGGGCGGGGGCGTCGCGACGTGCAGCGGTTGGGGCGCTGATCGGTGGGTTTGCCGGCATGTTCCTGTTTTCGTTGCCGATGCCGATTGTCGGGACGATCGCGGGGGGTGTGATCGGGTGTTTCGCGGGGGCGTTTCTGGCGGAGCTGACGCATCCGCAGACGGCGGTGCTCGACCCGGCGGAGCGGATGTCGGCCGGTGCGCGGATCGGGGCAGGGGCAGCGCTGGGCCGGATCGCCGGGCTGCTCGTCAAAATGGCGGCGGCGTTTGTGATCGCAGGAGCGAGTGTGACGCTGGCGATCTGGAAATAGGCCCGGCAATCGAGCCACATCCATTTGTCGAGATCGATTTTTCTGAAGTAGCGCCCGGCTACTTCTTGGCGTACTTGACCGGTCAGCCAAAGGGGCGGGTCTTGGCTTTCTTGACGGGTTCATCGGCGAGAATGTTGTCGAGGGCGTCGGCGACGTAGTTCTTCTTCTTGTCGTTCTTGTCGACGAAGGCACCGACGTATGCAAGCGTGCCCTTATTGATGATGAAGACATGCGGCGTATTCGTCGCACCGTAGAGGCGGCCGACCTTGCCGTCAAAATCAGACAGGATGGGGTAATCGATCTTATTCTTCTTTGCGTAGGCGGCGTTCTCTTCGGCCTTGCGGACGTGCGTGCTGTCGACCGCGGCCCAGACAACGCCCTTCTCGGCGTACTTCGCGGCGGTGCCCTTGAGGTCGTTGCAGTACATCTTGCAGAACGGGCAGTCCTTATTGAACCATTCGAGAACCACGACCTTATCCTTCATCGCGGAAAGGTCGAATGTCTTGCCGTCGCAGTCGGTCAGTGTGAACTGTGGAGCCGCGTCGCCGAGCTTGGCCTTTGCCTTGGACTTGGCCGGCTTTTCCTTGGGCGGAGTCTGTTTCGCTGGCTTATCGTCGGCGGATACCGCGGTAACAGCCAGTGCGGCGGCGACGGCAACTGTGATCCAGGGGCGAAGATTCATTCGCGAAACCTCCTCGATGGCTCTGCCGTCATTATACCATTGGCGTGGCTTGATCCGCGAATGTCGCGTATAGCCCGGCAAATTCTGCCGCCGGGTGCCCGATTCTGTCGAACCGACCCGGTCGCGGCGAACTTGCCTTACCCAGTATCCGTAGGATCGAGAGCGACGGGCGTCACGGATCGATGTTTGTCGCAACCTTGCCTCTCACGCGAGCGAAAGGAGTCGCCATGTCCGTCGGATTATTGCTATTTCAAGTCGCGCTGGTTGCTTGCGGAGCGTCAGACGTGCCGATGCTCGATCGGGTGGATTTTTCCGCGCGGCTGAAGGGCTTTGACGGCTGCTTTGTGATTCAGCCGGTCGATGGGTCGTGGACGATTCGGCACAACGATCGGCGGTGCGCGGAGCCGCTGAGCCCGTGCTCGACGTTCAAGATCTTCAACGCGCTGGCGGCGCTGGAATCGGGGGTAATAGAGGGACCGGACACGAAGCTTCAATGGGACGGAAAGCCGAAGGCGATCAAGGCGTGGGAGAAGGACCACACGCTGGCGACGGCGATCCGCGATTCGGTGCTGTGGTACTTCCAGGAGGTCGCGGGACGCATCGGCGAGAAGCGAATGCAGCAATACCTCGACGCGGTGGGCTACGGCAACCGCGATATGTCGGGCGGACTGAAGACGTTTTGGGTGCAGGAGTCATTGCTGATCTCGGCGGACGAGCAGGTTCGGTTTCTGGCGCGGCTCTATCGCAATCAGCTTCCGTTCAGCCAGCGGGCGATGGACGAGGTGAAGAAGATGCTCGTGCTCGCCAGAGGGAAAAACTGGACGCTTTCCGGCAAGACCGGCACGGGTTCGTCGGACGGGAAGCTGACGCTCGGCTGGTTTGTCGGGTGCGTCAAGTCGCACGAGCGCGAGTACGTGTTCGCGATCAACATCGCAGCGTCCGATGGGGCATTGGGACGGGGCGCTAAACAGATTGCAAAGGCAATCCTGAAGGACCTGGGACTGCTCGACTGAGATGGGCCTTCACGAAACGGAGCGGGGAACGGCCGTGGGGTGGGCGATTTGCCCATCTCACGGCTGATCGTTTACGGGGCCGGGGGACGCCAAATAGTCTGGTAGCATGACGCGAATACCTTGCTGGCTGCGGCGTTCTTCGCTTCGGCTGAAGCCTCGCGTTGAGATTGGGTGAACATGATGATATCGCGTTTTCCACGGATATCGGGCGTACTCGCTGCTGCTGTCATTGTGCCGTTGAGTGCGGCCGGCTGTCGCATGAACTCGGAACCGCTGGCACCGGGCGATCATGAGTTCTCACTCAGCCACCAGTTCCGGGAGCGAACGTACCTTTTGCACGTGCCGCCGCAGGTCGCGGGCGAGGGTGCGCTGCCACTCGTGATCATGCTGCACGGCGGTACGGGTACGGGCGCGGGGGCAGCCGAGCTGTATGGCTGGCCGGCGAAGTCGGATGAGGCGGGGTTCCTGGTTGCGTTTCCGGACGGTGTCGGGCGGACCTGGAACGCGGAGCATTGCTGCGGGCCGTCGCATCGGCAAGAAGTGGACGATGTCGGATTCATTGCGAAGCTGATCGACGACATTGCGAAGCGTGTTGATGTGGATCGACGGCGCGTGTTTGCGACCGGGATGTCAAACGGCGCGATGATGAGCTATCGACTGGCGGCCGAGCGGCCGGACTTGTTCGCGGCGATCGGGCCGGTTGCCGGCGCCATCGGCGGGCAGTCGGACGCGGGCGCGCCATTGCAGGTGATTCAACAGCCGGGCCAGCCGGTGGCCGTGATCATCTTTCACGGACAGCAGGACATGCGGGTGAAGTATGACGGAGGCGAGACGGTTTCGAGTATCTCACCGGGGCGGATCGATCTGGCCGTTGCGGACGCGGTGAGCTTCTGGGTGCAGGCGAATGGCGCGAACGCAACACCAACGGTCGAGACGAATGACACAGGTCACGTGACGCACAGTCGCTACGCGTCGAGCGATGGGTACGGTGACGTGGAGTTGTACGCGATCAGCGATCAGGGGCATGCGTGGCCGGGCGGGCTGGCGCCGAGCATCGGCGGGTTTGAGATTGGCGATCCGCCGAGCATGGAAGTTTCGGCGACGGATGAGATTTGGGCGTTTTTCACCAAACACCCGAAGCCGAATCCTTAGAATTGTCGTTGCGGGTACGCCGGCCTACGCTCTGGCCGGCGAGCGATTCGGAGGTCGGCCATGTCCGCGCGCCTGACTTGGTTCAAGCGACAGTTCAATTTCGATTATCCGGTTGATCTATACCCCGACATCATCGAGCGGCTGCGCGGGACGCCGGCGCGGCTGGCGGATCGTGTAGGCGCTTTGCCGCGCGACGTGCTGACGCGCCGCGAGGGCGACACCTGGTCAATCCAGGAGAACGCGGGGCATTTGATCGACCTCGATGCGTTGCACCTGGCACGCATCGATGACTATCTGGCGGGCGTGGCGGTGTTGCGGGCGGCTGATACGACGAACCGCAAGACGCACGAAGCACGACACAATGAGCGGCCGATCGCAGACATCCTGAAAGAATTTCGGCATGAGCGGATGGCGTTTGTCGATCGGGTTGAATCTCTCCGGCCGGAGGACTTTGCGCGGACGGCCGAGCATCCGCGATTGAAGGCGCCGATGCGGCTGGTTGACTGCCTGACATTCTTCGCATGCCACGATGATTATCACCTGGCGCGGATTTCGGAACTGATTCAACTCTTTGGGCGCGGTCGGTAGCTCAACGTCCGGTGAAGGTGGTTTTCGCATCCACGAAGCAGAGCTTGTTGCCGAACGGGTCTTCGGCATAGAAGGATCGCTCGCCCCACGGGCGCTTGGCGATCTGGCCAGCGGGGTCACCGTGGACGTCACCGGGGGCGAATGTCGCGCCGGATTTCTTGCAGGCGGCGAAGGCCGCGTCGAGGTCGTCGACCGCGAAGTAGAGCCATTCCGGGTTGGGCTTGGGGGCGTAGCCGTCGCCATCGGCGTGTGGATCGAAGCAGGCGAGGATCGTGCCGCCGCAGTTGAAGTAGTGCCGACCATCGGAGACGCGAATGCCTCTCTCGCCAAGAATCGACTCGTAGAACTTCGCGGCACGCTCGATATCTGACACGGCGATGATGACTCGGAAGAGCTTGGCTGACATGACGTAGCTCCAAACAATCGGCCAACCCGGTGGAGGCGGTGCGCCCGCCTATCGACACGTCTTCGCGATATAATTCCACCCTGAACCAAGCACGGGAGCAACGCCATGATTCACCATCATCAACTCGGCAAGATACCGCCGAAGCCGCATACGGCTTTCTATGACGAAAACAACAAGCTGCTGATGGAGCACTGCCTGACGCGCGAGGGGTTCGAAGGCGCGTTCTCGATTCTCTACTACCGCACTCCGCCGACGGACGAAAATGCGGTCGAGAAGCTGGCGATACCGGGGTTTTGCCCGTTCGAGCGCCTGGAGGAGCAGCCACTGTATCGGCGGCATATCAAGACGTTTGATTTGAAGTTAAGGGGCGACTTCCTCGACGCACGGCGGGTGCTGCTCTTCAACGCCGACGTGCAGATCGGGCAGGTCCAGCCGACGGAACACACACCGAGGTTTTTCTCGAACGGCGACGGCGACGAACTCTACTTTGTGAACAAGGGTAGCGGGCGCTTTGAAACGCTGCTCGGGGTGCTGCCGTTTCGGGAGCACGATTACGTTTACGTTCCGCGAGGGATTCCCTACCGGATTCGGCCGGACGACGCGAAATCCGTCGACATGCTCGTCTTCGAGGGCCTCGGATTTATCGACATTCCGAAGGAGTGGCGCAATCGGACGGGGCAGATCACGATGTACGCCCCGTACACACACCGCGACTTTCATCTACCGATGAACTTGCTCGCCTATAACTCCGCCGAGCACGGTAAACCGCCATTCAAGCTCGTCGTCAAGCGCGATGAAGTCCTGACGGTGCACGTCTTTCAGCACTTCCCCTACGACCTCGCGGGCTGGGAAGGATTCGTCTACCCGTTCACATTCAACATCCACGACTATCAGCCGAAGACGTCGACCATCCACCTGCCGCCGACCATACACCTCACGTTCGCCGGAAACAATTTCGTCGTCTGCTCCTTCGTTCCGCGGAAGGTTGACTACTACCACCGCGACGGCGTGCGGTCGATTCCCTGTCCGTACGGGCATGCGAGCGTGCACATGGACGAGATTCTTTTCTACGTCGAGGGCAATTTCACCAGTCGGCGCGGAATCTCTCCGGGCTCCATCTCGCTGCATCCGGCCGGCATCCCGCACGGGCCGCATCCTGGGACATACGAAAAGAGCATCGGGGTTGACCGCACCAGCGAGTTGGCCGTCATGTGCGACACCTACAAGCAGTTGCACCTGACGAAGGTCGGACACGAGATTGAGGATAAGGACTACCACCTGACGTGGGTCAGCAAGGAAGCGGCCGCCGACAAGCCGGTGACTTACATTCCGTAGGGAAAGATTCAGCGGCGCGGCGGTTCGATCAGGTCGATCTTGTTGCCGTAGAGATCTTCGAACACGGATACCTTGCCGAAATCCTCGACGCTGGGCGGGCGGATGAACTTTACACCGCGCGACCGGTACGCCTCATAGTCGCGGTCGAAGTCGTCGGTCTCCATGAACAAGAAGACCCGGCCGCCAGTCTGGTTGCCGATTCGTGCCCGCTGTTCGTCGGTGACGGCGCGGGCCAGCAACAACTCGACGCCGGTGCTGCCGGGAGGAGCTACGCGGACCCAGCGTTTGCCGTTGCCGCGGTCGGTGTCTTCGACGAGCTTGAAGCCGAGGGTGTCGCGGTAGAAGGCGATGGCTTCGTCGTATTCGCGAACCAGCAAGGCGATCTGGGTGAGGCGCTGGGTCACTTGCTCGTCGCCGGGGTGGCCCATTCTGCTTTCAGCTTGCGGAATCCGTCGTCGAGAATCTGATTGATGGTGTCGGTTGGGTCGATGGGGCCGGTGACGTTGGGGCCAACGACGCGCTCGCCGGCCAGCGTCCAGAGAGTCTGGCCGGTGGATGCTTTCACGCAGCGGCAGTGAAAGGCGACAGTCTCGCCCTGCTGGGTCCAGTCGACCCAGACGTCGTCGCGGTCGACGTCGCCGATGACGAGGGCGTCGGCGCCGAGCAGATGGGCGACGTCGGGGGTGCGGCCATCGCGAATCATCTCCTTGAGGGTGCGGCCGGCGACGCGCTGTTGCATGTCGACGCGACGGACGGTGTCGCGCGGGATGACGGTGACATCGGGAAGCTCGCCGAGGCGGGCGGAGACGCAATCGGCGATGAAGGCACCGGCGTCGCGCGGCTTGATGACACCGGGGCCGGATGGGCCGGCGGAGGGATTCCAGGCGAAGTCGATGACGGCGACGCGGAGCGGGCCGGCGGTCCGGGCGACCGGGGACATGGTGACGGTGGCGACGGGCGCGCAGCCGACGGCGGCGAGCGCGACGTTAATAAAGAATCCGACGGACCAGGCGCGCGACATTTTGATTCCTCCCGTGGCGGGAGTGTATGCCGGAGGGCGGCGACTCAAAAGGGTGGGCGCGCGAACTACGGGGCGAGGAGGGCGGCTACGAAGGGTTGGACATCATCGCCGTTGACGCCGCTGCCAGTGAGGTCGGCGGCGCAGACGTGGAGCGGGTCAGCGTCGTTGCCGAGTAGGACCTGCACGAAGGGCGGAACGTCGGCGACGGTGACGTCGCGGTCGCCGTCGAGGTCGCCGGGCAGGGCGATGTTGACATGGAGGAGCGAGGTCATCAGCACGGGCGCGCCTTTGCCGGCGGCGAGCCAGAGTTCGTAGAGCTCGGTACCGCGGTTGACGGGCTGGGTGCTGGGGTTGTGGTCGCGGAGGAACTCGATGTATTCCTTGCTGGAGGTCTGGTAGTAGAGGCGAACGTCGACGGTCGCGGCGTAGGAAGGAATGCCGTAAGTCGTTTCGTCCCAGTACTGGCCGTCGGCATAGACGTAATCGACCGGGGACGCCTGGATGTTGTTGAAGGCGGCATTGGTGAAGCCGCGCGGAGGAATGCGGTTGTCCTTGAGGACGACGTTGTTCAGCGTGAAGAAGAAGGAGTGGCCGGCGGGTAGGCCAATGGCGTTGCCGACGTCTTCATCGAAACCGCTCTCGACTTCGTAGACTTTGGTGCTGGCGGTATCGAGCGTTGCGTTGACGGTGTCATAGCCGCCGCGCTCGGCGATCAACGCACCGGTGCAATCGCGGAACTGGATGTTGAGCCAGACGCGACGGCCTTCGGGATAGCCGGAAGGCAGCTTGTGGCCGGTCTCGTTGGTGACGCGGACGCGGAGCTGGGCACCGCCGGATGCGATATTGGTGGTGAGCGTGGCAGCCCGTGAGAGCATGTCGGCGTTGCGGAGCTTGGCGTCGTTGATGGCGGTCATCTGGGCGGCGGAGAGTTCGTTGTTTCCGGTGGGGCCGTACTTGAGCTGGATGGCGTCGAGGACCCAGTTGGCCGCGCCATTGAACATGTGCTGCGGCATGTTGCTGCGAACGGGAGCGATGGGGGCGGTGCATCCCTTGGCAGTCGTGTCGGGCAAGTGGCAATCCTGGCAGGTGCTGACGTAAGACTGGCCGGGACCGCCAAAACGTCCCCCGGCATCGACGCCGGGCGGCACGGCGTAGGCGCTGTTGAGCCATTCGCTGTAAGTGCGTTCGACGGGCTTCATGTCGAGCTTGTTGCCGGTGGCGTGGTGGGTGTTGACGGTGCCTAGCTTGTAGGTGCCGTCGCCCTGCTTTTCGAAGGCGGGGTTGCTGACGTCGTGGCAGGTTCCGCAGAGGGCGGACTTCGAGAAGAGCGGCGACACGGCGAAGGGGTGGAAGTTACCGCAGACGGAATCGGTGAAGGGACCGCGGCGCAGGTCGGTCGGATCGACGACGTAGCCGCCGTTGCCGGGCGAGAGGGGCGGACCGTCAATGAGGGCCGCGAGGATGGCTGCGTCGCCGGGCGGCTCTTCGCCGCCGCCCATGGGGTCGACGTTGCGGTGACAGAAGTTGCAGGTAATGGAATCGCGGTCGGCGGCGGTGGTGGCCGAGGCGTCGGTCGGGTTGGATCGACCCTCGAGCCAGGCCTTGGGCATATGGCAGCGGATGCAGAGATCGCCGGAGCCGGGAGAGACGTGGTTGGCCACGTCGAGACAGGCATAGAAGAGCGGGTCGCGGCCGGCGTGGGCCATGATGCTGCCCTGCCAATGTTTGCCGATGTTGCCGTCGGCATTGTTGTGGCAGGTCAGGCAAGCGGTGTGAGTCGAGATGTTGCTGGTGAGGGAGCCGGGCTGCGTGCCGCGGAGGAAGAAGTCGTTGATGGTGGTGGGGAGCGGCGTCTGGGCGCGAGCGATCGAGGCCGACATGCCGTTCGCAGCGACGCAGAGCGCCGCGGCGAGCGCGTATCGGACGGGCTGAGATTTCAACTTCCCCTCGGCTCGACCCAAAACGTTCCTACCCTCGTGCTGCGATTATATGGCCTCGTCCGGCGGCGGATCAATGGCTGCGTAGGGGGAAACCCCAAGGGGCGGCGCCTGTACGGCTGATGTGGGGTTGCGGTTTAGCTTGGGGTGTGGGGCGGGGACGGCTTTGCCGATGTCGTCTTTCCAGTTGTCGAGGTAGTCCTGGCACAACTTGCGGTTTTCCTCGGTGAGGGGGAAGGGCTCGCACCAGTCGTCGGGGAGGTCGAGGTTGTAGACGCGCTTGACGGCGCGGTTGAGGACTTCGAGGAACTCCTCGCGGGTGGCGGGGGTGCCGTCGGTGAAGACGCCGTAGCCGCCGGCGCGGATGTTGGCGCGGTTGCGGCGGAGGAACTCCTTTTCGGGGAGGGGCGGACCGGGCGGGGTCTTGCGCTGGAAGGGCGGGAGGTCGACGTGGAAACGCGGAGTTCGTGGCGGAGCGGGGGCGGCGGGCGCTTGCGGGGGTTGGGGTGCGTCGTTGGTTGTGCGAGTCGCTGGTGCTGCTTGCTCTGTCGTTTTTTCAACCCCCCCTTGGTCCCCCCTTGCCAAGGGGGGAAGTGGGGCCTTGGCCGCTAGGCGCTGGGCGATTTCTTCGGCCCGCATCTGCTGGAGGTGGGAGGAGGTGAGCTGG
>CAZJVS010000021.1:0-80394 GCA_964549445.1 uncultured Planctomycetaceae bacterium
TCGCGATAATTCAGCGATGCCTGCGCATGACTCAGTTTTCAGACAGGGCCTAGTCGCTTGGCGTCCTTGACGCCTCCCGCACCTGCTGGAGCACCTGTTCGAGGTTGTAGCTCGCCGCCAACTGGAGCGGTGGGTAATCGACGTAGGACATGAGTTCCTTCTCCCACAGCAGCTGGCCGATCGGAAGGAGGTTCCAGTCATAAATGTACGCCGTGCTCGGGGAGGCGAGCGCACCCGCCATCGAAAACGCGCCCTTCTGTTCCTCACCGACGTTATTCTCGAACGGATCGCGCATGATGTTCTGGACCTGAGTCCAGTGGTAGGTCACGGGCGGCCCCAGCGCCGAGGCGCCGGTGGAACCCATCATGGAGTAGTAGAACTTCCAGTTCTTGAATCGCACAGCCGACGGCAATCGACCCTGGTAGTAGAAGAAATACTCGCGATTCGACTTTTCCGACTTTCCGGTGAGGTATTCGATCTGGTTGAAGCCATCGAGCTTGGTCTTGGCAATTCCCTCGTACTTGCCGGCCATGATCTGCTTGTTCAATTCCTCCCCTTTGGGGCCGCCGGCGATTTCCACAAACGTCGGCACCCAGTCGAGCGAGGAGAACATCTCCTTGAAGACCGTTCCCGGCTTGATGACACCCGGCCAGCGAATGACGCACGGAGCGCGCATGCCGCCTTCCCATGTCGTCAGCTTTCCTGCCTTGAACGGCGTAACGCCGCCGTCCGGGAAGGTCTGAACCTCGGCCCCGTTGTCGGTGGTGAAAACGACGATCGTGTTATCAAGCTGGCCCATGTCTTCCAGCTTCTTCAGCACGACGCCGATGTTATCGTCCATTTGCTTCATGCCGGCTTCGTTGGCGCCCCAGTCCTTGCCGCCCTTGGTGCCGATCATGTCTTCGTATTTCTTCGACAGCACGGTCGTCACGTGCATGCGGGCCGGGTTGTACCAGCAGAAAAACGGCTTGTTGGTCTTCTTGGGATCGTTGCGATCGAGCCAGTCAACGACATGCGACGAGATTTCCTCGTCTACCGTCTTCGACCGCTCCAGCGTCAGCGGGCCTTCATCCTTGCCCTGCTGATTCTTCGCCGTGCCGTCGGACGATTTCATCCAGATGACCGGCCGCGGCGGTGTCATGCAGGTGCCGGTCTTCGGATCGATAGCGCCCGCGACAGGCGGGATTCCGGGAATCGGCTCCTGCGCACATGGCGGCACAACCGCCTGCTCGGTCGGACTGCTGTTGATGTCCGGGAAGCTCACCTGCTGCATGGCGTCCAAGTGATACAAATAACCCCAGAACTCCTGGAAGCCGTGCGCCGTCGGCAGCGAATCGGGATGGTCGCCGAGGTGGTTTTTGCCGAACTCGCCGGTTGAATACCCCAGGTTATACAGAAACTGGGCGAGGCACGGCGTACCGGGTCGCAGATACGAAATCGCGCCCGGCAATTGCGGCATCACCATGCCCGCGCGATAGGGATGCATGCCGGTAATAAAGGCGCATCTTCCCGCGGTGCAGCTCGACTCCGCGTAGTAATGCATGAACATCCCGCCTTCCTTGGCGATACGATCGATGTTCGGCGTCTCTCCGACCATCAGGCCGCGGTGGTAACAACTCGGCTGCATCCAGCCGATGTCGTCGCCCATGATGAAGAGGATGTTCGGCTTCTTGTCCTGTGCAACAGCACTCCTGCCGAAGCACAGCATGGCCGCGACGCCCAGCACCAAGCCGCGCCAACACGTTGCCTGTTGCTTCCGCTTCATGGTGAACTCCTTCACGCGCCATTCCAACCGGCCCGGCAAAGCTTTGCACCTCGCCGCTCGGGCCGGTTGCCGCGGCGACCGATTGCATCGCCAGTTCCTCATCCCTTGCACACCGGCATGAACGCCAGGCGCACGACCGTCATCATGAACAGCAGGCACGCGACGCCCCCCAGCCCCAGCCGAAGCCGGCGCGATTGAAACGTCCCCGTGATCCCGCCGAAAAACAGCACCGACGCAAACAGCAGGGTCAGCAATACGTACGTATCGCCGTTCGTCCCCGCCGCCAGCGCCGTACTGCGGAGTTGTGACGCCTTCTCCCGCGCCGCCTTTGCCTCCTGCTCCTCGACCAGCACGTACTCCCGCATCTTCCCCGGCGCCGGTACGTTTGGATTCTTGAAAGGGTCAAGTTTCAGCCACGCATCGACCGCTTCGCGCAACGGAGACGGCATTCGCACGTGAATCGCGTCCGCGAGCTCCGTGTCCTTGCGTTGAACTGCGTCGAGGTAGTGAAGCAGAACAAGACTGTCCAGCGTCTTTCGTTGCATAACCGCAAGCGTCCGCTGCTGCGCTTCCTGCGACGACAGCTCCGCGTCCGCCAGGAGGACCGATTGCGTGCCATTCCACCGCTCCGACTGATACGCGCACCAGGTCGAGCAGAGCGCCGTCAGCGACAGGATGATCACCAGGGCCAGCTCCAGGCCTCCCTGCTGCCGATCCCGCTCAATCGCCGTGAGCAGGCGATCGAGTTTTGCGTCAATATTGACGCCGATCGAGTCGTTCGCGGACCGTCGCTCCTCCACGATACGTTGTCCTTCCAGCATTCAACAATTCCTTGTGATGCCGTTTGTCGCTCCGCCCGGCGCGCCATTGCGCGATCGGCGGGTGACCCTTTCGGATCGCCCGCCGTGCACATTAACTTTGCAGCCAGCCCGCTCACCTACTGACTCTGGCGGCTCTTCATCATCTCCATCTTCTTTTCAAGCTCCGCCTTCAACCCTTCGAGATTGAAGCTCGCCCCCTTCTGCATGGGTGGATACTCGAGGAACGTCGCAGCCATCTTGCCCACTTCCTGTTTCACGAAGACAAAGCGCCAGAACTCATACACAAACCAGTTGTAATAAGCGATCGATCCGTTGTCCTTGCCGTTGTACATCCCGGTTCGCTCGAACGGGTCCAGTCGCAGATTGACCAGGATCGGCCAGTCGACTTTCTCCGTCGCGCCCAGCCAGCCGTTCGGCTGATCGGTGAAGCGGTACTTGAAGTCCTTGATTCGGACCGCGCTCAGCGTCGTCTCGGTGAAGTAGAAAATCTCGTGCCGCTTCGACGGCCCCCTGCCGGTGAGCACGTCCATCTGGTCATAGCCATCGAGGTGGACCTTGTACTTCGTTCCGTTGAGTTCTTTGCCCTTCTTCAACTCCTCGACGATGTTCGAATTGCCCGCCGCCCCGACAAACGTCGGGAACCAGTCCAGCCCGGAGAAAATTCCGTTCTCCACCTTTCCCGCCGGAACCTTGCCCGGCCAGCGGATGATGCACGGTGCCCGGAACCCACCCTCCATCGCCGTTCCCTTCCCGCCGGCAAAGGGCGTCTGGCCACCGTCCGGCCAGGTGAAGTTCTCAGTGCCGTTGTCGGTCGAGAAAGCAACGATCGTGTTCTCATCAAGGTCGTTGTCCTTCAGATACTTCATGACCGACCCGACGATGTCATCGAGCTGCGCCATGCCGGCCTCTTCGATGGACCAGCCGTTCTCCGCATTGCGCATGCCCTGATACTTGGGCGACAGGTGCGTCACCACGTGCATTCGCGTCGGATTCAGCCACAGGAAAAACGGCTTGCCGTCCTTTCGTGCCTTGTCCACGAACTTCAAGGCCTTATCGAGGATTTCGTCATCGACCGTCTCCATCCGCTCCGGACAGAGCTGGCCCGCGTCCTCGATCTTCTGCTTGCCGATCTTGCCCCAGCGCGGCTCCTCCGTCGGATCGTCCTTGTCCGTCGCCCAGCAGTGCAACATGTTTCGCGGCCCGACCTTTGACAAAAGGTTCTGCGGGTAATTGGGATGGCAGGGATCTTCCATCGCATCCAGGTGGTACAGATAGCCGTAGAATTCGTCGAAGCCATGCACCGTCGGCAGAAACTTGTTGAGATCGCCGAGGTGGTTCTTGCCGAATTGCCCCGTCGCGTAGCCCATCGACTTCAACACCGTCGCGATCGTCGGCGCCTCCGCCGGCATGCCCTGCGGTGCGCCCGCCTGTCCGACCGTGGTCATTCCCGTCCGAATCGGCAGCTCACCCGTGATGAAGTTCGCCCGCCCCGCCGTGCAGCTCGCCTCGGCGTAGTAATCTGTGAACAGCATCCCCTCGGCCGCCATCTTGTCGAGATGTGGCGTCCGCCCCGCCATCATGCCGCGGTGGTACGCCCCAATGTTCCAGACTCCGATGTCGTCCCCCATGATAAACACGATGTTGGGCTTCTTGTCCTCCGCCAGCGATGGTGCTGCAATGAAGGCAATCGCCGCGAGGAAACAACCGAGCACGACGCGAGAACGCCCTGTGTTCATGATCAAACCTCCTTCGGAGTGATTAGCCGACGCGGCGGACGCGCGCCGAAAGTCCTCAAGTGTGTCTCACACAACATTGACAGAGTTCCGCGACTCCTCGGAACTTGCCATTGCGCGGGATGATACCCCATGACGCCGACTGCGTACCTAGAAACCCGGAGACGATATGCTTTCTTTGCGTCCGATAAGTCTGTGACTGCGCACACGGTCAGAGCGTCGACTTTCGCTCCGCGACCGGCGGGCACGGCAGCTTTGCCAAGAGCTCCGCGCAACCCGACCCCCACTTTGTCACGCACGCGGCCGTCTTCACGAGCGGCACATCAACTTCGTGAACACGATCCCCACTGATGATGTAGATCGAGCCCACCGCCGGCGTCGGCGCCGACGGGATGAAGACCGTGAACCGCCCGTCCGCGTGCCGCTCCACGATGAACCCCGGCATCAGCGCCTCTTCGATCTCGACCAGCGCCGATCGAAACGTCGCGCCGTGATGCGACTTGTCCAGTTGCTCCGCCATCCCGCGCAGCACCGTGTAGCCCGGTACGCGTCGCAGCACCGTTCCCTCGAGCACCTGCTGCACCCGTCGCCCCACCGCCGTGCGGATCATGAGCCCCGCGCCGAAACACGCCACCAGCAACAATCCCAGCGCGATCAGTTGCGGATGCCGCGCCTGTTCCGGCAACTGCTCGGAGATTGGGTGAACAACCGTGGCCGCCGCGCCGACCGACTTCAGCAGCAGCAGCACGCTCACCCACACCGGCAGGACGATGATGAGCCCGCCGATGAGCGTCGTCTTCAGAAAGTTGAGTACGCTTTTCACGATCGATGCCGCCGCCGCAGTCCGTGACCCCCGGGAGTCCGCTGCCTACTTGCCGCCCGCCGGCTTCATTAACCGCACCAGCAGCCACTGCTGCGTCTTCTGCGTTCCCATGTGGACCAGCAGCGGCGTCTGCGGCTTCGTTAGGTTGTAGATTCCCGTCTCGAACACGACTTGCGTGCTGTCCCCGACGCACCACGCCGCCCGCTGGCTCTTCACTTCGACCTGACCGGCCACCGGCGCCACCGTGTTCACCACCGGCTCGAAGAAGTTCCCGCGAATGACGCCGTTCTTGTTGATCGCCAGTTCGAATGCCTGGTTGCCGCTCTGCGAATCCCCCTGCACCATCGCGAATATTCCCAGCGGCATCCAGGCGTCATCGTTTCCGATGGTCGCCTTCAAGCCCTGCTCCGCTATATCAATCGCCCCCTGGCCGTACTGCTCTGCCGTTCCGATGTCAGTCCCGTTGTAGAACACCCGCCCGTTCGCGACGACAATCGTGTTGCCATAATCGAAAAATGCCGGCTGGCCCGTGATGTTGCACCAATTGATCACCGCCGGCCACGTTGCAAAATCCCACGGTGAAAGCCCGGTCGCCCAGTTCGCCGGCGCCCACGCCTTCGGATGCCCCGAAAACCACGCCGGCGTGAACGCGTCATAGTGGTCAAACGAATCGCGCACCGCTCTTCCGCGCGTCAGCATCGCATTCGTCGACCATGCCGGAGTGGAGTGCTGTCCGTTGCCGGGCGCGACGTCCGTCGATCCTCCCAGTCCGCCGTCCGTCGGAAACCGGGCCGCGCCGCCGCCCTGTTGAAAGACTTGGGACCCCTTCGTTCCCCATTGCGTCATCGTGCCGTCCGGCCCGATCGTGTACGTGCTCTCAACCGATGCCGCGCTCGGCGAGCTCGGCGAATTCACGAAGTACCGCATCCCACCTCCGCCCGATCCCAGGCCGCCCGGAAATCCCGTGTACCCACCCACAGGGCTGCCTCCCGTCCCGCCCGATCCGCCGACGCTGTACGGACCCGTCGGCATCCCGTGCCCGTACGGCTGGCCGGCCTGACCACCGGTTGTCGCTCCCTGCCCGAACAAGCTCGAGCCGGCCGCCGTCTGGTCGTAGCCGAGGCTGACAATCGATGCCGCCGCGACGGCCCCGCCGAATCCGCGCGCGTATGCCTCGCCGCCGCACAATCCCGCGATCGCAAGTACGCATGCCGCAGCCGAACGTCTGATGGTCATCGTCACTCCTCACGCTCCCGGCTTGACCCGGCGCACCGTCATCGGCGCCGTATCGGGTGCCGTCGTGGCCCCCACGCGACGATTCACCGATCGCCACGTGAACTCATCTTCGCTGATCCGCGTCACGAGGTTTGTCGCGCTCGTCGCCGCCCCGTCCGCCGTTACGCCAACCGACTCCATCACCCAGCGGTTGCCGTCCCGCGACCAGCGCGATTGCCCGCGCCCGCCGTCATCGTTGAACATCCACGCGCACACCTGGCCCGTCCACGGATCGCGCCCAATCTCCTGCGTGCCCGACGACGTCACTTTTCCGCCTTCGCTCACGCTGAACTTGTTCGTCAGGAACGTCTTCTTCGCGTTCCAGGTGAAGCTCATCTTCACCTCGCGATCTTTCGACTTTGCGATCCAGTCGCCCGCCAGCCAGCCCAGGTCTTCGAGCTTGTCCTCGTTGCCGCCCCACTCGCGCGTCGCCGCGATCCGCCACTTCCCGTCTTCGCGCACGTGCAGAGCCACGTATCTGCCCGACGTCGGCAGATCCGATCCGCCCGTCGTCACGTGCGCCTCGCCCGTTTCGATCGCCGTGTCGCGCGACGGAAACCGCACCGACTGAATGTCGAGCTGCATCTTTCCGCCCGGCTTTTCCTTGAACAGGTTGGCGTACGCCGCCTCGATCTTCGCCCGCCCGATGATCGTCCCGCCACTTTCGTCCTGGTACTCGCCGTTCTCCGTCCACAGCGCCGCGATCGCTTTCGCGTCGCCGCGGTTGAACGCCAGCACGTACTCCCGTCCCGTGGTGCGGATCGCGTCTCGATCCGCCTCCCGCGCCTTCGGCTCGTCGCCCTGTGCCGCAGCGCCGACTAACCCGACCATCACCGCCCAACCCACCAACGCCCGCGCTATCGTCCGTTGCATCGTTCGATTCCTTACTGCGGCGGCTGCTGAACGCCCGTCAGCTGCAGCATGCTCGTCGAAGTCGCCCCGGATGGCGGATTTCCACTGTAGTCCGCGCCCCACATCACGACCGGCGTATCGAAATCCTTGATCCGTAGCACATACTGCGGCCGGCCCGGCGTCCCGACGTACGTGATCACCAGCTTCCGCGGTATCGGCCGCGAGCCGTCCTCCATCCAGATTTCCCAGTTCAGCCCGAGCTGCGTGTACGCCGCGTGGTCGCAGCGATGGCCGTCGACCCAGTCCTTGCCGAGATACTGCCCCGTCTGGAGCAACCCCGACAGGTTTGCATACATATTCGTATACAACAGCTCATCCGCCGGCTGCGCCATCCCATACTGCTTGGCCATTTGTTCCAGCACCGAATCCAGCGAGCCCGACATCGCAACGCTCGCGAACACGTTTCGCAGCTTGTCGATGATCGTGAACACCGTGCCGTTGTACGTGATGCGCCGCTGAACGCCGCTCCCGTTGACTTTCACCTCCAGCTTGTCCGGCCGCTCCAGCCAGATCTTCCGCTCATTCGAAAGTTGGATCTTCTGTCCCCCAGTCGTCACCTCATCGTAATCCTCATTGATCTTCATGGTGATGTGATTCTGGTTGCCCAGGAAGGTGCTCATCTTCTGGAGCAGCTGCAGCGGGTCCGGCCCGCTGCCCGTCGCCGACGGCAGACTCTGTGCCCCGCCCGCCGGCGCCGCCACGACCGCGTAGCCCTGCTGCCCGTTCTGCGAAGTCGGCTGGTAATAGACGCCGCCGGATGTGTAGTAAGTGTTGTTATTGATGACCGTGGTCGTCGCGTCGGACGGCAACGATCCAAAGAAAAACCCGATCGGCGGATAGATCGGCATGTAGCTTACACACCCGCCGTACCAGTACGGGTGATACCAGTTGTATCCATAGTGATAGTAGTTATCGCCGTGCCACGCGACGGCCGTGTAGCCGGATGGCAGCGATGCGACCGCTCCCGCGCTGAACGGGCCGCGATAGGCGCCATACGTTCCGCCGGCGGGGCCGTGGACGACGGCGCCCGAGACGAACGGTCCGTGATACACCGCCGCCGATCCACCGTACGGTCCGTGATACGCAGCCGCGCCGCCCCAGCCGCCGTACGTCCCTGGAACGTGGTACGCCGCCGCGTCATAGTGCGAGATTGACCCGTAGTTGTACGGGTGATACGTCGCCGCCGCGTGGTACCCGCCCCACGCCTCGCCGTCGTGATAACCGCCCCATCCGCCGTAATGCTCGGCGTTGTCCCAGCCGACGTGCGTCGCTCCGCCGTAGTGCTCCACGCCTCCGTAGCCGACGTGCGTCGCGCTGCCGTAGTGCGTGAATCCCGTCGCCGGCCCGTAGTGCGAAAACCCCGAGTAGTGCACCGAGCCGAACCCGCCGCCGAAGCCGCCCGCGTGAAAACTGCTGGCGTGAAATCCGCCGCCCCAGCCGCCCGCGTGGAATCCGCCCGCATGAAAGCCGCCGAATCCGCGAAATGCACCGGCCTGCGGAACAATCGTCAGCGTCAGCGCGCCCGCCGCGACCGCAACAATTCCGATTCGCGCCCTCATTTCGTCGCTCCTTGCTCAACGCCCTGCAGCAGCTGTACGAGTTCGATCTTCTTCGCCCCGCTCGGAATCTCCGGCTTGAATTGCGCCTCATCCGCCGGCGCCGACAGGTTCCAGTCGCTGAACGTGGCCGTAAACTGCGGCCGACCCGGCAACGATTTGTAATCAATCGCAAACTTCCGCGGCACCGCCGACGAAGACGTGTCAATCCAGATCTGCCAGTCGATCATCTCCTGCGTAAACAGCAGGTGATCACACTTCACGCCCTCCACGTCGCACTGCTGAACGTATCGCGCCGTCTGCACGTCCGCCGTCAAGGTCTTGTACGGATCGGAAAACAGAAAGTCCGCCAGCGGAATCGTCAGGCCGTATTTCTTCGCGACCTCGTCGAGCATCGGGTCGATTCGCCCCGGAGTCGAAACCGTGGCCGTCGTGTTCGCCGACTTGTCAAGCACCGTCAGACTTCCGCCCTGGTACCACAGGTCGAGCACGTCGTCGCCCGCCTTGCCCTCGGCAAAGATCCGATCCGGTCGCCGCACCACGATCCGCGCGTCCCGCGCGAGCTGAGCCGTTTGCTCCGGCCCGATCTGCTCATCCATGACGGCCGTGCTGCGAAAACTAAAAGATCGCGCCCCGCCCAGCGTGCGCCCCATCCGCCGCAGCGCCGATTCCGCGCGCGGCTCCGTCGCCCCCTTCGGTCCTTTCTGTTCCGAGCAGCCGCCACTCGTCGCGACGCCCGCTGCCACGGCCGTCCACACCAACCATCGCTTGAACACGATTGACGCTCTCCGAACCAATCAACCCACGCCGGCCGCCGAACGTCGTCGTGCCGACCCGGGGCTGGTTATACTCCCGACGTCGAAACACGAAAAGGAGTACGCGCGTGCCGCATTCCGCCCCGTCTCAGCCCGTTCGCGTCGCGATCGGCGCCGCGATCTGTCTGCTTCCGCTGACCGCCTGCTCGCAACATCGGCCGACTCCGCCCGAAGCCCAACTGCTCGCGCGAAAGCAGGCGTACAACCAGGTTCTCGCCCAGCAGCTCCTCCAGCGCAACGAACGCATCGTCGCACGCCTCGAACGCGAATACGACGCCTTCGCCGCCGGCCGATCCACGACTCAACCGACCGTCGACGTCCTGATCCTCTCCGGCGGCGGCGAGTTCGGCGCATTTGGCGCCGGCTTCCTCAAGGGCTGGGGCGCCGTTCAAGACCCCGCCTGGGCCCGACCGCAATTCGATCTCGTCAGCGGCGTCAGCACCGGGGCCCTCATCGCACCCTTCGCCTTCGTCGGCGATGCAAACGCCTACGATCGCATCCTCAAGCTCTACGAAAACCCGAAGGCCGACTGGGTCAAGCCGCGCGGCCTGCTCTTCTTCCTCCCCGGCAATCCCTCCCTGCTGACGCTGAACGGCCTCGAACAGGAACTGCGCACCCAGGTCAACGCCGAGCTCGTCCGCGCCATCGCCGACGGCTCCCGCGATGCCCGCGTCCTCTGTGTCGCCTCAACCAATCTCGACTACGGCGAGCAGCGCATCTTCGACGTCGGCGCCGAAGCCGAAGTCGTCGCCCCCAGCGGCGACGCCTCCCGCATCCACCAGATGCTCCTGGCCTCCAGCGCCATTCCGGGCGCGTTTCTTCCGCGCATCATCGACGGCTGCATGTATGTCGACGGCGGCGTCACATCGAACATCCTCTACAACCCCGACATGAACGCGCCCGACTCGGGCCTCGCCCTCTGGCGGCGAAAGCACCCCGATCGCCCCATCCCCCGCCAGCGAATCTGGGTCGTCATTGACGAACAGTTCGACACCGCCCCCAAGGTCGTCCAGCCAACCTGGGTCAGCGTCGCCGGCGCTTCGGTTGAGCTGATGATCCGCTCCAGCACACACACCGCCCTGCGACAGCTCGCCGACGAAGCCGCCCTCATTCGCTCGACGACCGGCGCCGACATCGAAGTCCGCTACGTCGATATCCCGGGCACATGGAAAGATCCGGCCTCCGATACCGGCATGTTTGACAAGCGCACCATGGATTCCCTCGCCACGCTGGGCATGAAGATGGGCGCTGATCCATCCAGTTGGAAATCCTTTCAGAGCACAGCCGTCGCAGGACCCACCGGGCGAGTGTCGACGCGATCCTGACAAACGGGGTATGATCCGCACAGAATAAGGTCGCTCACTTGACGCGCGCGCCTCGCGCGGGGCCACCGTACGTTGAATGAAAGGAGCATCCGTATGAATACGAGACTACTTCCACGAGCAGTCGTCGCCCTTGTGGCGCTCGGCGGCCTTCCCAGCTTCGCGCAGTCCGCCGGAAAACTCTCCGCCGACGATGCAGTGAAGATCGCCACCGATGCTTACATCTACGGCTATCCCCTCGTCACGATGGAAATGACGCGCCGCGTCATGACCAACGTCGCCAAACCCGAAGGCACCCGCGCACCGATGGGACAGCTCGTCCGGATGCGCGAATACCCCACCGCTGCCTTTCGCGACGTCACGGCCCCCAACGCCGACACGCTCTACACCACGGCATGGCTGGATGTAACAAAGGAGCCGTGGGTTCTGAGTCTGCCCGACGCCCACGACCGTTACTACCTTATGCCCATGCTCAGCGGCTGGACCGACGTCTTCCAGGTTCCCGGCAAGCGGACCACCGGCACCGGCCCGCAGAAATACGCCATCACCGGCCCCGGCTGGCGCGGTTCCCTTCCGGCCGGCGTGACTGAATACAAATCGCCGACGGGCATGGTCTGGCTTCTCGGTCGCATCTACTGCACCGGCACGCCCGAGGATTACGCCGCCGTGCAAAAAATGCAGGACGAGTGCTCCGTCGCGCCGCTCAGTTCCTTCGGCCGCACTTACACTCCCCCGCCCGGCAAGGTCGATCCAAGCATCGACATGAAGACGCCGGTCCGCGACCAGGTGAACGGCCTCAGCGCCGATGCCTATTTCAATCTGCTCGCCGCGCTCATGAAGGATAATCCGCCCGCGGCGGCCGACGCTCCCATGGTCGCAAAGTTGGCTCAACTGGGTGTCGTCCCAGGCCAGCCGTTTAACATGAAAAACCTCGACCCCGCCGTTGCCGCCGCCCTGCAGTCAGTGCCCAAGCTCGCTTTCGAGAAAATCATGGTCGACTTCAAGCAGGCAGGCCGTCCAATGAATGGATGGGTCTTTACGACGAAGACCGGCATCTACGGAACCGACTACCTCCAACGCGCCCTCATCACGGCCATCGGCCTCGGGGCCAACCGACCTCAGGACGCCGTCTATCCGACTTCGGAAACGGACGCGGCCGGCCAGCCCTACGACGGCGCCAACAAGTACGTGCTCCATTTCGACAAGGGCCAGATGCCACCGGCCAAGGGCTTCTGGTCACTCACGATGTACAACGCTGAATACTTCTTTGTCGCGAATCCGCTCAACCGTTACACGCTCAGCGCACGAAACACGTTCAAGCTGAACGCCGACGGCTCGGTCGATCTGTATCTGCAGAATCAGAACCCCGGCCCGGACAAGGAAGCAAACTGGCTCCCAGCTCCGGCCGGCCGCTTCATCCTGATGCTTCGCCTCTATTGGCCCACGGAATCGCCCCCGTCCATCATCGACGGCACGTGGAAGCCCCCGGCCGTCACCAAGGTTGCCGGCTAGCGTACTTCACGATCCGGTCCCGCCTCGCGAGAGTCGTGAGGCGGGACCTTTTCTGCTTTTGCGAACAATTCGTTGCATGGAAGTGATCTCAATGTACCGATCAGGTCGAATCTCGCTCGCAGTTCTGCCCGTGGCCGCTCTCGCCATCACTTTACTTGCCGGTTGCGCCTCGCAGGAAAAGCAAATTGCCCAGGAAGCATACGTCTACGGCTTCCCTATGATCGCCGGCTACAAGGCGATGTATCAGTTCAACGTCGATAAGTCTTCGTCACAGTACAAAGGACCTTTCAACACCATCCTGAGCGATGCGCAGGTCTTTACTCCCAAAGACACAGCCATCGTCACCCCCAACAGCGATACGCCCTACTCGATGCTCCAGGCCGACCTCCGGGCCGAGCCGATCGTCCTCTGCGTACCCGCCGTCGAGAAAGGCCGCTACTACTCCGTGCAGCTCACCGACATGTACAGCTGCAATTACGGCTACATCGGCAGCCGGGCCACTGGCAACAACGCCGGCTGCTACATGGTCGCCGGCCCCGGCTGGAACGGGCAGACCCCCGCCGGAATCAACAAGGTCTTCCGCTGCGAAACCCAGTTCGGGCTCATCATCTATCGCACGCAACTCTTCAACGCCGCCGACATCGAAAACGTGAAAAAAATCCAGGCCGGCTACAAGGCACAGACGCTCTCCGCCTATCTCGGCCAGCCCGCGCCCCCCGCAGCTCCCGCCATCAACTTCCCCGCCTTCACCGAAAATGCCTTCAAGACGGATTTCCCCGAGTACCTCGACTTCCTCCTCCAGTTCTGCCCTGAGGTGCCTCAGGAAAAAGCCCTCCGCGAGCGCTTCGCCCGAATCGGAATCGGCCCCGGCAAGAAGTTCGATTTCAAGACCCTCCCGCTCGACAAGAAGCTCGAGGTCGGCACTGGTATCAAGGACGGTTACGCAAGCATCGAGAAGCGTCGCGACCGGATCGGCAAGCAGATCAACGGCTGGGCGGTCGGATCGGCCTTTGGAGACCGGGCTTTCTACAACGGCGATTATCAACTTCGTGCCGCGGCCGCTCTGGCCGGCATTTACGGAAACGACGCCGTCGAAGCCACGTATCCTCTCGCCCGCTCCGACGGCGCCGGCGAACCGCTCGACGGCAGCAAGCACAACTACACGCTCACCTTCGCCGCCGATCAGTTCCCGCCCGTCAACGCCTTCTGGTCCGTCACGATGTACGACGGCAAGACCCAGTTGCTTATTGAGAACCCCATCAACCGTTACCTCATCAACTCGCCGATGCTGCCGGACATGAAGAAGAACCCCGATGGTTCGCTCACCCTCTACATCCAGAAAGACTCTCCCGGCAAAGACAAGGAAAGCAACTGGCTCCCGGCCCCCAATGGCCCCATCTACCTCGTCATGCGCCTTTACTGGCCGAAAGAAACCCCGCCCTCGATCCTCCCGCCCGGAGACGGCACCTGGAAGCCGCCGGCCATCCAGCAGGTGGGCTGATGGCGGCGCGGAAGAGATGAATCCAGAACTCCCGAGAAACGGTTTATGAGTTCATTCAGCATCGGCATCATCATCCTCACCTGCGTATTCGGCGGCGTTCTGTTGGGCATGCTGCTCCGCAACGCCCTGCCCGGCCACCATCTCACCAAGGAATCGCAGGATGCCATCAAGCTGGGCACCGGGCTGATCAGCACGATGGCCGCCCTCGTATTGGGTCTCCTGGTCGGGTCGGCCAAGTCGTCTTACGACCGGCAGGATGCTGAGATCACCGAGATGTCGGCCAATTTCGTCCGGCTCGATCGCCTGCTGTCCGTCTACGGTCCGGAGACGCGCGCGGTCCGCGAGCGACTCCGACAAGCCGTGACCGCCTCAATCGATCGAATCTGGGCTGCCGATCGAGTCGATCCGACAACGACCGCACCGACCACGGCGGCGGGCGAGGCCCTGTACGAGGCCCTGCTTGAACTCAAACCCACGAACGATGCGCAACGCAAGCTGCAATCACAGTCCGAAGGCGTCTTGGCGGACATTGCGCGAACCAGAATGCTCCTCAATCAGCAGGCCCGCGGCTCGATCTCCAGTCCCCTGTTGATCGTGCTGGTCTTCTGGCTCAGCATGATTTTCCTCAGCTTCGGCCTCTTCGCGCCAGGCAACGCGACCGTCATCGTCACCCTGTTCGTCGGCGCCCTGTCGGTTTCCGGTGCGCTGTTCCTGATACTCGAAATGTACCGCCCCTTTTCGGGGCTGATTCGAATCTCTGAAGCGCCCGTGCGTCACGCGCTGATGATCTTGGGGAAGTAAACGGGCGAGCGGCCGGGCGATACATCCCTCCATCCTCCCGACGGATGAGGGCGATTGGAACCCGCCGGCCATTCGATTGCGTGATCGTTGTTGACCGCTCCGATTCTCCGGTATCATGACAAACCTCACCCGTTGCGTATGCAACGAATGTGGGTCGCTTGTTTGAACCCCGTGACCAACTCATCGGGTTCGCTGGTTTCTTGGAGATCGTCATGATCAAGTCCGCGTCAAATCGGTTGTCGCTCGTTGTCGCCGCGATCGTCGTCGCCGGGGTCGGCCTCGCCATCGTCCAGTTGCAGCCCGCCCACGCCCAGCGCGATTCCGCAGCCGCCGCTGGCCCGCGCTACTCCATCGTCGAAACCCAGGGTCACAATCTCATCGTCACAGACAACCAGTCGAACACGCTCTACTTCTACACCATCGACAAGGACAAAGAAGTCGGCACCGAGCTCAAGCTCCGCGGTCAGATCGATCTCAACCAAGTCGGCAAGCCCACGATCAAGCCGCACACGCACAAGGCCGCCGAGTAGCACAATCGAACGATGCCGTAACCGCCCGGCGCGATGCCGCGCCGGCGGTCCGCGGCCGAAGCTTGCTGAGGAGACATACGATGAATCGCCGAATCGCTTCGGTGACGCTGTTGGCAACCGCGTTGGCGCTCGCCTCTGTTGCGCACGCTGAGTATCGCGCGGGCGTCTACCATAATCCCTACACCGGCAACACCGTCGCTCACGCCGGCTACCGCAATCCCTACACCGGCGACTATGCCGTCCATCGCTACGGCTACGCCCCCGCCTATGGTGGCGCTGCCGTCGCAGGCGCCGCGATCGAGGGCGCCGCGGTCGCAGGAGCGGCCATCGCCAATGCCGCGACGAATCCCTACACCGGCGAAGTCATCGTCGCAGGCGGCAATCCGAATCCCTACACCGGCGAGGTCGCCGTCGTCGGTGGCGGCTACCCGGCTCCCGCTGTCGGGGCCGTCGCCGTGGGTGGCGCCGCCTATGGAACGGCCGCTGCTGCCGGCGCCGCCGTCTACCACAACCCCTACACGGGCGGATACGCCGCAGGCGCCGCCTATCACAACGGGTACACCGGCGCGACGGCCGCCGGTGCGGCCTACCACAACCCCTACACGGGCGGCGCCGCCGCGGGCGAGGCCTATCACAATCCCTATACCGGCACCACCGCCACGCACTCGGCCTATCACAACCCCTACACCGGCACGTACCACTCCGGCAACACCGAATACAACTCGAACACCGGCGCCGAACATCACGGCAGCACGACCTACAACCCCTACACCAACAACGTCCGCCACACCGGCGAAACGCACAACCCGTACACCGGCAACACCAGCTATCACGGGAGCGTCCACCATCGTTAGCCGCCGGTAATGACACGCTTCGGATCATCGATCCGCCGGGCAGTCCCGAACATTTGCAGTCTTTTGGTGCTGAATCCTCTGCGGCAATGCGAGAATTCTATTTGCAAAAGCCGGTGCAACGCGTATTCTCTACCCCCAGTTCAGGCGCAAGAAATCGATGTGGGTGAGAATCAAAATTGGCCTGTACTCACTTCGCTGAAATAGCGCTGCTCTCTCAGTTGCATTGAAACCGGGTCGTCGCAGCTCGACGCGCGCTTGCGCACCGTGCCGCCGGGAAAACCAAACGAGGAGATACATCGTGCAAACTGCAAATCGGAATTGGATTGTCGCGGCGATCATCGCCGGCTTCTGCGCGCCCGTGCTCGCTCAGCAGACCACCGGCGTCCCCGGCTCGCCCAGCGCCACGACGACCATCGACGGCAAGCAGCTCCCGCCCCCCGAACCGAAATTCGGCGGCAAGATTGCGCGCAATGTTTCACAGTCTACACCCTACTGGCCGCCGCGCGTCGTGCCCCCCAAGGGCGCGCCGAACATCCTGCTCATCATGACCGATGACGTCGGCTTCGGCGCTCCGAGCACTTTCGGCGGCGTCATTCCGACCCCCGCGCTCGACCGGGTTGCAAAAACCGGCCTCCGCTATACCAACATGCACTCCACCGCCCTCTGTTCGCCCACCCGCGCCGCCATCATCACCGGCCGCAACCATCACTCCGCCGGCTTCGGAGTCGTCGCCGAGCAGGCCACCGGCTACCCTGGCTATGACAGCGTCATCACCCGCGACAAGGCGACCATCGGCCGCATCCTGAAGGACAACGGCTATCGCACCTCCTGGTTTGGAAAGAATCACAATACGCCCTCCTACCAGGCGACCCCGACCGGGCCGTTCGACCAGTGGCCGGTCGGAATGGGCTTCGACTACTTTTATGGCTTCATGGGCGGCGATACGAACCAGTGGCAGCCCGCCAACCTCGCCCGCAACACCACTTACATCTACCCCTTCCAGGGCAATCCCAAGTTCAACCTCATCACCGCCATGGCCGACGAAGCCATCTCCTACATGAACCAGGTCAACACCCTGACGCCCGATCAGCCCTTCTTCGTCTATTACGTTCCCGGCGGAACCCACGCGCCTCACCACGCGACGCCGGAGTGGATCAAGAAGGCCACCGATCTGCACCTCTTCGATCAGGGCTGGAACAAGCTGCGCGACCAGATCTTCGAAAACCAGAAGAAACTGGGCGTCATCCCCAAGGACGCCAAGATGACCCCCTGGCCCAAGGACCTGCTCAAGGACTGGGACCAGTGCTCCGCGGACGAAAAGAAATTGTTTCTCCGCCAAGTCGATGTTTACGCCGCCTATCTGATGTACACCGACAACGAGATCGGCCGCGTCATCCAGGCCGTCGAGGACATGGGCAAGCTCGACAACACCCTCGTCATTTACATCAGCGGCGATAACGGCTCCAGCGCCGAGGGCACGCTCGTCGGCACTCCCAACGAAGTCGCCATGTTCAACGGCGTAAATGTGCCGGTCGAGATGCAGCTAAAGGAGTTCTACGACGTCTGGGGTTCGGACCAGACCTACAACCATATGGCCGTGCCCTGGACCTGGGCATTCTGCACGCCGTTCAGTTGGACCAAGCAGATCGCGTCGCACTTCGGCGGTACGCGACAGGGGATGTGCGTCTCCTGGCCCGCGCGGATCAAGGACGCCGGCGGCATGCGCTGGCAGTTCCATCACGTCATCGACGTCGTCCCGACGATTCTCGAGGCCTGCGGCATTCAGCAGCCAGAATACGTCGACGGAATCAAGCAGAGCCCGATCGAAGGCGTCAGCTTCGCCTACACCTTTGACAAGGCCAACGCCGACAAGCCCTCCACGCACAAGACCCAATACTTCGAGATGATGGGCGACCACGCCATCTATCACGACGGCTGGATTGCCAGCACCAAGGTCATGCGTCCGCCCTGGGTAGTCGCCGGCGACGCCAAGACGGATCCATCGGAGTATCCGTGGGAACTGTACGACCTCTCAAAAGACTGGACTCAGTGCGACGACGTCGCCGCCAAGAACCCCGCCAAGCTGAAGGAACTCCAGGACTTGTTCTGGAAGGAAGCCGAGAAGTACCAGGTCCTGCCGCTCGATGCGTCCGTCGCGACGCGCCTCGTCGTCCCCCGCCCAAGCATCACGGCCGGTCGCAACGTCTTCACCTGGACCGCGCCGCTGACCGGCACACCGAACGGCGATGCCCCGAGCGTCCTCAACGCATCGTACAACTTCAAGGCCGAGATCGAGATTCCGCAGGGCGGCGCCGAGGGCATGCTCATCACCCAGGGCGGTCGCTTCGGCGGATACGGCTTTTATGTCGTGAAGGGCAAGCCCGTCTTCACCTGGAACATGGTCGACCTCCGGCGCATCAAGTGGGAGTCGCCCGAGGCGCTGTCTCCCGGAAGGCACACGTTGGAGTTTGACTTCAAGTACGACGGAATGGGCGCGGGCACCCTGGCCTTCAACAACATGAGCGGCATCGGCCAGCCCGGCACCGGCGTGCTGAAGGTGGACGGCAAGGATGTCGCGTCCAACAAGATGCCCCATACGATCCCGCTGATTCTCGAGTGGGACGAGAATCTCGACGTCGGTTCCGACACCGGCACGCCGGTCGACGATAACGACTACCAGTGCCCGTTCGCCTTTACTGGCAAGATCAACAAGATCACCCTGACGATCGACCGTCCGAAGCTGTCGCCCGAAGACATCAAGAAACTCGAAGCAGCCGGCCGCAATAATCGGGCAAGCGAGTAACCCATGTCATCGTCCGCCAGTGCTACCCGCAGCAGGCGCTGTTCGTGACAGTCGTGCTCGCCATGGTTCGGATCGGCCGGCGGATGAAATCATACGGGCCTTCAAGCCGAGAGGGGTTCTGACGGTGGCGGAAGAGGCCATACCCAGGGCCGGCCCGGCGCCGGATCAAATGAGCCTGGCATTGGAACGCACGTACCTGGCTCATGAACGAACGCTCATGGCCTGGACGCGCACCGCGACCTCGCTGATCACCTTCGGCTTCACCCTCTACAAGTTCTTCGAGTACTTGCATGAGCGGGGCGAAGCGATTCGTGTGCATCAGGTCGTCGGGGCCAGATCATTTGGCTTGATCATGATCGGCATCGGTGTGCTGACGCTCATCGTCGCTAGCCTGCAGCACCAGGTACAGATGCGGCGCTTGAAGGCCCATTACCCAGCCGCTCCGTTTTCCCTGGCATTGCTTCTGGCGGGCCTGATCGCCGGCCTTGGGACTCTCGGATTCATTTCGGGAGTCATACGTACGTAACGACCTCTAACCCTTCCTGAAAGGAAACCGCAGTGTACTTCACCGACGACTCGCTGCTCCCCGAAAACATGCCGCCGCTGATGATCACCGCCGCGCCGTACGGGCCGATGTGGATGCCGGAGGATTGCACCCCCGAGCAAAAGCTCCCTGTCACCTGGGATGAGCAGGTCCAGGCCGCCAAAGACTGCTACAACGCCGGGGCGACGTTGCTGCACGTCCACGTGCGCGACCCGAAGACCGGCCACATCTCGAAAGATTTCCAGCAATACAACGACCAGGTCGCGCGCTTACGACAAGCCGTACCGAAGATGATCCTTCAGATGGGCGGCTCCATCTCGTTCGCTCCGGCGCCGGGCGAAGCCGCGCACGCCGCCAACTACGACACCCGGCACAAGCTCTGCACCATCAAGCCCGCGCCCGACCAGATCACGGTCATGTGCGGCTCCACCCTCTACGATCAGACCGCAATTCACCCGCTCGACGTCTTCCAGGGTACGCGCTTCACCGATCCGGCGATGGCCCACGCGATGGCCAACCTGGTGATGGATGCCACGCCCGACTTCTACCTGGAGAACATCAAGCGCTGCGTCGAAAATGGCATTCAGCCTTACTTCGCCCTCCCCCACGTCCACGGCCTGGAACTGGTCGAGCGCCTGATTCGCCGGGGCTACTACATGGGGCCGGTGAACGGATTCTTCAGCACCGGCGCCGGCGGCGTCTGCGGCGTCAATCCGTTTGACCTGATGGAGTTGGTGCGCCGAACCCCGCACGGTTCGTGTTTCACTTACCAGAGCACGTTCCGGCTCACCTACCCCATCTCCATGATGATGATCGCCCTCGGCCAGCACACGCGCGCCGGCATCGAGGAGAACCTGTGGGACAACAAGAAGGGTGTTCGCGCGACAACGCTCCAGATGATCGAGAAACAGGTCGCCATGGCGAAACTGGTGGGCCGTTCGATCGCCACGCCGGAGCAGGCCCGGCACATGCTGAAGATCGGCGTGACCTACAAATCCACCGAGGAAACCCTTGCCAACATCGGCCTGCCACCCAACCGCGAAAAGGGAAACATGGGCTTTTTGGTGCACAAGACCGATGGGTGCATCCACCCGGCGGCGCAGGGCGGTTGCGGGCACATCCACGCCGGCGAGTGGGAAGTGGACGCCGTAAAGTTCCGCACTCCCGTTGTCGCGAAGTGAGTCGGAACCTTTGAGTACGGCCTTCGGTGCGTCGATCACTTCCGCGGGTGCTCCAAAGCTCGTGGAAAAACTGGCCCGCAGAGACCGATCATTGCATGGAAACTGAAAGTCACCTCGAAAGCACCTCGCGAAACTGGCGAAAAATCCTCGTCCACGAGATGGGCGAGTATCTATTCAATTTTGCGTTCCTGGCCATCTTCCTGGTCGCCTTCGCCTGGTATCGCCGTCTGATTCTCGCCGCCTACCACATTCATTATGTGGGCTACTGGGCGCCGCTCATTGAGTCGGCGATTCTCGCCAAGGTCATCATGATCGGAGACGTCCTGCGCCTGGGGCGGCGGCTTCGGAACAGACCGCTGGCCATGGCGATCGTGTATCGTTCCATCGTCTTCAGCGTCCTGGTGGTGCTGTTCTCATTCTTGGAGCACATCGTCGGCGCGCTGCTGCATGGCAAGACTGCCTCGGAAGGCATGACCGAGATTGCAAACAAGGGCGTGGACGAGGTGCTGGCCTGGTGCGTCGTGATCTTCGCCGCGTTTCTGCCGTTCTTCACGCTCAAGGAGCTCGAACGCGTGCTCGGTGAGCAAACGGTTCGTAAACTACTTTTCCGGGGTCGCGCGGCCGGCCCCGATCCTGTCGAGTGATTCGCTCGCGAGTTCACCGGGAAGGTCGCGTCCGCCCGGCGAGATAATCGGACGAGCGACTGAAAGCCGGAGCCGCCGCGGTCATGGCCGAACGCAGCACCAGAACCCACGAAGGATTCCGCCCGCTCTCCGTCCGCCATTTTCTGATCATGGTGCTCCTGCTGCTCGCCGCGCAGCCCTTCGTCAGCCGCATCGGAGGCGGCTCGCTCGTCGACTCGATTCTCGTGACGCTCGTGCTCCTTTCCGGCGTCCTCGCCGTCGGCGGCCGCCGCAAGTCCATGCTCATCGCCGCCATCTTGGTAACACCCCCGCTCGTCTTCCGCTGGATCGATCACCTCAACCATCGGCCGTTCGCCCACGGCGCGACCCTGGCCACGGCGATCATTTTCATCGCGTACATCATGGGCCATCTCCTCCGCTTCATCCTCCGCGCCCCGCGCGTCAACAACGAGGTCGTCTGTGCCGGCGTCTCGGTCTATCTGCTCATCGCCGTCATGTGGGCTTATGCCTACTCCCTCGTCGCCCGCCTCGTCCCCGGCTCCTTCGTCTTTCCAGTCTCGGCCGACCCGCTCCGCGAAATGGCCGGCTTCGAGGCCATCTACTTCAGCTTCGAAACCCTCACCACCGTCGACTTCGGCGACGTCATTCCCGTCTCCGAAGTCGCCCGCCCGCTCGTGATGGCGGAGGCCGTCGTCGGCGTTTTCTACATGGCCATCCTGATTGCCCGTCTCGTCTCGCTCTATTCGACCGATGCCGCCAAAGCGCCGGCGCAACCAGCCCCGCCCGATCATTCTCGCCCCGGGTAGCCGCCGATCCATTTCGCCGTTAGCGTCCGCGCCATGAAACCCCTCCGCACCGCCGCGCCCGGGCCGTCGTCCGAAACCACCGGCCTCGCCGCCCTCGCGGTCCTCTCGCTGATTACCGGCGCCGCTTCAGGCCTCATCGGCGCTCTGTTCCGCCTGCTGCTCCTCCGCGCCGACGGCCTTCGCGGCGAATTCATCGCCCGCGCCCATGCCTGGCATCTCGCCGGCCCCATCGCCGTCATTGCGGCCGCCGCGGCAGCGACCGCCGTCGCCGCCTGGCTCGTCCGCCGCTTTGCCCCGCCCGCCACCGGCAGCGGCATCCCCAACGTTGAAGCGATCCTCGACAAGCAGCAGGAGCCGGCTCCTCTTATTCTCCTACCCGTCAAATTCATCGGCGGCCTGCTCGCCATCGGCGCCGGCCTCGCCCTCGGCCGCGAAGGCCCGACCGTCCAGATGGGCGCGACCGTCTCCCATCTCCTCGCCAAAAAACTCCGCCGCCCGCCCGCCGATTGCCTCGTCCTCCTCGCCGCCGGCGCGGGTGCCGGTCTCGCCACCGCCTTCAACGCCCCCATCGCCGGCGCAATCTTCGTCCTCGAAGAACTCGTCCGCCGCTTCGACACCCGAATCACCATCGCCACATTTGGCGCCTCCGCTGGTGCCATCGCCGTCAGCCGCATGGTTCTCGGCGACTCCCTCGACTTCAACGTCGGACCGCTCCCGTATCATGGCCTGCAGGCCATCCCTGCCCATCTCGCCCTCGGAATCGTCGCCGGCCTCTGCGGTGTCCTCTACAACCGCGCCATCCTCGCCGGACTCGACGCCGCCGACCGGCTCCGCCGCTGGCCGGTCGAACTCCGCGCCGCTGCTGTCGGCGCGGCCGTCGGCCTCGTCGCCTGGTTCGCCCCACAGTGGGTCGGCGGCGGCGATCCGATCACGCAACACACGCTGACCGCGACCCCGGTCTTCAGCCTTCTGCTGCTCGGTTTCGTCTTGCGCTTTCTACTCGGCGCAGTCTCCTACGCCGCCCTCACCCCCGGCGGCCTCTTCGCACCCATGCTCGTGATCGGCGCGCAGACCGGCGTGCTCTTTGCCGTCGGCTGGTTCCGCCTCTTTCCGAACGCACCCTCCACCGCCGCCGCGCTGGGAGTTGTCGGGATGGCCGCCCTATTCACCGCCGTCGTCCGCGCCCCCCTCACCGGAATCATCCTCGTCATCGAAATGACCGGCAGCTTTGCCCTCCTCCTGCCCATGCTCGTCGCCTGCTTCGCCGCCATGCTCATTCCCACGCTCATGCGAAATCCGCCGATCTACGACGCTCTGCGCGACCGAGCCATGCCGCCTCGTCCCGGGCTGAATCAGCCCGCTATTCGCTGAATTCCGCGAATCTCGCTCGCCATCCGCCACCCCCCTCCCCAAGTTTCAATTTGCAATCGCGATCCGGGATGCTTAAATTCAGCGTGGGGAACAATCAGTAGGCCATCGCGCCGGAGTGCATCCCATGCCCGTACGAAAACAACGCAGCGTCCAGTGCTGGGCGTCCGCCATCCTGCTGTTCGGCTTGGCCCTGCCCGCCTCGGCCTTCCAGTCTATGGGCGGCGGCGGCCGCGGTGCCGACTTCGGCGGCGGCGGGCGCGCCGGCGACAAGAGCGGCGACAGCGGCTCGAGCAAGTCGACCCTTGTTCGTTTCATGCCTCCCAAGGAGGGTTCCGACGACACCCACGGCACCCTCATGGTCAAGACCGACGACGGCAAGAGTCTCCGCCTCGAAATCCGCACCAAGGACAATCTCAAGATCCAGATGGGTAGTCACGACGTCCCAGCCGAGGATTACGAAAAGTTCCTGCTCCCCGGCTTGGCCGTCGACATCCAGTGGAACACCGACAAGCTCGGTTCCCGCAAGACGCAGTACCTCACCACCATCACCTTCGAAACCCTCCAGATCGAAGGCCGCATCGTCGGCATCGACGACGACGGCACGATCGTCAAAGTCTTCGCCAAGCCGGCTGCCGATCGCAAATGGCCCGAGCTCAAGAAACCCCCGATCAAGAAGCCCAAGCCCCCGCCCAAATCCGGCGGCGGCGGCACCCTCGGCGGCGGCGGTGGCACGGGATCATCCAAGCCCAAGAAGCCGCCTGCACCGCCGAAAGAGAAGCCGGTCCAGGCCAAGCAGCTTCAATTGCAGTTCTTCGAAGGCATCTCCAACCTGACCGACAGCGCCAAGCAGTCGCTGAGTGTCGCCGACCTTCGCGACTATAAGGACCAGCAGATCTCCGGCACCATCGTCTTCGGCACCACCAAGTGCGTCCTGATCGACGCCGCCATTGAAGGCGAAAAACAGGAGGAGAAGACCTCCGACGCCGCCGGCCACGGCCGCTGAGTTCGCTCGCGACAATTCAGTTTCCCCCTGCCAAAATGCCCGCCATCTCGGGCATTTTGCTTTTCACCGCCGCGCACCGCTATCCTTCGCCCCCGTAACAGATGTCGCCCCGCAACCCCCCATCATCCGCCCGCTTCGCCCGCCGAGCCGTCGCCCAATCCGTCTTCATCGTCGCCGCAGTTGCTGTCGCCGCTGCCATCATCGGTTGGCTCTACTGGCAGCAGAACCGCCCGCGCCCGCTCGTCGTTTCCGGCTTCGTCGAGGCCGACCAGATTCGCGTCGGCTCGCGCGTCGGCGGCCGCGTCATCGAAGTCCTCGTCGACGAAGGCCAGCGCCTCAAGACCGGCGACGTCCTCTACCGCATCGACCCGTTTGATCTCCGCCAGCGCCTCGCCGAAAGCGAAGCTGAGCTCGCCCGCGCACAGGCCGAGTCCGACCGCCTCAGGGCCGGCTACCGCGCCGAAGAAATCGCCCAGGCCCGCGCCAAGCGCGACCGGGCCGCCGCAACGCTCGACAAGTTCAAAGCCGGCCCGCGCAAACAGGAAATCGAAATCGCCCGCGCCAAACTCGACGTCGCCAAGGCCAACCTCGGCCTCGCCGACTCCGAGCAAGCCCGCGTCAATCGGCTCAAGAAAGAATCGCAGGCCGCCGCGATCGAGATCGATCGCGTCGTCCGTTCCTTCAAAGCCGCCCAGGCCGAAGTCGCCTCCGCCGATCAGGAGCTGAAGCTCCTCGAAGAAGGCACGCGCCCCGAAGAAATCGCCGAAGCCACCGCCACCCTCGCCGACGCCGACGCCGCCCTCAAGCTCCTCGAAACCGGCTACCGCATCGAAGACATCGCTCAGGCCGCCGCTGCCGTCGAATCCGCCAAGGCCCACGTCGCCGCCATCAAGGTTCAGCTCGACGAGCTCGTCGTCAAAGCCCCGCTCGATTGCGTTGTGGAGGCCATCGACCTCCACCCCGGCGACCTCGTCCCCGCCAACGCCCCGTCCGCCTCGCTCCTCGACCTCTCCCAGATGTGGGTCCGCTCCTACGTCCCCGAGTCGCGCCTTGCCGCCGTCGCCATGAACCAGAAAGTCCCCGTCAAAGCCGACGGCCTGCCCAACCGCACCTTCAACGGCCACGTCACCTTCATCGCCTCCGAGGCCGAGTTCACCCCGCGCAACGTCCAGACCCCCGAAGAGCGCAGCAAGCAGGTCTTCCGCATCAAGGTCACACTCGACGAAGGCAAAGACCTCCTCCGCGTCGGCATGCCCGTCGACGTTCACCTGACCGACTAGGAGCAAGCAGCGTGTCGTCCGCGGTCATCGTCGCCGACCACCTCACGCGCCGCTTCGGCGATGTCGTCGCACTGAACGACGTGTCGCTCTCCGTGCAGCGCTCCGCCATCTTCGGAATGCTCGGCCCCAACGGCTCCGGCAAATCCACGCTCATCCGAATTCTCTGCGGCGTCCTCCGCCCCACCAGCGGCTCCGGCTCAGTCCTCGGCATCGACGTCCGCCGCGATCCCGAAGCCATCAAACGCCGCATCGGCTACATGTCGCAGAAGTTCTCGCTCTACAGCGACCTCTCCGTCATGGAAAACCTCCGGTTCTACGGCCGCATCTACGGCCTCAACCCCGCAAAGCAGCGCGAACGCGAAGACGCCGTCCTCGCACTCACCGGCGTCGGTGACTACGCCAACCGTCTCGCCGGCAATCTCTCCGGCGGCTGGAAGCAGCGCCTCGCCCTCGCCTGCGCCATCATCCACGAGCCCGAAGTCATCTTCCTCGACGAACCCACCGCCGGCATCGACCCCGTCGCCCGACGCGATCTCTGGGACCTGCTCTTCACTCTCTCGCACCGCGGCGTCACCATGTTCGTTACCACGCATTACATGGACGAAGCCGAACGCTGCACCCACGTCGGCTACATCTACCTTGGCCGCCTCGTCGTGGCCGGCGCACCGGGCGAACTCAAATCGCTCCCCGCCGTCACTCCCCCCGGTACGCGCCGCTACGAAATCACCACGGTCCAGCCCGCCGCCTCCCTCGCCCTCTGCCGCAACGTCCCAGCCATCCGCGACGCCACCATGTTCGGCAACACGCTTCACGCGCTGGTCGATGAATCGATCGCGATCGACTCCCTGCTCCGCCAGATCGCCCCCGACGACCGCGCCGCCGAAGCACGTCCCATCGCCCCGACCCTCGAAGACGTCTTCGTCATCATGAGCCGTGCCGAGGAAAACCGGGAGGCCGCCGCATGAACGGTTTCTTCGCCGTCCTCCTCAAGGAGTTCGCCCACCTCCGCCGCGAGCCGATGACCATCTTCTTCGCTCTCATCGTCCCCTCGCTCCAGCTCACCATCTTCGGTTACGCCATCCGCGTCACCATCGAAAACATCCCCGTCGTCGTACTCGACCTCGACGGCCGCCAGGACAGCCGCCGCTTTGCTGAAGCCATGGAGGCCACCAAGACCTTCCGTGTCCACCAGCGCGTCACCGACATGGACGCCTTCAACCGCGCCATCACCGCCGGCCGCGCCAAGGTCGGCGTCATCATTCCGGCCGACTACAGCGAGCGCCTCCTCCGCCGCGATCAGGCCGCCGTGCAGGTCCTTGTCGACGGTAGCGACTCGCAAGTCGCCACCACCGCGCAAAACACCGTCTCGCTCATGGTCACTCAGCTTTCGATGGAGCGCGCCAAATCTCTCGGCGAATCCCTGCAGGTCGCCGCCGCCCGCGACGAAGAGGGCAAGCCCGCCATGCCCATCGACGCCCGCGCGCGCCTGCTCTTCAACCCCGCCCTCGAAAGCTCGCACTTCTTCGTCCCCGGCCTCGTCGCGATCATCCTCCAGCTCGTCCTGCTCTTCCTCACCAGCTTTTCCATCGTACGCGAGCGCGAACGCGGCACGCTCGAACAGCTCTTTGTCACGCCCGTCGGGCGCGCCGGCCTCATGTTCGGCAAGCTCGTCCCCTACACCGTTTTGGCCCTCGGTGAACTGCTGCTCGTCCTCGTCCTGATGGTCGGCCTCTTCCGCGTCCCCATCCACGGCAACCTCACGCTCCTCCTGCTGCTCTCGTCCCTCTTCATCATCACCGTCCTTGGCCTCGGCCTGCTCATCTCGACCATCGCCCAGACTCAGCTCCAGGCACTGCAATTCTCGTTCCTCGTCATGCTCCCCTCCGTCCTGCTCAGCGGCTTCATGTTCCCACGCTCCGAAATGCCCCTCCCGATCTACGCCATCAGCTTCCTGCTTCCGGTCACCTACTTCGTCGAAATCCTCCGCGGCGTGATCCTCCGCGGCGCCGACTTCCTCGACCTCATCCCCTCCGTCACCGGTCTCGTCATCTGCGGCGTCGTCATCCTCACTCTCAGCGTCACCCGCTTCCACAAACAACTCGACTGATCGTCCCCCTCGCCCGCCGCCGTCCATTCGGCCGATCATTCCGGTACGCCGGCGCGTGCGACGCCCGCCCCAATTCGGAGACCTTCTCGGAGACCCTCACGGAGATCGTCACGTGCCTTCATGCAACCGCTTCGTCCGCGTACTGACCGCGCTAGCCCTCCTCGCCTCTAGCTCCTGCGGAGCATGGCCGGACCACCACCGCCGCCGCTACGACTGGTCCTGGCTCGAAAACACCTACTGGTACGTCCCCGCCGATGGCCTCGCCGCCGTCGAGTCCTCCCTCGCCGAAGACACCCATACCCCCATCTCCGACCAGACCGTCTGGCATATCACCAACTACGCCGACGGCTACCTCTGGGGCGATCAGGTCGTCAAAACCTCCTCCTCCGACAGCTACATCTGCATGAACCTCGTCGGATCCATCACCCCCGAGGGTGACATCCAGATCACCTTCACCTTCGCACTCCCCGAAAACGTCCCCGCCCAGCTCAACCAGCAGGTCAACGGCCTCGGCACCATGCGCTTCATCGACGGCCAGTGGAAGGCCGAGATGCAGATGACCACCGGCGTCACGTCGCTCATTACGCACTGGGCCTACATGACCGAGTGCCGCGACGGCCAGCCCTGCAACCAGCAACTCCCCGGCTCCGACCTCGGCCTGCAGGACTTCCTCAACCAGTGCCCCTGCGACTCTGAACCGTTCTGTCCCTGAAGTTGTTTAGAGAGCTCGCGACAACGTCCCGCCGCCAGATCCGCACCAACCTCGGACTTGTCCTGCAAACGCTGATCGTCTCGTTCAATTTCACCGGCCTCATCACCTGCGGCGTAGTAATCCTCACCCTCAGCGTCACCCGCTCCCACAAACAACTCGACTTAGCCGTTGCCTCCCAACAATTCCGAACCCGGAGCACAACCAGATTGTTCGCCTTGTGCGATTGGCCCCAGCCCCGTTCCCGGACGCCCGCTGAGCGTCAAAAGCGTCCCCAACGGCGCGACTTCCGCTACCGCTCCCCCGTCTCGCCCCCGCCAACCGCCCGGCCGAGCTTCTGATCGATCCGCCGCTCCGTCTCGCTCAGCTCCGCCGCCAGCGCCTTCTGCCGCGCCATCCGTTCCGACTCCTCCCGCTCCATCCGCACCTTCCGCATCTGCGCCATCAATCCGCGAACCCGCGTCAACACCCAGAACGACGCGATCGACACCGCCGCCGTCACCGCGATCAGCCACAGCGTCGGCACCTGCTGGTATTGCACCAGCAGCCACACATCCGTCTTGTTCCCGCGGTTCGCCAGCACAATGATCAGCAGCAGCAACCCCAATACGATCACCAGGGCCGCCTTCGTATACACCCAAAAGCTCTTGATGCCCGCGCTCAACGCACCACCCTCACGCCCCATTGCCGTGAGTCATCATCCGCCACACCCCGGCCGCCGCCGTCCCCACATAGTTTACCGTCACGTCATGCACCCACAGCCCCGCCAGCGCCCCGAGCGCCAGCCACGGCCCAAACGGCAGCGCCCGGCTGCTCTTCCGAAGCGACGTCGCCACCACGCCCACCAGCGCCAGCACCGCCCCCAGGAAAAAAGCGATCACCACCAGCCACAGTCCGCCCACCGCCCCGATCGCCGCCATCAGGTGAATATCGCCGATGCCGTACGCCTCCTTGCCGAGCGCCAGCGTGAAGAAGATCCGCACAAACCAGCCGACCGCCGCCGCCAGCATCGCCGACGCGATCGCTCCGCCCGCACCGGCCAGCGGACCCGCGGCCGCGCCCAGCGTCGGCCGCCAGTCCGACCACTCCAGGTGCAGCTTGCCCGTCCACCACAACCCCGCCAGCGTCCCGCCCGCCAGCCCGATCGCCGGCAGCAGCGTCGCCAGTTCGCCCAGCGCCACCCGCCGCGCCCGCGGCTGCTCGACGTGGATCGCCGTCTCCATCGCCGCGTCCGCCGGCCGCTCCACCATCGCCGCCAGGATCAGCACCACCAGCTGGACAAAGATGCCGATCAACGCCCGCTGTTGCGTCGCGCTCAGCGTGAGCAGGTCCGCCCGGCCCGCGTTCATCCCAACCGTGACAACGTATGCAATCACTGCCAACGCCAGAACGGCGACTATCGCGAGCGTCCCGCCCGCGCGATTCGTTTCGATCGCGTTTGTTGCTGTTCCCGGTTCGCTGTTCGCTGTCCCCTCTTGAACATCACCGTCGCGCGGATCGGCCCCGTGCGACTCCTCCCCCCGCGTCAGCAGCATCGCGACGCCGCCCCCGATCAACAGCGCGACGCCGACGAGGCAGGTCGGCGGACCAAACCCCGCCTCCGTCGCTGCGGGTTTCAGCGTCCCCCACACCCCGCGCGCAACGACCCCCACCACGATCAAGATGTTCGTCACCCGCACGTCGATCAGGTAATCGACGATGTCCATCGCCGAACAGGCCAGCAACCCCGCGAACAGCGCCAGATACGCCAGCCCCATCGGCCAGTCGCTCCGCAGAGTCCCGATCGGCTGGATCACCTGTCCGACAAACAGCGCATCCCACACCATGACGAAGACGAGCATCGTCATCAGCTCGACAACCGGATATTCGATCGAGATCGCCGCTCGGCACGACCGGCACCGGCCCCCCAACGCCAGCCAGCTCACCACCGGAATGTTGTCGCGCGGCTGCACCCGCTGCCGGCACGACGGGCAGAACGACCACCGCGGCTCCGCCACCGACAGCCCCCGCGGCAGCCGGTACGCCACGACATTGAGAAAGCTCCCGACAATCGCCCCCAACAGCGCGACGACGACCAGCCAGAGCGTCTGCGACTCGATCACGACCCGCCCCCATCGGCCGCCTCGACCCGTATCAGCCACTTTCGCAATTCGTCCGCGACGGCCGACGGCTCCCGATCATCGGTATCAACAATCAGGTCGGCCGCATCACGAAACGTCGGGGTCCGCGCTGCTTCAAGCCGACGGATCTCCGCGATCCCGCCCTCCGCGGTCAGGTCGGGACGGCCCGCGCTCGTCGCCGGATCGCGTTGCGTCCGCCGCCACAGAGTTTCAGCAGGTGCGTGCAGCCACACAATTCGCGCCGCCGTCCGCAGCACGGCGCGGTTGTCAGCATCCGACAGCGCGCCGCCGCCCAGCGCGATGATCGCACCATCCATCGCGGCCACGCGCCGAACTGCCTCGCGCTCGCGACGTCGGAACCCCGCTTCGCCCTCGACCGCGAAGATCGCGCGAACGGTCATCCCCGCGTCATCGACAATCAACTGGTCGGTGTCAAAGAAAGTTCGGGAGAGTTGTTCCGCCAGCATTCGGCCGACAGTCGTTTTTCCGCTGGCTCGCAGTCCGACCAGCACGACGTTCACTGGGGTCGCTTGGCCTCGACGCGCACGACGCGCCGCCCGGGCACGTCGATCTCAATGATCGCGTAGCACAACCCCTCGGCATGCTGCCCGACGTTTACCGCCGTCGTGCTGCCGATCGTCTGCTGGCAAACACCCGTCACATCCGGCGACGAGGTGACATGCCCGTGCAGCGACACCAGCGGCTGCCGTCGCTCGATGGTCTGCTTGATCGCCTTCGACCCGATTGGATCGCGGTGATAGTCCCGGTCGAGCTGCGTGTCGAACGGCGGCGCGTGCGCCGCGAACACCCAGGGACCGGCCGGCGTCGCCAGTTTCTCCAGGTCGTCCGCGATGCTCGGAAACTGAGTGAATTGCACCTTCGCCGGCCCGGCAATCGCCCGACGCCGATTCGGATCCCAACGTGCCCCGCCCAGGAACGGCAGCCGGTCGCCGTGCAGGTCCAGCCGCTCAAAATCCTTCACGTAGCCGTCGGTCGGCGGCGACTTCGAATACCCCAAAAAGGTGAGGCCGCGCAGCTCGAACGGGCGATCGTGCGTGAGGATGTGCAGTCTCTGTTGGGTCTGCTTAGCCAGATCTTCCATGGCCAGTGCGCTGCTCAACCAGTCGCGGTGCCCGAATATCGAGACAACCGCCATCTTCGGATGGGCCTTCAACGCCTGGTTGAGCCAGTTCCGAAAGACCTCGAGCACATAAATCGGCTGCCGAGTCCCCATCTCCTCGGGATCGCGGGTCGGATCGTCCGGAAACATGTTCCCGCCCAGCACCAGAACGTCCGGGCTGACGCCGTCCAGCGCGCGAGCAAGCGCCGCAAAGTGCTCCGGTTTGCCCAGAAGGTCCGAGGTGTGGATCAACAGCATCAGGCCACTCGCGAATTTCGTCCCTCGGATTCTAACCGATCCAAGGCACGCCTGTCTGCAACCGCGACCGCTCCTCACATTCTAAGCCGAATTGTCCGTTTGCAAATGGCGAGCTGCGATCGCCGACATCTGTGCGCGCGGCGGCGAAGCACCCGTCCACAGCGAAAATTGTCGGGCCGCCTGCTCCACAAACATCGACACGCCGTTCGCGGCCCGGCAACCGCGGGCCGCCGCCAGGGCGACAAGTTTCGTTTCCGCCGGACGGTAAATCGTATCGAGCACAAACATTCCGGGCCGAAGCGCTTCCGCCGCAAGCGGCGACTCGACGTTCCCGATCCCCAATCCCACGCTCGTGCAGTTCACAACCAATTCACAATCCAGTCGCTCCCGTTCCGACCACGGCCGGGCGACACATCTCGTCTCGCTGGCCAGCCGCTCCGCCCGCGCTGGCGTACGATTGTAGATCGTGATTGCCGCACCGAGCGGTGCCAAGGCGGCCACGACGGCCCGCGCGACGCCGCCCGCCCCAAGAATCGCACACTGCAATCCGCGCAACTCCGCTGGCTGCCTTCCGAGCAACGCCGTGATCGCCTCCATCACCGCCGGCACATCCGTGTTGAACCCCTCGACGCTCTGCTCCGGGCCGATCCGGAGCGTATTAACCGCTCCCGCACCTTCCGCCGCGGCGTCGACATTCCCGCCCCGTTCGCGGACAAACCGCAGGGCATGCTCCTTGTGCGGAATCGTCACGCTCAACCCGCCAAGATCCAGCCACGGCCGCGCCAGCGCCTCCAGCATGAATGCCTTGAACGACTCGTACGACGCCTCGACTGGAAATGTCAGGTACACCGCATCGACGCCCGCTTCGCCGAATGCGGTATTGTGAAGGTCGGGGCTGAGCGAATGTTCCACCGGCTGCCCCACCAGCCCGAACACCCGCGTCGTCGGGCCGATCGCATCCCAGCGGAACCGTTCTCGGAGTTCCGCAATCGAAAGTTGCCCCGGCGCGGCTGGATGCGTCTCATCCACGGCGGCGTAGGAAGCAAACGCTCCGAACTTCCGCGCCAGGATTCGCGACGGATGCCCATTCGGCCCGAGGCACAGCGCGACCAGTGGCTTCGGCGCCGTTCGCAAAAGGTCGAACGCCTCAAAGTTGTCGCGAACCGTTCGCGCCCGCCACGCGATTTTCGCAACGTTCGCGGACTCCTCCTCGAAGACCTCAGCCAACATCCCGTGCAGTCGATTCGGCCGCCCCTGCAGATCGTGAATCGACACGATGAGCCGTCGTCGGTCCGCCGCGTCCGCCGCCCCAACCGCAAGCCCCACCTTTTGTCGAATGTTCGCCGACCGCTTCCAGGTGGCCAACTCCACGTCGACAAAGTTGGCCGACGGCGCCAGCGCGATCAGCCGGCTCATCCGCTCAACGTCGTCGCCGTCCCACGCCCCGCCTTCATCCGCCGCCCGAATGGTCAGGATCAGCGGCAAGCCCGCCGGGCGCGACTCGGCGATGCTCCGAATCACCACGTCTTCCGCGTCCCGCAGATGATCCACGCGAAGTTCGATCGCATCGGCCCCCGCGCCCACCGCTGCGGCCATCTGTGCCGCCGCCTCCTGCGTCGAGGGTGCCACCACTGAAGCCACCAGCAGCGTCATGAACCGATGGTAACACGCCGCCGGAACCTTGCACCGCCGCGCCTTGACCCATTCGCCAAACTGCGGGAAGGTGCTCGAATGTCGATGTCACCGCGTCTGAACCTCCATCCCGCCCGACTCGCCCTGGCCGTCGGTTTGTCCGTCGCCCTCCTGACCGGCTGCAAGGACTCCCGCCGCCGTCCGCCGCAGGAGTGGAAGGCCGTTCCCGCCCCGGTCACGGTGAATGGGGTCGTCCTCGACGAAAAGGCCGAGCCCAGCGCCGTCGCCACCGCCATGCTCGACCTGCTCAAGCAATGCCGCGACGTCCGCTCCAAGGGACTCGGCGACCCAGATCGCGCCGCCCAATTCGACGCCATCCGCGACCAGATTCACCGTCTCGCCGCCGCCGAAGCGATCTTCACCGCCGCCTCGAAGGACCCGCATCGCCTCATGCCAAGCGACCTGACCGCGGAAAAGGCCGTCGAAATCGTCACCAATGACTGGCCCTCCGTCGTCGGCTATTACGTCGACGGCATGTCGCGCGAGTCCGTCTTCCAGCAGACGGACGATGAAAACCACGCCCAGGTCGCCGTTCGGGCCGTCAGTCCCCACGACCGCGAAGTGATGGACCGAATCACTCGCTCGCTCAGCGATCAGCGCTCCCCCCGCGGCGAGCCGCTCCAGCCCGGCTCCGATTCCTACAACGCCGTACTCAAGCGCCTCGCCCTCGCCGAAGGCGTCTGCCCCCCGATCGACACCCGAATCGGCGTATTCCTCGTCAAGGAGTCCGGCTATTGGCGGGTCGCCGGCATCCGCCTCGACCGAACCGGGATGACCGCAAAACTCACGCCGCGAACTCCCGCGACACCGACCACCAACCCCGCCGCGAAGTCCAGCTAACCCCCCTCGCCGACAAGCCCTCCGCTCTTCGATTCTCGGACACTGCGTCCCTGCCTGCAATTCTTGCGCATTTAGCTCAAGCGACCGCCACGGATTCAAGATTCCGACGCTCCCCGGCCGATTGTCTATTTGCCTATGACTCGCAAATTACCCAATCTAACAATCAGCGCCAAATCGGCGAATCTTTGGGAATCTTGCAGCCATCAGGAATCATCACACGGTACGCACTTTCTGCCGATTCCGGAGGATTCGGCCGGATCCCTGTCAGCGGTGATGTCGTCCGGCAGCACGCGGAGCGCGATGACTGCTGCGATCCACTCGGATCGCCCCTCGCGGACAAAGTCTCATCGCCCGATGGAGTCGAAGTTCATGTCTCCCGTTCCCGTCACTGGCCTCCTCGAGCAGTACATGGAGCCCCTCGTCACCGGCCGCCGAAATCTCTGCCGGGACCTCGTGCACTCCGCCGTCCAGTCCGGCGCCGAGCCACGGAAGCTCTACCAGGGCCTCATCTGGCCGGCCATGGAGCAGATCGACCGCATGTATCGCGACGACCGCATCACGACCGCCACCCAGAACATGGCCACCTTCATCAACCGTGTCGTCGCCGACCAGCTGCAGCAATACCTGCCCAAGGTTGAGCCGAACGGCCGTCGAATCCTGATCGCGTGTGCAAACGGAGAGAGCGAGCAACTCGGCGCCCAGATGTGCGCCGACCTCTTCGAAGCCGACGGCTGGGACGTCTACTTCATCGGTGGCGGCGTCCCGCACGACGAGGTCGTCACCCTCCTCGGCCAGCTACGTCCCGAGATGTTCCTCATCTTCGGCAGCAAGCCGCAGGACGCGCCGGTGGTCCGCCAGCTCATCGACTCCATCCGCGACATTAACGCCTGCCCGACCATGAACATCATGGTCTCCGGCGGCGTCTTCAACCGCGCCGACGGCCTTTGGAAGGAAGTCAAAGCCGACCTCCTGGCGGAGACCGCCGTCGAGGCCCTCGACTTGGCAAGCCGCGCCGAGCCTCGCACTCCGGAAATCCGAATCCCCGGCGCACCGAAGAAGCGCCGCCGCCGCCGACGGCCGCCGCTGCTCGCGACCCCGGAAGACGAAAACTAAGACGAATCAAGAGTCCCTGAATTCGCTTTTGAGTGTCTGATCGCGCGAGCTAAAATCGCAGCACCGGCGGGCCGCCGCCTTCTGGAAACGGGCTCGTGCGACTTAATCCGTGGAGAACGAACATGCTTTCCAATCATCGAATCGCAGCAGTCCGTGCACTGGCCGGCATCGTGCTTGGCTTGGCGCTCCTGGCCGGCTCGGCCTGCGATACCTGTAGCTCTGGCGAGGAATGCGGCGCGGGGACGTGCTGCGTCAACGGCCGGTGCATCGACGACTGCGACCCGGAAGACCAGTCGCCGACCAGCGTCAAGGTCAAGGCGAGCGACGAGGCCGCGATGGCGGAGCCGACCAATCTGCACGAGATCGTGCAACTCCTCTTCCCGCCGATGCACTAGCTCGCTCGCGACGTCGGTTCACGGACGATCACAGCAGGGGAGATGCCAGCCGCGCGAGGCCGATCGAAACGGATTCGCGGAATGTCCACTGGTGCTTTTCGGTACGGGAGAAGCGCCTCGACGCGGCACGCAACTCGTCAAACTCGTCCTGGAGCTGACGCGCGAGCGTCGGGTCGTAGAGGATCGCCGTCAGTTCAAAATTGAGCCGGAAGCTGCGGGCGTCCATGTTCGCCGAGCCCGCCAGCGCCCACGATTCGTCAATCACCACGTTCTTGCAGTGGAGCATACCGAGTCCGTACTCGAAGATCTCCACGCCGGCCGCCGTCAGCTCCTCGTAGTAGCTCCGCCCGGCCCACAACACAAACCAGTGATCGCTCCGTGAAGGGATCAGCAGTTGCACCTTCACGTTTCGGTAAGCGGCGGCCTGTAGTGCCATGATCATCGGAACGTCGGGCACAAAGTAGGGCGTCGCGATGCAGATCGACTTCCGCGCCGCCGCGACCGCCGCGAACAGGACCTGGTGCATCACATCCGCCTGCGTATCTGGGCCGGATGGAATAATCTGCACCGCGTGCGGCCCCGCTCGCGACGGATCGGGAAACAGATCGTCCGACGCGATTGTTTCATCTGTCGCGTAGTTCCAGTCTTCCAGGAACACATCCTGCAACTCGCCGACCGCCGGCCCGCGAACGCTGAAGATCGTGTCCCGCCACGGCCCCAGTCGCGCAAGCCGGCCGCGATACTCGTCCCCGATGTTCTGGCTGCCCGTAAACCCCGTATGCCCGTCAATCACGACGAGCTTCCGGTGGTTGCGAAAATTGACGTGAAAGCGCCCGCGCCACGGTATGACCGGATTGAAATACCCGACCTGCACGCCTTCCTCGCGCATCCGCCGCACAAAGCTCCGCGGCAGCCGCCAGCAGCCGACCGCATCGAGCAGCACGCGGCACTTCACGCCCGACCGTGCTTTCGCCATGAGCAACTCGGCCACCGCTCGGCCAGTCTCATCCGGCTGAAAAATGTAAAACTCGAGATGCACGTGCGATCGCGCCGACTCGATCGCCAGCCGCAATGCGAGAAAGAACGCCTCGCCATCGTGGAAAATCGTCACGTCGTTTCCCAGACTCGGCGGCGAACGCGAGAACCGCGTCGCAATGTGCACGACCGCGTGCATGTGCTGATCGGTGACGAGTGCGGCGAGCGGCGCCTGGCCCGACTCCGGCTTGCGCGCCAGCACGGCCGCAAGCTTCTGCCGCCGGCTCTGGCGCCGCCGCCGCGTGCGATCGATCTTGAGTTGCCCGATCAGGAAGAAGAGCACGAGCCCGACGACCGGCAGCAGGATCAGCGCGAGTATCCACGCCACCATGGCCCGCGGCTCGCGCGGACGACGCAGGATCGCAATGATCGCGCAGGCAACCAGGATGTAGTTGATGATCGAGAGAACTTCCCAGATCGTCGGGCCGCGCATGCCGCACTCCGCGAAGCGCGGCCGATTGTAGCCGCCAGTCGCCGTGTCGCTATCAGTCGAGAAGCAAACGCACGAAATGCGCGATGTCGGAGCCGTTCACGACGAGGTCGGCGTTCAAGTCGCCGCGAGTCGCATCGCAAGAATAAGTAGTCGCGTATCGCGCCGGGTCGACGAGTGCGACGGCCAGCGCCGGCGCGTCGGCCGCCGTCACCGCGCCGTCGCAGTTCATGTCGCCCGGCAGGGCGGGTGCGGCCGAAAACGCCTTGAAGATGTTCGTAAACTCGAACGGCTGCTGCAATACGCTGCTGCAATTGTTGTCGACGACGCCGATCGACCCGCCCGCGCACTGCCTGTCGCGATTCGCCGACCAGAACGCCAGCAGCGCCAGGTTGTTCTGTGCCGCGAAGTTTGTGAGTTGCTGTGCATCCGACGGATAAAACCGCTCGCTGAGGACGTCGTTCAGACCGATCATCGGCGTCACCCCGATCTTCCGCCACGCCTGCGCGTCCGACAGCGGCTGCCCGGCTGCCGCATACACCGCCTTCACCTGGTTCTTCGTGCTCGTCGCCGCCTGGATCGCGTACGCCCCCATTTGTCCGTCCGGATTCGGCGCCGCCGAGTCGCCGTAGTCCATCGCCATTACGTTGATGACCCCGACGTTTACGCCCCGCGCCACCGCGCTCGCCACCACCGCAACGCCGTCCGCCGTCAATCCGCTCGGCAGCACCGGCAGTGTCAGCGACACGTGCAGCGTCCGCCCGGCCGCCGCCAGCTCCGCCTGCAACATCGCGATCGCCCGGCTGCGCCGATCCACCGACGCCGCGTCCGCGGTCGCCGCCCCCTCGATGTCGAAATCCACGTGTGTCAGCCCGTACGCGTCGACGACCGCCCGATACTTGTTCTTGAGCGCGACAACATCCGGCGTACACAGCGCCAACTCCGTATTCGCCGCGCCGCCGAACGATACCGAGACATCGCCGCCGATCGACCGCAGCGCATTGATCTCCGGCCCAAGAAAGCCCGACCCGATCGAGTAATACGTCCCCCAGCTCGGCGAGCAATCCGCCGGATCGCCAACGATGAACCCCAGTGAATAAAACCGCGACCCAGTAGTTTGCGCCGCGGCAACGTAATCAAACGGCGGCCAGTTCGTCGCGTCGACATACGGCGCCGACACCCGCGTCGGCCACGGCGGCGCGGGCACCGGCAGCGGTGGGGGAGGGGCGGGGGAGACGCCATTCAGTGAAACCGTGGCCCCGTTCAGCAACCCGGTCGCGGGAAACGCCGCGCCATTCCCGGGCTGCGCGACGAATCCGAACGTCTTCGTCTCGCCCGGCGACAAGTCGCCGTCCTCCCACGCCGCATCGACGGCGGCGAGCACGTAGTGATTACCGACATGCGACACGATCCGCGCATCCCAGATGCTCGTAATGCTCCGCTCCCAGTCAAACTCCAGCCGCCAGTCCGTAATGATCCACGACGCATTGTTGGCAATCGAAGCCGCCGCCTGAAAGCCGGATCCCCAATCTTGCGTCACACCAAACGAAATCGCCACCGTATTCGCCTGCGCAAGGGCGATCGAAGCTCGCGCCAATCCCATCGACGAAATGGCCGCCAGAGTGAAACGCCGGACGAACGAATGACATCGCATGAATAGACCCGACGCAGGGTTACCGGCTCATCAACCGGCCGGTGGTGGGTGGGCAGCATCTGATTCTTGCCGCCGGATCGAACGAGTCAATCTGAGAATCACGCTTGGTGCAACGCAGCATGACACGAGCCGTAAAACTCGCACCCGCGTTATCGCCCCCCGCAATGCCTCCACACATCTTCCGTCGGCCCCAGCCCCAGCCGCTCGCGAACCGCCGCAATCTTCCGCAGCTCCTCGCGCGAAAGCGGAATCACCCGCCCGAGCTGCCGCGCGTGAAACAGAATTTCCGCCGCGTGCTCCACCTTCTCCAGCTTGTAGTAGGCATCCGTCGGCGACTTACCCACCGTCACGCTCCCGTGCCGTTCCAGCAAAATCGCATCGTGGTCGCGGATAAGTCCGGCAATCGCATACGGTCCCTCGTCGCTCCCCGGTGTCGCGTACGGCGCGGTCGGTATCGTGCCGAGCGTCAGCACCACCTCCGGAATCACGCACTCCGCCATCGACACGCCCGCGTACGTGAACGACGTCGCGATCGGCGGATGGGCATGCACGACCGCCTGCACGTCGGCCCGCTCCCGATACACCGCCAGGTGCAGCGGCATCTCCGAAGACGCCTTGCGTCCGGCCACCAGCCGCCCGTCCAGCGCAACCCGCGAAATATCGTCCGGCTTCAACTCGCCCAGGTGCGTCCCGCTCGCCGTGATCAGCAACTGATTCCCCGGCGCTCGGCACGAAAGATTCCCGTCCGACGCCGCCACCAGCCCCTTGGCGTGCATCCGATGCGCAATCTCGCACATCTCGCGTCGAAGCTGAAAGTCCCCGTTCATGCCGCGTGAATCTCGTCGACCACGCCGATGATGATCGACCGGATCGGCGCCATCTTGTCCGCAACGATCTGCCGCGCCGAGTTACCCTCGTCGACGATCAGCACCGTCTCGCCCGCCCCCGCCCCGACCGAATCAACCGCGATCAGGTAATTCCCATCCGGCTTGCCGTCCGGCGCAATCCGATCCACCACCAGTATCCGCTTCCCGTCGTAGAAAGGATGGTTGATCGTCGAATACAGCCGCCCGCGCACCACGCCGAGGATCATGGCTCGCCCCCGCGCACCGTCACCGCATCGTCGCGGTCATACCCATCGACAATCCCGATGATCGTGTGATCCACCGGCACAAACCACGGATCGAGCGCCATCGCCGCCTCGCGCCCACCCTCGTAGTAGATCAACTCGTTCGGCGCCGCCATCCGCGTCGCATCGGCACACACAATCGCCGCCCCCTTCGGCTGCGCATACTTGTCCAGCGGCTGCACCATGAGCATGGGCACGCCCGCCAGCCCCTCATACACCACGGCCGGAACAACGGTGCCAATGACTCTGCCGATCAGCATGGCCTCACCGATGGAACCGCGACGTCTCGCGCAGCTCGCCCATGACCAGCGCACTCACCGCCGGAATGATCGTCGTCCGATACCCGACCTTCCGCGGCCCGATCACCTCGCAAGCCGCTGCAATCGCCGCCTGTACATCCGGCAATTCGCCATCCAGGTGGACGACGCCCTTGCCGCCCAGCCCGTCGCCCAGCCGAATCTCTCGAATCGCGACCAGCGCACCCTTCACCGCCCGATCCGCCGCGTGAACCGTTGCCGAAACAGTGTCCGTCTCAACAATGCCCAGCGTCTCGCCTGCCGGCGCGCTGCGCTTCCCCGCTACCGCCGCCACGACGGCCGCGTGCGCATCCGGCAGGAAAACGCTGTCGATCACCGTATCCCCGCCGGCCGCCAGCCCCTCGCGATACGACTCGCCGACGTCGCCGACCGACCCGCTGATCACAATCAGAAAGTTCCCCGGATGAATCGTCCCCGCCCGATACGTCGCGATCGACGCCTTCTTCACGATCGCGTCGCCCGCCCGCGTGCCGGCCGCGATCGACGAATACTCCAGGACTGCCAGCGCCGGCTCGGCCATGCTCACACGATCCTGAAATGATCGACCATCACGCACCGCCGCTCGCGTGAAAACGACCGCGGATCGGTCATCCCCTCGCCCGTCGGACTCGCGATCGAGAATGACGAGTATCCCTCGCCGCCCTCGCCCAGTCCCGCGTAAATCGGCGCGTTCTTCACGAAAATGCTCGTGTTGATCTCCCGCGCCATCCGGCTGAGGTTGTCAATGTTCTTCGAGTGCATGGCCGCCGAGTGCCCGAACCCGTGCTCGGCCGCCTTCGCCAGGTCGATCGCCTCGTCCGCGTGCTTCACCCGCGCCACGGGGAAAACCGGCATCATCTGCTCCGTCCAGATCAGCGGATGATCGACCGGCACCTCGCACACCGCCGACCGCACCGTATCCGGCACGCGCAGCCCGATCTTTTCGAGAATGTACCCGGCGTTCTTCCCAATGAAGTCCTTGTTGATCACCCCCGGCTTCCGCGGCCCGCGCGTCTCGGTGAACACAACCCGCTCAAGCTGCCGGATCTGCGGCTGCGTCAGCACGATCGCATTGTTCCGCCCCATCTCCGCCAGCAGCGCATCCGCCACCCGCTCGACGACAAAGCACTCCTTCTCATCTGTGCAGATCACGTTGTTGTCGAACGACGACCCGCGCACGATGTCGCGCCCCGCCGCCGCGATATCCGCAGTCTCATCGACCACCACCGGCGGATTCCCCGGCCCGGCGCAAATCGCCCGCTTCCCGCTCGCCATCGCCGCCTTCACGACGCCCGGCCCGCCCGTCACCACCAGCAGCCGCACACCCGGATGCCGCATCAGCTCCTGGGCCGTCTCGATCGTCGGCTCGGGAATGCAGCACACCACGTCCGGCGGGCCGCCCGCCGCCATGATCGCCTCGTTGATCAGCGCCACGTTCCGGATCGACACCCGCTTCGCATTCGGGTGCACGTTGAACACCACGCTGTTCCCCGCCGCCAGCATCCCGATCGTGTTGCAGATGATCGTGCTCGTCGGATTCGTCGTCGGCGTAATCGCCCCGATGACGCCAAACGGCGCCCGCTCCAGCAGCGTCAGCCCGCGATCACCGGTAAACGTAATCGGAACCAGCGCCTCAATCCCCGGCGTCTTGTTCGTCACGAGCCGGTTCTTGATAACCTTGTCTTCCGCCCGCCCGAGCCCCGTCTCCGCATGCGCTTCGCGCGCCAACTCCTCCGCATGCTCGAGCATCGACCGCCGAATCTCCGCAATAATCTCCCCGCGCTTCGCCATCGGCAGTGCCGAATACGCCTTGAACGCCGCCCGCGCCGGCGTCACCGCCGCATCAATGTTCGGATGCAACCCCGGCGACCACGCCGCCACGTGTCCCCCCCTTGGCAAGGGGGGGCCTGGGGGGGTCGATCCCCGCGCGCCCCCACCCATCGAAGCAATCACGCGTTGCGCAATCTGATCAATCTGTGTTTCAGTCAACGACGCCATGAGTTTTTTCGACGTTTCAGCGTTTACTTCTTGTACTTCCGCTCGCCCGCCACTTCCCAGCTATCCACGATCGCCATGATCACCGCATCGCACGGCCGCTCGCGCGTCGCCTCCGTCTGCCGCGCCGAGCTGCCCGCCGCAAACATGACGACTTCGTGCAGCCCCGCGCCGACCGCGTCCACCGCCACCAACGGCGCACCCGTTTCCTTGCCCTCTGCGTCCAGCGGACGCAGCAGCAAAAACTTCAGCCCCGCCATGGACTGTTCCTTGCGGGTCGAAACAACCGTGCCGATCACCTTCGCCAGTAGCATGACGCGCCCCTGCGATTTGCAAGCCGCGCCCGACCCTCGGCCCAACGCCGACAGCCGGGCGACCGCCGCTACTTCGCCGTCGACTTCTTCATCTCCGCCCGGCCCTCTTCGCTCCGGCCCAGCGGCAACGCCGAATCGACGTTCGAGTGCGGCCGCGCGATGATGTGCACGGTCACGATCTCGCCCACGCGTGACGCCGCCGCTTGCCCGGCATCCGTCGCCGCACGCACCGCCGCGACATCGCCGCGCACGATCGCCGTCACATACCCGCCGCCCGTCTTCTCGTACCCGACGAGTTCGACCTTAGCGGCCTTCACCATCGCGTCGGCCGCCTCCACCATCGCGGCAAACCCGCGCGTCTCGATCATCCCGAGTGCTTCAGCCATTTTGCAAAAACCTCCGTCCAGTTGCCGTAATTGCCGTCTCCGGCTTCAAAACTACTCTTTTCCACCCTTCGGCGTCCGGCCGACGACCCCTTCGATCGCCTTCACCGCCGCATCGGACGCGACCACGACGTCGCGCTCCTCGCCGCCGATATACACGCGCCCGAAACTCCCGAACGCGCGAATCTCCAATATGTTGATCTCCGCCGCCTTCTCCGCCTCGTTCGCCGCCAGCGCCGCATAACCCGCCGGCTCGACCTCCATGATGTAAAACGAGTCGCCCGCCAACAGCATGTTCCCGTGTCGCATTCGGTTGACGAGCTGGCTCTGATGGTCGTCCACCCGCCGGATGATCGAACTCGTCAGGATTCGCGGCTTGATCCGATCCTCCTCGCGATGGTTCATGTCCCGGAGAATCGCCGCACCCGCCGCCCGCACATCCGCCTGCGACTCGCTGTGAACCTCGAGCATTCCGTACAGCCGCTCGACGATCAGCATGCCCGGCTTCACCGGCGTCGCCTTCAGCGCCACGTCCGTCAGGTGGTTAATCTCAATGCCCGGCGAGATCTCGACAAACAGCGAAGCCATCCCGCTGTTCGGCAGAAAACCCTGCGCCACCGTCGCCCAGAACGAAGCGTTTTGCGGCTGCAGTTGATCCAGAAATACGTAGCAGCGTAATTCAGCCATATCGCGTCAATCCCGCGCCGTCACCCGGCGATCAATACTTGTCTCCGCCCTTGCCCTTGGGACTCGGCGCCGCCGCCGGAGCCGGCGCGCCCTGCGCTTCCTTCACGATCTTCACGCCCGCGCTCGCCCCGATTCGCGTCGCCCCCGCCTCGATCATCTTCTTCGCGTCCTCGAAGCTGCGGATCCCGCCCGACGCCTTCACGCCCATCCCCGTGCCGGCCACCGTCTGGCTCATCAGCGCCACGTCGTGCGACGTCGCCCCGCCCGGCCCGAATCCGGTCGAAGTCTTCACGAAATCCGCCCGCGCCCGCTTCGCCGCCTGGCACGCCCGCACCTTCTCGTCGTCCGACAGCAGCGCCGTCTCGATGATCACCTTGCTGATCGCTCGTCCGTCGTCGCACGCCTCGACCACGCCGCGAATATCGCGATACACCAGCTCGTCGTCGCGCCCTTTCAGCGCCCCGACATTGATCACCATGTCAATCTCGCGCGCCCCGTCGCGAATCGCCCGCCGCGCCTCGAGCACCTTCGTCTCGGTCGCGTTCGCCCCCAGCGGAAATCCCACCACGCTGCAAACCTTGACGCTCGACCCCTTCAGACACTCCGCCGCCAGCTTCACCCAGCACGGATTAATGCACACCGTCGCGAACCCGCTCGCCGCCGCCTCCGCGCACAGCTTCCGCACGTCCTCGGCCGTCGTCTCCGGCTTCAGCGCCGTATGGTCGATGTACCCCGCCACATCCTTCGGCAGCGGCCCCGTCCCCAGCCGGTTGCCGATCCGCCCCGCCCCCATCCCCAGCAGCCCGCGAACCGTGTCCGGCCCGTGCTGCGCGCAGTGCCCATGACAGTCGCTCCCGCAGCACGAACACGCCCCGGCGCTCATCGCCACAGGCCCGATCAACTGCCGAATCCGCTCTGCAATCCGCTGAATGTCATCCGCTGACAACTCTTCCAAGCGTTTCTCCATCGCCGCCGCTTCTCGGTCCCTGAGCTTGTCGAAGGGCGGTGTCTTTTGCGCTTCGGCCGCGCCCGGCTCGATCATCGCCACCCGCTTCTTGTGCCGCTCCTCCGTGCAATCCACCGTCAGAAATGTATCGACGATCTGCTCCGCCAGGCCCGGCCCGATCAGCCGCGCCCCCAGCGTCAGAACGTTCGCGTCGTTGTGTTCGCGGGCGTTTCGGGCGCTCGACACGTCGTAACACAGCGCCGCCCGCACGCCGGCCACCTTGTTCGCGGCCATGGCCGACCCAATGCCCGCGCCGTCGATGATGATACCACGATGGGCCCGCCCATCCGCGACCCGCCCGGCCACCGCCTGCGCGATCTTCGGATAGTCCACCGGCGACTTGTCGTGCGTCCCGCAGTCCTCGACCGCGTACCCCCGCCCAACCAGCCACGCCTCGATCTGCTCCTTCAGCTCAAACCCGCCGTGGTCGGCGGCAATCGCGATCCGAAGTGACTTGCCTGTTTCCGACATGCGACGCGAACCACGTCCAATAACCGCTTCGCGCGCCAGCGCGAAACGATCAATACAAGCCCCAGCCCATCACGTGTCAAGCCGGACATACAGACCACGCCCGTCGCTCGGCCCCTGGAGATGTAGAGCGCTTCACGTCGGTTTCACGCCGCGGTCACCGCTCGCCGGCATCATCCCCGTGGACAAACGAGCAACCACCCGCGCTGCGGTGCTGCTCAGGAGGTCAAATATGAGCACAACCATTGCCGAGCGTAGTCATCGCCGCCACACAACAGCCAACGGCCGCACCGGGCGGCGTCGCGTGAATTCCATGACCGGTGCTCGCCTGGCGATGACCGTCGCCCCTGCCGTGATGTACGCGCGAAGGAATCCGGTTCGATCCATCCTGATCGTGACGGCCGGTCTCGGTGCCGTGATCGGCCTTCTGATGACGCGTCGACTGTTTGGAGGACGGTGAACCATGACCGAATGGATGATGCTGAGCGCCGTGGGTTATTCGATTCTGTATCTCCTGCTCGGCGGCGGTCTCGTGGGTGCGATCTTCATTTTCATCGTCGCGAGATCGCTCGGGAAATAATTCGCAAGGCGTGCTGTCCCCCGAAGTGAACGGCCGCAATGCCGCGAACGAGGGGGTGGGATGCCGGTGGTTTAGCCGCCATCGGCATCCGTTTTCTTGCGCCGCAGAGAATGCCTCGCGGCGACTCTCGACAGAGGATTGAAGCTACCGGCCGACGGAATTACGCTTGCGTGCATGCACACTGAAGAATCCCCGACCGCACGGCCAATCGAATCGATGCAACTCGTCGAGGCCGATCTGTCTTGCGTTCAGTGCGGGTACAACCTGCGGACGCTCGCCATCACCGCTGCGTGCCCGGAATGCGCGACCTTGGTCGCACACTCACTGCATGGCGACCGACTTCAATTCGCCAGCCCGGAATGGCTAAAGAGCATTTCAAAGGGAATTACCTTGATTGTCGTCGCACTCGGCGCTCAGCTGATACTGGGACTCCTGGTCGCGGCGATGATTGCAACAAGTGGAAATTCCGCGGCCCTGCTCGCGGTCTTTGGGACGCTGGCCGCTGAAATCGTGCTGGCGATTGGCGCGTGGAAGTTCACGCAAGCCAATCCGAGACATTCCGACAGATCCGGCCGTCTACGGCCCTTCATTCGCTCGACCGCGCTTCTGAACGCCGCGACATCCATTCCGGAAGAGTTCATCCCGTTGCCGATTGTCGTTGAGGTGTTCGACTACCTGTCGATTGTGCTTCCAACAATCCTCATCATCGCGTTACTGACGTACTGTCGTCGGCTGGCGCTGCAGATTCCGAATGAGAAACAGGCGGGATCGGCCCGTGTTCTTGTAATCGCGTTTTGCCTGTGTCTCGGATTGCTTGTCATCATGCTCGGCATCGACTTCGTCATGAGCGGCCCGGCAAGTAGCGGACGAAATCCGGTCGATTCCGCGATGCAGCTAGTCGCTTGTTTCTTCGGAGTCCTGACGCTGGTCTACATCGTGTACATGGATCGATTTCGTCGAACGATCAAAGCGGTAACCGTCGAAGCGCGAGAAAATTGGGACGCGCGGGCGAAGTCGGGGCGGACAATGTAACGTGCGCTAGATCGACGGTTCCGTCGTCGCAACGCCCGCCCGCCGGCATTTCGCCACTTACCGCCCCGTCGACAGAACCATCTGGTTGCCTTCCGAGTCCTTGAGAATGGCCATCGTGCCCCACGGCTGCTTGGCGGGCGGTTGCGCGAATTCGACACCCCGCGCCACCAGCTCCCGGTGCGTCCGCTCGACATCGTCGCATTCCCACGAAATCCCGCTGAAGGCGCCGACCCGGTCATCCTGGCCGGGGGGCGTGAAGAGCGCGATATGGGTGTCGCCCTTGGGCGGTCGAACCTCGACCCAGCGCTGACCGTTTCCCATGGGCTGGTCGGTGGCCAGCGTGAATCCAAGCGTGTTGACATAGAAATCCAGGGCACGATCCTGGTCGCGAACGGGGACGCTCACGAGCTTCACCTTGCTAATCATTGATAACTCCTCTCTTGCCGCTCCGTCGCGGCGGTGCCTCCAGTTTACATCGCGCATGCGTGTCCGGAAGCCAAATCCGCCGCACGCAGGCGAATCGCGCCATTGGCTGCTATACCGATTAATGATACAGTGCGCGGATGGCGATTCTGGAGTTGGATTCCGTGCTCGTCGATGCCGTCATGCCCGATCTCGTCGGCCACGATCGGCGGCCGGCGGCGTTCATCGTCTACTTGTGCCTGCTGCGTCGCGCCATCGATCAGCCCGACGCTTCGGTCCGGATGAGTCATCAGGCCCTGGCCCGCGCGACCGGCCTGAGCCGCAGCGCCATTCAGGCCGCCCTCGCGCACCTGAACCGCCGGCAGCTGGTGATCAGCACGCGGACGACCCCAACATCGGTACCCCTGCACAAAGTCCTGCGACCCTGGCTGCGAATCTCGCGAACGAACAGAAAATCATGACAGAGCCGTCGCCCCAACAAACCGCCCCGAAGATCAGGGCTATCACACGACCAGCCACGCCTCGATCTGTTCCTTCAGCTCAAACCCGCCATGATCGGTGCCGGTCTCAACTCGCAGAGCTCGGAAATCATCCGACATCCGATTCTCGCGCACCTGCGAAACACGCGATACACCGCACGGCCGACCACCCGTCTAACAGGTCGCCGCGTGTGCTCGCCAATCCCAGGGAAAGAGTGGGGGAACTGCGCGCGTCGAATCCCCACGGTCCCGAATCCGCCCAATCGGTTATTGTGAGATGAGCGTGTTAACGAACACAGGGACATCCAAAGCGTCAATCATCTCGTCGCCATTCATGTCCAAGCCACAATGCACCGACTCGACAGCGGCCAGCCCCGTGACGACTGTCGTGAACACTTGAATGTCATCTCCGTTAGCGAAGCCGTCTCCGTTACCGTCGCCGCTTGCGCTCGTTGAGACTCTGAGCACGGCCGGATCGCTGAGCACATTACTGCACCCATTCGAGACTCGAACTTGGTATGTACCGATATCGTCGGATGCGACTGGACCAAACTGGATTGACGGACCGGTGAAGCCTTCGAGGTCGTCTCCATTCTTGATCCATTGGTAACTGAGAGGAGCATCGCCAAACGAGGACACGCCAATCGACACCGCGGCGCCGGAGCAACTTGAAACACCAGTTGGCTGCTGTGCGATAAGCACGTTATGGCTCTCTAGCGCCCAGGTGTCTGTCAATCCACCGGACCCGACGGGACTGCCGCTGAACAGGATCATGCGGGTGCGCGACTCGTCAAATGCCATTGCATGCAGATCTCTGGCTACTGGCCCCGTTCCCGGACCAGGCGCCCAAGTTGAGCCGTCCCACTCCCATGTGTCATTCAACTTGATGTTGCTCGTCTTTCCACCAAAAAGCACAACAACATTTCGCGACGAATCAAACGCCATCGCATGACTTATTCTCTTGGTTGGAGCACCACTCGCGCGAAGGTTCCAGTTCACGCCATCCCATTCCCAGGTTTCCGATGAATCACCCGTTGCCGCGTTGCCGCCGAACAAAACCGTTACCCCACGATGAGAATCAAACGCCATGGCGTGGCTCAGTCGTGCCGACGGCCCGGTACTCGATCGGTGCAACCAACTGTTGCCGTCCCACTCCCACGTATTGCCATCCCGGACTCCCGTGTCGCCCCCAAATAGCACGGTCACATGACGCTTCGAATCATACGCCATCGCATGACGGTTTCGGCCCGGAATGCCGCTGTCCGTCCGAAACGCCCAGGCCGTGCCGTTCCACTCCCAGGTTTCGCTGTCTGTGAATGGGTAACCGCCGAACATAACGCAGACACCACGAGTCGAGTCGTACGCCATCGCCGCATACTCCCTCTTGAGCGGTCCAGTATGGGATGCGAGCGTCCAGAACTCCCCTGTCCATTCCCACGTCTCGTTGGTGTCGCCGAGCGGGCAATCGCCGCCAAACATCACGACGCGGTGCCTGGCCGAATCGTACGCCATGGTGTGTTTCATACGTCGTATTGGCCGCGCGTCGCATGCTTTGCGCCATGTGGTTCCGTTCCACGCCCACGTCTCGCCATTCGTAAAAACATCGAACTCAATTCGATCCCGTCCCCCAAAGACGATGCATTCATTTCGAAAACTGTCGTAGCTCATCGTATGCGAAGTTCGCGGCCAGGGTCCGTCAGCCGGCACGTGTGTCCAGTCAGTACCGTCCCATTCCCAGACCTCATCAGTCCACTGCCCGAGTGCCACTTTCAGTCCACCGAACAGCACGATTCGATTCCGACTGCTGTCGAATGCCATCGCATGATCACGGCGGCCATCTGGAATTGATGCGGGGCGGAGAGCCCAGCTCAATCCGTCCCATTCCCATGTTTCCGTGCTTCCCTCAGTCCCTCCAAAGAGTACGCACACTTGACGCGAATCATCGAACGCCATTGCTGCCTTGTACCGCGGTGCCGGACCGGTGGCTGCCACAAGAGTCCACGATGTTCCGTCAAACGCCCATGTTGACTGCAGCGGGCCTGAGGCGCCAAGTCCGCCGAACAAGAGCGTGACATTTCGAGCTGAATCAAACGCCATGCAGGCACTATCACGCCCCGCAGGGCCTGACTGCGTAACGAGAGTCCACGAGGTTCCATCCCAAGTCCATGTATCGGCATTACTTACGGCGTTTAGGATGCCGCCGAAGAGTACGGTCTTTCCCAGATGCGCATCGTAGCACATACTCGACCGCACTCTTCCGACTGGACCGCTTGTAGATCGCAAAGTCCAAGTGGACCCGTCCCACTCCCATGTACCCCCACCGGTGAACAGCACTACGACGCCGCGCGCCGTGTCAAACGCGGTCGTGAAGTCGTAACCTGGATCGGGGAGCGCGCTCGGAGTGTGATTGACCCATTGCGGCAGGCATGATTGGCCCACCACGTCGCGCCCCGCCGACGAAAGTCCAACGACGACTGTCAGACACAAAGTCGCACTTCGGGCGCGGCCCAACCGTTTCAGTCTAGCGGTCGCGATCAATCCGTCCGTCGTCTCGGGCCTGCACATTGGAACCTAACCTCCACTTGGCTCGATGAGCGACACCATCTATCGGGCGATGGTGACGAAGAGGAAGTTCTCGATGTCTACTCCGTTCACGAGTCCATCCTGATTCAAATCAGCGCTCCCGATGTCGCAACATCCATGCTCCGTTGAATACTGAGACTGATCGACCAGCGCCAGCGCAAGGGCGACAGCATCGCCCGGACCAATACCGCCATCGCAGTCAACGTCACCGACTGGTCCGGGACTCTGATCCGGACACGGGACAGTTGCGAGCATGAGAGCGCCGGATCCGTCTATGAATCCCATATGAAACGCGATCTGTCCGGAATCCGTCAACGCGGCCGAGCGCCCATCCTGTCCCCCAGAATTGGCCCTGAAGGAAAAGCTGCTCGGCGTCCGGACATTTCCCGGTCGGATCTGAATGGCCGTTCCCGTTCTCGCAATGAGTCGTGCCACACCAGCGCGGTCTTCGAACCAGAGACAAACGTTGTTAGCAAGCGTCACACCAGGGCCGCGAATGTTGCAGGAATACGCGACTTGTCCGGCTCCGTTTGCCGCCTGCGCGGCAAAGGTGTCAAAGACAACATTGGTCGCGAATCCGGGCACGGCGTTGCCTTCCCGGGCAATAAGTCCAAGCGAGCCGCTACGAAAGCACCAAATTCCGTAGTCATTCCCGAAAGAAACACCACTTCCGCTAACGTTTGCAAATAGGACAACATCACCTCGCGCATTGATTGTGGGTGGAGTATTGAAACTGAATCCAAAGACGACACCGGGCAACGTGCCGGGCGCCGGATCTCCGGCGCGTGCGATCGGTGCGATCGTTCCAGGCTGCCCGGTCCAGATGCCGACTCCATTGTTGACGTCGATTCCAGCGCCGACCAGATACCCGATGAACGCCACCTCCCCGACGTCGTTGATGTCCGGGGAATTGACGTTTCCGAAGCCTCCGAACGAGACTCCGAAAGGCATGCCTGGAGCCGGGTCGCCCTCACGCGCGATCAGTTGTAGATTTCCGGGGACTCCCCACCAAATGCCGGTATCGTTTGACGAGTCGACGCCAGCGCCTGCGATTTGAGCCCGAAAGGCAACGACGCCGTTGCGATTCACGACCGCCGAACCGATGTCGCTGAATCGCGCATCGGATCCCGCACCCGGTGCCGGATCTCCGGTCCGTGCCGCGAGCGCCAGGCTGCCGGCCTGCCCGCTCCAAAGCCCCAGATCGTTGACCCACGGCACGACGCCGGGGCCGGTTATTAGCGCCGTCAACACAATGTGATTATTCGATCCCATCGCAAATCGGGAAAACGAATCACTGGCGCTCGGGTTAGAGAAGACGACGCCCGGCGCTGCTCCGGGAGCCGACTCGCCCTCGCGAATCACAAGCTCTACGCCGCCGGGTGATGCAAGCCAGAATCCAGAGTTATTCGACTGCGTAACGTTTCCTGCCAGATAGGAACAAAAGTAGATCTTGTCAGAAGCGCTCGCGGATGTCGCGTCGAATCCGGTTCCACTGGTACTCGAATAGAATACTCCGGATGCAAGTCCCGCCGCTTGATTTCCTTCGCGCGCGACGTTGATGAGAGTGCCCGGTGTTCCCTTCCAAATCCCATCTGCATTCGACGAAATGATGCCTTCTCCGCCAAGTTCGGCAACAAAGACGATAACTCCATCATTATTGATCGATGGAGTGTAGAAGTAGCGGAAGTACTGCCCCGGCTGCGCGCCCGGAGCGGGGTCGAGATACGCCGCAATCGCTTGGTACGTGACTGGAGCGGCATCCACACCGGAGTGAACGCTCGTCCCCAGAACAACAAATGCGAGGCCGGTGATGAGTCCAGAACAGCGAAGCCCATCAAGCATCGGTGCCTCCTCGTGGGCGGCGCTTAGGTGGCCCTTGAATGGCGATGTCACCCCAGACAAAGCCAACCGATGGATTTTGCGCGAGTGCATGTGTGTTTCGCAGCGGCTTGTCGTTGAATTTCGACTGTTGGCCGCTGCTCTGATTCTAACCGTTCGAGCCGCGAACGCAAAGGTACGGAATTCGGGCTTGATCCGGATTCACGGTCGTCCGGATTCATATCTCTGAGAAGTCCCCCGCCCGGACGCTCTGACTCTCGAAAGATGAACAGCCCTCGACAAATCACTTCTGCTTCGACTTGACCCTTGAGTTTTACGTCCTAACATAATACGAACACTGGGGAGGCCACCGTCTCGCGCGTCGTCGCTTCGGACAAGCACCGCCGCGAAGCCCCCGGAGACTCTCCGCGCCGACCCAATGCGCCCGGGAAAACCTGTATTGCGATAAGATATGTCAGACTCTCTATCGTCTGCTATCGTCTTCTATCGTCAAAAAAAGAGGTCGCGCGCCGCAGGCCCGCGAACGCACGACAGTGAACCGATGACTCAAAGCCGACCGCCACGACCCGCGTCCCATCAAATCCCGTCTAATCCCGTCAAAAAAGAAGGGGGGTGGTCCGAATGAGCCCGAATCCACCCGCCGCCAAGTCCGAGCCGCGCCCTGCCCTTGACGCGCCGAGCGGCGCTGCCGCTCTCGAACGCGGAGCGTTCCCGGCGTGTCAAAGGCCCGCCCTCGCGCTCGAACTCCAAGCCCCATGCGGCCCTCAGGCCGCCTACTGCCTGAAATCCGCAATCCCCAATCCACAATCCGCAATCCGGTTCCCAGTCCCAATAACTCACCTCCAGCGCTTCACACACCCCGACTGGCCGCCATCCCGCTTCACTCTTCGCTCCAGCCGGCATACGATCTTTCACGCGGCCTCACGAGCCGTCGGGGGAAGAGCAATGAAGCGAGCAATCTGGTTCGGCGCGATGCTGATGGGTGTCGTGCTCATGATCGCGGTCGTCGGCTGCCATCATCCCACTTCCTGGGAGTTCTCAGGCCCGCGCGTCTTCCTCATCCGCGGCACACCCGCCGAGAGCAGTGACGGCCTCTACTGGCTCGAAGGCGAACTCCACCAGCACGAAATCAACGCCACCGTCGTCGGCCCGGATGACTGGCTCCAGGTCGTCAACGACATCGACGCCGCCCCGGCCGAAGACGCCATCATCGTCGGCCACGGCCACGGCGGCTTCCTCGCGACACAAGTCGCCCGCCACTACGCCCAGGACCACAAGACCAAGTACATGAAGCGCGTCATCGTCATCGACGCCTTCAACAAGGACTGGCCCTACGCCGAAACGAACGCCAAGAACCCGACGCCGATGCCCATCGGCCACAACGCCCAGCGCATCAACAACTACGTCCAGCATGCCGAAGACTCGTCGGTCAACGGCACGACCCTCGTCAGCACCCGCAACAGCAACTACGCCGAGAAGCATCCCTATTACTGGTACGACAATTACTGGGGCGACTATCCCGTCGTCGGCCAGAACATGGCCACCGACGTCTCGGCCCTCCAGGTGACCCACACGACGATTGACAACAACCAGCAACTGCTAGAACGTATCTTGAAGCTGTGCCGGCGGTCGGCGCTGACGCCCTGTCACTACACGCCCGTGCGACATTACCCCTATGCCGCGCCCGACAAAGAACGACAGGAAGACACCCCGACCCGACAGGCCTCGGCCTACTGACGCCGCCCCGCGCGGCCCGAAAAATTTCAAACTCGCCGTCGTCGCGCTGACTGCAATCGCACTCGGCGCGACGTTCTTTTCCGGCTGGTTGCTGTGGCGTGGACCGGTAGGTGACTTGGTGCGGCAGTATCGTCTATTGAAAAACCCGCCGTGGCGATCGAGCGATGACGCGCTACGCACAGCTCTGGCCGGCAATCCCGAGGCGGATCGGATGATGAGTGCGCTGAGCGCCCTGACGACGACTGAATTGGTTCTTTCGGGGCGCATCGAGGTCAGCCGGCTCCCACCCGATCTGAAATCGGCCCTTGCCGCCGATTGGAGCAACCGCGTCACCCGCCTCTGCGCCGCAACGCTTGCCACGTCGCAAGCACGCGCCGCCGGCGGCGACTCGCTTCGGCAGGCCACGGCCTTCCAGCGAATCATGAACGACGGCCCAATCGACCTTTGCACCCTCTACCGCGACCAATGGTGGGAGGCATGGAGCGCCGCGCTGTCGAAGCTCAACATTGGCGCGACCGCCTACAAACCCGGTTTCCATGCGATGCTGACGCCGTCCGCGTCAATTACCGCAGCACCGATCGGCGCGCTTCCGCTACTTGCAGGCGCTATCATCGATCTTTCCAGATTGCTCGATGCCTCTGGGAGGCGACCGGAGGGCTTGGGCCCTCGTGGCTACCTTGAGCAGGCGTTGCACGAAGTTGTGGATTCAGAGCTTTCGATCGCGAATCTGATGTTGTGCGCTGATTTGCTTGTCCGGACCACTGCGGCCGATCCCGGGCGAAAAGACGAAGTCCAGAAATTGGTAGTCTCCCGAGACGAATTCCGGTCGCTCGCGCATTGGTGGTGTTCAAACGCTCCTGACTGGCTCGATATCACCGGGGCCGCGACCGCGAATCCGCCTTACCTCGGCACATTAATCACTCCGTTCGCTCCTGCCGCTTTGGCTGCGTACTCGGTCGTTTGTGGGGCTTCCTTCTACTTCCTACTTGTCCTGATTGTTGAGCTCTTGCACCGTCGCTGGGCGGCGACCGCTCGCACGACGGAGGAAGGAGTTCCTGACACCGATTCGCGGCGATCACATCAATACGTGGCCGCAGTTTTCACCGGACTAGCTGCGAGCGCCGTCGGCGCCTTTGTTATCGCGATGCGCGTTTCTATCAGCTCCAAGTCCAACGATGTCTCAACGCTTATATGGATCGCGGCGATGATGATCGGTGGATTCGTCTGTGCTCGATGGATATCCGCGTCAAAACCCGCCGATCGAAGGGTTGGTGTGACAGTAGCTCTATTGATCGCGTGTATCGTTTGCGCGTCGATCGGAGCCCAACCACTAGCGCATATCGAGCGATGGCTGCGAATTCACACGGTCTTGGTGCTGTCGGGCTGCGCAATCGGATTGCTGGCGCTTACCTACTTTCTTGTCCGACGACGACGACTACGTCTTCGATGCGACTGTGTCGAGCTGGAACGCGCCTCGGTATTACGCTCTGGATTCGTGGTCTTGGGCGCCGCCGCCGTATCGCTCGGCCTAGCCTCGTTTGCTTCAGCCGTTCGAAATGACGATTGGGTAAGACTATCTTTTAAGAATGAAATCAATTGGGCCGTTAGTAGCGGATCGTTCAAGGCAATAGACCTTTTCGGCACACAACCAGAAAGCGCGCGAGGCAGTTCAAGTCCGACCAGTTCGGCACCCGCGAAGCTATAATCGCCGCCCATGGATGCCTGGATCCTCGGCGTCGGAACCGAACTCGCACTCGGCCAGACCGTCGACACCAACTCCGCCTGGATCGCCCAGCGTCTCGCCGAAGCCGGCATCGCGACGCAGCGGCACATCACCGTCGCCGACGAAGTCGAGCCGATCCGCGACGAACTCGCCCGCGCCGCCGCGGCCGCCGACATCGTCATCGTCACCGGCGGCCTCGGACCGACCGTCGACGACCTCACCCGCGACGCACTCGCCGCCGCCATGGGTGTCGAACTTAAGCTCCACCATCATTCCCTCGAACGCATCCGCGACTTCTTCGCCCGCCGCAACATCGAAATGCCCGAGCCGAATCGCGTCCAGGCCATGATCCCCGTCGGCGCGACCGCGATCGACAACGCCACCGGCACCGCCCCCGGCATCCGCTGCAAGCTCGCCCGAGCCGACATCTTCATCCTGCCCGGCGTCCCGAGCGAAATGAAAGCCATGTTCGCCGCCGACGTCTGGCCCGCCCTCGTCGGCCGCGGCGGCGGCGGCGTCATCCTCCAGACCGTCCTGCGAACCTACGGCTCTCCCGAGTCCGAGCTTGGCGCGAAGATCGCCGACCTCATGGCCCGCGGCCGCAACCCCAACGTCGGCACGACCGCATCCGATGCCGTCATCGGCGTCCGCATTAACGCCACCGGCCACGACGAGCCTACTGCTCGCCGCCTGATGGAGCAGGACGCCGCCGACGTCCGCCGCCGCCTCGGCCGCATCGTCTTCGGCGAGGGCGACGTCACGCTGCAGGAAGCCGTCGCCGAACTGCTGTTCAAGTCGCATCGCACCGTCGCCACCGCCGAATCCTGCACCGGCGGCCTCGTCGCCAAGCGACTCACCGACATCTCCGGCAGCAGCAAGTATTTCCTCGAAGGCGTCGTGACTTACTCCAACCCGGCGAAGCATAGACTGCTCGGCGTGCCGACAGAGCTTCTCGACCGCCACGGCGCAGTCAGCCGCGAAGTCTGCGAATCGATGGCCTCCGGCTGCCGCCGCATCAGCAACGCCGACTACGCCGTCTCCGTCACCGGCGTTGCCGGTCCAACGGGTGGCACCGCCGACAAGCCCGTCGGCCTCGTCTACGTCGGCTTGGCCTCGGCGAAGGGCTGCGATGTGCACGAGCTGCGCCTCGGCGACCACCTGACCCGCGAGCAAATCCGCGACCGTACCGCCAAGGCCGCCCTCAACATGCTGCGACTGGCGTTGATGGCTTAGATGGTTTCTTGAGAGCAGCGAACAGGACCGCTAGAGTCAGGCCGAACCATGAGCGAGTTCAGCAAGAACATCTGGGCCCCGTGGCGGATGGAATACATCCGCGAACTCGCCCGCCCCGAGGGCGGTTGCTTCCTCTGCGACTACTGGAAGTCGCCCGCCGAGGACGCCGCGAACCACGTCCTCTGGCGAACCCCGCGCTCGCTGGTCTGCTTCAACCGCTACCCCTACACCAACGGCCACTTGCTGATCGCGGTCGGCACCCACAAGGCCGGCTTGCTCGAACTCGACGACGCCGAGAAGCTCGAACTGATGCAGCTCACCGCCGACGCCCAAGCCGTCCTGACGCGGACGCTTGAGCCGCACGGCTTCAACATCGGAATCAACCTCGGCCGCTGCGCCGGCGCAGGCCTGCCCGATCATCTTCATCTGCACATCGTCCCCCGCTGGGGCGGCGACACAAACTTCATGAGCGTCTGCTCCGACGTCCGTGTCATCATGCAGTCGATCGACACGCTCTTCGGCCAGCTCAAGAAGCTCTCGAACGAACTTGGCCTCCCTCACTCGACTCCCGTTCGATCCCCATGAGCGCCACGACCCCCAGCGTCGATTCCCCGGAACTCGCGCCCTACGCGGTGCATGCTTCGCGCTCCCGCGGTCGCCGTCATCCAGACGATTCCCCCGTCGATCCGCCCTTCGAACTCGACCGCCGCCGCATCCTCCACTGCACGGCCTTCCGCCGCCTGATGCACAAGACCCAGGTCTTCGTCACCCACGAAGGCGATCACTTCCGCACGCGCCTGACCCACACGCTCGAAGTCGTCGCCCACGCCCAGCGACTCGCCTCGCGACTGCGGCTCAATGCCCCACTCGCCGGCGCCGTCGCCCTCGCCCATGACCTCGGCCACTCCCCATTTGGGCACGCCGGTGAAAAAGCCCTCGCCGAGTTGATGGCAACTCACGGCGGCTTCGAGCACAACGTCCAATCGCTTCGCGTCGTCGACTACCTCGAACATCCATATCCCGCCTTCCGCGGCCTGAATCTCTCATTCGAGTTGCGCGAGAGTCTGATCAAACACTGCACCCCGTTCGACAAGCCCGAAGCCGTGGGCCCGCCGCGGGACCCCGCGACGCGCGAGCTGCTCGACACCGGCCGTCTGCCGCCATTGGAGGGACAGGTCGCCAACCTGGCCGACCAGATCGCCTACAGCGTCCACGATCTGGAAGACGGTCTGATGCAGGGCATGATCGCCGAAGACGCCTTGGCCGGTTGCGACCTGTGGCGCGAAGCCGCCGCGCCAATTCGCGCTGACTTTCCGCAGGCGCCGATCGCCGCCGTGCGGCGCCCGATCCTCGATGCCCTCGGCGACCGATTGGCTGCTGACGTGGTGACGGAGAGCACCGCGCGAATTGCCGCGGCGAGCGTTCAGACCGTCGATGATGTTCGCGGAGCCGTGCGGCCGCTGATCGCCTTCGCTTCCGAAATGGAGCGGCGGCTCGGCGACCTTCAAGGGCTTTTGCGGCGGCACGTCTATCGCCACCACCAAGTCGTGCGGATGGACTCCAAGGCCCGTCGGCTGATCCGTGAACTCTTTGCCGCCTACACCGCCGAGCCCAACCTGCTCCCGCCGCGATACTTTGAGCGGATCGCCGAGCAGGGCGCCCCGCGCGTCATCTGCGACTATGTTGCAGGCATGACGGATCGGTACTGCCGGCTGGAATGTGCCCGTCTGTTCGACCCCGGGCGGCTGGACTGAGGTGTGACGCTTGCCCGCGGGCGGCCGCGACGCCAGAATCGATCTTCAAGGTGAGGTGCAATGAAGCATAATCGGGTTGTGATCGGATTGTTGATGCTGGCCGTCGCCGGTGCGAGCGCTCAGACGACGGCTCCGGCGGACCTGGCCGTTGAAGAGCAATCGCGTGCGATGGCGAAACGCTACGCAGACGCACTCATTCCGGCGTTCAAGCTGAATCCCAAGCAGGCCGAAGAACTTCGAGCCACGCTCAATCGGCTCGTTGAAGACAATGCTCGCGCCGATCGAGAATCCCGAATAAGCCGGATGAAGACGATCGACGAAGTCGACGAGATCGATTCGCACCGCGAGCCGATCACGCTGCGGCAGAAGCGCCGCCTGGCGTTCCTCTTCGGCCAACTTGAAGACATCTACCTCGCAGCACCGCTCGAGATTCGTCCATTTGCCGCGGCGATTGCGAATCTCGTTCCGACCGATCAATACGCAAGTGCGGGACGCGCCATCGTTGACGCTCGACGGCGTTACGCCTTGCCGCCGCCGGGCGCGAAGCTGAGAGACTTTGCCCCCGGTACACCCGATGCCCGCGCGATGCTCGTGTTGAGTCGCTATCGTCTCTTCCGGAAAGCCGGACTCTATGACGGTGCGAAGGAGTTGCCGCGCGAGCTCGAACCGGCCGATGCGGTCAAGGTCGAGATCGTCCAGTTCTTCCCGATCGCTCCGCCACCGCGCGAATGGACCGCATACGTTGACGGCGTGATCAGCCGTCTCGGGCTTGACGAGAATCAGACCTTTGCGGCGCGAGGCGTCGCCACCGAGAGCGTCAAGCGGGCCGACGCAATCCTGGCCGGACTCAAGCCCGACATCGACGAAGCCAACAAGCTGGCGGACGCGGAATTCCGAGCCGCGGTGCTTGCCGAGCTCAACCGGCCGCTCGACGAATTGTTTAACGACATGAAACTCCGCATCTACAACCTGGCAACCGCCGAACAGCGCGAGCGCGCGACGTCTCAACCTGCTGCCGGCAAGTGATCGTTCCGGAGTCTCGATGACGCTGCTCGAAAAAATCAACGCCGACCTCGACGCCATGCGGCATCAGGGTCAATTCAAGCATCTCCAGACGCTCCGCTCGCCGATGGGACCGACCGCGGTTCTCGACGGAATCGGTGAAGTCGTATTGCTCTGCTCCAACGACTATCTCGGCTTTGCCAACGATCCGGAAGTCGTTGCCGCCGGCGTCGAAGCCGGTCGAAAGTGGGGCGCGGGCACCGGTTCGGTCCGGTTCATCTGCGGCACCTTCGACTACCACCGTACACTGGAGAAAAAGTTGGCCGTCCTCTCGGCCACAGAGGCCGCAACCACCTACGTAAGCTGCTGGAACGCGAATGAAGCCATCCTGCCCACGCTGATGTCGGCCGGCGGCGGCGACGTGGTGGCAATCTCAGACGAACTGAACCACGCGAGCATCATTGATGCGATCCGTCTCGGTCGGCAGATCAACAAGCAGTCGGAATCGGCCGTCTATCCCCATGCCGACATGGCCGAGTTGGAGAAACGCCTCAAGACCTACGCTTCGAAGCCGTACAAAGTCGTGGTGACCGACGGCGTCTTCAGCATGGAGGGCTCGCTCGCTCCCCTCGATCAAATCCACGCACTGTGCCGCCAGTACGAAGCCATTCTCGTTGTCGACGATTCGCACGGTGTCGGCGTCGTCGGCGCCACCGGACGCGGCACGGCGGAGCATTTCGGCCTGCACGGCCAGATCGACATCATGACGGGCACGCTCGGCAAGACCCTCGGCGGCGCCGCGGGCGGATACGTGGCCGGGCCGCAAAGCGTGATCGAGTTGATGGTGCAGAAGTCGCGACCTCAGCTTTTCTCCAACGCGCTGCCTCCGGCGGGCGCGGCGATCGCGGAGAAGGCTGTCGACATCCTCATGCGAGACCCTGCACGCGTCGAACGATTGCGGACCAACGTGCGGATGATGCGTGACGGCCTCAAGCAGCGCGGCTTCGAGGCGATGGAAGGGCCGAGTGCGATCACACCGATCATTCTTGGCCCGACAGCGAAGGCCATAGCTGCCAGCAAGCGCCTGCTCGAACTCGGGGTGTTCGTGATCGGCTTCGGCTATCCGGTTGTACCGGAGGGCAAGGCCCGTCTCCGCGTGCAGATCTCCGCCGCGCACAAGCCCGAGCACATTCAACGCGCATTAGACGCGTTCTCGAAACTCTAAAACAGCAGGGCCGCGTTACATGTCATCGTTTGTTGTCGCGGTCGACTGGCATGGAAAGCGATCGCCGCGCGAACGACTTGCCGCAGCGCTCGTTCCGCTCGAACGATCCGGCGCAAAAACGCGCACGCTTGCTCAAGGCGAGTGGTATGCCGTAGCGGAGGCGTCCTGGCTCGCGGAGGACGATGCAGCTTGCCACGTCAGTCAGGACATCATCCTGCTGCTTGATGGTTACATCATTGAAGGGCCAACATCAGCTGCCGAACTGGCAGCGAAGTATCGCAGCGACGGTCTGGCCGCGCTCGAACGGCTGGACGGCTCGTTCGTTATTTTCGTAATCGATCCGAAGGCCCGTCGCGGCGTCGCCATTACGGACCGTGCGGGTTCGCGGCCGTTGTTCGCTGCGTGGAATGATGCGGGCCTGTTACTTGCCTCGGAACTGAAATGCTTTCGCGCCGATGCATCGCTTCACGGCGAAATCGACGCTGCTGCGTTGCCTTCGATGCTGCTCAACAGCTATTTCTTCGACGAGATGACCTATTGGCGCGGCGTCCGTGCGATTTCGTCGGCCCGGCGCGTCGAGTTCGATGAGAAGGCGACTCGTGCGACGCGATACTGGGCGCCGGAATTCGGAGCGCGACCACCGCCGAGTAGCTCAGACGTCGCCAATGCCGTCGAAGCCGCCATTCGCGGACACGTGCGACCGTTCTCGAAGCCGGCCATCGCGCTTAGCGGCGGGGTCGATTCGCGCTTGATGCTCGCTGCCGCAAGGCGAGCGGGGCTGAAACTCCCGACAATCACATGGTCCTACCTCGATGAGGACACCCCCGAGAGCGATATGGGCACGGCCCGGGTCGTCGCAGAGAAATGCGGAGTTCCGCAGGAACAGCATCGCCTCTCCTGGGCCACGCTCGCCGGCGAAGCTGCGGCTCTCGTTGAGGCATCCGATGGACTGGTCGGCCACCTCGGCGGCTTCGCTGACCGCCGCCGTCTGGGTGACGAACTTGCTCGGCGACACGACGCCGTGCTTTTCGGAGATGAGTGCTATCGCGGCGAGGGCGCGGTGAGTTCGGTCGACGAGGCCATTGAGGGAATCGGCGTTCAAACGCTTCGGGGCGGCGCAGCCGTGCGATTGACACGTTTCTTCATGAGCCGCGATGCGGCCGAGCCCGCCATGGCCGAGTACCGCGAGCGGCTCGCTCAACTGCTCTCCAATGTTGGCGCCGGACTTGCACCGCAGGATCTTCACGATCGGCTCTATTGGCAGGTCCGATTGCCGCGATTACTGACCGGTCCCAAAGCGCTCTGGCGTCGACGGCTCGACGCCGTCAGCCCGCTCCTTTCGGCGCGGATGATTGAAATCGCCGCCGCTACTCCAGCGGCACAGCGGGTAAAGAAAGAATCGCTTCGTGCCTGCGTGCGCGAGATCGCCCCCGACCTCGACGCCGTGCCCTACGCCACGCGCTCAGGCCGGGTGAAGTGGCGACGCGTACTGAAAGAAGCTGGTCCGTTTCAGAGGTACCTCGTCGAGACGCTGCTCGACCCGTTCCCGGATTTTGATCGTTGGTTTGATCGCAAGTCGATCGAACTGGCCTGCCGCGCCGCGCTCGCCGAGGCGCCGACGCAGACTGTCGCACACGGCGACGTGATCTCCAATCTGCGCCGGCGCGCCAGCTCGTGGCTTGTCCGGCCGCTGCTGCGCCCTCCGCTGCTCCTTGGATTGCTGACCATCAAGCTCTGGATGGCAGCGAACCGATAGCTCGCTGAGCTCCGGCCTGATTTGACAGGCCCGCCACCCATTCCTAGCATTTACCCTTCGCGAATGACGCGGGTGCGTCATACGTGGTCGCCTCAACTGGACTTGCGCACGATGATTGACGCCGAATTGCTTGAAATACTCGTCTGCCCCGCGTGCAAGTCCAAGGTGGAGCCGCGCGACGTCCGCGTGGGTGAGAAGAATGAAACCCGCCTCGTCTGCACAAATGGTGGATGCGGGCTGCGCTTTCCGGTTCGCGATGACATTCCAGTCATGCTGATCGAGGAAGCCGACAAGGCAACTTCCGCGTAGATCGGTATGGACAGATCCGCGGTCCGGCGGCCTCTCGTGAAATTCAGGCGACGCCCGTGAAATTTGCGATCATCTCGGACATTCATTCCAACCTCGAAGCACTCAAGGCCGTGCTCGCGGATATCGATCGTCGGCAGATCGAGCGCATCATGTGCCTCGGAGACGTGATCGGATACGGCGCCGACCCGGCCGGATGCGTTGATCTGGTCATGCAGCGTACGGTGGTCAGTCTGTGCGGCAACCACGATCACGCAGTTTTCTATGAACCGACCAACTTTAACGCTGCCGCTGAAAAGGCGGCGTATTGGACTCGCGAAGCGCTCGACAACGGCGATCACAGCCCGGCCCGCAACCAGCGCTGGCGGTTTCTCGGCGGTCTCCCCGTGCGCTACACGGTTGGCGACATGCTCTTCGTCCACGGCTCGCCGCGCAAACCGATCAACGAGTATCTGTTTCCAGACGACGTTTACACGAACCCGCAGAAGCTGCTCGCGAACTTCGAGCGGATGGACAAGACCACCTGCTTCGTCGGTCACACCCACGTCCCCGGCGTGTTTGTTGACGACCCCTATTTCGAGCCGCCATTCGAGATGGACGGCGGCAAGTACACCATTGGTGAGGAGAAAGTCATCATCAACGTCGGCAGCGTCGGCCAGCCGCGTGATCGCGACCCGCGCGCCAGCTATGTCGTTGTCGACGACGACGTCGTCGAGTTCATTCGGCTTGAGTACGACATCGATACGGCAGCCAAGAAGATCATCGCCAATCCCAACCTGGACGACTTCCTGGGCACGCGGCTGTATGAGGGCCGCTGACCCAAGGTTGTCCGGCTAGACCGACCCGTTCTCGAAAGACCACATGAATCCCGATTCCAAACGAGTCCTGATCGCCACCGTCGTCTGCATGTTTCTCCTGTTCGGATGGATGCAGGTCACGAGGAAGCTCTACCCGCCGCCACCCGCGACGCAACCGGCAACCCCGGCGCCACCAGCGGTGGAAGCGACACCGACGAGCGCAACGCCGGCGATCGCGGCTCCGAATAGCGGTGGCGCGCCGGTGACAACCGGGCCTGTTGGTTACACCGTGTCGCCCGGCGCCTCAAACGAGACACTGACGCTTGGCATCGACACCCCCCGGAACGCGGAATCACAGAATCCCTATTACCTTTTTCTGGCGTTGAATCCGCGCGGTGCGGCGATCGTTGATGCCCAGCTTACCGATGCCCGCAACTCCGTCGCGCGCGGGCGCCATGCAAAGCCCGACAACTACAATCTGCTGCGACCGGTCATTGATCCATCCAACGGGCAGCTCATCGATTCGCTCTCGACTCGCCGCCTCGTACTCGTCGGTGAGAAGGTTGACCTCGACCTCTCGGACGTGCTCTGGACCGGATCGCGGGTGTCGGAACAGAACGGTGAGGCGGTGCGTTTCTCGACCACCGTTCTGCGCAACGGTGTTCCATCGCTCGAAATCCGCAAGACCTACCGATTGCAGCACAACGTTCGCGCCATCTCGCTGGATCTTGAGATTGAGAACGTCGGAGACTCGCAGCAGAATTTTACGCTGGTGCAGTCTGGGCCGCTTGGGTTCAAGCAGGAGGACATGCGCTGGGACGATCGCCATGCATACAACTACATGAGCGACGGCAAGATCAAGGCCCATACCCGCCAGGAGGTCTGGCGAGCCGAAGACCATGACCTGCCGCTTTCGCGCGAAGGCGCGAGCGTCACGTGGGCCGCCGTCGCCAACAAGTATTTTGGCTGCATCATGGCCCCGATCCCGGGCGGTGCCGGCTCGACCGCGGATTTTGTTCGCAAGGTCTCAGCTCGAACGATGGTCGGCGTCGACACGATCGACCCCAAGCGCGGCGATCTGACGATTGAATGGGTGATCGCGCCACCGACGCCGCTCATGCCGAAGTCGAAGTTCGCGTGCAGCTTCAACTGTTACATGGGGGCTCGTGATCCAAGTTATCTTACGGCCGATCCTCTCGCTTCGCGTTTTCAGTTTGACAAGATTTACGCAGCGGACCGTTCGCCATGCACTTTCGACTGGCTTGCGACGGGCATTGCCTGGCTGTTCTCATTCCTCCATCGCATTCTCCCCGGCCAGCACAACTACGGCTTTGCCATCATCATTCTGGTGCTTATCGTTCGCTCCCTGCTCCACCCGCTGACAAAGCGGGGCCAGACTCAGATGTTCAAGACTCAGAAAGTGATGGCCAGCTTTGCGCCAAAGCTGGAAGCGCTGAAGCAAAAATACGCGAACGACAAGCCAAAGCTCAACGCCGAAATGCTCGAACTTTATCGATCCGAGGGCGTAAATCCGGCCGCCGGGTCGATTTTGGGCTGCCTGCCGATGCTGCTTCAGATGCCGGTCTGGGTTGCCCTCTGGTCGACGCTTAATTCATCGATCGCGTTGCGGCACGAGCCATTCGTTCCACTCCAGTGGTGGATCCCCGATCTCGCAGCTCCTGACGCGGTCATCAGCTTCCCCAATTACGCGTTCAAGATTCCTCTGCTGTCCGATTCCTTCATGATCGGGCCGATCTCATCGCTCAACATCTTGCCCATCCTCATGGGTGTCACCATGTGGTGGCAGCAGAAGTACTCGATGAAGATGTCACGGCCCGCAACGCCGCCGCCGCCATCCACGCCCTCGCCCGACGGCAAGCCGAGCATGGCCGACCAGATGGAAATGCAGCAGAAAATGATGAGCTACATGACCATCTTCTTCTCGCTCATGTTCTACAATTTCCCCAGCGGCCTCTCGGTCTACATCCTCACGAGCAGTCTCCTTGGCATGTTGGAGCAGCACCACATCCGCGAGCAGCTAAAGAAACTTGACGCCGAGGGAAAGCTTCTCAAGCCGCCGAAGCCACCGCCCGCCGGCGGTCCAGCACCGAACTGGCTGCAGAAACTACAAAAGAAGGCCGAAGAGGCTCGCCAGCTTCGCAGCGACGTACCCAAGCGCTGACCGACTTCGCCATCAGAGCGCAAGCCGTGCAGGCGACATCAGCGTGAACTTCCGCGAATGAAGCCCCAGCAAATGCAGCAGCCGTCATCGCCGTCGCCAAGAGCGTTCGCCCAGGCCAGTGGCCTGGTGCTGCAACTGATCGGCGTCGTGCTTGCACTCGGCACCTGTTGCTGGTGGTCGTTCGCCGGTCTGACGGATGAACGCATTCGACCCACGTCCCAGCCCGAGTCACTGAGAGACATCGTACAAGCGTCGGACGCGGCGAGACTTTGGTCCATGTCCGCAGTGTGCGTCTCATTTGTCGGCGGACTGGCTCTCGCCGCACTGGGGCTGGGACTTCAAGCCGAGAAGCGCCGCAGTGGGACGGCGGCCTCGGCGGTGGCGGGAATGGGTGCTCTCTTTTGGTTCATCCACTTCGGCTACACGCTCACCCACAGCGCCGGCGTCGGCCGTCTGCTCTGGAGCGTGCTGATGTTCATCGCATGGGGGCTTTGCGCCGTGCTGGCCGTAATCAGCGCCGACGAGCTCAGGCGCAATCCGCCGCCGGCCGATCTTGGCAAGGCACCGGCCGACCTCAAGCCCGACCGGTTAATCGACCGCGAAATGCCCCGGGATCTGCGCGACTGACGGTGGGATTCCGTCGCTTTATTGCGGTTAGTCCGAGACAGACGAGAGCGAGCGTCGTCGGCTCGGGCGCCACCACGAACCCGAGCGTGAACGGGGCCGAGTCGGCTTGCAGCCCGGACGGATCGACGAGTTGAAACGTCGCCGAGTACAACGACCCGATCGGGCCGTTGCCGGTGTAGATCAAGTCGAGATGGAAGTGCCCGTCCAGTGCGGCGCAAAAGTCGAACGTCGAGCCGTTGGCCTCCAGGATCGGCAAGCCGCTGAACGGGTCATACATCCCGAGGCCCGGATCGAAGCTGATCCGCTTCAGAGACGTATTGCTCCCCGGTAGCAGGAGAAACGTATCAGGCGGCACATCCGCCTCAATGCTTGCCCACCCCGGCTCCTGATTGACGAACAGCCCGTCGAAAATCCCCTCGCCCGGCTGCAGCGAGATTCTCTCCTCTCCGCCGAGGATCTTCGCATCGCCGAGGATCTGCAGCGTGTGAATCGGCGTACCATCCTGGGCAACCTCCCAGTCGCTGTGGCCCGCGCCGGCGTGGGCGATCGTCACCATCGACACAACCAGAATCGAACCATACAAGCCCGCAATGCGCATTCGTAATCCAGTCATTCCCTTCTCCTTGTTTTCTGGCTACGGCAGCAGCGCGACAAACGGCTGCACGTCGCGACCGTTGGCCGCGCTGTCCCCGTTGATGTCGCTTCGCTGCACGTAGGTCGCGTTCGTCTCAATCCCGATCAACACATGAACAAACAGCGTCACGTCCGCCCCGTTCACGACCCCGTTGCCGTCGATGTCGCCCGCCACCGATCCCGGTACAACCGTCAGCGACAGCGCCGCGTTCGCCGACTCTGCAGGATAGCTCGCGTCAAAGTCGTGGATGCTGTCATCGCACGAAACGTCGACCGCGTACGGAGACCCCGCCGCCGTCCCCGCCGCCGGCGTGCCTGATATCACCCCCGTCGTCGCGTCCATCGTCAGTCCGCTCGGAAGATTCGTCGCGGCCCAATTCCTGAACGGCGGCGTCCCGTCGGCATCCACCGAAAACGAATACGGCTGGCCCTCGTGCGCTGTTGGCAGCGCCGGGGTCGAAATGACGAGAGGCGCCTTCTTGATCGCAAGAATCGCAAAGACGCCGATACGGTTGCTTCCGGCGTAGTCGGCGAACGCAATCGATTTCAGCGTCTTTGTCGAATCCAACGGCGAGCATGCCCGGAACAGATAGGAGTTCTCGCCCGCGCCGACATCGATCGCCGAGCCGTTGCTCCGCGCGAATCCCAGCGTCCGGTCACCGCTCCGACCGACCGCCGTCCATGGCCGCGGCGTCGGACTCTGCTGCCACGCGTCGAACGGCCGATACGGCAGCCACGCCGCTGAGCCCTGCTGGATCGTGATCGCCTTGGTCGAGTTGTCCGTGTAGGTGAATGTGACGACGATCGAATCCGCCGTCGTGAAAGACCCGGCGCCACCGACCAGAAACTCAACGCTCAGGTATGAATCCGCCTGCCCGAGGGCGATCAAATCAAGCGTGCTTGCCAGTGTCAGCGTCCCATTGTCAAGGAGGCAGTTGCTGCTCGAACCCGTCAGTCCCGCCAGTTGAAACCCGCCGACGTGGCCGTTCGACGGCAGTCCGGACGTCGTCCCATATTGCCCATTTAGGACCCAACTGTTGCCCGCGCCGTCAAACGACGTCGGCACGTCCGTACTGTCGCTGTCCACGACATCCGCATTGAACAGCCCGCTCATGTTGAGCGACACGAGCGTCCCCCGCCCCGGAACCGTCGTGAATTGGTAGAAATACGGGTCGGAATTGATCCACTGATCCGACGTGAACTGCATGTCCCAGCGCATCAGCCCTGGCCGCCGCATCAACCATAGCGGATGGACGTGCCCGCCGTTCCCCGCCGTGCCGTAGGCGTATTCGTTCCCGTCTTCGACCATCTGGGGTGTTCCGGACGGATTGTAGACGGAGAACTCCGCTGGAAGACTGTACGCCAGCCGCTTCAGCCGCACGCTGAAGTTCGCCGGCGGACCGGGCAGCAGGTTGATATCGAGGTTGTACGGCGACGCCGCATAGTCGAGGCCCAGGTCGCTGAATCCGGACGTGCTGAACGAATAGCCGCCGAACCTCGGCTGCGCATACGAACTCAGCAGGTTGATTCGCACGATCGGGAGGATTGATCCCGGCGCAACCGATGGTCCGTGGCCGGACGCTCCGTTGAGCGACCCGTCCGTGAAGAGCTTGAGCGGCGTCCCGCCCGGCGGACCCTGCCCGACAACCAGATGATATTGAGCAAGTGAAGGGGCGACGATACCCAATGCCGCGACAACGGTAGTGAGTCGCGTCAAGCGTAAGGCGATCATGGCGCCCCCTCCGACGGCTTGACCCATCCCTGTTCGCTGTGCGGAAAACCCGGGTCGAAACGGTTTATTTCCAAAGTTTGTCCGTCGGGACTTACTCGAAACAATTGATCGAACGATGAGCGGTCGACGTGCGAGTCGGTAAACAGGTAATTCGCCTTCTGTTGGTGTCGTTGCAGCGCCAGGTCGTATTTCGGATCGGCGCCGCCGTAGCCCGTGAACGGGTTCGTTGCCCATTCGTCGGCGTGAAAGTGATCCGGATAGATCGGATTATTGTTCTGATCCGCTTCCGCAAGCTCGGCTGCGAATACCCACCGGCTGCTGTCGCGGAGCTGCGTCGCGTTGATGTAGCCGAACGGGGGTATGCCCGTTGGATTGTGCGGAACGAAGTCATCCGCATTGGGCTGCAAGAAGGCGTTTACGCCGTAGCTGGTGAGCCGCCGCACCGCCGGATTCGGTGCATCAAAATTGCTCGCCCTGTCAGTCGGGCAGCGATACTGCAGCGTCATCTGCGTGTGCGGCGCCAGCGTGTCCAGCCACGCCGTCCCCGGCTGGTATCCGCCGTGCGCCTGCGACAGCGGAAATCGGTCATCGTTGCAATTCAGATAGCACTGCAGCGCGGTGCCGATGTCGTGCAGCGCCGCCAGACACTTCGTGCTCTGTCCCGCTGCCCGAGCGCTGGCGAGACTGGGTAATAGAATTCCAATGAGCGTCGCGATGATGGCCACCACGACAAGTAACTCAATCAGCGTGAAACCGCGCCGTTGCATGGCGGGCTCCTTTCATATGAGCGCAATGTCAGAAAGCGGACGAAACGTGCCGTCCGAAACCGGCTGGATTCGTGCATCAGCGCAGGACTAATCGCAGATCGATCGCGCCAACGTCGCGACATCCGGCCGCGGATCGGCCGGCCATGGGAGCGATGTGATTAGACGGTTGGAGGCGCGCGGGGCGCGGCCGACGTGTGGCGGCTGCCGGCAAGCGGGGCATTGTGCGTGATCGGCGATGCGGCGCACACGAACTCATCGCCGATCGGTGCGATCAGCGGCGTCTCCGCCACCGCCGTTCGGCCGACCATGATGAGATAACACGTGCGGCAATCAGTCGATTGGCTATGCGACGTCGCACAGGCGTCGTCGTGATGCAACTCGAGCGTGACACCGCTGGCGGTCAGGCTGAGTACCGCGAGAATGGCGTATGAGATGAATCGGCGTCGCAACATGAAGGCTACCATTTTATCAACGGCGTTATTCGCTTTCAAATCGACATCCGACGCCGCGTGCCTTGGAGAGCTATGGATCGAGTGGCCCGGACAACTGGAGTGGGCCCGTACTGCACTGTGGCGCGCTGGCCATTCCTTACGACAGACCCCGCGCGGGCGCGTGCCCTCGCACGGACGAACAACAAAGCCGCAATGGCGCCGCTGCGCTCCCGCACCGGCCTGCGGTCTCGACGAGATTGTGTGCCGACCGTGAGCACGCCGGCTCGCCCGAAACTATCCGAAAAACCCAATGAATTCGCGAATTCTCACCGTTCTAACTTCTTCGGTAACGCGTCGTTTCTAAAGGAGGGGTCTCTGATGAACCTGCTCGAAACGCTCCCCGATCGTGGAAAACGCCATGGGGCTTGGGTCGTTGTTCGTTTGCTCTTGATCATTCAACCGGCCGCTCACGCCGACGTGGCGCCCGACCCGAACAGCTGCGACATCGTCTCCACTCGAATCTTGTCCGGGGCCGACCAGACCAGGAAAAACATCGCCTCCCGGACGAGGCGTTCCACGGAGTGCCCCGCGACATATCCGGTGCCCTTGGCGACCGTCTGTGCCGCCACCGCCAGCCGGATCAGCAGCGCGTTCACCTCGATGCGCAGCTCGCTCGACGGCCCCTCCGCGCCCAGCGTCGCGAGATCGCGCGCCGCCGCGTACAGCCGGCCCCGCACGTCGCGATATCGCTCGAGCAGCGGTTCGATTGTCGCTGTCACTTCCGGCGGGTTCTTCGCTTCGTGCTCCACGATCTGGTCGACCAGAGCACCGGCCAGGCCCAGCCCCGATGACGAAACGACCATGGGCTTGACGGTCGATCGAATCGCCAGCACGCGCTCCACAGGGCCGCGCAGGATCCACCGCCGTTCCACTCTCGTGTCCTCGCAGATCACCCGGCTCGTGCGCGTGCAGGAAAGTCCCATCAGTCGCAGCGGCGGCTCCACGCGCACGCCGGCCGCATCGCGCGGCACGGCCGCAAGAATCTGCATTCCGTCCGGCAGCACCGCCGCCGTCACGATGAAGTCGGCCCGGTCCGCCCCTGTCGCCCACGGCATGAATCCGCGCAGTCGAAATCCGTCGCCCGCCGCCACCGCCGTCATCGCCGGCGGGCCCGACTGGTGCGACGTCGTCACCTGCGCGATGCCAACGGTCGTAAATGCAGCACCCCGCGCCAGCCGCGGGAGCCATTCGCGCTTCAACTCCTCGTTCGGACTCGCGATGATCAGGTCGCACGCCGCGTCGCGCTGCGTCAAGATCAGGATTGCCGCCATGTGTCCACGGCCGACCGCTTCATATCCCGCCAGGATCTGTTCCGCAGTCCAGCCATCACCGCCATACTCCCGCGGGATCACCCAGCGATCGGCGCCCGAAGCCGCAAGCAAATCGAGCGTTTCGGTCGGCCAGTCCAGCGCAACGTCGTCCTTCGCGGCCCGCTCCGCAAGTTTTGTTGTGAGTCGATGAAGCTTGTCCATCGAATTGATTGTACGTCACGCCGGTCAATCGGCGGTATCATTCGTGCATGCGGATGCTTCGCTCGTTGCTCTCCCTTTGGCGCGGTACGACCGATCAGGATGCGTACAACGAGTATCGCGCCCGCCTGCTGGCCTTCGCCCGCCAACAGTTCGACATGAGCGACGGCGAGTACAAGGCGAATTACGAGAACCGCTATGTCGCTGGCGACGGCCGCGATCTGTTCCTCGAATACCTGCTTTCGGTCAGCAAAGAGGCCCCAAGCTATCTCAGCGACCATCCCGCCCTGCTCGCCGATCGCAAGAAGCTCTTCGATCGCTTTGGCCTTCCAATTCTGACCATGCGCGAACTCCGCGACAAGGAAAACGATCGGCTCAAGCGCCTCGACTCGCCGCTGCGGCTGTGAGCTCAACCTCACTCAACGTGTTCATCGTCAACAAACTCGAACGCACGTCTTGTAACCAGGATCGGCCGTCGCCGTGCCACGCTGCACACCAGTCCGACCGCAACGTAATTCGCGATGAGACTGCTCCCGCCGAAGCTCACAAACGGAAGCGTCATCCCGGTGATCGGAAGCAGTCCGATCGTCATGCCGATGTTCACAATCGTTTGCGCAAAGACCAGCGCTGCAACCCCTACGGCAATCAATCGCCCGAATGGATCGGGTGTGCTCGATGAGATGAGCAGGCATGTTGTGATTGCCAGCACGTAGCAGGCAATGAACGCGACGCATCCCACAAAGCCCCATTGATGCGCCACGACCGCAAAGATGAAGTCGTTGTGCTCTTCGGGCAGCAACTTGTGCCGGAAGAACGGCGACGGATCGAGCCCCACGCCCAACAAGCCGCCGCTACCGATCGCGATCTTTGACTGTCGCAACTGGTATCCCGCTGCCATGTGCCACGCCTGGTTCTCGTCAGCTTGGCGCAGCACCGCCTCGACCCGCACCTTTTGATACGCCGACATGAACGGCGACTGATAATATCCCACCGCGATCACCACCCCGGTTCCCAGCAACAAACCGAGATGGCGGAGCTTCGCCCCCGCCGCGAACACCATCGCAACGAAAACGGGAAGAAAGAGCAGCGATGTCCCCAGGTCCGGTTCGACAAGAACGAGCCCGGTCGGCAGCAGCGCGATCAACAAGGTCGCGGTGAGGCCGAGCAGCGAGCGATGACTGCTCTTGAATCGCAAATATGCCGCCAAGGCCAGCACGCTTGCGATCTTCGCGACTTCCGATACCTGGAGCTGCACCGGCCCGAACATGATCCATCGATATGCATTTCGTTTGGGCACGATGATTGGCGCCAGCGAGACCTTTTTTGCGACCAACAGCAAGATGAGGAGGGCGATCGTCAGCCAGTAGAGAACATAAGCCCACCCGGCCAGTCGTTGATATCCGACGGCCACAACGAAGATGAACGCAATGAGACTCGCCGCGAGGTATGCCGTCTGTCGCAGCGTGCTGACCGGGCCGCCTTCCGCGTGAGCCTCGCCGACATAGATGCTGACGATCCCGAGCACGCTCAGCGCGAAGACCGACAGCAGGAGCGTCCACGCTGACCCGGGCAGCCACGGTTCTCGCCGTTCGGGTTCCACCCTATTCAACTTCCTGGGTAGGCTCGCTGCGAGGACGTCGATGTCGGCCCTCCTGCGCCGCGTCGCGCACGAGGTATCCTTGTGGACTGTCCAGCAACAGCTCAAAGACATGTCGGCCGACCGGCGCGGCGACCTTCCCGCCGCTACCCCCGTACTCAATGACGAGGGCGAGTGCAATACGCGGTTCCTCGCGCGGCGCGAATCCGGCAAACCACGCGTGTGTTGGCATCTTGCCGCGGCCCTCCTCGACCACCGGCCAGCGCTTCAGCGCTTTGCGCTCGACGACTTCCCAGTCCGACGTCGCGTGAAGCTGTTCACGCGCTGACTCGACCGTTGGAGCTTCAATCTCAAGGAGCTGCCCGCCCGGCGTTCGGAACTTGATTCTCCAACTCAGAACACGCGGGACCGCCTCGGCGCTTCCGGTCTTTCCGCAGATCAGTAGTTCGTCGAGGCGTGCCCCCTCGTATGCGGTACCGCCCGGCTCATTGACGCAGCGATAGAGCCCTTCGCGGACCACCGCCCAGTCGCTGGGTCGCACCCCGGCGATCGACCTGGCAGACGACGCGGGGGCGTTCGCGTCGTCCGCTCGAAATATCACCGGCTCGCGATACACGCCACTTGCAATCGTTGCGTATGCGTTGGCGGCTTGAAGCGGTGTCACCTGCACTTCGCCCTGCCCCAAGGCGTAGTTTCGCCCGTCTGCCACGTCGAATCCTCGCTTCCGTCGCTTCTTGACTTCGGCTTCGGTTGGGATGTATCCACCGCGGGCTTCGATGAGGCCGATTCCCGAGTCCGGCTCGCCGGCCACCGAGCCCAGCGCCGCCGCACGATAAAACTCCGTCAGTCGCGCGGCGCCGACGCGCTGCCCCAACGTGTAGAAGTAGATATTGCAGCTGTGTTGAATGGCCTCGATTGCATCGACGGAGCCGTGTGGAGGCAGCTCGCGCCATTGTGTCCAGCAAAACCAGGCATCGACGCCCTCGAACAAGCGACCGCGGCAATCGACACGCGCGCGAGGATCGATCATGCCGCTGGCCGTGCCCGCCAGCAATGCCAGCGGTTTGAAAATCGACCCCGGCGGGTACTCCTCCGCTACAGCGCGAAACAGGAGCGGCCGTGACTTGGTGTCGTCGCGCCATTCGGCATAGCGGTTCCCATATTCGCGCGGGTCAAATGTCGGGACGCTGACCAGCGCAAGTACTTCGCGCGTCGAGACGTCTATCGCCACGCAAGACGCGCCGGTTGCGGGAGGATGCGCGGCGACCGCCTCGTTCAGTACATCTTCGATGCGTCGCTGTAGATCCAGGTCGATCGTAAGCCGGACGTCACGCCCGTCGCGGGCGTCATCCTGGGCGATCACGCGACCGTCGAGATCTCGCTGCCGCATTCCCCGATCACCTCGCAAGAGCCGCTCGGCTGCACGCTCGACGCCGCTCGTCCCGACGAGTTCGCCTGGCAGGTACCGGCTGCGTTCGTCATCCCGGGCAGGATCCGTCTCCATTTGCCGGGCCGAGACTTCACCCATTCGTCCAAGCAAATGGCAGACCGGCCGCGAATTGATCCCGGCGACAGTCGCACGGCGCACGGACGGCTCAATACGCAGGTACGGGGCGTCGGCCAGTTCGAGCTCGATCTTTGCGCGAACCTCGGGCGACACATCGCGTAGAATGCTGTGCCGCATCTCATCTTCGCGCAGTCGTACATCAGACGGCGACTCGTCGAAGCCCCGGGCGGCTCGGATCGACCACAAATGGCTTCGAAGTGCCTCGACGCGCCGGCAAATTTCGTCGCGCCGGACACACATCTCCGCAGTCGATACTCCGCTCGCCCGGCTCAACTTCACCCACATCGCCGCAATCTGCTCGCGAACCGCTCGGCGGGCCTCGGCGGTTGCCTGCGCCTTGGGCTTCGCTCGCATGGCCGGCTCGCGAAGGGCGCGTCGCGCCAAATCTGCGAGGTAGTCGTCGTCCAAACTGAGGACGCCGAAGTGGATCGTTACGTCGTAGGCGGGTTCGTCGGAAATGAGCACCTGCCCATGTCGGTCGAGGATTCGGCCTCTGAGCGGCCAGAGGGTCTCGGGCGGCCGCTCCAACGCAGACTCCGACTGGCCACGGTAGAAGCTTCCCTGGACGATCTGCAGCTGAAACAAGCGCCCCAGAAGCACGATGGCTGTCAGAGCGACGATCCAGAGCAAGATGGCGAGTCTGCGTTCAAACACAGTTGTAGAGCATCTTTACGCGATCGGCCCGCGGTCGCCAGTTTGCGGCGAGATTGAGGCAATGCAGCCGGTCGCCGCCGCCGGCCGATTTATTATGATCCCGCCATGTTTCACGAACTGACGGCTACGATCGATCGCAACCGGCTCCGGCACAACGTCGCGCTGCTGCGCGGCAAGTGTCGAGCCGGCACGAGATTCTGCGTGGCGGTAAAAGCCGACGCCTACGGCCATGGGGCAGGACTCGTGGCTCCGGAACTGCAGCGGCTGGGTGTCGAAATGGCCGCCGTCGCCACGCTCGACGAAGCGATTGAATTGCGACGAACTGGCTGGCAGCGCCCGATCCTTGTTCTCGGAAACGTATTGACCGTATTGCACGACGGCGAGCGCCGCGATCGCGCCGTCGCCCTGGTCGAAAACGATCTGACGCCAACGATCACCGATGCGGCACCGCTCTCGTTGCTCGCGGCTGTGGCCGCGGGCATGAATAAGACGGTTGCGGTCCACATCAAGTTCGACTCCGGAATGGGCCGACAGGGCGTCATGCCAAACGACGTTTCCGACTTGATCGATGCCGTACGCGGGCAATCCGCCATTCGATTGAGTGGAATATACAGCCACTTTGCAACGGCAGACCTTGAACAGCACGATCTTGCCGGAAGGCAGTTGGCGACGTACCGAACGGTGGTTGACCAATTGGCGGAATGGCTGCCGGCAGGGGCGCACCGCCACCTTGCCAATACGGCGGCGACTCTCGACTGGTCGGACGCGCATTTCGACATGGTGCGACCTGGCCTTGGCGTCTACGGCTACGCCCCTTCGCCGAACATGCGGCGGCGATTCGAACTCAAGCCGATTCTCCGCGTTACGACTCGGATCACGCTCACAAAGAATCTGCCGCCGGGCCATTGTGTCGGCTACGGGCAGACATTTACGACGCGGCGCACGACGCGGCTGGGAGTCGTGCCCGTCGGCTATGCCGATGGATTTCTTCGCGGGCTGTCCAACAACGCAATTGTCGGTACGCCGGGCGGTGATGCGCCGGTGATCGGCCGAATCAGCATGGATCAGTTGACAATCGATCTTACCGATCTGCCCGGGATCGGCGTGGGCGACGAGGCGGTTTTGATCGATCCGGATCCCTCGAGGCCGAACTCGGTTGAATCGATTGCCGCACGCTTGGGCACCATCCCGTATGAGGTTACCTGCACTTTCGGCCGTCGAATGAACCGTGTTTGGCAGTCCTAACGTTCGGCGGTCACGGAGCCAGATTGAATACGGTACCAAATCGGGACGATATGAATCGTCCTGTTTCCAAGCGCCGTTCCCCGGGATCGTCAACGAATCCCGCTTGACGCTCGCCGACATTTGGAACATAGCAACGGTATAAGCGCTGTTAGTGCGCGCCCGTTGGCCCTCACAGAAAGTAGGATTTCGATGAGCGACCACGCCAATCCGCTTGCCGGCCTCGAAAACCAAGCCCACAGCTCGCCGCCGTCGGGCCAACAGCCCGTTAGCGTTTCCCTGCCGGTCATCGGGACGATCGAGAGTAACGGCGGCGGAGGCGGCTGCTCGTCGGGGGGCCATGGTCACTCGGTCGTCGGTGGCGTCCCGCAACACGGCATCGCGCAATCGTACGGCAACGTCTTCGATAACCCGGACCATATGCCCTACGGCGCTTCGCAGTTTGTCGGCCTCGACGGTCGGACAGATCTCGACGAGGCCCTCGCCCGCGGCGACAAGAAGAAGGCCGCCAAGCGCCTCGACATTGATCCCAAGACGGGCCGCATCCGCGTCAACGGCAAGGGTAAGTTCATCGGCGAGTACGACTCGACGACGGAGGCGCCAGAGAATTCCACGGCCGCCAAGATCGGAAAAACGTACGTACACGACGCCCCCGTCAGCGCAAATGCCGACAAGTCATCGACCCGACACGACGACGGCTACGTGAATTCATCGATGTATGCGAGCAACAGCCGCTTTCTGCGCGGCAAGCCCGCCCCGGAGCGGCTGCTGCCCAAGGAGCGGCGCAAGATCAAGGCCCGCTACGTCGACATGGACTATCACCACCCCCTCGAGGACATCCTCGACACTCGCATCGTCCGCATGCTGTTTGGCTACATCAGCCGACAGCGCGGCAGCGGCAAGACGATGATCGAGGAGATCATCCAGAGCTACCACAACCCGGCCGTCCCGCGCTGGCAACGAATCAAGTACTGGCCGTTCCACAAATTCATCGACAAGATGAAGGGCTCTGTCTCGGCCGAGACCTTTCGAGAGCGGATCGGTGAACACGCCAGCACAATCCGCGGATTCGTCATTGCCGCTCGCAGCGTGGCGGAGTTCGGCCTGACCCTGCCCCAGCGCTTCACGGCGCCGCTGTTCATCGTCTGGAACTTCACGAATCTCTGTAACTTGACATGCAAGCATTGCTATCAGGACGCCGAGCACAAGGCACTGCCGGACGAGTTGACGCTCAAGGAGAAGCTCAATCTGGTCGACCAGATTGCCGAGCAATACGTCCCCATGATCGCCTTTGCGGGCGGCGAGCCGACGCTTTCGCCCGATTTGATGCCGGTTTTGAAGCACTGCCACAAGTACGGCATTCACACGACGCTCGCGACCCACGGCGGCACGATGACCCGCAAGATGGCCGCCGAACTGGCCGAGGTCGGCTGCAAGTACATCGAGATGTCGCTCGACTCGGTTAACCCTGCGTTGCACGACGAGTTTCGCGGCATCCCCGGCATGTGGCATCGCACCGTCCGCGGGGCCCGCTACGTCGTGGAGCAGGAAGGCCTCCGGCTCGGAATTGCGATGTGCGTTCACCAGGGCAACTTCGCCGAAGTCGAGGACATGATTAAGTTCTGCGTTGACATCGGCGCCGGTGTCTTCGCCCACTTCAATTTCATCCCCGTCGGCCGCGGACTCAAGATGGTCGACGGCGACCTGAATCCTCAGCAACGCGAGTGGTTGCTTCGGACGCTTAATTCGTGGATGCAGTCGGGCAAGATCGGTTGCATCAGCACGGCTCCCCAATTCGGCCGCGTCTGTGTCGCCCATGCTCCGACTGACGGCAAACAGGCGTGCAGCCACGCCGGCAGCGGCGGCGGCGAGAAGGCCCGCGTCATCGCGAAGTATCTCGGTGGGTGCGGGGCGGGTCGCGACTACGTCGCGATCGAACCCAACGGCGTCATTACGCCGTGCGTTTATCTGCCGCACCGCAAGCAGGGCAACATTCGCGAGCGGAGCTTCATCGACATCTTCCGCAATAATGAATTCTGGGAGCTGCTCTGCGACCGCGATCGTCGCCTCCATCACTGCGAGGTGTGTGAGTTCAAGCACTACTGCGGCGGTTGCCGGGCTCGGGCCGACGCCTACTTTGGCGAACTGAACGCCGGCGACCCCGGCTGTGTTTTTAACGAGAAGCACTGGGACGGCCTCGTCGCCAAGGGCATTGCTACCGACCCCGAGTCGGCCACCAAGACGGCCGATGGCCGGCAGCGGGAGATCGACGAGGCCTACGCGCTTGCGGCGTCCGGAAAAGCTACCGACATTTGAGCTTGGACGGTTTCAGACGCCGATAATCCCAGGCGAATGCAGACTGCGCCATCTTCGCTCCGGTTGGAGCGTGTCCCATTTGCGGGCAAGTCGCGAGAAGTTATCACTTTGGGATTGATTACTCGGCACGCTCACGCCTATCAATGGGGGGGCGGGTGAAGGCGCATCTTCCACCCGTGCGAACCAGGGGGTTCGACCAGATTACACATGATGTTGACCGGCGGCTCATCGGCAGGGCAGGACCTGCGTTGAGTCCCGGGGCCCAAGGCGTGAACTGATCCTGGAAACAAGGGGTCGGGGCGCGTGTCCTCGATCCAGATGTTCGACGCGGCGGCGTCGGCCGGAGTGCGAGCACCGGTCCGACGCCGTCGCGCGGCATCGCCCGCCTGCACGCGCGACGGATGTCGTAACGCCACCCGCTGTTTGGTTGCGCCGGGCGCCGACACAAGTAGCGGCGTCGTGGATGATCTGAAACTCGCCGCGACATCGAGTCGCACCCGCACGCCGCCGATTCTGCATCCGCAGTTCTGACTCCAACAATCTGACATTGCGGTTTTGTTCCGGACGCTCCGAGGCCGTGGCGTGGGATACCCGCGGCGGGCGCCGCCGATCGGAGTCGGACGGCTGGCGTTGTGGGCGGTATGGGTCCGCTATGTGTCGAAGTCGAAGGGGATGGGGCGGCCGGCTTTTTTTGCGGCCTCGTCTTCGGCGTCTTCGAGGGCGGGGTCGAGTCGGGGTTTCCAGGGGCCGCCGTCGAAGATTTTGTGAGTCGGTCGGGGTGGGCTGCCTTGTGCGCTTTGGGTTGATGCGTCCGGGGGATTGGGGGCCGTGTTCGTTGCGCGGGTCGCTGGTGCTGGTTCCTTTGTGTCTTTTTCAAACCCCCCTTGGTCCCCCCTTGCTAAGGGGGGAAGCTCCGAATCTGAGTTGTCAATCTCTGATAATGTAGAAGAATTAGACCCCCCTGAATCCCCCCTTGGTAAGGGGGGAAGTGGGACGGGGTTGCGGTTTAGCTTGGGGGGTGGGGCGGGGGTTGCTTTGCCGATGT
>CAZJVS010000022.1:0-74957 GCA_964549445.1 uncultured Planctomycetaceae bacterium
GTGAGTTCCAGTAGGCGGCGGCTGAGGCGGCGGCGATGAGGAGGGCGATGAGCCATTTGTAGATGGGCTTGAGCGGGGCGGTGGGGAGGAGCTGAGATGAGAGTGAGAGAGAATCGCTCGCGGGTTGGTGGCGATCGGCGGCGTGCTTGCGTCGGCCCATGGGGGGCCATTGTCGGGGGAAGGGTGGGGATGTCGAGGGCGAAAGGAGAAACGCCAAAACGCAGAAATGCCAAGTATCGGAAATCGGGAACCCGCTTGCTGGCACGCGCGGCTCGTATGGCGGGCGGGCCGCACGAACTTTTGTGCGGCATTGAGCGAGATTGAGGGGCAATCGCCAGCGGGTGGCAGTTGGCGACGCCAAGCAGCGTGGCGGGGTAGCGAAACGCCAAATCGTAGCCGGCGGGGCACGAAGGCACGGAGTGGATGAGCGAGAGGGCGGGGCGTGGCGTGTCTTGGGCGGTGGGTGGTTGGGGGCTCATTTTGACCTCCTGCCTTCTTTTTTTGCTGGGATTAGACGGGATTAGATGGGACGATTTTCAGTCCTAGTTGAAAAGTGGTCGCCGTTTTCTGTGCCTGTTGACACGCCGGGAACACTTCGTGTTCGGGAGCGGCTACGCCGCCCGGCGCGTCAATGGCAGGGCGCAGTTTCTCCGTGGCCGCGTGGGGCCCGCTGTACGCGGTGGCCGTGGTGCGGCTGCTTCATTTATCGGTGCGAGGCGTATGGGCGCTCGCTCTGTCTGTAGTAAAGAGTGGCCGGCGTGCCACATCCTCTGATTGCGGATTGCGGATTGCGGATTGCGGATTGCGGATTGCGGATTGGGGATTGCGGATTGGGGATTGCAGGTAGAATCGAGAGGCACGGAGGCACGGAGGACGGCGGGCGTGGGCGGGGAATCGACAGTCAACAGTCGAAAAGTCAACGGTCAATTCCGAGGCGTATTTGACGATACTGGGGGCTTAGTGGACTCTAAATATCATTCACTGACATGGAATGGACTATCGATCGGCCGGGCTGAAAAGGGTCAACGTTGGGGCGGGGTGTCGGCGGTGTTGATGGCGGTGGACGATGTGGACGTTGTGGACACGGTGGACTGGGACTTGCAAGGGAAGGGACGATGGGGCGGTATGGGGCAGATCGGGCTAGATTGTCGATTGTGCGGTTTGGGGAAGGCGCGTTTTGAGATACTACGGGGGTCGTGGACCTGGAATGTCCTGCGCGGACATGGACTTTGGTGTGGTTTGGGGCGGCGGGCGGGATACGGGAAGGGATTCCCGGGTGGGTGGGGAACCAACGGGGCATCGGGAGCGAAAACGCACGGGCAAATCCCGGCGGGCCGGAACCCATGCCACCCCAAGAGTTGGCTTGTCCCGGGCACCCCGCGCCGATTGAGTCTTCGGTGGCCGTGCGGCGGTTGGCGCAGGCGGGACGGGTGAAACGCACGGGCCGAAAGCTGGGGCGCCCAAACTTGCCTTGACCGGCGTAGTCCGCTTCACGAAACAGGTGACTGTCCCTCAGGACCGAAACAGGTGACTGTCCCTCAGGACCGAACGGATTCTCAATCACAAACCCGTGCGGCATTCAACCGTTGGGTTACGAACCCGCGCCAAGTTCTTCGGCGATGCACGATTGCCCCCACCCCGTTCGGCTCAGTAACCCAACGGTCAATTCAAATGGCATGAGAACTGAACTTCCTTTGTGCAGACGTTGGCTTTCCCGTGTCCTGCGGTGCGCCCCCCCAAAGTGGCAAACGAACGCCCGCAGCGTTGGCGGGACACCAATCCATCATGTCGCTTTCGAACTACGGAGCTTTCCAAAGGGGATCGCCCCGCTCATTCGTCAGCGCGATCATGGGACCCGAGCCGTCGAGCGCAAACATTCCACGAACGCGCCCCCCGTCAGTAAGAGAAAAAGCGCCTGTCTGACGGACTCCACTGATGTCCAGCGCCATCATGATGCCCTGTCCCATTCCGCGAACATCCGTGATCCCTATAATGCCGCCAGTTTTCGTCAATTGAACCGATGCCGTCTGAAGCGTATCAAGGTTTGCAAGAAAAAGAGAGGGTACACCATTCTTCACGCCGAGACCGCACTTTGGTGCCAAGCCGCGAACCGCAGCACGCGCCGCTGCTAGGCTCTTTTCGGTTTCCGAGGGTCCCGGTCGCGTGGTAGCCATCGACTGAATCGTTTGGATTGCGGTCGGTGCGTATTCGTGTGCGACACTGGAATCTGTCATGTCCAGCGCCGGCTCACCGTCGGGTCTGACCGCGAGTTCCATCCGGCCCTTGAGCATTGCGGGAGCGTTGAACGGTCCCTCAAGCCGTAGAATCGATCCCTTCGAACGGTCTAGTCCAAGTTCGACGATGGGTTGCATCGCGCCTAGGTCTTCGTCATTCTTCCCAAGCCACAGGGGTTCGTGCTTCCAATACATGGCGAGCCGAGCACCTTCTTCAGTTGTCCCGAGTTCGGCCCGCATCGCTCCGTTCATGTCGACAAGAATGAATCTCTTGGCAACCACGCTGTCCGCCACAGAAGCACTCGGGCGGGAAGACTGGCCCATCAGCACCCATAGACTGCACGCAACACCGATAAGTACCATCGCTTCCCATTTGGTGCGACGGACCCGCCGTGCGAGGGCCGCGTTCTGGCGCTCCAAGTCTTCAATTCGCTGTTCGAGCGTGTCGAGAAACAATTCGTGCATGAGTTCATTCCCTTGGATTCGTGTCTGACGAGTCGTCAATTCCGCGCCGCCAATGCGAGTTTCGGACCCTGATTCTCAGCCACTGCGCTTGTACCCGCAAGACGCGGAAACACCGATGCCCCCAAAAAAATGATCTGGGGGTTATTAGAGTCTCAGCGGCTCCGGGCGGGCGGGAGATTTTCGCGGGCGTTATTTCAGGAAGATTTGCTTGATGGCGTGGAGGGAGGTCTGGCGGCCGGCCTGGGCGATGCTGCGGGTGAGGGGGATTTCCTTGGGGCAGACTTTGACGCAGTTCTGGGCGTTGCCGCAGTCGGTGATTCCGCCGGGGGCCATCAGGGCTTCGAGGCGTTCGCGTTTCGTCAGTTTTCCGATGGGGTGGGTATTGAAGAGGACGGCCTGAGAGATGGCGGCCGCGCCGAGGAATGCACCCTCGTGGGCGTCGGATTTTCGCTCAGCGAAGTCGGGATCGGATTCGCCGGCGTCGCGGAGAACCTCAATCTGTTCGTACTGGGGACAGACCTCGAGGCAGCAGCCGCAGGTCATGCATCGCGAGAGGGGGTACATCTCGTCCTGGTCGTCGGCGGAATAGCGCGGACCGGGGCCCTGGTCGTGGTAGCCGGCGACGGGGATCCAGGCGTGGACTTTTTTGAGGGAGTTGAACATCCGCGAGCGATCAACGGCAAGGTCGCGGATGACGGGGAACTTGCTCATGGGCTCGAGGACGATTTCGTCGGACTCTTTGATGAGATTGTCGACGAGCGCCGTACAGGATTGCTGCACGCGGCCGTTGATGTTCATGGTGCAGGCGCCGCAAACCTCTTCGAGGCAGTTGCAATCCCAGACGACGGGCGTGGTCTGGACGCCGTAGGCCGTGACCGGGCGGGCGGCGATGGCCTGCAGGCACGAAATGACATTCATTTGCGGCTGGTAGGGGACGTCGAAACGTTCCCAATATCGCGGCGTTCCGGGGCGATCCTGTCGGGCGATGCGAAGGTGAATGAGGCCGTTGTCGGTCATCTCGGTCCGGGCTCCTTATCGGGAATCGATTCTAGGGGGCGTTGCCCGTGGCCGCCAGCGCTGCTTCGGCATCTTCGTCGGGCGGCGGCGGGGCGTGTTTACGCGGCGCGTCGTCGCGGAGGCGGTTCTGTGTCGAGAGCATCAGCGCGGCGCCGACGACAGCGAAGGAACCGCAAAGCCATTGTCCGAGCGTGAGCTTCTCTCGAAAGATAAAGAAGGAGGCCACGGCGGTGAAAAAGGGCATCAGGAGCATGACGCCGCCGCTGATGGAGACCCCGAGCCGGGCGAGGGCCGCGTAGTAGAACACGTGAGCAATGCCAATTCCGATGAATGAGGACGCGGTTAGGAGCGCGAAACGTGGCGCTCCGAGGCTCAGCGCGTCGGCGCCGTGATTGCGGCCGAAAATCAGCATCAGGGTAATCAGGACGACGGCGGTCTGTTGGCTGATGATGGCGAAAGAGAGGGCGGAGTTGATGCCGTGCATGTTGCGTCGGACGGCGACGCCGTAACCGGCGAAGAACGCGCCTGAAATGATGCTGTACAGGACGCCGCGCGCGGTTCCGCCGGTCGGCCAGCCGGGGCCGAAGGCGACCGTGCCAACGGAGCCGAGCATGACGATGAAAACTCCGAACCAAAAGACCGGTGACCGCAACACGCCGCGCTCGGCGGGAAAGAGCAGCCACGCGCCAAGCGTGACAAAGACGATCTGCGAGCGAAGCAGGAACGCGAAGAAGCCGGGATCGATGTAGTAGGGGGCCAAGGCATAGAGGACCTGTCCTGTGACGTTGAATGCAGTCGGTAATAGCGCCGCGGTCCAAAGCCGGGACGGGGCCTTACGACGAACGATCGCCGCAACCAGAAACGGGGTCCAGAACAATGCGGCGATACCGTAGCGCCAGCCGTTCGCGGTCCAGGCGTCGATGTAGTCTCGGAAGTAGCGGAGGAAGAGCGGCGCGGAGGCCCACCCGAAGAGCGTAAGGAGGATGAAGAGCACGCCGGAGAGAGAGCGGTGGGATTGGCGATCCATCGGTTCGATTCTAACGGCTGCCGCGCGGCGAGCGCGTTGTCGCGAGATTGGCGTTACGCAGGGAAGCCGTCGAATGCGCGGGTCTCGGCATTGCATCGGCAGCAGACGCGATCTGCCGGGTGAAGTCCATTCGTTTTTCGACGCATCCAGATACGGTACGCCTCGTAGATTGATGTGGACCAGAGACGATTTCATGTCGCCGTGAAAGGCACCGTTCCCGGCGCGTTCGCGCTTATGGGACGGTGCTCGACGTGTGAGACATCTGTCACCCGTTAGAGTGTGTTCTCGGCCTGTGAACGGTGCTCCAAAATGCGTGTTGACATTTGAAGAAGTCGGCATTTACACTAGGTATTGCTCGCCTCGCAGGAGATGTATGATCGCCCTTACGGGCTAGGCTGTCCGGCACAACACTCTCGGTCGCCGAGTAGTCCGTTAGGGCTAGTTAGCCCTCGATCTGGCGAGGGGGGAATCAAGGTACAGAGGAGTCGACGGGTCCAGGCGGGGTGAGGGTGTCTCCCCATCGCCGGCTCGTTCGGAAAGCACGGGGAAGTGGCATGAATAGCAAGCGTAATCTCGTCGTTCGGACTTTCTTCTGCCTGTGTACCGCCGTCGCCGTCTTCGGTTTCGGAGCGGAACGAGCGCAGGCCGCGCGCGTCGTCAACTCGATTCAGTTGAACGGCGGCACGGCGTGGCAATTTAACAACGCCGGCGGCGTCACGGTGACCGGTGCGACTGCCAGCGTCGAGCTGGGGCAGACCGTCAGCGTGACGATGACCGTCACGACCGATGGCAACGGCTCGGCCGACGATTGGGATTCCGCCGGCTGGCAGGTCGGAGGGACGATCGCGCTTCCGCTCGCCAATTGCGCCGATACGCCGAATCACAATGGCGACGGCGTCTACGTGGAGACGTTTAACATTACGCCTCCGGCGGTTCCGGGAACGTACAGCGCGGGATTCGCGGCGTACGACGGCGACAGCTGTTCAGCAGGTGGTCCGAGTCCGCTGGTCACGCTGCTGAATTCCATTACGGTCAATGCGCCGACGCGCGTCATCACGTCAATTTCGCTCAACGGCGGATCACCGTGGCAGTTCAATAGCAGCGGCGCCGTCGTCACGACCGGTGCGGGCGTGACGGTTGCACCGGGCGCTTCGATCAACGTTTCGATGACGGTCCAGACGACCGGCGCCGGCGATGCCGACGACTGGGAGTCTTCCGGCTGGCGTATTTCGAACAACGGCGCGGATCCGCTCACGTGCGCCGACACGGCGAACTTCACATCGGCCGGAGCGCACAACACTTCTTTCAGCGTCACCGCGCCGGCTTCGATCGGCATTTTCGCGTCGGCATTCCGTGCCCACGATGGCAATGCGTGTAGCGCGGTCGGCCCAAGCTTGCTCGTGTCGTTGCCTTCGTCGGTGACGGTGACGAACAATCCGCCGCTCGGCCAGGGCTGCGGACTTGACGTGGTTCTGCTGATCGACGTTTCGGGCAGTATTGACAATGCCGAACTGGTCCAGGAGCGGAACGCGGCGAAGGCATTCGTCAACGCCTTGTTGCCTGCGACGCCGAGCCAGATCGCGCTCGTCAGTTTTGCAACGAGCGCGACGACGGTGTCGGGTCTTTCGGGCAACGCGACGACGCTCAATAACCTGATCGATGGCATTGACGGCGACGGTGATACGAACTGGTCGGCGGCGATCAATGCGGGCCGGGCGATTCTCGAGGGCGGGACGGACCGGCCGGACGGCGACCACCCCGATCTGATTGTGCTGATTACGGACGGCGATCCGACGGAGCCGGGGACGAACGCGCAGGCGCTCGCGGCGGCCGTTACTTCGGCCAATGCAGCGAAGACATCGTCGGCGACCGCGCCGATCCGAGTGGTGACGGTCGGAATCGGTCTGAGCGGCGCGACGTCGCTGTCGAATCTCCAGGCCGTTTCCGGCCCGATCGTCTCTCCGCCGGCTCCGGTGGACGGAAATACGGATGTTATCACAAGCGATTTCGGGACGCTGGGCACGGCGCTGAGCCAACTGGCGGTTGCGCTGTGCGGCGGAACCATCACGGTTCAGAAAGTTGTCGATCTTAACGGCGACTTGAACAACAACCCGCCGGGCGATCAGATCGTGGTGGGGTCGCAGGTGACGGGTTGGACTTACACGCCGCAAGTGACAAACGGAACGTCGAATCCGCCGAGCGGAGCGACGGACGGCAACGGGGCACGGAACTTCGAGATCGACATTAACGTCGGTCAGCCGTCGGCGACGGTGAACATCACCGAGACGGTGAAGTGCGGTTACGATCTGATCGGCGCGACCTGTACGGGGGCGGCGAACAACGGCGCGTTCAACAACGGAACGGACAGCATCAACGGCATCGTGATTGATCGGCTCAATATCGTCACGTGTACGTTCATCAACACGCCGACCAGCGGCGACTGCAATTCGAACGGCGTGCCCGACGGCTGCGATCCGAATCCGGACGGCGACGGCATTCCGGATGCGTGCGACAACTGTCCGCTGATTGCCAATCCGAACCAGGCCGATGCGGACAGCGACGGCCGAGGCGATGCGTGCGACAACTGTCCGTCGGTTTCCAATCCGAACCAAGCGGACGCGGACAGCGATGGCCGAGGCGACGCGTGCGACAACTGCCCGCTGATCGCCAATCCAAATCAGGCCGACGCAGATAGCGATGGTCGCGGCGACGCGTGCGATAACTGTCCGGCGGCTGCGAACCCGAACCAGGCGGATGCGGACACGGACGGTCGCGGCGACGCGTGCGACAATTGTCCGGCCATCTCCAATCCGAACCAGGCGGACGCGGACAGCGACGGTCGTGGCGACGCGTGCGACAATTGTCCGGCCATCTCCAATCCGAACCAGACGGACGCGGATAGCGACGGTCGCGGTGACGCGTGCGATAACTGCCCGGCAATTGCGAATCCGAACCAGGCGGACGCCGACAGCGACGGCCGGGGTGACGCGTGCGACAACTGTCCGGCGAGTTCGAACCCGAACCAGGCGGACGCGGACAGCGATGGCCGTGGCGACGCCTGTGACAACTGTCCGAGCGTAATCAATCCGGATCAGGCGGACGCGGACAGCGACGGGCGCGGCGACGCGTGCGACAACTGTCCGGCGAATTCGAACGCCGACCAGGCCGATGCGGACACGGACGGCCGCGGCGATGCGTGTGACAACTGTCCAAGTGTTGCGAACCCGAATCAGGCGGACGCCGACAGCGATGGCCGTGGTGATGCGTGCGACAACTGTCCGGGCACGGCCAACCCGAGCCAGGCGGATGCCGACTCGGACGGCGTTGGCAACGAGTGCGACAACTGCCCGAGCGTTTCGAATCCGAGCCAGACCGACACCGACACGGATGGCATTGGTGATGCGTGCGATCCGTGTCCGGGCACGGCGGTCGGCGGCGGCGCCGACAGCGATGGCGACGGCGTCGGCAACGCGTGCGACAACTGCCCGAGTACTCCGAACGCCAACCAAGCGGATGCGGACTCGGACGGCGTCGGCGACGTGTGCGACAACTGCCCTGCGGTCGCCAATCCGGGTCAGGGCGATGCGGATACGGACGGCGTAGGCGATGCCTGCGACAACTGTCCGAGCACGCCGAACGCAGACCAGGCCAACGCCGATAGCGACGGCCTGGGCGACGCGTGCGACAACTGCGACGAAACGTCCAATCCGGATCAGGCCGATTGCGACAGCGACGGTATCGGCGACGCGTGCGAAGCCGACGTCGATACGGACGGAATTCCGGACGACTGTGACAACTGCGTAACGACACCGAATCCGAACCAAGCGGATGGCGACACGGATGGCGTGGGTGACGCGTGCGACAACTGCCCGGCGGTTGCCAATCCGAACCAGGAAGATTTGGACAGCGACGGCGTGGGCGATGCGTGCGACAACTGCACGGGCACGTCGAACGGCAACCAGGCCGACGCGGACAGCGACGGCGTGGGCGACGCGTGTGACAACTGCCCGAATGCATCGAACGCCAACCAGGCCAACTCCGACAGCGATGGCCTCGGCGATGCGTGCGACAACTGTCCGAGCGTTTCGAATCCGGATCAGACGGATGCCGACACGGATGGTGTGGGTGACGACTGCGACAATTGCGTCGGCACGCCGAATCCGGCGCAGACCGACAGCGACAGCGACGGCATCGGCGACGCGTGCGATAATTGCGACAACACGCCGAATCCGGATCAGGCCGATTGCGACAGCGACGGCATCGGTGACGCGTGCGAAGCGGATGCCGACACGGACGGTATTCCGGACGATTGCGATAACTGCGTGAATACGCCGAACGGCGACCAGGCCGACGGCGATTCGGACGGCGTGGGCGACGCCTGCGACAATTGTGCGGCCGTTGCCAATGCCGATCAGGCGGACGCGGATTCCGACGGCGTCGGCGATCTGTGCGACAACTGCCCGGCGTCCGCGAATGCGAACCAGGCGGATGCCGACAGCGACGGCCTGGGCGATGCCTGCGACAACTGCCCGAATGATTTCAATCCGGGCCAGGAGGATTGTGATAGCGACGGTCAGGGCGACGCCTGCGAGCCGGACGTCGATACGGACGGCGTGCCGGATGACTGCGACAACTGTCCGACGGTCCCGAATGGGCCCAGCGGCGGCGACGAGCAGGGAGCGAGCCCGGGCCAGGAGGACAGTGACAGCGACGGCGTGGGCGATGCGTGCGACAACTGCCCTGAGACGTCGAATCCCACCCAGGCCGATTGCGATTCCGACGGCGCCGGCGACGCGTGCGAGCCGGATCAGGACCAGGACAAAGTTCCGGACGGCTGCGACAACTGCCTGACCGATCCGAACTCGAACCAGGAAGACGCTGACGAGGACGGTATCGGAGACGAGTGCGATAACTGCCCGAACGCGTCAAACCCGAGCCAGGCCGATTGCGATTCGGACGGAATCGGCGATGCGTGCGAGCCGGATCAGGACTCGGACGGCGTGCCGGATGACTGCGACAACTGCGTCACGACGCCGAATCCGAACCAGGCCGACTCGGACGGCGACGGCATCGGCAATGCGTGCGACAACTGCCCGAATACGGCGAACCCGAGCCAGGCCGACTGCAATGGCGATGGCATTGGCGACGCCTGCACGCCGGATTCGGACGCGGACGGCATCGTCGATCCGTGCGATAACTGCCCGGCCACACCGAACGCCGGTCAGGCGGACTCGGACGGTGACGGCATCGGCGACGACTGCGAGGGCGGGCCGGCACCGCAGCCGATACCGGGCTGCGACCCGCGCGGGACGGCGTTGAACATCCTGTTCTCGCTGATCTGGAAGGCGCCGGTGTGCGGCATCGGCTGTCCGGCGGCAGTGGGCGGGACGCTCGCGGGGCTGAGTCTGATGCGATTGCGGCTCCGGCGTCGTCGGAAGTAGAGGTAAATGGCCGGGCCGGCCGTGGATTGCCGCGGGGTCCGGCTTGAACGAGTTGTAACGCGGTTCTCCGTTCCGCGTCCGCGGGGTTGCGGAGCGGAGGGCCGACCGAGAACGAGAGAGCTAAGACACCCGCTGCGGCGGGGCAGAGTAAAGGGGAGAATGCGATGGACGGCGAAGCACCGAGTTCATTTTTGCGGTCAATCTACGAGCTGTTCTTTAACTTCGTGCCGTGGTTCGGCTGGCTGAACTTCCTGAATATGGCCGGCGACTTCTGGACGGCGGTATGGAGTGCGGTGGGCATTCCGATCAAAATCGTCGGGTTCTAGGAACGATTGCGAATCACGGGCTCCCGGAAGAATAGAAGTGACGTGAGTGATCGGACTGGACGAACGCGGGCGGTTCGGCGATGCGGGTTGGGACTAGAAGGCGCCGCGGTGATCCCGCTGACGAGCGGCTGCGGCCCGGCCGGCATCGTCGCGACGGCAACGGCGATCGGAGTGGCACAAGCAGTTGATATCGCGTCGATCCCGTATCGAATGTTTGCCGGCGCGATCACATTCGCGATCGTAAACAACATCTGATGCTTATTGGAACGATCTGGACGCGGGAGCACCTCATTAAAAGATTCATCCGTTCGGGGGAGAGAGTCAAATAAATACGCCGCAGGGACGCGGCAAGGGCAGCCCATTCTCAATCACGAGACGGTCGGGCACGGTTCTCCAATTGACATTTCTTGGCGCAGCGATTTAGACTCGGATGTGCTCGCCTCGCATGGAAATCTAGTCTGAATCGCGACTAATCGCAGTAGCGCTTGGCCTATTGGTGAAGGGGAGAACGCATGAACGCGCACAGGACGTGTCTCAGCCGAACGGCGTATTTTGTCAACATGGTTCTGCCGCTTGCGGTACTTGGGATTGCAACGGCCGCTTCGGGCGAAACCGCAAGAATATACTCGTTCCGGCAGATCCAGGACGGCTCGTCGATCAACGGCGTCACGGTACGAGTCAGCGATGCCGGTACGAACGGCCAGGGCCGCAACCTGGTGGACTTCACGTTTCGAAATGTCGTCAACAGCCAGGCGACATCGGTTTCGGACACGTGGTTTGATGATCGCACCGGAAACCCGGCCAGTAGTGCGCTCGTGCTGGACACGTTTACGATCATCAACGGACCGAACGTCGTGTTCGCATCGTGTGGCGCAGGGGGGAGTATTCCGAACGGCACCAACGGCTGTCCGTCGTTCGTCGTTTCTCACTGCGCGAGTCGATCGGGGGGCAATTCGAATGCGATTAACCAGGGAGAGTTTCTAACTCTGCGATTTGTTCTTCGCCAGGGAAAGACGATTTTCGACGTCTTCGCGGGAATCGAGTCGGCGAGCGCGATCCTCAGTCCGTGTCCGGCGGGAACACTGCCTCAACTGCGCATCGCAATCAGCGCGGGTCTTGCCGCGGGCGGCGGCTCGACCGGCATTGTCGCCCCATTTGCGTTTCCGGAAGAGGACTGCAATACGAACGGCATCCCCGACGTCTGCGACCTGGACTGCAACGGATTCAACGGCCTGTGCCAGACTTTCGTGGGGGTGTGCGGGCAGGGACTGCCGCCGGTTAATCCGCCGACCAATGTCGTGGCGACTCCTTCAACGATCTGCCCCGGTCAGTCGTCGGTTCTGACGGCGACGGTCGGCCAGGGTGACACGCTGGAGTGGTTCACCGGGAGCTGCGGCGGGCAGTTGCAGCCGTTTGCGACCGGGTCGCCGGCCAATACAGGGCCTCTGAACGCGACAACCACGTTTTTTGCGCGGGCGAAGAACCCATCGGGGTGCACCAGCGGCTGCACCCAAGTGACGGTGACGGTGGAGGTGCCCGCGACGCCGATCATCCTGGTTCCGAACCCGGATCCGTTCATCTGTCCGGGCTCTTCCTTCAATCTGACCGCCAGCGTTCAAGGGGCGAACGTGGTCGTTGAATGGCACAGCGGCAGTTGCGGCGGGCCGGTTGTCGGCCAGGGATCGCCGCTGGCGGTATCGCCGGCCGTGGCGACGCAGTATTTCGCACGAGCGAAGAACGCGGTGACGGGGTGCGAAAGCACGAATTGCGCTGGTCCGATTGTCGTGACGCCGTCCGACACGACCCCCCCAAGCATCACGACGTGTCCGCCGCCACAGGCGACTTCGGCGAACGCGAGTTGCCAGGCGGCGGTGCCGAATTTCATTCCGGCGGTCGTCGCGTCGGATAACTGCTCGCCGGCCGGGAGCTTGACGATCACGCAGAGCCCGACTGCGGGGACGCTCGTTGGGCTGGGCGTTACGAACGTGACGATTACCGTGAAGGATGCGCAGCAGAATCAGACGACGTGTCCAACGACGTTCACTGTCCTGGATACATCGCCGCCGAGTATCACGACCTGCCCGCCGCCGACGAGCGCGTCAGCGAACGGAAGCTGCCAGGCGGCGGTTCCGAACTTCCTGCCAAACCTGGTGGCGTCGGATAACTGCACGGTCGCCGGCAGTTTGACACGAACGCAAACACCGCCGGCCGGCACCGTGGTCGGGCTGGGCGTCACGAATGTGACGATTTCCGTGAAGGACGCGGCCAACAACGAGGCCACGTGCCAGACGTCATTCACCGTGAACGACACCTCGGCGCCGCAGATCACTACTTGCCCGCCGCCCCAGAATGCGTCGGCGAACGCAAACTGCCAGGCCGCGGTGCCAAATTTCCTCCCGAATCTTGTGGCCGCAGACAACTGCACACTGACGGGCAGCCTGACCATCACGCAGGCGCCGCCGGCGGGGACGCTGGTCGGCCTTGGCGTGACGAACGTTGTGATCACCGTCAAGGATGCGTCTAACAACCAGGCCACGTGCCAGACGTCATTCACTGTGACGGACACGACGTCTCCGCTCATCACGATCTGCCCGACGCCTACGACGGTGTTCGCTGATGCGAATTGCAACGCGACCGTACCGAACTTTGTGCCGTTCGTCGTCGCGTCCGACAATTGCGCCGGCCAGGGCAACCTGCTGATTACTCAAGTGCCGCCGGCTGGTGCGCCGCTGATCGGGCTTGGACAGACGCAAGTCGTGATTCATGTCAGTGACGGCACGAATGAGTCGACCTGCAATACGAGTGTGACGGTGGTGGACAATCTGCCGCCGGCGATCCAGCAGTGCGCCGATCCGCAGAGCATTCCGGCGAACCCGCAAACGTGCCAGGCGTCGCTGCCGTCGCTGACGGGGCTGGTCGCGTCGGACAATTGTCCGCCGATCACCGCGACGCAGAACCCGCTGGCCGGGACGACGGTTGGGCTCGGATTCCACCCGGTCACCATCACGGTCAGGGATGGCTCCAACAACCAGACATCCTGCCAGTCGTCGGTGACCGTGGTCGATATGACGCCGCCGGTGATTGGATCTTGTGCGCCACCCCAGAGTGCGTCGGCAAACGGAGCATGCGAAGCGCCGGTGCCCGACTTCACCAGTACCGTCAGTGCGACCGATAGTTGCACGGCCAACGCGGGCGACCTGGTTATCACGCAGAACCCGACGGCCGGCACGATCGTCGGAATCGGGCCGCACCTCGTGGTGATCACGGTCAAGGATGCGGCGAACAACGAGTCGACGTGCCAGACGACGTTTACGGTTAACGACACGACGGCACCGCAGATTGGACAGTGTGCGAACAACCAATCGGCGCAGTCGAACCAGAACTGCCAGGCACCGGTTCCGGATTTCACGTCGCAGGTTACCGCGTCGGACAACTGCACGCCGACGCAGAACCTGGTGGTCACACAGAATCCACCGGCCGGCACGATCGTTGGGGTTGGCGTGCACAACGTCGTCATCACCGTGAGCGACTTGGGGCAGCCGCCGAATCAATCGACGTGCCAGGCGACCTTCACGGTTTCCGACCTGTCGACACCGCAGATCGTGCTGTGCGCCGGCGACACGTCGGCCACGGCGAACGAGGATTGCCTCGCGGCCGTGCCGGATCTGACGCCGGGCGTCGTGGCAACGGACAACTGCGTGCCGTCGGGCCAGCTCATTATCACGCAGAGCCCGCCGGTCGGGACGCTTCTCGGCGAGGGGCCGCACACGGTCACAATTACCGTCAGCGACGGCACGAACCAGACGCAGTGCACGGCCACGTTCACCGTGCTCGACAACGGCGACTTTGACGGTGACGGCGTCAACAACTGCGACGACGTGTGCCCGGATACGCCGGGTCAGACGCCGGTCGATGGACAGGGCTGCTCGTGCGAGCAGGCGCAGGGACAAGAGAATCCTCTCGACGCCGACAGCGATGGCGTTCCGGATGTATGTGACAATTGCATCGATACCCCGAATCCGGATCAGGAAGACTGCGACAGCGACGGTGTGGGAGACGCCTGCGAGTCGGATGCCGACAGCGACGGGATCCCGGATGATTGCGACAATTGTCCGAATAAGCCAAACCCGAGTCAGGCGGACTGTGACAGTGACGGCATCGGAGATGCTTGCGAGCCGGATGCGGATTCGGACGGGATTCCCAACGACTGCGATAACTGTCCGAACGTCGCCAATCCCAACCAGGCCGATTCGGACGGCGATGGTGTCGGCAACGCGTGCGACAACTGTCCGAACACGCCGAACGCGAACCAGGCCAACAGCGACGGCGATTCGCTCGGCGATGCCTGCGACAATTGCCCGAACGTGACGAACCCGTCACAGTCTGATTGCGACGGCGACGGGGTCGGCGATTCGTGCGAGGCCGACAGCGACGCCGATGGTGTTCCCGATGATTGCGACAACTGTCCGAACAATCCGAACGCGGACCAGGCGGATGCGGATGGCGACGGCATTGGCGATGCGTGCGAAACGCCGGCACCGCAGCCGATACCAGGTTGCGACCCGCGCGGGACGGCGTTGAACATCCTGTTCTCGCTGATCTGGAAGGCGCCGGTGTGCGGCATCGGCTGTCCGGCGGCAGTGGGCGGGACGCTCGCGGGGCTGAGTCTGATGCGATTGCGGCTCCGGCGTCGTCGGAAGTAGAGGTAAATGGCCGGGCCGGCCGTGGATTGCCGCGGGGTCCGGCTTGAACGAGTTGTAACGCGGTTCTCCGTTCCGCGTCCGCGGGGTTGCGGAGCGGAGGGCCGACCGAGAACGAGAGAGCTAAGACACCCGCTGCGGCGGGGCAGAGTAAAGGGGAGAATGCGATGGACGGCGAAGCACCGAGTTCATTCCTGCGGTCGATCTACGAGGTGTTCTTTAACTTCGTGCCGTGGTTCGGCTGGCTGAACTTCCTGAACATCGTCGGCGATTTCTGGACGTCCGTGTGGGGCGCGGTGGGCATCCCGATCAAGATCGTCGGGTTCTAGAGTTTGATTCTCGCGCGCGTCGCGAGAGCCGCGCCGTGCGCAGTATCGTCATGCCATTATGGGACGGGGTATGCGGCGGCGTTGCGAAGTCATTTGCAACATTGACTATCTAGACAAACACTGGATAAATTAGGGCGTTACCCTCGCCGCGCGTTGCGGCGCCACAAGTCGCGCATTGAGGGGATGCTCCCGATGAATCCACGCTTGTTTGCATTCGCGACCGCAGGCGTGATTCTCGTGGTCTGCATCGCACCGCCGGCGGCTGAGGCGACGCACTTCCGCTACAGCCACGTTACCTGGACGCCGGTCGCAGGGTCGCCCCTGACGGCCGAGTTCGTGCTGACCAGCGCGTTTCGACGCGATGGATTCAGCGGGACGGCCCAGGACGGGCTTGTCGCGGTGGGAGACATTTTCACGGAGGAGATTGGCGCCACGAATTTCGGTTTCGGGGACGGAGAGTTCACGCCGACGCTCCGATATCGCGCTACGGCGATCGACGCGGCTTCGAATTTTGTCATTGGGCGGGCGCTTTCGCCAGGTACGACCACGGAAAACCTTATCCACGCCTATCCGGCCGCGACGAACGGCGGGCTTCCGTGGATCGCTGCGATCGATAGCGGCAACCGCATTTCGACGCTGCGCAATTGCGCGGAGTGTTTCTACCGGGTCGAGACGGCGGTGCGGTTCGACATTGCAAATTCGTCGCCGGTCAGCGGCTTGCCGGTAATCGTAAACGTCCCCATCGACACAGCGTTTTCATTTCCGGTACCGGCGATCGACGGGGACGGCGACTTGTTGACCTGGCGATTGTCGACTGCGGGCGAGAGTCGCATCGAGGATCCGATCGGACCGGACGGAACGCCGGACGCCGTGAATGCGCCGAGCATCGATCCATCTACCGGAGTCGTGAGCTGGGATACGACCGGCGGGACGGCCGTGGGCGATCTGTTCTGCATGCAGGTCACCATCGAGGAGTCTCGCGGCGGGGGGTTGCTCGAGAATCCCGAAGACGGCGAAAGCTCACCGCGATCGCGCTTTGCGGTGGTCGGCGGAAGCAACACGATCGGGAAGTCGGCGGTCGATTTCATTCTTCGCGTCGTGCCGCAGGGCGACCCTCCGACGTGCACGATCACGCCACCGGGGCCGTTCAACATTTCGACTGGCCGGTTGCTGACGTTTAACGTCGCGGGCGGAGTAGCGCCGGCGCCAGTTTTCCGAGGCGACCCGAACGGCCTGACACTCAATACGGGCGGACTGCCGCCGGGAGCGACGATGACGCCGGGACTGCCCGTATCGGGGCCAGCCGCCGGAGTCACTTCGGTGTTTAACTGGACGCCGGCGCTGGGACAGGAGGGCGTCTACTCCGTGATCTACACGGTGACGCAGGACGGCGGATTGCAGTCGTTCTGCAACGCGCTTATTACCGTTTGTCGCGACGGCGACGGAGACAGCGCGTGCGATGAGAGTGATGCTTGCCCGGATACGCCGGCCGGCGAGGTCATTGACGGCGTCGGTTGTTCGTGCAGCCAGCGCGATTCGGATTCCGACGGAGTGAACGACTGCATCGACCTGTGCGCCGGGACGCCAACGGGATCGTCGGTGAACTCGGCCGGTTGCATTGCGCCACCGGTGGAGCAAGGCGATCCGAATGGGCCGTTTGCGATTCCAGGATGCGATCCGCGCGGGTGGGTGTTGGACCTGTTGCTGTCGCTCCTGTTCCGTGCGCCAGTCTGCGGCATTGGTTGTCCGGCGGCCGTGCTTGGGACGTTGAGCGGGCTGGCCGTCATGCGACTACGCCGCCGCCGCTGACGGTCAGAACAGCTCAAACAGCTTCCAAGAGATTTCACAGGTTTCTGTTCGGCTTATCGGAACGACGGCAATGTCGGTGGCCGCCACTGGAATATTTCGCGCAAAGTCCGTACCATCTCGCCCGTTCGCCGGAGGTACGAATGGAAATGGACACACACAAGTCAACTTTTCGTGGGATGCGGGCAGCGGTTCTGGCTGTCGTGAGCGCCGCCATCGTTCCCCTTGTTTCGGGGTGCGGGATTGGCGGGATCGCCGCGACCGCAACGGCCATCGGCGTTGCTCAGGTCGTCGATATCGCGTCGATTCCCTATCGCTCGCTGGCGGGCACGATCATGCTTGCCATCATTAACGGCATCTGACGCCGTCCGAGCGCGCCGCACACGTCGCGAGGCGAACGGTCAACGACGCGCCGCATGCGCATGGGGCGGACATCGGGTACTTGCGCGCACTTCACAAATTCGATTGATCTGGCTCCGGCCGCGTGACGCCATTCGCGGCCGGCCGTAGAATCCGTTCCTCGCATCCGAAAGCGGATGCATTTCTGGAACGGAGAAGCACCATGCGACGGGCGAAAATTTCGATTATTGGCGGCGGCAACGTCGGCGCGACCTGCGCGCACTGGGCGGCGGCAAAGGAGCTGGGCGACATCGTTCTGCTCGACATCATTGAAGGCATGCCGCAAGGCAAGGGTCTCGATCTTGCGCAGTGCGGGCCGGTCGAGCGGTTTGACGCGCGGATCGTTGGGACGAACAGCTACTCGGATACGGCCGGCAGCGACGTGGTGATCATCACGTCGGGAATCGCCCGCAAGCCGGGCATGAGCCGCGACGACCTGATGGCGACGAACCTGAAGATCGTGCGGTCGGTGACGCGCGAAGTGGCGGCGGCGAGCCCGAACGCGGTGTTGATCGTCGTGTCGAATCCGCTCGATGCGATGGTCTATGCGGCGTGGAAGGAATCGAAGTTTCCGACGAATCGCATCGTGGGGCAGGCGGGCGTGCTGGATACGGCGAGGTATCGAACCTTTATCGCGATGGAGCTGAATTGCAGTGTCGAGGACATCGACGCGGTGCTGATGGGCGGGCACGGGGACGACATGGTGCCGCTGCCGCGCTACACGAGCGTGGCGGGCATTCCGGTGACACAGCTCATCAAGAAGGACCGGCTGGACGCGATCGTCGATCGGACGCGGAAGGGCGGCGGGGAGATCGTGGCACTGCTGAAGACGGGGTCGGCGTACTACGCGCCGGCGGCGGCGACGGTGCAGATGGCCGAGGCGATCATCCGCGACAAGCGGCGCATTTTGCCGGCCGCGGCATATTGCAAGAGCGAATATGGCGTGGGCGGGTTCTTCGTCGGCGTGCCGTGCATGCTTGGCAAGGGCGGGATGGAGAAGGTCGTCGAGATCGAGCTGGATGGGGAGGAGCGGAAGATGTTCGCGACGAGCGTGGAGCACGTGAAGGAGCTTTGCGGGTGGGTGGATAAGAACTGGGCGGGGGCGGAGTAGGGACTTCGTACTTCGTGTCAATGCATGAAGCGCGTTGCAATGATCATGGCTGGTGGGGCGGGGACGCGGCTTTGGCCATTGAGTCGGCGCGGGCGGCCGAAGCAGCTTTTGCGATTGGTGGGCGGGAAGAGTCTGCTGCGGCTGGCGTTTGAGCGGGTGCGCGGGGTTGTGGCCGCTGGGGAAATCTTCATTGTTGCGGCCGACGAACATCTCGACGCAATCGCGGGTGAATTGCCGGAGCTGCCGCGCGAGAATCTGATCGGCGAGCCGTGCGGGCGGGATACGGCGGCGGCTGTTGCGCTGGGGGCGGCGATCATTGAGAAGCGTTACCCGGATGCAGTCGTCGGAGTGTTCACGGCTGACCATGTCATCTCTCCGCAAGAGCGATTTGCGGAGACGGTGAAGTCGGGCTATGCGGCGGCCGAGGCACACGCCGATGCACTGGTGACGTTTGGCATCCGGCCGACCGCGCCACTGGCGGGGCTGGGCTATGTGCAGCGCGGTTCGGCGGTATCGGCGGGCGTTTACGCCGTCGGGCAATTCAAGGAGAAGCCCGACGCGGCGACAGCGAGGTCCTATCTGGCGGCGGGGGACTTCTACTGGAACAGCGGGATGTTTGTGTGGAAGGCGGCGACGATCCTCGATCAGATTCGCCGGCGGCTTCCGGAGACACACGCGGCGGTGACGGCGGTGGCGGCGGACTGGCCGGGCGCTGCGGCGAAGAAGCGACTGGCCGAGGTGTATCCGGGGCTGCAAAAGATATCTATCGACTACGCCGTGATGGAAAAAGCGGAGCGCGTGCTGCTCGTCGAGATGAACGTCGAGTGGCACGACCTGGGAAGCTGGACGGCGCTGCGCGACGTGCGACCGGCCGACGGACAGGGGAACACGATCGCGGCCGATCATGCGGAGATGCTGGACGCGAAGCACAGCGTGTTCGTGGCCGAGGACGGGCACCTGATCGCGGCGATCGGTGTGGATGACCTGGTCGTCGTACACAGCAAGGATGCGACGCTGGTCTGCCGTGCGTCAGAAGTGCAGCGGATCAAGGAACTCGTGGCGCAGCTCGAACAGCGCTACGGCGATCGATACTCATAGGGCGTCGCATGGCCCGATTTCTCGGTGTGGACTACGGAAAAAAGCTGATCGGGCTGGCGATCGGCGACGACGGGCTGCGCATCGCCTCGCCGCTCGACACGCTCGCGGGAAGCGGGCGGATCGAGCAGGACGCGCGGGCGGTGTTGCAGCGGGCGGCGGATGAGGGCGCCGACTCGATCGTCGTGGGGCTGCCGCTGAACATGGATGGTTCGGTCGGGCCACAGGCGGTTCTGACGCGGAATTTCGTCGCCGCGTTGCGGAAGGGCGGGGCGATTCAAGTCGAGGAGCAGGACGAACGACTCAGCAGTTTCGCGGCGGATGAGGCGCTCGCGGCCGGCGGCTTGTCGCGGAAGGGGCGTGCGTCGCGGCGCGACATGCTCGCGGCGCAGATGATACTGCAGGCCTATCTCGATCGAGCCGCGCGCGGCTCGGCCACGGGCGGCGAGCCGCGAGACTGAGGCACGGCAAGATCACGCATTCACGGGTGGTTGGCACATCTTGACGGGGGTAGAATCGACTGGAGGAGTCGGCCGTGGCGTCGGCCGGCGGCACACTCGACGGCCAGCGGGTGACGTCATGAAGACGATCGAGGCATTTGTCGGCGCTCCGGTACGCAAGTCGCACGAAGCGGAAATCGAAATTCAAACGGTGATGGCGTTCTGGCGACTCGGGCGCGCCTTGGCGCAGAGCGCGCCGCGCGATCGGGAGGTCTTCACGCTCGGGCGCTGCATCGGGGGCACGACCGGGATCACGGCGACGCTTTACGCCTACGCGGAGACTGACGATCCGGCGTCCTTCGCCATGTCGCGGCTGATGTTTGGCGGCGAGCAGCCGATGATGGACGCTTACTGGCAGTCGCTCGACGACCCCGTGGTCTTTCAGCTCGCGCGTCAGGTATTTCAGTCGGCTCCGAAGTTGTCAGAGCTTGTCGAATCGTCGGGATGGGAGGATGGCGGATCGCTGGTCTTCGATGTCAGCGAATCGCAGGCGCGATTGGCGGGGATTCGGTTCGCCGTCGCACCCTAGTTCCGAGGGCACGTCCGGTGCGGATTTTCGTGCTCGAAAACGACGCGTTAATGGCCGATCGGCAATTCGGCGAGCAGTTGATATCGGTCGGCTCGGCGGCGGATTGCACGATCTCGCTGCCGGACGCGCAGATCGCGGGTCATCAGGTTCAGCTCCGCCCGGCCGGCGGGGGTGAATGGCTGCTTGAATTGCTCGACCTGCGGCTCGCGACGCGCGTCAACGGGGCGATGATCACCCAGTCGCAGAAGATAAAGGACCGCGACGAGGTGAGCGTGGGGCGGTACGCGATCAAGATCTTTCTGAGCATGGACGGCAGCGGGACGCTGGCGAAGCCGGCGACGGCGACCGCCGCGGCGCCACGGCGCTCGAGCGCCGGAGGCGAGCGCGAGCAGCCCCTGCCGGTCGGGTCGCTTGTTCGCAGCCACGGCGGCCAACTTAAGCTGCCGATCGAGCGGCTGCACGAGCTCGCGACGCTGACGACCGAACTGGCGGCGATTGTGCAGATCGAGCCGCTGGTGGATCGCGTCCTGCAGCAGGCGCTGGCGACTTTTCGGGCGGCGGCGGTGGGGTTGTGCGTGCGATTGCGTACGGCGAGCGGGCTCGAGTTCATACGCGGCAAGGACGCGAAGGGTCAGCCGATCGATGCGCCACCGCTGATGATGAAACTTCACGAGCGGTGCACGCGGTTCTCTTATGAAATATGCATGCCGGACGCGAGTTCGATGGGCGCGGCGTCGGCGATGGCGGTGCCGCTGGTCGCGGGCCGCGGGGCGATCATGGGGATGCTCTACGTCGAGACCACGGCGGCGGAGGCCCGTTACGAGACGCCGGCGCTCGACATTTTGTGCGCGTTCGCGATTGCCATTTCAGGGCCGATCGATCAGGCGATTCATGGCGTGACGCAGATTCGTACGGCGTTGAGCGATCAGAGCAACATCATCGCCCGCCAGATTCAGGATGCACTTACGATTCGGGCGATGCCCGAGTGGCCGGACCTGCACGTGGCGGCGCTGCGTCGTCCGGGCTTGTCGCGCCCGCGTGACTATTACGACCTGATGCGATTGGCGAACCGGACTGTGGCGATCGTACTGGCGCAGGTGGACGCGAGCGGGGCCATGCAGCCACGCCTCATGTCGGAGATTCGGGCGGCATTTCGGACGACGTGTCTGCATGCCGACGCTCCGCACGTGCTCGCTCGGGCGGTGAACTGGCTTGTCACGGACGCGCAGGCAACGTGGGCGGTCGATCTGGCGTGCGTGTGGCTACTGCCGGCAAGCGGGGTGATCAAGTACTGCGTCGCCGGCGACAAAATTTCGGTTGGTCAGATTAATGAGCGCGGCGAGTGGTCGGAATTTGAGCGATGCCAGATGCCGACGATCGGCCGGGCGCGGGGCTTTTCGTATACTTCGAAGGCGGAGACGCTGGGACCGGAGTCGATACTTGCGTTGATGAGCGATGGATTCGAACACCAGCGGAACGCGGCTGGCGAGGCGTTCGGCCGGAGACGGGTCGCGGAGTGCCTGGTCGACACGGCCGGCATGGCGGTGAACCTGATGCTCTCGGAGATCGTGCAAGAGATGGACGAGTTCGTTCGCGACGGACAGGCGCCCGAGGATGCGACGATCGTGCTGGCGTCGCGGCGGGAGTAGGGGGGACGGGTCAGCGGCGAGACGGCAGCAGGGAAAGGACGACTTCGAACGCGATGAGCAGGATGATGACCCACTCCAGCACTTCCATGCGCAGGTTCATCTGCCGATCGGACAATTTTGAATAGATACTATTAAGCGTCTCGAGCTTGCGAATGATGCCCGAGTCCCACTCTGCGAGGTGGAAGCGCTGCGACGCGAGGCGATAGACGCGGGCGAGGTATTGGTCGCCAACGAGCTTGAGGGCGTTGGAGACGCCTTCGAAGAGGATGGCGCTGTCGACCTGCATGCGTCCGATGCGGCGCATGTCGGCTGCGAGGGAGCCGAAGAGGGCGAAGCCGGGCCATCGGTTGCGCGTGAGGAGGCGGTAGGACTGTTCAAGCGCGAGGTCGAGCTGGCGGTCGAGGAAACGCATTTCAAGCAGCTCGACATTGGCGAATTCGAGTATAGTGCGGACGTCGTCCATGTCGCGGCCGAGCAGCATGGCGGCGTTCCAGTCGATGATGGCGGCATCGCCGAGGCCGTAGGAGATTCGGCAGGCGAGGGCGTCCGTGATCTCTTCCGCGGAGAGGGGCATCCCGGAAGAACGGAGGATGCGCGCGACGGCCGCAGACTCGGTCGCCAGAAAATCAGTCGCGGTGGCGGGGCCGGTGAGTTCGTCAATCTGATAGATGGCATAATCTTCGACGACGTCCATGACGGTTGGGCGATCGACGGCCGGGCGAACGGCGTTGAGCAGACGCTCGACGGCTTGCGTCGAAGCGGCAGCGAGGGGGCGGTTCTCGTAGAGCCGGTCACTGAGGGTCTCGAGTCGTACGAGCGGTCCGTCAAAGGGAATCGAAAACGTGATCGAGACGGCGCCGAAGTCGTACAGCACAGCATCAACGGTGCCGTCGGTGGCGAGGCCATCGAGTTCGATGGGCTGGTCAGTATGGGAGATACGCAGAGGAGCGGGCTGGTTAATGGCGGTCTGGGGGGCGCGGCGCGTGTTCTTAATGGCTTCGCGCTGTTTGGTTGCGGTGATGAGCCGGTCGGCCTCGGCAAGATTGATTCCCATGCCGACATCGTGCGCGAAGTGTGCGAAGCAGGTGCCACGAACGCTTGTTTCGCTCATTTCGAGTCACCACCGGAGTGACGGTTTCCCTTGATCACGTCGGTAACGACTTTTGCGGCACTCCGTGCACGCGACTTGATCTTGCGAAGCATAATGCGGGCCCAGACGAACTCGGTGGCGAGGATCGCGAGGCCGGCTGGAATGACGATCATGGCCGGTCCAGGCGTAAAGAACAGCACTATGCCCACGAGTACGACGGTGCCGCCGATGACGGCGACTATGACCTTGCGAGCTGTTTCGAGCAGCATCATTCAGCCGGGCTCCGATGCGGCGCCGTGCTCGGATCGCGGCGATTGCCGAGAACGGACGCCAGCACGCCGACGCCGAGGATGCCGGCGATCACGGCGATGGAGACATCATCCGGGATATCGTAGTGATGCGAGAGGAGCATCTTGATGCCGACGAAGGCGAGCAGGAAGACGAGACTGAGTTTGAGATATCGAAAGCGGTCGAGGACCGCGGCAAGGGCAAAGTAGAGCGAGCGCAGGCCGAGAATGGCGAAGACGTTGGATGTGAAGACGATAAACGGGTCGCTGGTGACGGCAAATATGGCAGGGATCGAATCGACGGCGAAGAGCACGTCGGTGCTCTCGACCACGAGCAGGGCGAGAAAGAGGGGCGTGATCGCACTGCGGCCGTCGACATGGGTGAAGAAGTGGTGCCCGTCAAATGCGGCGCTGACGGGATATAAGCGGCGTGCAACGCGGACAAGGGGGTTTCGGGCCGGGTCAATCTCATCGTGGTGGGCGAGGAGCATCTTGACCGCGGTAATGATGAGCAGGACGCCGAAGACATAGATGACCCAGTGAAATTTCGCGATCAGTGCAGCGCCGAGGGCGATCATGACGCCGCGCATGATGAGCGCGCCGAGGATTCCCCAGAACAGGACCCTATGCTGATAGATGAGCGGAACTTTGAAGTATTCAAAAATAAGGGCAATAACGAAAATGTTGTCGAGACTGAGCGACTTCTCGATTACGTAGCCCTGGAAGAACTGCTTGGACGCATCCCATCCGTTCAACTTGTGGCCTAACTCGACGCCAATTCCGAACAGGTGATGTTTGTAGAGAAAATAGATGCCGACATTGAAGCCGAGGGAAATGACGACCCAGAACAGCGTCCAGCCGATGGCCTCACGGACGGAGATGACGTGGGCTTTGCGATTGAAGACTCCCAGGTCGAGAGCGAGCATGCCGAGAATGAGGGTGACGAAGGCAACGTAGAGCCAGGCAACCACAGGCGACTCCGGGCGCCCGGCGAGTTCGGGCCGCCGGCCGTACGCGGATCATGCGTGAATCGGCGCGAAAGGCAAGTCGATTCAGGATCGCGGAAGCAGGGCCGCGATTTTTGGCATCATGTACTGAAGAGACTCTTCTTCGGCGGTCCAGGTCCCGACCAGATACGGACCCTTCGGCGGCATGACATTCGTATTCTGCCAGGCGGGATTGCTTCCGGCGGAGATTTGCGAGTTGAGCTTGAGATAGGCCTGCTTCGCCAACTCGGAATTCGGATACTGCACGACCCAGACGGTGTTGGGCTGGCGTGCGCCAGGTACGGTGTAGGCGGCGACGCCGATGATGGAGTCGGCGTTCGAATTAAGGAGGCGCGCCATGGCGTCGAGGTCGGGCGGCGTCGCGATCGCGACGGCCTCCGGCGGAAGACTCAGGACGTTTCGCGCTAGCCAGAGACGGCCGGGGATACGGTCCTGTTGCGGAAAGGCGTGGGTCAGCAGCGGCTCGTCTTCGCGCTGGATGCGGCTGACGATGTGTTGAACGAGTCGTCGTAATTCAGCGACCTGCTCCGGTGCGGTGGCGTTGAACGATGCCTGAAGCGCAACTCTCCCCTGCCAGGTGTGGTAACGAACGGGGGGACCGGGATCTACGCGGGTCAAGCCGCCGCAGCGGTCGGTTTCGGGGGAAGAGCACGAGCAGGTCGTCAGTCCGTAGGCGTCCTGCGGGCTTGCAGCTTCGATCGCCATGATGTTCGCGACAAGGTCGCGATCGCCGAGCCTCATCTGATAGCTGCAGGCAGCCGCAGAGCGGAGATTGAAGCGGGTGAGGCGCCTTGCGTGTTCGGGCGTCATGAGCTTACCAAGATCGGCGGCGGGGACTACCGAAACGGGGTCGCGCTTGGTCCAGCCGGGGACGTCGCCGCTGCGCGGCAGGTAGGCGGGTGTGCCCGGGGCGTCCATCGCATCGGCGGGCTGGACGCTCGATTGAGGCGATGCAGGTGTCGCAGGCGGGCTGGTGCTCGCGGCGGGCGGAGCCGCCGGTTGCGGCCGAAGCGACACCGGGCCCGCCTGTGGTTTCGGAGCTTCGGCGGTTGGGGCGGATGGCGGCGGAGGCGGTTCGTCGCGACGACAAGCGGCAAGTCCAGCCAACACAATCACAGAAATCACAGCCCATCGCATTTGTGAGGCAGCACGCATGACAGGTCTCCCCGAAATCGTTGTATGGCCGCGGCCAGTCGATCGCGCGCGATTGTATGTTGTACCGAACTCGCGTCAAACTATCTTTGACGAGTCCCGGACGACGGCCCTATACTTCGCCAGCCGTTGCCGAGGACATCCGCCGATGATCATTACGATAGACGGTCCAGCCGGATCGGGAAAAAGCACCGCGGCTCGCAAGCTGGCGGCGCGGCTCGGCGTTGCATATCTGGATACGGGAGCGATGTACCGGGCCGTGGCGCTGCGGGCATTGCGACGCAGCGTTCGACTGACCGACAGCGCGGGATTGATTGAAACAGCGCGGGATGCGCATGTGGACGTCATGTGCGGACCGACGCATGCGCGGGTCTTGCTGGACGGAGAAGACGTCACCGAAGATGTGCGCAGCATGGCCGTCAGCGGGGCGACGAGCTTCGTGGCTCGTGAGCAGAAGATCCGCGATCTGCTGGTAGCGCGGCAGCGCGAGATCGGGCGAAAGCTCGGCTCACTCGTGACCGAGGGTCGCGACCAGGGCAGCGTGGTCTTTCCCGACGCCGATCTGAAGTTTTTCCTGGATGCGAGCGTCGAGCGACGGGCGGAACGACGGCACCAGGAGATGCTGGCGGACGGGGAAAGCGTGACCTACGACGAAATTCTTCAGAACCTCCGCGAGCGCGATGGCAACGATGCCCATCAGTGGGCGCCGCTACTCGAACCGGCGACGGCGATCCATCTCGATACGACGGCGTTGACGATTCATGAGGTAGTCGAGCGGATGCTCGAAGAGGTGAGTCGGCGACGGCTGGATCGATCGGCCGTGGCCGGCGCATCGTAGCAAGCCGTGCGCCTCTACTACCGAATCACCCGTTATCTGTGCCAGATGATTTTCTATTTCATCTGGCGGGTGCGCATCTTCGGATTGCCGAATGTCCCCGCCGAAGGTGGGGTGCTGCTGGCGTGCAACCATCAAAGTTTTCTCGATCCGGTGCTGGTGACGCTGGCCCTCTATCGCGAGGGCAACTACATGGCCCGCGACACGCTATTTCGCAACAAGTACTTTCGAATGCTGATCGAGTCGCTAAACGCGTTTCCGGTGAAACGGAGCACGGCGGACGTGGGCGCGATCAAGGAGATCATCCGGCGACTCCGCGACGGTAAGGTCGTCGTGACGTTTCCGGAGGGGACGCGAACTACTGACGGATCCATCCTGCCGCTGCACGACGGCTCGATGCTGGTTGCGAAACGGGCGGGCTCGGCCATCGTGCCGACGCTGATCGATGGTGCGTTCGAGGCGTGGCCTCGGACACAATCGCTCCCGCGATTCGGATCGATTCATGTGTGTTATGGGCGGGCGATTTTGCCCGAGGAAGCTGGGAGCTTGAGCGTCGAAGAATTGACGAGCCGCGTGGAGACGACGCTGCGCGGGTTGCAGGCCGAGCGATGGCGCAAGCATCTACCGGGTCGTCGCTTACCGGGAAGTGCGGTGCCGCAGACTCGCAAAAGGGCGGCGGACGCGCCGATTCGAGATTGACATCCACGCCGATTGTCCTGTATAAGTAGAGTCTGGATCGAAAGTTGGGGGAATTAGAGCCGCCGCCAGGGGCTGTGGTTTTCTGGGTGCGCATGCCATCCCGCGCGGCCAAGGATCGCGCGGAGGGGAGAAGCCAGATGCGTCTCGTAGGACGACTTTTCGCATTTTCGGCGGGAGCTGTTGCCGGCCTGTTAATCTCGGGATGCGGGAGCGGCGTGCCCGCGCCAACCGAGAACAATGCTGTTGATTCAACGCCGCGAATCTCGATCGGCCGGCTGAACGCCGCCCGACAGCTCTCGAACGTAAATCGGGTACGGGTCGACATCGTGCAATTCAAGGAGACCGATCCGCCGACGATGGATCGGTGCGATCCGCTCGGGCTGGATGTTATCCATCATGACGCGTGGGTTTCGACGATCGGCGCGCCGGATCCGTTCACGCCCGATTGGAACTTCGAATACGACTGGGTCAGTTCGAAGGGAAGCGAGAATCTTTCGGGCGGGTCGGACTATATAGTCGCCATTCGCGCCGGGCGCAGCGAGCCGCCGGACGCGCAGAGCGATCTGTTGTTCTCGCAGGTCGAGCTCAACATCCGGGCCGTCAATCCGCGATCGAACAACCATGTTCAGGGCGACAACTACCTATCAAACCAAGCCGACTTTCCATCCAACGACGATATCGTTGCCAATCGAAGCCTGTTTGACATGGCCGGCGGCGACGTGGCGGTCGTGGTCTATGGTCTTACGTTTATCACGCCGCCGCAGACGATCATCACCGACACACAGACGGTTGAGTTCGGGCTCGGACCGACGGCCTGGCTGCTGTTCCTCCGAGATAACGCGTTCAACAGCGGACGGTTTTACAACATCGAGGGGGCGTTCAAGGGCGCGCCGCGGGCGAGCGAGACGGAGTACTTCACGTCACCGCCGCTGCCGCCGGGCCAGGCGCTGCCCGATCCGCCGCTTGGACTGTTTCAGTCGGTGCAGTTGAACGGGACTAATTTCGATCTCAATGCCGAGCCGAATAGCAACGTGGTTCCCGATCCGGGCTACGTCTGTCCGATCGATCAGAACGGGCAGGGGAGTCCGACGCCGGGCAAGTTCTATGCTTTCCTCGATCGGTCGAATCGCGATGAGAACGGACTGCAGACGTTGCAAAGCGTTGGCCGAGGCGGATTTGTGTTCGTCATTCGCAAGGAAGCATTTCAGAACAAGAAGATCGTGACGAGTCCGAACGCGGACCCGCCGGTTGCGCCGTTGCCGGGCGATCTGATAGATCCGATCAACTCGGGCTACAACGAATTCCCGATCCCGGTCCCGCTGATCAACCTCCCGCCGCCGCGGCATGACAACGCTCCGGGCGGCGTCCCGAACGGCGTGCCGGGTGTGCATGAGATCGGCATCTCCGTGTTCGTGGTCCACACGGCCGGTCCGGCGGGCGACTGACGCGCAGGCGGATGCCGCGTTGACTAGGGCCGGCGCCGGTAGAGCTTTTCCTCAATTCGATCGAAGGCGATGTTCGTGGCCGTCAGCCATTGGTTGGCGGACCGGTCATCCATCATCAGGAGCCCGCCGGGTTTGACCCCCGCGACAATGTGCGCGGTCGCCGTGGATGGATCGGACGTGCGCGAGACGACATTGAACGCGACGACGGCGTCGGCAGAGATCGGCAACGGGCTTGCGACAACGTCGCAGCGATAGACGTCGGCGCGCGGGAGGTCGCGCTTGACAGCAGCGAGGACGCGGGCCGAGCGGTCGATGACGGCCATGCGATGGGGGCGCGCAACGAGGCGATCGACTTCCAGCGGCTCGAATGAGATCAGCGGAAGCATGGGGATTCGCCGAAGTAACTGGTCTGTGTAACGAGCGAAATCGGAAAGATATCCGCTGCGCTTCGCAATCGCATCGGTGCCGGCGTCGGCGAGGAAGGGGCTCATCAGGCGTGTCGCGGCGCCGGGACCGACGATCGCGATCAGCGGATCGTCATGCCATGTCGCGAGCTGGGCGGCCAGTCGCTGAAGGTAGGCGAAGTTACGCCGCGGCCAGGACGTGGAACCGACGTAATCGAACATGGCGACGGTGCCGCCGGATCTGAGGCGCGTTGCCCGCGGCGACGTCTCTCAATCGTGCGGGGCGCTGCGCGATCGGCTACGGCCGACTCGCGTCGGCGGAGGCGGCTTTCACCGTGCTGCCGACGACTTTCAAGCCCAGACTCCGGGTGCTGACCTTCCCTCCGAGTTTGTCTTCAATATCGACCTTGATGATGTAGTCCCCGGCTGGGAGCGTGTCGGGAAAAGAGACTTCCTTGGCGACGAAGAAGTCGCGGCGCGGTTGCCGCGCGATGTCATCGATCTTGTCATCGACGGTGGACCAGAGTTCGCGGCCGCTCTTGCTGAGCAGACTTGTTCGCATCGAGATTGATGTGCGATACTCGTTTGCCGGCGTCCGCTGACTCGTGAAGTTGTCTATTTCGACGTAGAGCTGGCAGGTAACCGGTGCGCGAGCCGGCACGCGAGGCGGATCGATGGCGTCGAAGCGATCGAAACCGTCGACCGAGCGACAAAGCAGTAGCTTCGGGATCGTGAGATCGGCGCGCGTACGCAGAAACTGGCGAAGCTCCTCCACGGCGGCGAGCTGGCGCGAGGCGCAGGCCGCAGGATCGCGGTTGGCGTCCTTGCAGATTTCGATCATCGGTCGCACGAGGCCGCGAACCATCTCGGCCGAATCTCCGCTCATGCCGGGCGTGGCGGCCAAGGCCTTGTCCTCGTCGCCGAGGACGGCGTAGAGCATCCGCAGTCGAAGTTGCTGTTCGAGATCGTTGGGCTGGCGGCCCACGGTCGCTTCGAGGTCGCGAATCATCGATGTGAGACTCCGCTCGCGGGGTGCGTCGGCGGCCGGCGCTTGAACGGGCGGAGTCGGATTGGCGGCGGGCGCGGCGGCAAGCGGCGGCGGGGTCACTGCGGGGGTCGGTTCGGCGATTTTCGCGACGGGTTCGGGGACCGCGACGGGAACAGGCGGCAGTGTCGGTTTCTCGGCGATGGACGGCTCCGCAGCTTGCTCAGCGGGTCGGACTGGGGACTGTTCGGTCGGTGCGACTGCGACCGCGGGCGATTCCACTGTGGGCGAAGACGGTGGTGCGGGTTCGACGTCGCGTTCGGCGACTTGCGATGATTCGGAGACGACCGACGGGGTCGATGCGGGCTCGGTCGGTTCAACCCTGGCTTCGACGACGGTAGCCGGGGCAAGCACAGGAGCCGGCTTGACGGCTGCAATTGGCTCGACGACCGGTGGCTTCTGAGCGACGGGCTCGGGGGGTGGTGCATCGGATGGTGAGGTCTCGATTCTTACGGGTCGCCGTTCGGGGGGGGGCGGCGGACGGCTCGCGATGGTCGCGACCGGTTCCACCGCGACCGGTGCGACTGGCTCGACGCGCGAATCGGACGTGGCGAGAACTTCGCTTTTCAGCGGCGCCGTTTCGATCGCTGACGGCGCTGGTCCGGCGGGCGCGACCGAATTGGCCGCAGTTTGTCGGGCGATTTTCGCATTCAAGTCATCAGGCTCGAATTGCTGTGCGGAGGCGTTCGCCCGCTGGATGCGCGACGTGTCGGTTCCGACGAGTCCGACCTTGACGGCTGAGTCAGGGGACCGCTGCTCCGGACCGGGCGAAATGCGCCTGTCGGATTTGCTCGATGCTTTCGATCCGGAAATTCCCGTCTTGCTGCATGAAGCGAACAGTGCGACCAGTAGTACGACACCCATCCGTGGGTAGAGATTACGAGCGATGCTCATTTGCGATCCTTCGCGGCCGGTTCGCCGCACATTTGAACAATGAGTTTCTCAACGGCCAGCTCGGTTCCACCGAGTCCGGTCTTCGTAGCGACGTCGATTCGGAGCAATCGTGTGAGGATTTCCTCCCACTGGCGAGCGGAGAGCGTGCCGACCTGCCGTCGAAGCAGGTCAGGATTTCCGTAGAATCCGCTGCGATTCGCGGCGACGCCGGGCGGAACGCCCTCGTCGAGGAGCCGACGACCCTGGACGCAGCGTCGAAAGCCCCAAGCGAGTCCGCCTAATGCGCGATAGGGGGCAGCGCGGTCGGTTGCGATGACCTGTTGCCAGAGATCGAGGGCGGCGGCGGCATCGCGACGGCCGAGGGCGTCGGCGAGGGCGAAGATCGTTTCCTCGCGGCGCGAACCGACGAGGGCGTCGACGTCCGCCAAGGCGATCTGCTTTCGCGGATGAATGTATGCGGCGAGCTTCGACAGCTCCGAATCGAGGCGGCCGCAATCAACGCCGGCCAGTTCGACAAGTCGGACTGCGGTCGGCCGCGATAGATCGCAGCCGTGAACGCTGCGCGCCCACGAGGCAGCCCAGTCGACGGCCCATGCGTTCGCGCCGCTCTTCGGCGCGCCGCAGCCGATGTTCTCGCCGACCGAGTCCGCGATCTTGAATAGCCGCGTGTTCGACGGCCATGATCGGAGCATCAGCACCAGCACGCCGCTCGGGGATTCGGATTCGAAATACTTCTCGACGGCCTTACGGCTGCCCGATGGCGCCGCCGATTCGGAGTTGTCGGCGTCGTCGTCCGCCTCATCCTTATCCGCGACTTTCTGCCGTCCGGTGATGAAGACGTCGGCTTCCCGCACGACCACGACCCGGATCGGAGTCAGCAGCGAGGGTGTTCGCAGCTCATCGAGGACGTCGGCCAGTTTGGCAGCGGCGCCGTCCAACTCGACGATCGCCATGGGGTCCGGGTCGGGTCCCAGGACTTCGGCGAGGACGCGGCGCAGCGCCTGCGACTTCAGGAAAGAGTCGGTACCGAAAATCGCGTAAAGCGGCTTAGGCCCTGTTGCTGTCTTTCGTCCTTTGGATGCGGCCATGGGAGCTCGATCGGGGCTAGGGTTGATCGTCCGCCGGGTAAATGACCAGTCGCTTTCGTGCGCGATCGGCCACTTCGGCCGGCACGTCGGGAAGCGATTCGACTTTTCGCCACGCGCGGCGGGCGGCGGTTTTCTCGCCCATCAGCATGGCGACGTCGCCGGAGATGATCAACGCTTCGGCGTCGTCGGGCCGCCGTTGCAGGAGATCGTCCAGCGATTTGGCGGCCGCAGCGTAGCGGCGGCGGGCGACTTGCACCATCGCCAGGCCCCGCAGGGCCTCGATGTTTCCCGGTTCACTATGCAGCACCGTGGTGAATTCAGCTTCAGCGGGGTCGAGCTTTCGTTGCTTCGCGAGCACGGAGGCGAGGCCGAGGTGGGCTTCGACCGAGTTCGGATCGGCTTGCAGGGCGTCATTGAACAGCTGTTCGGCGAGTTCCCACTCGCCGTTGGCGCGGAGTGACTCGGCCCGTTCCAGCGCGGCGTCGGCGCGGCCAGTCGGCTTCGACGGCCGCGGTGTTGGGCGTGGCGGCGGCGCGTCGTCGTTTGCGGACGGAGCGGCGGATTCAAGGACATCGGGCAGCGGCGGCGTATGCGGGCGTGACTGCGCTGCGGGCGGTGCCGAGCGCACGGGCGTTGGCGATGCCGCCGGCGTCGCCTCGGTCAGGGCCATATTGGAGCCGCTCGTTTCGGTAACGGCTAGATGAGGGGAGCTGTCCGCGGGGATATCGATCGCGGCGGAGAGCGCTTCAGCCGCCTGGCCGGCGCTGTCGCGGGCGACCACTTTGAGCTTTAGCGAGCCGGCGAGATCGGACGGGACGGTCCAGCGGAAGGCGCCGTCGTTTGAAAGCGAGGCGGCGATCAGGTTGAAGATATCGTCGCCGGTTCGGCAGTAGTAAATGTCAATGGGGCGTGGGGCGAGTTGGCCGCCGGTTGCGGACCAGCGAATCTGGAGCCGGCGGTTCGTCGCGAATTGGGTGTCGCGCTCGATCGATGTGACAGATGCAGTCGGCGGGGTCGGCGGGGCCGAGGAGGCGCGAGGGCTGGGGGGCGGCGTCGAAGGCGCGGCGGCGTCAACCTGAACCCACTGGTGCGGTGCGGCACCGGATGTCGGCGGCGGCGATGAGGCGCCTGCGGCGTTGGAGACGATGAGGTACAGGCCGTACAGGCCGTCGTGCGGGGCGGTCCAGACGATCGGTGACGCGTTGGCGTTGGCGAGGGTGGCCTGGGTCCAGGTCGACGAGCGCGTGTCGGTGAACCAGAGGTCGACGCCGGTGACGGTGTCGCGACCGGAGCGGAGCTCGAAGTCAATCTTGACGGTTCGCGATTTGAAGTGCTTGATTCGAGCGGGATCGGGGGGCGAGATGGTCCCCGTGTCCGGGTCGAATGCGAGCGTTTGAGTCGTGATAGCGCCGACGAGGATCAGCGTCATTGCGGCGCGAACAATTCGCTGCTTGGCGTGTTTTGGTTGGGTCTGCATTACCGGGTTATCGGGCCGGCAATAGACGCTTCTACAGGGCTTTCGGACGTGCAAAGTTCGCGCGGAGGTGCATCAGCGGCGGCGGATGCGGAGGGTCTGGCCGTCGATAAAGCGAGCGGCCGGCAGGAAAAGCGATTCGACGAGGGCGGCGACGTCGTCGGCCTCGAGGACCTGGCTGTCGGGCAGGTCGGGAAAAAGGCCGCGCAAAAGTTGCGTTTCGACCGCGCCCGGGGCGACACAGAAGACGCGGATGCCTTTGGGCGCGCCCTCGGTGCTGATGGCCTGGCTGAACACGTTTACGAAGGCCTTGGTTCCGCCGTAGGCGGCGAAACCGTCAAATGGGTCTTCACCGGCCATCGACGAGATGTTGACGATCACACCGCCGCCGGATCTGGACATTGTATCCCAGACGGCGCGGCAGCAGAGGAAGACCGAGCGGATGTTGGCCGCGATCAGCGCGTCGAACTGCTCGGGCTCCATCGCGTCGAACGGCGAACGGGGCGCGACGCCGGCGTTGTTGATGAGGCCGTCGATGCGGCCGAAGCGAGCGAGCGATTCTTCAATTAGGCGGTCGACGTCCGCGACTTGCGTGAGGTCGGCTTTGACGGCGAGGCAGCCGGCGCCGTCGCGCTCGACGATGCGGCGCGTGTCGTCTAACTCACGCTCGCTGCGGGCGGCAATGATGAGACTGGCCTGTGCAGCGCCGAGGCGGCGGGCGATGGCGCGGCCGATGCCGCGGCCGGCGCCGGTAACGATGATCGATTTGCCTTTCAGCACGGTGGCTCGTCCCGGCCGGACGAGCGGGCCGGCGAGTTCACGTTGATGGATACAAGCGGAGTGGATTTCGCACGGCGGTCGGGGAACGGATCGGGGCTGGTGTGTCCACAGCCGCATGCGCCCGAATCGCAGCCGGATCGGAACTGCGCTCGAATGGCGCGGAAGAGGGCGGCGCCCGCGACGAGGACGGCAACGGCGACTACGGCGTATTGCCAGGACATGACGGCAGATTATAAACGGCGAAACAGATGGACGCATCGAAGGAGCGCTTCCGGGACTTTCGGCCGGCGCGGTTGGTCGGGAGAGGGCAGGTCGCATGGCTGCGGTATTGCAGGCAATCCGCGAGTGGCTGGAACGCGAGGGCGTGACGTATCGATTTGTGCAGCACGAGGCGACAACGACCTCGGAGGCGTCGGCGAAGGCGCGGGGCGAGGAGATCCGGATCGGGGGGAAGGCGTTGCTGCTCAAGACGGATGACGTCTTTCGGCTGTTCGTTTTGAGCGCGGCGGTGCGGCTGGATTCGGCGGGCGCGCGGCGTGCGGTCGGGGCGAAGGGCATTCGGTTTGCGACGACCGAGGAGCTTGTGGCGCAGACCGGGCTGGTACCGGGGTCGGTGCCGCCGTTTGGACGGCCGATCCTGCCGTTCGAGCTGTTTGTCGACGAGTCGGTGACGACGAACGAGAAGATCGCGTTCAACGCGGGGAGTTTGACGGATTCGATCGTCATGCCGGTGACGGACTACCTTCGCGTTGCGAAGCCGGTGGTGGTTCGGTTTGGAAGGGGGGATTGAATGTTCGGAACGCGGAACCAGCGGGTGGGTGTTTATTGGCGATAATTGGCAAACCTGGGCGATCGTTACGGTCGGAAGAAGCGGATTCTTGAGATTTCGGTGGTTCGGGCTCATGAGGACCTCCCCCTTTGTTTTTTGCTGGGACGCGCTGGAATTTGCTGGGACGAGTTTCATTCTGGATTGAAGGGTCGGGGTCGCCCGGTTGGCGCAGAATCTCTCCGCGGCCGCGAGATGCTGCGAGCGAGCGGCATCTGCGTGCGGCCTGGGCTGTGGTTGATTGCGAGGGCATCGCCGCCGTCGCTGGTTCACCTCCTATACGCGCCCACCGTTCCACTGCGCTTCGCGGGGGAAGCGCAGACCCAGAGAGCACGGGGTCGACGGACCGGCGAGGTTTGTGCGGGAGCACACGGTGGGTGTCGTTGGGTGTGCAGGGGCGTTGGTTTGCGCGAATGTCGATTCTGGATGGTGCGCTGTTCCGCAGGCGAGCGCCTTTTTTTCGCTCGTGCGTTTGCGATCTGCGTTGATGGGGCGGGCGACATCGTTACAATCGGGGCTCGGGGAAAAATGAAAACGGGGGCGTGAGCTGAGAGGAAGGAAGGATATCATGCGATTGATCGGGATTGCGACGATTGCGGTCGTGGGACTGACTTGGGGCGTTGCGAGCGCGGCGACGACCGCGACGACAACGTTTTCGAATGGGATCGAGGGGTGGGGCGTGTTTTTCGACAATGACGGCACGCTCGGCGATTTCCTCGAGCCGACAGGGGGCAACCCGGATGCGCATCTGCGGTTCACGATGGTGGACACGTTCGGCGTGAACTTTCACAACGATTCGAACCCGGACTACATCGGCGACTACACGCAATTCACCAATGGCGTCAAGCTGGGCGTCGATGTGCGGGTTGACGACATCTCGTTCTTCGGCTCGCCGGTGGAGCGGAACCTGATCGTCGAGCTGGTGGACAACAACCCGCCAGAGGATCCGTATCCGTGGACGAGCGTGTGGTACAACCTCGGGCCGATCTCGCAGGCGCTGACGTCGAAGTGGACGCACTTCGAGGTTTCGATCCTCGATCCGAACTCGGCGACGCTGCCGGCGGGCTGGGGCGGGACTGGGGCGGAAGACCCCGATACGTTTGAGCCGATCCTGCCGCCGGGGCGGACGTTCGCGAGCGTGCTGGCGAACGTGGAGGAGATCCGGTTCACGACGTTTGAGCCGGGGTTTTTCTACGGGTTTACGAACTTTCAGCTTCGCTACGACAATCCGAGTCTGACGGCGATTCCGGAGCCGGGGACCATCGGGTTGGTGCTGGCGGGCACGGCGCTTCTGCGGCGGGGGCGGAAGGCGCAAGTCGCTGGAACGGAGTCCTAATAATCCAGTCGTCCGAGTTGTACGGCGAAGACGCTTCCGGCTTTGAGGCGGAAATGTCGCCGTCGCGGATCGAAACCGAGGTCGCACTCGTCGGGACGGCCGTTCTGGTTGCAGCGGCGCATGGTTTCACCCGCTGTTGATCCGGCCGCGGGCGCGAAGGCCCGCGGCGAAGGCAAGTCCGAGCAGGAGCATCGAGGCGGTCATCGGTTCGGGGATGACCAGTTGGAAAGCGAGGTCGGGGATTTGAGTAGTCAATCGCCATTCTGGAAACAGGTTGTTCCGGAATGCGAAACTATTGACATCGCCTAGCGAAAACTCGAACCTGAATCCGGAATTGCTATCACCTACTTGCACGACCTCAAACCAGTAAGCGCCCAAATCTAGTTCGATCGGCTTCGCCAGCGCCACGTGGTATCGGTACTCCCGCGGGAGGCCGCCGATCAAGATCGTACGCCCCGTGTCAATGCGTTCGGGATTCTCGAAAGTTTCTTCATAGCGTAAGTCCCCTGGCAGGCCGTCGGATGCTCTGGCGCGGAAAAAACGGACCCGCATAGTCTCAGTTGGTGGGGCAACGTTTTCGAAATGAAATCCCCACCAGTTCACATGTGTAACGGTGGCGGGCGTGGTTACGCGAAAATCATCGGCGGACTCCTGCCACGTGAAAGGTAGCTGTGACTGGGGAACCGCGGTGTCCGAACCTGAGCCTCCGAACGGATGCGGTCGATGGTCCACAACGAACTGAGCGCTGGCCGGCGAAAGACCGGCCAGCGCCAAGACGATAATCAGCGATCGACACGCGTTCATGGCTGGGTCCCTCCGTCGGATACCGTGCTGCGAAGATCAAAGCCGAGTTTGGCCAGCTCCATTTTGATCGCGTATGCGACTTGCCACGCCTTTAGGGCGCCGCGGTCGAAGCCAGCCCACCACTGGTCCATCGCCGCCGCGATGGCAGTGGTGTCGAGCGTTGAGCCGGATGCCGCCATCGCGAAGCTCGGTATGACCCCGACTTCGCACTCGTCGGGGATCATGTTCGCATTGAGGTCCGCCACGCGCGGATCGAAGCCGACGTCGCACTCATCCGGACGCCCGTTGGCATTGCAATCAATCGACGTGCCGTTGGCGATGTCCACTGCGTCGTCGATGTCGTTCTGATTGCAGTCGTTTCCAAACGGTGATGGCCGAAGGGACGGCGACGATGCCTGCGCCTGCTGCGATCCCGCGCCCGGCTGCTCCGGCCCGAACCCGGACGAGCAGCAGGTGCTCGGCGCAAGGCCCGCACAGCCGCCGCAGCCGGGAATCGTCAGCAAAACACAGATGAACGGCCCCCAGTCGCTGCCGGGGACGCCGCTTTCCGGTATCCACTGGCAATCGCCATTCAGATCAAGCTGGCAGGGAACAGAGATGAGGTCGTTGCAACCGGGCCGCGGAACGCCGGGTGGCCCGTAGAGATACTTGACCCAATATTCGATGTCGTCGCCATTGACGAGACCATCTTCGTTGAGGTCGCCGCGGCAACATGCCTGCGATTGGCACAGCCCCAGGACATATCCGTCGGGGAGTAGTGTTGCGTTGACTGTGCCGTCGCCCGCTGTCCACGTGGCGGCGATGGTCCCGAGCGGGGTCCACAGGACCGTGTGCTGGGCGCTGTGTCCAAGACGGCGCGAAATGCCGCCGCTCGCCAGGTGAATCCGGAACTCCCCGCCGAGGGCGACCGGGCCGAATTTAAAGGCCCGCGCATGGATTTCGACCGGATCGGGCTGATTCACCGCGTCCCACATGACCACAAACTCGCCCGAGTGGCCTGACGCCTGCGAGAAGGCAACGGTTGGATTCGGACCCCGATTATCGATGTTCTGATCGGGGTTAAATTCGCTGTCGTTGTCAACGACGAATTCCGACCCGACGCGAATCGGATCGTTGCCGGGCGCGAAGTCCCAGGTGAACTGTCGGGCGAAAATACGCAGGCCACCCTCGGTGCAGGCATCCAGTCGCGGCCCATACCAGACAACCACCAGCTTTCCCGTCGGGTCGAATGCGACGGCTGGGGAGTCTTGGGTTGTTCCCTCCGACTCAAGTGGGGGATTGCTCGGGTCCGTGCTCTCGAAGGGCTGATTGACGACGACTTCGGTCGTGATGGGGTTCCCGGCGGAGTCGAAGATTCGTAAGACAATATTCATCGCCGATCCGAGGTTCGAACTGTCTTCCGCGTCCGCCCACGCGACGGCCACGTAGCCGTTCGCGGCCGCCGCGCAAGCCGTCCAGCGGCTCGTGAAGCACTGCTCGGTCGTACCGTTGCAGCCGCGAATCAACGTGTCGGCGTCCAGGCAGGGCGGCCGGACTTGGAGTCCGATAGGCGAAATCGCGACTTGCGAGTACGCGACACTTTTGCAGCCGGCCGCATCGATCGCGGTCGAGGGCTCGTGGTCGTCCCGGCCGTTGCAAGGCGGTGAGGTGGGAGACGTCACCGGTAATACGGTTCCGGGATTGAACGGATCGAACGTGAACGAGAGCTGCCGCAGAAAGGTGAAGCCCCCGAATGCCGCGCAGGCGGAGAAGCCGCAGCGTGCGTCGGACATCGTGAATGCCAGGCGTGCACTGCCGCTCGCATTCATGACCAGCGAGGGGTCAAGGCACTCCTCGCAGCTAAAGGGCGTCGCGGGAGGCGGACGCTCCGCTATGAGTAGTACCGGCGCCTCCAGGCACGAGAGCGTCGTACCCAGCCGGACGGCGGCGATCTCGTTGTGCGATTCATTGGGAACAGTCTGCGTCGTTGGCGTTTGCCAGACGAGAATGAACTTGCCTTCGCCGTTTGCGGCGATGGTGCTCTGGCTGCCGAGCGCGACGCTCGTCTCGTACCTTCCCGAAGTTGGGTCGTAGGTGGGTGTCGGGCAGTCGGCGCGTGCGTTTGCGGTCATACAGCAATGCAGCAATGCAGCAATGCAGCAATGCAGCTTATCTGCACGCTCAGGAGGAGGCGAAGGCGGGAGAGACGAAGAATCCTAGGTGGTTGTAACATGGTGTCAACCTCGCGTTGAGTGAAACTCCGCACCGCTCGCAGTCCGGGCGTGATGCGCACCTCCTTTCCGGTCGGCTCGCGCGCGAGCGATAGGCGCGCGGCGACTTCTCGGCCGAAGCACGGCGGCAAGGGCGCTGGGCGGGTCGAGCCCGATTTGCAGGGCGCGGCGAAGAGCGTGCGCCTCGGCGAATCGGTCCCGTTCAGGCGTCCGGCCTTTGCTGCGACCGCGCCATGGTGCGAATGCACTATGCAGGATGCGTGCCGTGGGAAATGCGTGCGTTGGCCTGATCAAAGTGGCGTTTTGCGGCCGCCAAGGGGTTGAAGGACGTTGGGATGGGTCGACCGGGCCGTTTAAGACGTTTTTGACAAGGTGTGTAAGTTCACCCGTCCAGCGGAAAAGTCCACGAGTGGATTGCAGTTCAAGCGAGACAGCGGGTCGCGGCGGGGACCAGGTCGGCTATCGGGAGACTCAGTGGGCAGGCGGCGGCGGCGCGGGCCAGTTGGTCTTGGGTCCAGGCGCGCTGGGTGGGGGCCAGGGCGCGGAACTTTTCCCGGGCGAGGGTCCGCTGGCCGTAGGTGTTGAAGTACATCAGGTATCGCAGCGTGTCGGCGATGGCGAGTTTGTTGCCGGTCGCGGATTCGCATTCGCGCTTGCAGCTGCCGCAGCCGGCGGGGCAGTAGTCGCGGCGGGTGGCTTCGGCGTAGTGGCGCAGCATTTCTTCTTCGACGGCGGAGAGCTTGTCGTAGGTTGCGGCGACGTTTTGCTCAAGGACCTGGATCGAGGGCATGCAGGAGACGGCGGCGGCGATTCTCTCGTCTTTCCAGACGGCGCGGAGTACGGCCTGGTGCTTGGAGTAGCCGGCCTTCTTGAAGGGGTCGACGCGGTCGGCAAAGCTGATGGCGGAGCCCTGGGTCTTCATGGCGATGAGGCCGATGTCGGCCTTGTGGGCGATGTCGATGGCGCGGTTCAGCTCGGCGTCGTCGTAGCTGCGGAAGTTGTACTTGAACATGATGACGTCGGTGAAGCCGCCGTCAGCGGCGGCCTTGAGCAAGGGGATGAGCTGGTCGTTGTGGCAGGAGAAGCCGAAGAAGCGGAGCTTGTTTTCGCGTTTCAGCTTTTCGGCGGCGGTCTTCCAGGCGGGGTCTGTCAGGACGGCGGGGCAGCTGAGGTTGTGGATGTAATAGATGTCGACCATCTGGAACTGGAGGCGGTCCAGCGAGGCCTGGAGGTCGACGGCGAGACTTTCGGGGTGCTTGGGGTGGCCCTTGGTGACGACGGTGACTTTGTCGCGGACATTTAGCGAGTTGATGATCGGGCCGAGGGTGCGCTCGCTCCAGCCGTTGACGTACTCGGCGGCGGTGTCGAAAAAGGTGCAGCCGAGTTCGAGGGCGCGCTGGACGTAGCGCTTTGAGAAGCGGTAGGTGCCGCCGACTTCGAGGATGGGGACCTTGAGGCCGGTGCGGCCGAGGGTGCGGGTGGGGATGGCTTTTTGGTCGGCGGCGCGGGTGGACTTTGTGGCGGCCGAGGCGGCGATTGCGGCGGCGCCGGCGATGAATTGTCGTCTCGATGTCATGGCGATGGGCTCCGGCTTCAAATCGCCCACGCGGGCGGGGCGGCTTGACGGATAGTAGTGTCGCAAGAGGAGCTGAGTTCACGCATCAGTATTTTCCCTTAGAAGGCACGGTGTCGGCACCAGCCCGGTGGAGAATAGTGGCATTCTGCAGGGGCTCTTGCGTCGGATTCGCAATCGAAGAGTCGCGATCGTCGGCGAAACTGCGGAAATTTCGATGATTCGCGTACATTTGCCGGAGAGTCATGGTATCGTAGATGGCGTAATTCCGCCCCTCCCGGGCGATCAAACTTCGAGACGCCGAATGATACAGCGCGGCACTAACACGCTGACGGCCCGGCCCGTGGCTCAGGACCACGATCTATTCTCAAACCGCGAATGGATGGATGTTGCGCGCGAACTAAAGTTGTCAGGACGCGAGCTTGACATCGTGCGCCTTTGCGTGGCCGATCTGAAGGAAGCGACAATTGCACGGCGGCTTTCGATCTCAGAACACACCGTCCACACGCACATGGAACGCCTTCGCCGCAAGCTGGGTGTGGGAAGCCGAGCCGCGCTTTTGGTCCGAATTTTTGCCGCTTCGCGTACCCTGACCCGGCCTTGATGGGTCTGCGCGGGCAACTGGCGTCGCTGTCGGCCGTCCAGCCGACGGATGATTAGGTGACTTCCGCCTCTGCCCATCAATCGGATAGGGTGGGAAGCGTAGTTGTGGTTGAAAACGCGCCGCAAGCGCCTGAGGTGTCGGGTCAGCTGGCGTTGTCACTTTTCGAGGTTGCAAGAGCCGCAGTCACCACTGCAGCGAAGTGGCGTGCGGCGACTAATCGAACGATTGGTCCTCTCGTCCGCTGCACGGAGGTGAGGTATGCAAGCAGCGTTAAGACAACTATGGATTCTGTCGGCATGCGTGCTGCTCATTGCGGTTCCGGTCGCAGCGGACTGGGACCCGGGAATGCCTTACAAGATGCACTATCCGCAGCTTCCCGATCCGCAGGGAATCGACATCAATGCGTCGCTTCCGAAGATCCTCGCGGATGACTGGCTTTGCACGGGGACCGGGCCGGTCAGCGATATCCATATTTGGGGTTCGTGGTTCAACGATCAGAAATTCACCGGGTCAGTGATTCACGCGAGCATTCACGCGAACATTCCGGCCGATCCGGACACACCCTACAGCCGTCCAGGGGAATTGTTGTGGTCACGAAATTTCTTCCCGGGTCAGTACGCTCAGCGGCTGTACGGTCCGCCGTCGCCACAGACGTGGTGGGATCCGAAGTTTCCGTATGATCCGACGGTAAATCACTTCAATACGTGGCAGTACAACATGACGGATATTTCCGAGCCGTTCATTCAGACCGAGGGAACGGTGTATTGGCTGGACATCTCGGTCTTTGCGGGTGTGGATGCCCAAGGTAATCCGGTTCCGCTTCCCGATCAATTCAAGTTCGGCTGGAAGACTTCGATCTCGCCGCTCTTCATGGACGACGCGGTTTGGATGCACACGAGTGATCCGCCGCCGCCGACGTGGCATCCGCTGGTCGATCCCCGGCCGGGTCTTGTGGTGCGAAGCTTGGACCTTGCATTTGTGATAACGCCGGAGCCGGCAACGCTGGCGCTGGTGGGCATGGGAGCACTCGGTCTGCTGCGGCGGCGGCGCTGAGACCAACCCGTAGCGTAGAGCAGGACCTGAAATGGGGCGTGCAGCGGTGAGTTGCACGCCCCTCTTGTGCGCGCGATTGCCCGATCGGTCTCGGCGGGCTTACAATCGGGCCGATGCCGGAATACAAGGTTCAGCTTGACGTCTACAACGGGCCGCTCGATCTGCTGCTGTATCTGATTCGGCGGAGCGAGCTGGATATCTACGACATCCCGATCGCCGAAGTCACCCGACAGTACTGCGAATACGTGGCGTGCCTGCACCAGATCGATCCGGACGCGGCGGCTGAGTTCCTGGTTCTGGCGGCGATGCTGATGGAGATCAAGTCGCGGATGCTGCTGCCGCGGCCGCCGGCGGAGGAAGGGGGCGAGCTGGAGGAGCTGGCCGATCCGCGGATGGAACTGGTGCGGCAGCTGTTGGAATACAAGAAATACAAGGATGCGTCGCTGGAATTGGGGACGGCGGCGGCGATGCAGGCGGCGCGATGGCCGCGGAGCCCGGTGGTGGAACTGGCGGGCAACCCGGCGGCGTACGATCTGGATGACGTTCAGATCTGGGACCTGGTGGCGGCGTTTAACCAGTTGATGGTGTCGATCGGGCGGGACCGTGCGACGCACGACGTGGTTTTTGACGACACGCCGATCGCGCTGCACGCGACTGACATCCAGGATCGACTGAATCGAGATGGAGCGCTGGCGTTTACGGCACTGTTCGCCGGGCGGGGCCGGGCGGAGATGATCGGGCTGTTCCTCGCATTGCTGGAGCTGATCCGGCAGCGGCGGGTGCGGGTCGAGCAGACCGAAGTCGCGGCACCGATCATGGTCATTCCGCTGAGCTTTGATCCGATTACGGTGGGCACGGAGTGGGAGTATCGCATCGCAGCCGAGGAGCCGGCGGTGGAGGAGCGCGAAGCGCCCGCGGTCGAGGAGCGGCCGGCGGCATCGGGCGATCCGGCGCTGACACTGGCGGTGCAGGAAGAAGATGAGCTGGATGACGTGCTGGCGCAGCTCGATCAGATCAAGACGGACGTGGAAGTTGATTTGACCGGCGACGGTGAGACGGGATCGAAGAAGCGGCGGGGCGGGGACGAGGATTGAGATGACGCCTTCGCAACGACTGGCCGAGTTGAAGATCACGCTGCCGACGATGCCGAAGCCGATCGGGTCGTACGTGCCGGGCGTGCGGGTCGGGCAACTCGTAATGTGCAGCGGGCAGTTGCCGTTTGTCGACGGGAAGCTGCTGGCGACCGGGAAGGTGGGCGGTGAGGTCTCGATCGAGGCGGCGGTGGCGGCGAGCCGGCAGGCGGGGTTGAACGCGCTTTCGATTCTCGCGGAGACGGCGGGGGGGATCGATCGCATCGGGCGGATCGTGCGATTGGCGGTATTTGTGAACAGCGCGGCGGGATTCAGCGAGCAGCCGAAGGTGGCGAACGGGGCGAGCGACTTGATGACTCAGGTTTTTGGGGATGCGGGGCGGCACGTGCGGGCGGCGGTGGGGGCGGCGGAACTGCCGATGAACGCGTGTGTCGAGGTCGAGGCCGTGGCGGAGTTGAAGTGAGCCGCATGGCGGTCGGACGAGACGACACGGATTCGAAGACGTTACGGCCGTTGCGTTGGCGGGGCGAGGCGGACGGAGTCCTCGAACTGCTGGATCAGACGCTGTTGCCGAACGAGGTGAAGTGGCTGGAGATTCGCGACGTCGAGACGCTGTTCGAGGCGATTCGGGCATTGCGGGTGAGGGGGGCGCCGGCGATTGGGTGCGCGGCGGCGTACGGCGTTCTGCTGGGGTTGCGCGGGGCGGGCGACGGTTGGCTCAGGGCGGTGCGGGCGGCGTGCGCGCGGCTGGCGGAATCGCGGCCGACGGCGGTCAATTTGTTCTGGGCGCTGAATCGGATGGAGAGGCGGGCAGAGAGTTTGTCGACGGCGAGCGCCGGCGAGGCTGGGCGGGCGCTGCTTGCAGAAGGGCATGCAATTCGGGATGAAGATGCGGCGATGTGCCGGGCGATCGGCCGGCACGGGATGGAGCTGATCCGCGACGGCATGGGGGTATTGACGCACTGCAATGCGGGGGCGTTGGCGACTTCGGAGTATGGGACGGCGCTGGCGCCGATGTACGCGGCGCAAGAGGCCGGCCGGCGGTTTCGCGTGTTTGTGGACGAGACGCGGCCGTTGTTGCAGGGGTCGCGGTTGACGGCGTGGGAACTGACGCAAGCGGGGATCGAGGCGACGCTGATCTGCGACAACATGGCTGCGAGCGTGATGCGGGCGGGGAAGGTGCAGCTCGTGATTACGGGGGCGGACCGGATCGCAGCGAACGGCGACACGGCGAACAAGATCGGCACTTACGGCGTGGCGGTGCTGGCGAAGGCGCACGGGATTCCGTTTTACGTGGCGGCGCCGAGTTCGACATTCGATCGGAGCTTGGCGAACGGTTCGCAGATTCCGATCGAGGAGCGAAACGCGGATGAGATCCGGCGGGGATTCGGGCGAGCGACGGCGCCGGCGGACGTTGCGTGTTTCAATCCGGCGTTCGACGTTTCGCCGGCTGAGCTGATCGCCGGAATTATCTGCGAGCGGGGGCTGATTCGGCCCGTCCGAACGGAGACGATCGGCAAAGTCTTGGGGGACAAGGGTTAGCGATCGGCAGAACGGTGCGGTCAATCATGCCGCGGGCATGGACCCATTCGACGAATCGTGCCGATGAAGGATGGTGGGTTCGCAGACGCGGCGCGGCGGCATCGAGAAGAGATGTAGGCCGGGTCTTGAAAAGTCGCGAACGGACTGATAGTATCCGGCAGATCGACACACGCCTCCGTGTCGCGAAGCCACGGCTGTGGAGCGACTCCCGCCTCCCTCGCTTCGGAGAATCACAAACATGCGTGGAAAGAAACGACGAGCAATCGTCATCGCTGCGTCCCTTATGGGCGGCGGGGTTCTACTACAGTTCGGGAATTGCATTGCACAGTCAGCGAATTTCGCCCTTGGTGCGCTCGATTTCTGCGCATTTTCGCTGACGCCAGAGTGCACGTTTGGACCACTGGCACCGTGCGGAATCCCGGATACTCGAACGATTGACGCGAATGGAACTCTTGGGCCGATTCAGAACGCCGAGGACGATATTCTTCTCGATTGCCCCGTGACGCTGATCCCGGTCGGAACAGGTACGTGACCTTCGTCGAAGAAATCGACGGACGATTCGCATTTGGAGGAATGGCTGATGAGTAAGAATGTGAAGCGGGCGCGAAAACTCATGATCGCGGCGGCCGTCATCGGGAACGGAGTCGTTCTCGGGAACGGATGCGCGAATATGTTATTTTCGATTTCTCCGTGCGGGACGGTCGTGCCGACGACGATTTGCACGCCGGCGGATCAGCTCAACCTGCTGTTCCCGTATCTGAACATACCCGACTACCGAACGGACCCGTCGTGTACGATTCCGTTTGGCTGCGGTGAGCAGGGCGACAGTGATCTGTTCCCGCCATCGGGTGGTCCCGGTGGTGGTGCGTCCGACCCGCCTGATCAATCGGACAGCGGCGGTGGCACAGGTGGTGGCGGCACCGGCGGTGGCGGTACCGGAACGTAGTCCGATCCGACCACAACGTGCGGACTGCAACTTACAGTCCCAGTGCAAAAAGAATGGCGGCCGCGAGTCGAAAGACTCGCGGCCGCCTTTTTTCATACCCCCACGGGGATTTGAACCCCGGTCTCCAGGATGAGAACCTGATATCCTAGGCCACTAGACGATGGGGGCCGGATAACCCGCCGGCCGCATCATTCGGCCGCGGGGGACTTAAGAGGGACTGGATTCATATCGCGCATCGGTCAGGATTTCAAGACGGCGTGGACCCGACGACATGGCAAACGGACGAGCCGCTTCGATTCGCGTGTGATGCGATGTGCGGCGGACTTGCGCGGTGGCTTCGTGGGCTGGGGTATGACGCGACGTTTTCGGCGTCGGTCGAGGATGGTGAACTCGTCGAGCTCGCACGACGCGAAGGTCGCGTGTTGATATCGGGTGACGGGGGACTCTTCGAACGCCGAGCGATACGGGACGGGGTTGTGCGGGCGTTGTACCTTCCGCACGGGATGAAGCTGCTGTCGCAGGTCCGGATCGTCGTAGAGACGCTCCGGCTGGGCGTGTCCACACCGCGCTGCATGAGCTGTGGCGGGGAGCTGGCGGCGCGACGCGCGGACGAGGTGGGGGACCGCGTGCCGGCGAAGAGCTTGATCTGGGCGACGGAGTTCTTTGAATGCTCGGCCTGCCGGCGCGTGTATTGGAACGGCACCCACTGGAAGCGAATTTCGGCCGTCCGGCGGGCGGCGGCGGATTGGCTGTCGGGCGGAGCGACGGGGTGATTGTTTGGAACATGGCCGGCGGCTACACTTGGCCAGCAATCGCCGCAACCTTCTCGCACGGAGTGGTTCATGCCGATGTTTGAGTTCGCATGCCGGGCATGCGAACACGAGTTCGAAGAACTGGTGCGCTCGACGTCGGATCGCGACGCACCGGCGTGTCCAAAGTGCGGCTCCCGGCGGATCGAACGGAAACTGAGCGTGTTTGCGGCGCGGCAGGCGTCGACAGCGGAAGCACCGCGCGGTGGCGGATGCGGTCGGTGCGGTGATCCTGACGGTCCGTGCGGAACATGAGGCGACGACTCAGGCAATGACGACGCTACGCAGTGCAACGGATGAAGCGCGAGCGGTTCGAACGGAGCGGTCAACCCCGCTGGCGGCGGCGCTGGCGTGGCTGATTCCTGGCCTCGGCCATTGGTACCTGGGGTATCGCGACCGGGCCGTCATCATCTTTGTAACGGTGGTGGTGACGTTTTGGGGTGGAGTGGCGCTCGGCGGCGTGCGGAGCACGTTCAATGTTCAGGAGAACGGTCCGTGGCTTGCAGCTCAGCTTTGCACCGGGCCGCAGGCAATCGTGGGCTTGATGGCGGCAAAGAGCCTGCCGAAGCCGCCGCCCGGATCGACGCTCGTCGACCGATATGAGGCTTCCTATCCTTCGGCTGATATTGCGGTGGTTTATTCCGGCGTCGCCGGCCTGCTGAATCTGCTTGTCATCATCGACGCTGTGGCGCGCGCCGATGCGGGTATGGGTGCCACGCCGGCACGGTCGCCGCCGGGCGGGGGCGGACCGTGACGGTACCGGCGATTCTAGCGACGTTCCTCGTGACGCCGGCGGCGATCGCGCCGGGCGCGCGGTTACTGCTCCTGCTGCCATTGGCCGCGAGCGTCAGCATTGTCTACAAGACGATTCGATGCGGCGACGTACGGGAGATTCCGCTCGCGAGTGTTGTGTTGTGGCTGACGATCGTCGGGGGAATGCTGGCGGTGGGGGTTGTACTGCTGATCGCGTATCGGCTTTTGCTCTAGTCATACCTGTTACACTTCAGTGATGTTTCGATTGGAACTCAGTGCGGTTGGGGTGCGCGCGTGCGGCGACGGCCGCGGTCAGGAGTGAAACGAAGAGTTCTTTGGCTGCGAGAATTGTGGTGGATTCGCCGCTGATGATCCAAGTGCGGGCCACCGTGGCAAAGAGCAGTGGGGGTGGTCGGGGTGAGTTCGACAGAGGTGGGGCGAGTAGGCGTCCGCGGGGTGTGCGTCCGATAGAGAAATTGAGCGAGTACGTTTCAGATGGCAGTGGCGTCCCACTCGCCGTGCGCGGTGCGGATCGCCCGTGGGGACTTGCCGGTGAGTGAAAGGAGAGCCACAACTCCCAAGACCGGCCACGGTGTGGGAATTGTCGGGTCGAGCTTCAGGCGATCTGGTTTCGGCAATCAGCACCGTTGGCGGGTCAAGCGGACCGGATGAATCGACGGCACTGGCTGTCTGTTCGTCGCGGTTGCGATTTGCCACAGCTTGCTGCTCTGAGGTGTGGTCACGCGCCTCAGAATCGGAATTGCCACTGAATGTAGTAAAAGCTCCCATCCGGGCTGGGGGGGGCGGTTCGTTCGATGAACCCATCGGGCCAGAAGTATGAAAAGCCGAGCAGCAGGCTCGAATGTGCGTCCACCTTCCAATTCACTGTGACGTCGAATTCATCACCGACGTTCGAGCCCGAGGCGCCGCTCGGATCGCGGCGCGTGGCGATCCCCAGTGCGTTGTACAGCGCGTCGGTGTCGGACGCGAGCCAGAAATGGTAGTAGAAGGCCTTGACCGTCACGTCCTTGACGGGCTTGATCGTGAAATTGACGTTGGGCGAGAAGACGTTCTGTCGGCCGACGATGTCCATGTAACCGAGATACATGTGGCCGGTCGGAAAGAGCTGATTAAACGTGCCAATCGTGCCGTCGCCGCGCGTTCGATCGCCTGTGGCGAAGTCGACGCCGGCGCCGATGCGAGGCGACATCGGCACGTCCTTGAACGTATATCCGGTATCGTTCGCGATCATCCACGCCTTGATATCATCGCCAGCCCAGGAGCCCCACTGTCCGGCCACCTCGGTGTCGTGGTCGAAGTTACCGATGGTACCGCCGAAACGGCTGCCGAGTGTAAAGAGGGTCAGATCCCCGAAATGGCCATTGACGTTGAGCTGATTGCCAGTGTCGGTCAGGCCGAGGAAATAGAGGTCGAGGGCGTGTTTGGGAATCTGCTTGAGGGTTGAGTACACACCGAAGAACTGCCCCTCCTCGTGCCAGGTGTCGGGCTTGCGTGTCAGGCCCTCGTCGATTTGGGGGTTCCAGGCGCTCGTGAAGGGCTTGTACATGAAGACGATCGGCTTCGTCCAGAAAGCGTCAATATCAAACGCGGGGGTATGGTAGAAGAGCTTCGCGCCGTCGAAGCGACGGGGAACGTTGGTCCAGTCAAGAACGCCGACGAGGCGCTCTTTGCCGTACGAAAGCTCTTGCCGGCCGACTCGAAGGGTCAGGGGATTCTCCTCGCCGAGAACACGGAGGTCGAAGAATCCTTGATTGAGGTCGAAACGATCCTGTTGATACGGCAACTGGGGCTCGTCGCGACCGCAGTAAAATGCGTCGATGCTCTCGACGTAGATCCGAAACAGCTTCTTGTATCTCAGATTCGCGTGGAGGAAGTATCGCTCGAGGACGAATGAGTCGGCCGTTGGATAGCGGGCGTTGAAGATGTTGTTGCGGCCCGCCTCAACTCGTATTCGATATTCACCGCCGAGATCGAGCCGCCAGTCATCGCTGAGATGAATGTTCTTGACCGGGTCGAAGAAGTCTTCGCGATAGCTGCCGGCCGGACCGTCGAGATACGCGAAATCGTCGTCGTATCGGAGTGCGAAGTAATTTGGACCGAGCAGCGCGCCGGCTGGTTGGGACGTTGGCGGCGAATGCTCCGCTTGTTGTGTGGTCGTAGTTGGCTGTGTCGCCGCGGGCGATGCGTCTGCAAGCGCGATTCCAGCGAAGGCGAAACAGACTGTAACAACGCTTCCGGCGGCTCTCATGGCTTGCCGATTCAGACTGCTACACCGTTCCTGTCAGTGATTTTGTCAGCGCGAGCAGGAGCGGCTCGAAGAAGCCCTTGCCGACCGTGCTGAACAGCGTCGACATGAACGAACCGAGAACGGTTCCGATCAGATTGATGAACACGGCAAAGAACTGATCCTGAAAGCTCGTTACGAAAGTCGGAAACATAGATCAATCTCCCTCTTGCGGATCGTCGCCAAATCGACCGGCGGATCCCTATCCACCCAATGTCACCATCGACGCGCCCTGCCCGAGCGATCCGATCGGTTGTTTCGCTCTTAAGGCAGCGTCGAGCAGTTTTTCAGCCATGTCGGTGTCCCAGCGGCCGTCGGACCATGCGGAGGCGAGGTCGACGCTCCGCGAATCGAGCAGGCACGGATAGAGCCGGCCGTCGGCCGTCACGCGGATTCGCCGGCATTGGCCGCAAAACGACTCACTGATAGGCGCGATGATGCCGATGGTGCCGGCGATGGTGCAGTTGCGGGCGTGATAGCGGACGGCCGTCTCGCCTGCTGCGCGCGGCAGGGGGTTCAGGGTAAACGTTTGTCGCAACGACCGGCGGATTTCGGCAGCCGGGACGAACCGAGCTCGGTTGAAGTCGGCGGCCGGCCCGATCGGCATTGCTTCGAGGAAGCGTATTTCCATGCCCTGCGCAAGCGCCCAGCGAGTCAACGGCGTCAGGTGATCTTCGTTCACGCCTCGAAGGACGACGGTATTGATGCGCGGCGCGGGGAACCCGGCGGCGTGAGCCGCATCGATTCCAGAGAGCACGTCGGCGAGATCGCCACCGGTCAGATCGCGATATGACCGATTGTCGAGCGTGTCGAGCGAGATGTTCAGGCGGTCCAGTCCCGCGGATCGGAGCCGCGCGGCCGAGCGTGACAACAAGCAACCGTTGGTCGTCATCGCGATGGACAGGTTTGGCGCTGCGTCGCGGATGGCTGCGATGAGCGACTCGATCGATCGATGCAGGAGCGGCTCGCCGCCGGTCAGGCGGAGCTGTTGCAATCCGAAGCGGTCATACAGCCACGTGACCAACTCGAATCGCTGCCGGTCCGAGAGCATTGAGCCGGGTGCAACGCGAGGAATGACCGCGGGGCGGCAGTAAGCGCAGCGCAGGTTGCAGGCGGACGTCACGGATAGTCGCAGGTGATCGATGCACCGGCCGAAGCCGTCGATCAACGGCGTCATGGTCGGCCTCCGGACGCGGCGACGCGCGGGCGACTGCGCAAGCGCGAGAGGTAGAGATCGGCGCAGCGGCCGCAGAGGCCGAGGTCAGACGACCAGGCTGGAAAGTCATTTGAGACTGCTGCGGCAACAGTGACCACCCGGTCAGAGTCGGCCCAGTCGAACGTGCTGAAGCTGCAGATCGGGCAGGGCGAGCCATGGAGTGATGAGGGTGTGCGGGCCGTTGCGTCATTCTCGTGCGCAAGGCCGCGCGTCGCGCGCTCGACCAGATCGGGGTGAGCGGGTCGCGTTCGGAGGTAGGTTTCCCACAACTTGTCGAAGGCCGCGCGGGCGGCGGTATTGTCGGCGAATTGAAAGGTCCGGACGAACTCGTCGCTTCGGCGAGACCGCACGGCCTCCGGCATCAGACCAGCCGACTCGAGGCGGGCATCGCAACTGATCCCCCACAGGACGGCGAATCGGTCGCGGAAGAGATTCTCCGCGGCGCGGCCCACGGCCCGGGGTCTCACGGCTTCGTTGTAATCGAATGAGGGGTCGAGCATGTCATCGATGTGCATGAACTCGTGGCGCGCGAAGTAGCTGAACGCCGGCGCGTCGAGCAGCGTTGCAACGGCAACGGTCATGCCGACGGTGTAACGCCCAGCCACTCCAAACAGTTCGACGGACTGCGTGGCGCGACCGGTCGCTTCGCGGACGACGAGTCGGCTCGCTAGCTCGCTCATGAAGCGGAACTCGGCCACGAGACCGCACAATTCGCGGCGGAAACCGAGTTGCTCGAACCAGCGCTCGTGCAGCAGTCGAAAGGCCGCATCGCGGCGATCGCCGTCTTGTTCCTGATGGCAGCGAGCGAACTCGTGTTGATAGGCGACGGCCGTGGAACCGTCGCGGCGAACGGCGGTAAAGACGGCGTGCTCGGCCAGTTCCGGCTGGACGACGATCAGCACGGGCCCGCCTCCTGTCGCAGGGCCTGCGCCAGTTGCGGGCCGAGTTCGACCTCGGCTGCCCCCGGTGCGCCGCAAGTGATTGTGGAGTCCTCGTCAGTCACGGGGCGGAGCTCCAGCCAGTCGGCGCCGACCGAGACCGACCGCGAAGCGCACCACTCGCGAAGCACTGACTCGGCCACGTTGACAACGGCGGAGAAGAAGCCGTCGGGTCGTTCATTGCGGACACGATTGAACCACCCGAACATCCACGCCGCGGCATGGTCCTTGAGAAAACTGCGTTGGGCGTCGCGGCAGCAACTGGCCGAATCGATGTGGCCGGCAACAATCGCGCGTGCCTCCTTCAGCGCCAGCAGACTCAGGAATTCCCATTCGGGGACGATGTGGTCCGGGCGTTCCGCCAGCGAGCCGGAGAGCTGCATTCCGAAAGCGCGATAGAAGCCGCCGATATCGGCGAGGGCCTGGCTTTGCTGGAATACTTCGCCAGAACCGTACTCGAGTTCGTAGGGCGGGCAGGACGATCGGACCGTGTGGCCGCAAAGGTGGCCGTTTTCATCGGTGATTCGGTCGGCGCGTTGGAGCTGATGCCAGATCGTTTCGAGCGTGCGCGGATCGATACCGAGAGTGGCCGCGGCGAGTCGCAATTCGCTGATCGCCTCGGGGTCCGCGAGGCGAGCGAGCCATCTGGCATCCGGTTCGGCGACGAGTTCGGCGATGAAGCGCGCAAGCGTTGCGCGGGCGATGGCGGAATCCGCGTCAGATCGAGTTGGCGTGCTGGGCACCTCGGACGTGGATGGGCTCTTCGACGGAGGTCCGGAAGATCTCGCGGTTCTTTCGGTCGTAAGCGATGACGGTGTCATTGTACATCTCAAATTTCTTGCCATCGGTAGTCGTCTCGTACACTTTGGGTCCCGGCTTCAACTCGAAGCGGGAGATGATGCGATTGGAGCGGCGGAAGAGCTGAAGCACCGCCAGCAGTTCACGATCCGGATATCGATAGCGCTCGACGGCGTCCTTTACGCCCGGACCGAACATCTGTTCGAGGTACTTCGTCGGCACCCAGCGCGGCGGGATGTAGTAGCCATTCGGCTCGGTCCCGAATTGCGGATACAGCGGAAGGGCGACCTTGGCAACGTGAACAAGGAAGTAAAGCGGATTCTGCCGGTCCTCGACCCAGATGTTGTCCTGATCGACTTTGACGAGTCCCTGCATGCGAACCTGGCCGACACATGCCGACATGCAGCGGGTTTCGAGCGGCGTGTTGTCGGACTCGGGGTCCTTGCCCTCGATGCGCGGGTAGCACGCGATGCACTTCTCGCTGGTGCGGGTCGTGCCGCGGTAAATCGACTTCTTGTACGGGCACGCCTCGACGCACTTGCGGTATCCACGGCATTCCTTCTGGTCGATCAGGACGATGCCGTCTTCGGGCCGCTTGTAGATTGCGTTTCGGGGGCAGGCCGCCAGGCAGGCCGGATAACTGCAATGGTTGCACAGCCGCGCGAGGTAGAAAAACCATGTCTTGTGTGTTTTGCCGTTGGTGGTGTCCTCGCCGGCGCCAAAATCCATCGGCCGGCTTGGCCCGGACGGCGGTGTATCCTCGTGAATGTTGGGAGCGCTCCACTCCTGCTCGGTGGGGAGGTAGCCGAGTACCAGATTCGGCTGTCCACCGCGGGCGACGACTTCTGGCGACTCAAAAATCGTCTTTCCCTTGAGCTGTCCGTACGGCTGGCGGCGGTCGCCGTTTGGTTTCCCCAGCCATTCCGTACCATCCGGGTTGGCCTGACTCAGCAGGTCAAGAATCTTTACATCCCAGTGTTGCGGATAACCGCCGTACGGCTTCGTCTCAACATTCGTCCACCACATGTGCTCCTGGCCCTTCGAGAAGGTCCACGTGGACTTGCACGCCATCGTGCAGGTCTGGCAGCCAATGCAGCGGTTGATATTGATGACGAATGCGAACTGCTCTTTCGGCGCGGCCTGCGGATAGGGGTAGCTCATCGCCCGGCCGAGTTGCCAGTTATGCACAATGTTCATATCAGAGACTCCCGCGTCGCTCGAATGCCGACTTGCGGCTCCTTTGTTCCATCACGGCGTCACGGCCGGTTCTGCCGTGAATGACCAGCTCGACAAATCGTTTGCAAGCTGGAGATATCGCCCATGCTTGCCCTCATTGCCGGGCGCGTGCTCGGTCCGGTCGAACGCCGCAAGCAATTCGCGCTTGGTTCGTTCGCTCAACATCTGCTCGGCCATCACGAAGAGGATGTTGTCTTCCTTCTGGATGTGCAGCCGGAGCATCCCGATGTAATTCGCCGCAGCCTCGCGGACGGCACCGATCGCCGCAGCTCTCCCGCCGACCGCGTCATTCAGGTTTGTATCGATGATCCGCAGTAACGCGCGCCCGAGATCGTGCTCGTGCAGCATGCACCCGATTGGTCCGCCCTCGCGCGGCGTGCCGGCGAGCTCCATCGCCGGGAAGAGCTGTTCCTCCTCTTTATGGTGGTGGCATCCGTCAGCGAACTGTCGAAAGAAATCCAGCGCCTTCAGCGTAAAGGCCCGGTCGATCGCACCTGCTGAGAGCATCCGCTCAAATGCGTCTAGCACGCGTTCGATCACCCGGTGCTCATCCATCAGGGTGTCCCGTACGGTCGCTGTCTCGGAATGACATTTGCAGCCGCAACCGGCCATGGTCGTACTCCTATTGTTCGAGGACCGGGAGGCTCACTCGGCCGCCCGGAAGTCGTTCGATCGGTGTTTGCGGACTCCGCCGTCCGCGCAAAACGAGTTGCTGTTCGACGATCACACAGATCGCGTCGAGGCCGAGCCGGCGGACAGCGAGCGCGGGGCCCGCGTATTCGCCGTTGGCGAAGATCGCGAGTATCTGCGCGGGGCTGACGCCGAGGCGGAGGTATTCTTCGACGAAGCACACGGCCATCTCGCGGATCGAGTCGGGATCGTCGATCACGACTTCGACGCCGTGAAGTTCCATCGGGTCGGTGGTGTCTGGATCATCGTATGGCATTGTTTGTCATCCTCTGTGCGAGTCGCAGTCAGGGATTGAACTCGCCGGCGTCCTGGCCAGTCGGGGTAGCGATCGGCTCCTCACCGCCGACGAAGCCGCCGGCCAGGTAACGCTTCATGACGTCACCTTCGCCGCCGGGCGACATTCCACTCGTGGCGGGCAGCCAGATGCCCTTTCCGCCCAGGCCGCCGTCCTCGGCCTTGCAGACCCGCACGAGCGTCTCCTTGGGCACGGTGTTGATGGCGTGGTTGTCGGCCTCGCCGCCGAAGATGAAGCCCATGAACGCCTTGGTCTTGTGGAAGAGCGTGTCCGTCTGGTGCATCGGCATGTGCCAATTCCGCGTGACGCTCTGCTGCGAGCCGTAGCGAAGGTTTGCCTGGTAGCCGTCGTCGGACAGCGCCCGCCCATCGGGGCGCGTCTCGGCTGCCTTGACGCTTTTCTCGGTGGCGATGTAGGGGGCGTGTTTCATCATGATGACGCTGTAGGGATAAGCCGGGTTGTAAACGGCGCGGAGCATGAGCCGCGCGACCTTGTAGTACGGATCATCGGGTTTCGCGTCGCGATAGGGGCGGTCGGCCGGGTTGGCATCGACATAGACGTAGTCGCCGTTGTTGATGCCGAGATCTCTCGCGGCCTGCGGATTGATGTGGAGCTGATGCTCGCCGACGTACGGTGCGCGCTTGTCCATGCGATGCGGGTCGCCAAAGCTGCTGTCGAAGATCATGTGCCAGTCGACGTTGCTCCAGCTGGAGTGGACGCGATGGCGCGTCTTGGGCGTCAAGCAGAAGAATCGGAAGCCGCGATCCCACAGGAAATTCTTCGTCTGCTTGACCTGTTTCCACGGCAGCTTGATGTTGCGGACCGTTCGCTCGTCCCAATGCTCGGCATCGGGAGGGATCCCGTAGTCATCCGGCCGGACGTACGGATTGGTCGAAACGATTACATTTGGCAGGTACGGGGTTGCTTCGGTTCCCTCGCGATGGACGATGAAGTTTTCGCCATACTCGATCGCCTCGGGGACGTCAGAGTACGCGTGCAACCGGCCGGTGTCCGTGAAGAACGGCTCGTCGCAGTGCACCTGCTCCCAGAAGGGGATGCGCGGGTACGTGCGGAAGAGCATGAGGGCGGCGCCGGGCGGTCCGTATTTTCCGGCCATGATGTCATCGAGCTTGTAGCCCGCGGTGGTGGTGCAAGTGTCGAGCAGCCGCTGGATGTAGACGCGGCGCTTTCCTTCCAGCTCAAACTTGAAGTAATCCGCGAATCGCTTGTCCTTCAATTCGTCTCCGAGGGCCTTGGCGATGTGGGCGAGGACCCAGGCGTCGTCTCTCGTGTCGTAGATCGGCTTGATGCCACCCTTCCAGATTTGCAGGAATGGATTCGAGCATGAGGCGGTAATCTCCAGATCCTCGAACTCCACCCAACTGTTGGCCGGCAACCCGAAGTCGGCATACTGCACCGACGAAGTCATCACGACGTCCTGCGAGATGATCATCTCAATGTTCGGATTGACGTTCTTGAACATGTCGTAAGCATGCTTGGCATTGTTGAAGAGGTTGACGTTCGCGAAGTAGAGCGCTTTGGTCGGCGTGGGCATATGGGACTTGCCGGTGAAGACTTTGCGACCGGCCTTCGGCGTCTCGACGATCAGCGGCCTGTCGCCGTGGTTCCAATATGCGGGCTCCTCATCCTTGGTGTAGGCGTGGGCATGCACCTCGCGGCCGTGGGCTTTCTCGTCGAGATTGGGCTCGAATGGGTCCTCGGCGACCCAACCCTTGAAGCCCGGGCCGGTGAGCTTGCTGCCCTGAAACAGTGCTGACTTGTAGTTGCCCGCCCAGCCATGCACGCCCGCACCGGGCTTGCCGATGTTGCCCGTGAGCAGCATCGGGAGCAGGGCCGCACGGTTCGCCTCTGTAGCGTGGAACCAATGGTTGATGCCCTCGCCTTGATGGATGGCGACAGGGCCGCCGCTCCTAGTCGTCTCCCAGATATCCCGGGCGAGACGTTCGATCATCTCCTTCGGTGAGTGCGTAATGTCGGCGACGGTGTCGAGGTCATAATCCTTCAGATGAGTCTGGTACATCGACCAGAGCGTCATCACCTCGACTTCGGAGCCGTCGGCCAACTTGATCTTCCAAGCGCCGTCCAGAGCCGGGTCAATGCCTATGGCGGTCAGTCGTTTGCCGATGTCGTCCCGTGTGATCGCGACTGGCTTGTTGGTCTTCGCATCCCATACGACGCGGTCCCCGATCTTGTTGTGCTGCTCGGGCGTGAGGCCCTGAATCTTCATGCTCGCGCCGTCGGCGGCGAGGGTCGACTTGTAGCCCGCGAAGACTTCGTCTGCCCGCAAGCGCTTGAGATTGTCGGTGCGAACGAGGAGGGGAAAATCCGTGAAGACTTTCACGAATGCTTCGTCGTACCACTTTTTCTCCATCATGAGTCGCGTAACGCCGAGCCAGAGCGCGGCGTCGGTAGCCGGACGGATCGGCAGCCAGTAATCCGACTTGGTGCTTGGCGCGCCGTACTCCGGAGCGATGACGACGATGCGTCCGCCGCGCTCCATGCACTCGATAAACCAGTGCGAATCCGGCAGCTTGTTCTCGACCAGATTCTTGCCGTCCATGATGATCAGCTTGCTAAAGCGCAGGTCGTTGAAGTCGCAATCGGAGTTTTGCAGGCCGTGAACCCACGGCTGGCCGGGAGTCTGGTCCCCGTGCCAGGTGTAGTTGCTCCAGTTTCGGCCACCCTTCGCCTGATCGGGACCGACCTTGCGAATGATCGAGTCGAGCAGCGCCATCCCGTTGTTCAGGCGATAGAGGCCGTACTTGCCGATGACGCCGAGCAGGCCCATCCCGCCGCGCATCTTCAGCGTCCGCGTCCCGGCGCCGCCCATCTCGGCGATCATTTCTTCGGGGTAGCCCTGCTCGCGGAGCCGCTTGGCCCCGTCCTCGCCGCTATAGCGCTTCGCAATGGCGATGTAGCCCTTCGCGATGTATTTCATCGCGCTGTCCCAGTCGATCCGGTCGTGGACGTCCGTGCCGCGGCTGTCGAACTTGAACCTCTTCTTGTTCTCCGGGGTCAGTTCAGGGAAGCCCGCGTCGGCCCACTCCTTCCATCCCCTCCGGACGATGGGGTGTTTGAGCCGATACGGGCCGTATAGCAGCCGGTGATATGTGTAGCCCTTGGCGCACTGTCGCGGATTCCAGTTGGCGGTCGCAGCATTGCCGTAGAGATCTTTGTACGACTGGTAGTTGTACTCGGTGCCCATGCGAACGATTACGTCGTTGCGAACGTAGGCCTTAACGCGACAGGCGTGGGTGTCATTAGGTGAGCAGACCCAACTGAACGTGCGGTCGTAGTGATACTGATCGCGGTAGATTCTCTCCCAATCGCGGGCGGGATAATCGGCGAGCGGGTTGATGATGTCGGGACGAGCCGCCAGTGCGCGCAGTGTCCAACCTAGCACGCCGCCGCTGCCGAGGGCGACGGCGCTTCCGACTTGCAGGACTTGTCGCCGGGAGATGCCTTGCGTCTTCTGTTCCGACATAGTCTGTACTCCGCGCACCTTGCGGTTTCGAGAATCACTCAATCACGAGCTTCTGCCAGATGCTGATGTTCTTCTTGCCGTCACGATCGCCCGCGCTGCCATTCCAGACGGCGAGCGAGACGGGCAGATAGTCACCCGGCCGGAAAATGCGCTCGTCGCCGGCGTCGCCGTGGGCGTGGTCATGCGGCAGGTCAAGTGTCCGTTGCAGTTGGACGCTCCAGACGCCGCGTTCGTAGGCGGCCTGTCCTTGCACAACCTGTACGTTGACGGGTTTACCGGACAAGGTCCCGGGGCCGCGCGCCACAAGACACTCGACCGCCGTCTTGAGGTTCGGGTCGGCCACCAGATTTCCAGCGCCCCAGGCCGTGATAAAGGTTGCGAGGTGCTCGGCGAGCTTGCCGTGCGGCCAGTCGACAATCGACATGTCCTTCGAGCGAATCGGGCACTCGGGATACATGTCCACGGCTCGCTCCGGAAACGCCGCATCGACGTCCTGATAGCCGGATGCGATGTTCTTCTGCCGGTCGGCCTTCCACATCCAAATGTTCACGCCTCCGTGCTGTGTCTTGTCGCCCATGTAGAAGGGCGGGTCGGGAGAGAGTGAGAACTGAATCGCGACCGCATCCCGAAATTCATCGACGCGCACGGCGCGGTCATCCGGCGTCGGATCGAGCCACGTCAGCCGGAGGGCCAGTTCCTGGTCGTTGTGAAGGGCCTGCACAACGACGCCCTCGACGCGCTGATCCGTCCACCAGAGCGGCGTCATGGCTACATAGAGGGGCCGGGCCTGGTTCCAGGCCGAGTCGGTCGGTCCCGCCGGCAGCGGCCCGGCGACGTTTGGCGCAACGATCGTTCCCTGTCGGAGCTGGGCGCGATTCTGCGAGCCGGCCCGCGCGAGAGACTGGACGTAGTGGATGAGGTCCCACATCTCATCGTTGGTGTAAGTTCCTTCGTATGCTGGCATCGGGGTGCCGCGCATGCCCTTGGCGATACGGGCGAAGAGCTCGGGCCCGTCCATGCTTCCCTTGAAAATCCCGTTGACAAACGAGCGCGGCGGATCGGGATAGCCGTCGTCGTCGAACTTGACCGCCGCGGGATCGGGTTGGCCATCCTGGCCGTGACAGGCCGCGCACGCCTCGATGTACACCCGACGGCCGTTGAACCACCGGAGATCGTCGAATGCCGGCTCGGGTGGGACGACAATGGGCGCGCCGGGTTGTGTTTTCAGAGTTAGTGCGGCTTCGACTTCGTTCGGCTGCGTCGCGCCGTCCTTGACGGCCTGAGCCAGTTCCGCCTTCACGGCCTCGACATGGACGCTCCGCACGAACGCGACCAGTGCCTTGAGGTCGGTCAACGGCAGATGAGCCCACGGCGGCATGGCGGAACCGGGCATTCCCCGACTGATCGTCCGCAACAAATCGTCTTCGGATGGAATCTGATTCACGGTGGTCGTGAGCTTGAACTTGCCCTTTTGGAAATTCCGCGGCCGGGGGTTCATCAGATAGGCGAACGGGCCGGCACCGTCGCCGGACTCACCATGGCAGATGGCGCACTGGCGGACGAAGAGGTCTCGGCCGCGGGTGAGAACGAGATTCGGCTGAACGGGCGCTACACTTGGGGTCGGCGTCGGAGTGGCGTCGGCGGCCAGCGCGGCACCGCGATCGAAGCGCGCCGGACCGCGGAGAACCGAGCCGATGCAGATAGCGGCGCCGGCAATGACACACGCCAGCCAGATCCAGGGGGTCGGATTTCGACGGCTGCGGCGGGGGTTCATGGGGGAGTCCTCCGAACGCGGGTCATATTACATAGTTCTTGATCTAGATGTCAACATTGCCTGACAAAAAAACGCAAGCCGCCTCGTCGGCTCAGTCTATCCGCCCGGGCGGCGCTTCGATGCGGCCAGTCCCTCGGGACCAACCCGGTCGAGCGTGATATTCTCCAGCATGTTGCAGTAGGCGATCCGGATCGGTTTCCAGTGTCGGTGAAACCCGCAGGGATGATCATCATTGCAACGCGGCTGGCCGAACGGACATCGCGAACGGTCGAGCACATCGTCGAACGGCGCCAATACTTCATGAAGACGTATACGGTTGGCCGGACGGGAAAGCCGGAAGCCGCCCCCGACGCCGCGCGTTGATTCGAGCAGGCCTGCGCGGACCGTGTCGCGCAAGATTCGCGAGAGATAATGGGTGGGCACGCCGGTATGCGCGGCAATCTCCTTCGCAAGAACCGGCCGTTTTCCATCTTGCGCGGCGATGTACACAATGGCCCGCAGGGCGTATTGTGCGGTCACGGATAGCAAGATGATCTCCTGACTAACTTGTCCTTATATAGATTAATGTCGGTGTGTTGTCTCGTCAATCGTGAATGAAACGCTTTTCCGGCGATTGTCTGTAAGTTGCTTCTTGAGCGATTGTTGTGCGTTTGAGCGGTCTGTCCGGATGCCATAATCGTTCGAAGGGCGCCAAACCTCTCACGCTTTCGAGCTCCAGGGCAATTGATCCGCCCGATACAATCGATAAGATGATAGAGAACTCTGCAATTGTCGGAGCGTTGATTCGCCGCCACTGGAGCACGACCCGATGAGAACTGCCGCTGCTGCTGTGCTCTTGTTTCTCACGTCCTGTGGGCTCGCGCCCTGGCTGGAACTTGAACGACCGGTCGGAGACACGATCATCGGCGGCGTTGCTGACACACGTCCGTACTTCGGCACGTTGAAGACGCCCGCCGGCCAGACCGTCGGCGAGTTCATGCTTGCGACCTGCGGGTGTGGGGATTGGCGTGTGCTACTGACGACGCATGACGGCCAGGAGCAGTGGCAGTTTCCGGTATTGTTCTATTCCACAAGTGCGGCCTACGACCCCAACGCGGACGTCGCCGTATTCGGCGAAGACGGACGCAGTGGGGTGTCTGGGTACGTGTCGCAGTCGGGCGGGAGTTCTTCCGGCCGGGCTCGTCGCGGCCTCGCGCTATTTACCTTTGAGTCGCAGCGCGGCGAAAGTCACGCCAGCGATGCGACGGCTTGTGTGAAGTGCCACATCGGCGAGGACCCGATTTATCCTCAGCCCGACAATCATCCGCACTTTGAGCCTGACCCGCCCAATTGCCTTTCGTGCCACAACGTGGTCATCGCCGAGTGATCCATTGAGCCGCCTCGTCCATCTTCGAGTCCTCGCCCCGCGCGAACGCGAATCGCGCGTTGACGCCAGTATCGCAGCGGGCGATCGGTCGAAGGGCTACGGCCGCTGGCGGGCCGCGACACTCGCCGGCGTCTATGTCCTCATGGCCGCCCACGTGATTCACTGGAAGCTGGCCGGTCGGACGCTGGCTCCGCTCGAACTAAATGAGGTTATGTACACGCTGGAGCTGGGCATCGTTACGGCGGGTTTCATATTCATGGCGATGGCCGGCCTGGCAACACTGATCTTCGGACGGTTCTTCTGCTCGTGGGGCTGCCACATTCTGGCGCTGGAGGACCTATCGGCCTGGATCCTCGGGAGGTTGCATATCCGACCAAAACCCGTCCGTTCGCGCGTGCTGCGGTGGGTTCCGATCGTCGCAATGCTGTACATGTTTGCGTGGCCCCAGGCATCGCGCGTGTTTGCCGGCCGCCCGTTGCCGCAGGCGCAGGTACTGAGCGACGCACAGGGTTGGGCGTCTTTCCTCACAACGAACTTCTGGCGCAATCTCCCGGGACCGGGCGTGACGATTCTCACGTTTGTCATCTGCGGCTTTGCGATCGTGTACATGCTCGGCTCGCGGGGGTTTTGCACCTATGCGTGTCCGTATGGGGCGGCATTCGCCATGGCCGACCGCTTTGCGCCGGGGCGTATTCTCGCCCGCGGCGATTGCTCCAAGTGCGGAATCTGCACCGCCGTCTGCGATTCGCACGTCCGGGTTCACGAGGAACTGATCGCTTACGGTCGCGTGGTCAACCCTGCGTGCCTGAAGGACCTCGATTGCGTTGCGGCATGTCCGGACGGCGCGGTCGCGTACGGCTTCGGCCGGCCAGCAATTCTGGATTTGCGTTCGAAGGCATCGGCCCGCCGAGTACCGTACGACTTCTCACGCCGTGAAGACGTGCTCATGGCGGCGACGTTTGTGGCAGCGCTTCTCATCTTCCGCGGACTGTACGAGACAGTTCCATTCCTATTGACGCTCGCCATCGGAGGCGTTCTGGCATACGTCGCGGTCCTTGGCTTGCGGTTGCACACAAAGTCGCATGTGCGACTCAACAACTGGCAACTAAAGATCGGTGGTCGGCTCACGCGGTCGGGTATTGCGTTCGTGGCCATCGGCGGCTTCGTGCTGGCCTTAACCCTTCACAGCGCATTGATCCGGTTTCACGAGTTCACCGGACAGCAGAGACTCCTATGGGCGACAAACAACGCTTCCGAGATCGAGGTGCGCGCCGCGATCGGCGACCTCGAATTCTGCGATCGCTGGGGCCTGATTCATCCGGCTCATTTGTCCGACGATCTGGCGTCGCTCTACCAGCGGCTCGGCGACGGGCTGGCGGCTCAGGGCAGGGGGGCGGAGTCCGTTGACGCCTTCGTTCGGGCCGCAGGGCATCAGCACGAGCCGGGCATGCGCGCCGGCCTTCGGGCCGATGCCGGCACGCTGCTGCTCGATTCCGGCGAGCCAGCGCGGGCGCTTGAACTTCTGCGACAGGCGGCCGGGGATGCGCCCGACTCGGCACGGATTCAATACAATCTGGCCGTGGCGCTCGCCGCGCTTGGTAGGGACAACGAGGCGCTCGACGCCTACGAACGAACGCTGGCTCTCGATCCGACGGACGCCGAGGCGCACAACAACGTGGGTTTTCTGTTCGCGATGCAGGGAAAACTTGAAGTCGCCGCACGCCACTTCGAGCGAGCCATCGCACTAAAGCGCGATTACGCTCACCCGTACTTCAATTTGGGTCGAGTTCGACTTGCACAGAAGAACGAGGCCGACGCGATCCGACTGTTTCAGGCAGCCGCGCGACTCGATCCAACCTACGCGAGATTGCTTGCCGAGCGGCTGGGGCCTGCAACGCGAACCCCTTCAGGAGACTGAGAGACCGATGCGAACCAAACGATCCTGGGCAGAGCCGTTCAAGATCAAAATGGTCGAACACCTGCGGATGACGACGCGCGCCGAGCGCGAGCGGGCCGTCGCGGCAGCCGGTTTCAACACCTTTCTGCTGCGGAGCGACGAAGTGTACATCGACCTGCTGACCGACTCGGGCACATCGGCGATGAGCGATCGCCAGTGGGCCGGGTTAATGCTTGGCGACGAGGCCTACGCCGGGTCGGCGAATTTCTATCATCTCGAGCAAACCGTGCGCGAGCTGTACGGCTATAAGCACGTGATCCCCACACACCAGGGACGCGGCGCGGAGCACATCCTCAGCCGTCTGTGCATCAAACCGGGGGACAGCGTGCCCGGCAACATGTACTTCACAACCACGAAGGCGCATCAGGAGCTGGCCGGCGGGCGATTCGTGGATGTCATCATCGACCAGGCCCACGACCCCGAGAGCGAGCATCCATTCAAGGGCAACATCGATCCGGCGAAGCTTCAGCGCCTCATCGATGACGTCGGCGCAAGCCGCATCCCATATCTGTCGCTGGCAGCAACCGTCAATATGGCCGGCGGGCAGCCGTGCAGCATGACGAACATCCGCGAAGTCAGCGCCATCTGCCATCGCAAGGGGATTCGCGTGATCCTCGATGCAACGCGGGCGGTCGAGAATTGCTACTTCGTCAAGGAGCGCGAACCGGGCTACGCCGACAAGTCGCTGGCAGAAATCCTCCACGAGCTGTGCTCGTACTCCGACGGGTGCACGATGTCGGGGAAGAAAGATTGCCTGGTCAACATCGGAGGATTCCTCGCTGTCAACGACGAGGACCTGGCCGACGCGGCGCGAAACCTCGTCGTGCTGTACGAGGGGCTGCACACGTACGGTGGGTTGGCTGGACGCGACATGGAGGCCATGGCCGTCGGCATCCGTGAGTCAGTGGATTGGGACCACATGCATGCACGGATCGGCCAGGTTCGATACCTGGGCGAATTGATCAAAGCTGCCGGCGTTCCGATCGTGCGGCCCATCGGCGGCCACGGCATTTTCCTGGATGCGGCGAAGTTCCTGCCGCAAGTGCCGCGCGAGCAGTTTCCCGCACAGGCGCTCGCGGCAGCGCTCTATGTCGATTCGGGCGTGCGGGCGATGGAGCGCGGGGCCGTGTCGGCCGGCCGCGACCCGGCTACCGGCAAGAACGCCATCCCACATCTGGAGCTTGTGCGGTTGACAATCCCGCGTCGCGTGTACACGCAAGCGCATGTGGATGTGACGGCGGAGTCGGTCATCGCGCTCCACGAGAATCGCGATCGGATCGTCGGACTCAGATTTACGTACGAGCCAAAGCACCTGCGGTTTTTCCAGGCCCGCTTCGAGCCCGTCGATGGTGACCGGGTGCTGCGGACCGGGGACTGAAACATGAAAACCATCATCGAGCCGTTCCGGATCAAGTCGATTGAGCCGATCCGAATGACGACGCGCGACGAGCGCGAGCGAATTCTGCTCGAGGCGGGCTTCAACCTGTTCCTGGTCCGGGCCGAGGACGTCCTGATCGATCTGCTTACGGACAGCGGCACGGGTGCGATGTCGTCCGAGCAGTGGGCCGGTGTCATGCGCGGCGATGAGTCGTACGCCGGGGCAACGAGCTTCTACCGCTTTCATAAACGCATCCATGATATGACCGGCTTCGAACACATCCTGCCGACGCATCAGGGGCGGGCCAGCGAGCGCATTCTGTTCGAGCTGATCGGGGGCGCCGGAAGGGTCGTGCCAAACAACGCGCATTTCGACACGACGCGGGCCAATATCGAGCATTCCGGCGCCCGCGCGATCGATCTGCCAGTGCCCGAGGCGGCCGATCCCTCGAGTCGGCTTCCCTTCAAGGGAAACATGGACGTGACGGCGCTGGAGCGCCTGATCGGCGAGGTCGGACGTGATCGGATTCCAATCGTCATGGTGACCGTGACCAACAACAGCGGCGGGGGACAGCCGGTAAGTCTCGAGAACCTGCGAGCCGTCCGCGCCGTCTGCAATCGACACAATTTGCCGCTCTTCCTCGATGCGTGCCGGTTCGCCGAGAACGCCTACCTGATCAAGCGACGCGAGCCGGGCATGGCCAATCGCAGTGTGCCCGAAATCGTTCGCGACATGTTCGACCTCGTGGACGGCGCGACGATCAGTGCCAAGAAGGACGGGCTGGTGAATATCGGCGGGCTGCTACTGCTGCGAAATGAGGAATTGCTGCATCGCGCCAGCAACCTCCTCATCCTCACCGAGGGATTCATCACGTACGGCGGGCTGGCCGGGCGGGACCTGGAGGCGATGGCGCAAGGATTCGAGGAAGTAATGCACGAGGACTACCTCGCGTATCGAATTCGGAGCGTTGAGTACCTTGGCGAAAAGTTGCTTGCGGTCGGCATCCCGATCGTGCAACCGCCGGGCGGGCACGCCATCTACATCGACGCGGCGGCCGTCTGCCCGCACATCCCGCGCGAGCAGTTCCCCGGTCAAGCCGTCGTTTGCGGGCTGTATCGAGTCGGCGGCATTCGCTCGGTCGAGATCGGCTCGGTGATGTTCGGACCGCCGACGAGCGGCAAGCCGCGGCTGGAGTTGGTGCGCCTGGCGATTCCCCGCCGGGTCTATACCCAGAGCCACATCGACTACGTCATCGAGGCGGCGGCGGAGCTGTTCGCCCATCGACGCGAGCTGCGGGGCCTACGGATGACGTTTGAGCCGCCGGTGCTGAGGCACTTCACCGCGCGTTTCAAGGAGACTTAGGAATCCCCAAGCGTTGACAGTTTGGGACAGGCTGTGTTACTATTAGTGATAAGTCGATCAACATATATGTTTAGCTTGGTCGGCGCCACCCGGCTCAACGTGAGAGGACTCAGTCATGAAGAACCGCGTCCACGCATTGTTTTGGTCCCATCGCTGGGTCGTGCTGTCCTTTTTTCTCGTGGGTGGCGTCGCGGCGGCCGCGGTGATCAATATGACTTTCGAAGACTTCCATCTTTCCGGGACGCAAGTCGGGGGCGTTCCGGCGAGTGCGTTTCTGCCCTCGAACAACTGTTCAACCTGCCATGGAAACATCGATGCGGCGAGCGAGCCGTACTCGACATGGAAGGGAAGCCTGATGGGCAACGCCGGCCGCGACCCGCTCTTTTTCGCCCAGATGGCCACGGCCAACCAGGACGTCGGCAATGTCGGGTACTTCTGCATGCGCTGCCACGTCCCGATGACTTTCGTCACCCAGCACGCGTATCAGCCGGACGGCAGCACGCTCGACAGCCGTGACCGCGACGGGGTCAACTGCCATTTCTGCCACTCGATGGTTGACCCAATTTACAAGCCCGGGGTCAGCCCGTCGCAGGACCAGAGCATCCTCGCCGCTCTGGTTGATGTGCCGGCATACTATGGCAACTCGATGTTCGTGCTGGATCCCACCGGGACTCGACGAGGTCCCTACAGTGACGCCATTCCACCGCACGCCGCCATCACGTCGCCCTTCCACCGCACGGGTGACTTCTGCGGCACCTGCCACGACGTCGGGAATGTCGCCATAACGCGGCAGCCGGACGGTTCATACCAGTACAATACGATCAATCAACGCACGCCGAACGAGGACCCCGCAGCGCAGTTCCCACTGGAGCGGACTTACACCGAGTGGAAGCTTAGCGCGTTCGCCAACGGCGGCGTCGATATGGGCGGCCGATTCGGCGGAAACGGCCCGACCGTCGTCAGCACGTGCCAGGACTGCCACATGCCAAAGACGACTGCGAAGGGATGCATCGATGGACCGGTGCGCGGCGATTTGGCCAAGCACGATTTCGCCGGGGCGTCATCGTGGGTGCTTGAGATCATCGGACTCCACTACCAGGCCGACCCCAATGTGAACCAAGCCGCGCTGGTTGACGGCCGTGCGAAGGCAATTGATATGGTGCGCCGTGCGGCGTCGTTGGAGGTAACGCAAACTTGCGGCGCCCTGCACGTTCGCGTGATCAACGAATCCGGCCACAAGATTCCCACCGGCCACATCGAAGGCCGACGCATCTGGGTAAATGCGAGATTCTTCGACGCGACCGACGCGCTCTTGGGCGAGTACGGGCACTACGACCCGGCCGAGGCTCGTCTCGACGAGAGCACGACGCACGTCTACGAGATGAAGATCGGGCTGAGTCCGGCTGCCGCCCAAATTACCGGCTATCCGGCTGGCGAGACGACGCACATGAGTGTGGCGGACGTAATCGTCAAGGACAATCGCATCCCGCCGCGCGGGTTTAGCAACGCCGCGTTCGCAGCCGCAGGCGCCCCAATCGTCGCAGCGGCGTACCCGGATGGAGAGTACTGGGATGACGTCTACTACGGCGTTCCCGCGGCCGCTGTCCGTGCCGAGGTCACGGTCAACTACCAGACCGTCACCCGCCACTACATCGAGGCGCTTCGGGACGGCAACCATACCGACCAGTGGGGCGCCATCCTGCACGATCTGTGGCTCCAGACGAACAAAGGCTCGCCAATTGCGATGGTTCAAGCGCAGACGGTGCTGAGTGCCTTCGTCGCCGGCGACATGGATTGCGACGGCGATCTGGATGTCGACGACATGAACGGCATTGTGACCATCTTGTTGGGGGTTGACTCCGATCCGATCCACGCGGCCGTCGCCGATATGAACCACGACGGTGCTGCAAATGGCGCGGACCTGCAATCGATTGTCACGGCGTTTCTCGCCGGCTAGCCAGGTGCGTGTAACGATCTGAAGCAAACGTCGTGAAAAATAAGCGCGGCGCGCAACGAACCGCCAGCTTGATGCAGTGACCCACTTCGAGATCAAAATGAACATATTGCTGGTCTATCCCGCGACACCGAGCACGTTTTGGAGCTTCTGCCATGTGATGCCCTTCATATCGAAGAGGTCCGCGTTTCCGCCGCTCGGTTTGCTGACGGTGGCCGCCATGCTCCCCAAGGAGTGGAATCTCAAGCTGATCGACGTCAACGTCACGAGCCTGACTGACGCGCAGCTCGACTGGGCGGATTATGTTCTGATCTCGGGCATGATCGTTCACGCCGAGTCTGCTCGGGAAATCATCCGGCGGTGCAACGCTCGATCAAAGCGCGTCATCGCCGGGGGGCCGCTATTCACAACGGGGCATGATCGCTTTCCGGAAGTCCGCCATTTTGCACTTGCTGAGGCCGAGGGAATCATGCTCGATCTGGTGGCTGATATGCGTTCTGGGGATTTGAAGCCGTTCTATCGCAGCCTCGGTCGTCCGGACGTTACGCGCACCCCGATTCCACGATGGGACCTGATCGACCCGGGACACTATGCCACGATGTCGGTTCAGTTTTCGCGAGGATGCCCTTTTAACTGCGATTTCTGCGATATCATCGTCATGAACGGAAGAGTCCCTCGGATCAAGACGCCGGCACAGATGATGGCCGAGCTCGAATCGCTGGCCGCGACCGGATGGAATGGAACGGTCTTCGTCGTTGACGACAACTTCATCGGCAACAAGGTGAAAGTGAAGGCGTTCCTCCGCGAGCTGATCAGCTACCGACGGCGCTCGTCGCTTCAGTTCCGCTTCCTGACCCAGGCCTCGCTCAATCTCGTCGATGACACCGAGCTGATGGATCTCATGGTTCAGGCGGGATTCAAGAGTCTGTTCATCGGTATTGAGAGTCCTTCGGAGGACAGCTTGGCAGAGTGTGCGAAGGTGCAAAACACGCGCCGCGATCTGGTCTCCGCCGTCAGGGCCATTCAGAACGCGGGCATGGAAGTCATGGGCGGCTTCATCGTTGGATTTGACAGCGATCGGTCGAGCATCTTTGAGGCTCAGAAACGGTTCATTCAGGAGGCGGGCGTTGTCACCGCGATGGTGGGTCTGCTGACTGCGCTGCCTGAGACCCGCCTGTTCGCTCGGCTCAAGGAGGAAGGTCGGATCTTGGCGCACAGCACAGGCAACAACCTGGACGGAGTGCTCAATTTTGTGCCGAAACTCGATCGGCAGGTGTTGATCGGAGGTTACAGACGTTTGGTCAGGCAGCTCTATGCTCCGAAGGACTATTACCGGCGCATCATGACCTTCCTGAATGAGTATCGGCCGATGGGCCCTCGGACGCGTCTTACCCGAAGCGATGTTTCCGCCTTCCTCAAATCCCTTTGGGTCATGGGTGTCGCGAAGCGTGGCCGGCGCGAGTATTGGAAGTTTCTCGCCAAGACGCTGTTTTTTCACCGCGCCGCCTTGGCCGAAGCGATGGGCCTGGCCATCACGGGATTCCATTTTCGACAAATCGCCGCCTCGATCTGAGCACAGCTGCCGAAGTGAAGCACTCGCTACCTGCAATCCAAGTCCCGCACGGAAAGAGACAGCTCGGGTCCACAGACTGCTCGCGATCGTATGGTTCACGCGAGCAAATGTGGTGGTCGTCGAACGGTTATCGACGATCGCTGCCAACGAAAAAGGCCAGCCGCAACCGACTGGCCTTCCTCGCCTTACGAATTTAGCGGGGGCAGGACTCGAACCTGCGACCTCCGGGTTATGAGCCCGACGAGCTACCGACTGCTCTACCCCGCAACGTATTGTCGCTGCATCCTAGTGCGGCCAGTCGGCCTGTCAAGCCGATTCAACGGCCGCCGCCGCCCCTGCCGTAACAGCCATTCTTGCTCACGCCCGCCACTTTTCCTATAGTCGCTTCCGCATGAAACGAACTGCCCTCTACGACGCCCACAAAGCCCGCGGCGCCAAGCTGGTCGACTTCGCCGGCTGGGAGATGCCGCTGCTCTACACCGGCATTGTCGAAGAACACCTTTACACCCGTTCCGCCAGCAGCGTTTTCGATGTTTCTCACATGGGGCGGCTGATCATCAAAGGCCCGGACGCCCTGGCCTTGCTCGATCGTGTTTGCACCCGCAATTGCGCCAAGCTGGCCGTCGGCCGCTGCGGCTACAGTCACATCTGCAACGAGCGCGGCACGATCCTCGACGACGTGATCGTTTCGCGTGCCGAGGATCACTGGATCGTCGTCTGCAACGCCGGCAATCATGACAAGATCGTCGCGCACCTCCGGGCGCACGCAGCCGGCCGCAAGCTCGACCTGATCGACAAAACCGAGCAGACCGTCATGATCGCCATCCAGGGCCCGGCCACGATGAAGCTCTTCCGCGAGCACATCCCGATCCCGTTCGGCGAAATCAAACGCTACGGCTTCGTCACGGGCGCCTACATGGGAATGGAATACGCCCTCTTCCGCACCGGCTACACGGGCGAAGACGGGCTCGAGCTGGTGTTGCCCGCCGCCGGCGGAATGCTGGCGTGGGAGTTTCTGACGCAGGAGGGCGACTCCGATCGCCCGACCGTCAAGCCCGCCGGCCTCGGTGCGCGCGACACGCTTCGTCTCGAAGCCGGTATGCCACTCTACGGCCACGAACTCGGCGAAAGTGTCGATCCGCTCTCGTCGGCGTGCGGCTGGGCGGTCGACCTGAACAAGGATTTCATCGGCGCGGCCGCGTTGCGAGCAATTCAATCCGAAGGCCCGAAGCGCAAGCTCGTCGGCCTCACGCTCGAAGGCCGCCGCATCGCCCGCCAGGGCGCGGCCGTGCTCGACGCGTCAGGAAACGTTGTCGGCGAAGTCACCAGCGGCACGTTCGGTCCGAGCGTGCAAAAGTCGATTGCGATGGCGTTCGTCGACGCGCCGCTCGCCGCCGACGGAACCCGCCTACAAGCCGACCTCCGCGGCGAACGTGCCCCGGCCGTCGTCGGTCCGTTGCAGTTCTACAAGCGGCATGATTCATAGGATTGCGGAAGGAGGCGTCGCCGTGAGCGTTCCGAACGATCGTCGCTATCTCAAGTCGCACGAGTGGCACAAGCTCGAAGGCGACACCGTCACCATCGGCATCACTCAGTTCGCCGCCGACGAGTTGACCGACATCACCTACGTCTCCCTGCCCGCCGTCGGCAAGGATCTCACCGCCGGCAAGCCCTTCGGCGAAATCGAATCGGTCAAGGCCACCAGCGACCTCTACGCCGGCGTGACGGGCAAGGTGGCGGCAATCAACACTCAGCTCGCCGACCATCCTGAACTAGTCAACAACGACCCCTTCAACACCGGCTGGATGATCAAAATCAAGACCGCCGACGCCGCCGCGCTCAACAAGCTGCTCGACGGCCCGCAGTACGACGCCACGATCGGCCAGCACTGACAACCCCGCCCCGCGCCGCTATTATTTTGTCAGGATTTCTGTAAGCCCACGGTCTTCATCCGTGGGCTTTTCAGTCTGGGAGCCGCCTTCGGATGCCTCACTCCGCCGCCACAAACGACCCGACCATCGCCACCGATCAGTTCGTCCCGCGCCACATCGGCCCGAGCCCGGCCGACGTCGATGAAATGCTCGCGACCATCGGCTGCAAGTCGCTCGACGACCTCGTGGCCCAGACGGTCCCGGCCGCGATTCGCGCCAAGCAGTCGCTGAATATTCCCGCGCCGCGCGGCGAGCACGAAGTCCTGACCGAGCTGCGATCCATCGCCGCGAAGAACAAGGTCGCCCGCTCGCTGATCGGCATGGGCTACTACGACACGATCACACCGCCGGTCATCCTGCGCAACATCCTCGAAAACCCCGGCTGGTACACGCAGTACACGCCGTACCAGGCCGAGATCGCCCAGGGCCGGCTCGAAGCCCTGCTCAACTTCCAGACGATGGTCGCCGACCTCACGGCGCTGCCGCTGGCCAACGCCTCGCTGCTCGACGAAGCGACCGCCGCCGCCGAGGCGATGTCGATGTGCCGCGCGGTGAAGCACGACGACGGCGGCCGCAACACGTTCTTCGTTGCTGCCGATTGCCACCCGCAGACGATCGCCGTCGTCCAGACCCGCGCCAAGCCGCTCGAGATCGACATCCGAGTCGTCGATCCGTTCCAGTTCGACTTCACACAGCACAAACCGTTCGGCGTACTGCTTCAATACCCCAACACCTACGGCGAAATCATCGACTATGGATCAATCGTCGAACGCGCGCACGCCGCCGGTGCGCTGGTCGTCGTCGTGACCGATCTGCTCGCCCTCACACTGATCCGCCCGCCAGGCGAATTCGGCGTCGACATTGCCGTTGGCTCGGCTCAGCGCTTTGGCGTCCCGCTCGGATGCGGCGGTCCTCATGCTGCATTCATGTCCTGCCGTGATGAGTTCAAACGCCAGATGCCCGGCCGCATTGTCGGCGTCTCGAAGGATTCAAACGGCCATCCGGCTTACCGCCTCGCGATCCAGACGCGCGAGCAGCACATCCGCCGCGAAAAGGCCACCAGCAACATCTGCACCGCGCAAGTCCTTCTGGCCGTCATGGCCAGCATGTACGCCGTCTATCACGGCCCGTCGGGGCTGCGCCGGATCGCGCAACGGATTCACACGCTCACCGAGGCGCTTCGGGACATTCTTGAGGCGCTCGATTGCGAACCGGTTGGCAAGTATCGCTATCCCACATTCGATACAATTCGCTTGCGTCCCCCGACGAAGCTGGGAAAGCCTAAGGATGTACACGCGCGTCTGCAGGCATCTGGAATAAATGCGAGACTCTTTGACGACGGGACGATCGGATTCAGTCTCGACGAGCGATCGGATCTCAAGCTGCTCGAAAGCGTCGTTTCCGTTTTCAATTTCGGCGGTCCCGGTAAGGCGAATTGGCGAAACGTGATTGAAACGACGGGCGCGCGGATGCCCGATTGGGTTCAACGCACGTCCGGTTACCTCACTCATCCGGTCTTCAACTCGCATCACTCAGAATCCGAGATGCTCCGCTACCTCTTCACGCTTCAGTCGCGCGATCTTTCGCTCGCCCACTCGATGATCCCGCTCGGCTCCTGCACCATGAAGCTCAATGCTACCAGCGAGATGATCCCCGTGACGTGGCCCGAGTTTTCCAATATCCACCCCTTCGCGCCGGCCGATCAGCTCAGCGGCTACCACCAAATGTTCCGCCAGCTTGAGTCGTGGCTGGCCGAGATCACCGGCTTCCCCGCCGTCTCGCTCCAGCCCAACGCGGGCTCGCAGGGTGAGTACGCCGGGCTGCTCGTTATCCATGCTTATCACGAAAGCCGCGGCCAGAAGCAGCGCGACATCTGCCTCATCCCCACGTCGGCCCACGGCACCAATCCGGCCAGCGCGATCGTCGCCGGGCTAAAGGTTGTCCCCGTCCGCTGCGACGAGCGCGGCAACATCGACCTCGCCGACCTCAAGGCCAAGGCCGAAGAGCACGCCGACAAGCTTGCCGCCATCATGATCACCTACCCGAGCACGCACGGCGTTTTCGAGGAAGGCGTCCGCGACGCTTGCGAAATCGTCCATCGCTGCGGCGGACAGGTATACATGGATGGGGCGAATCTGAACGCCCAGGTGGGCCTCTGCCGCCCGGGCGACATCGGCGCCGATGTCTGCCATCTCAATCTGCACAAGACGTTCTGCATTCCCCACGGCGGCGGCGGCCCCGGCATGGGCCCGATCGGCGTCGCGAAGCACCACGCGCCGTTCCAGCCCGGCCAACCCGGCCACG
>CAZJVS010000023.1:0-69780 GCA_964549445.1 uncultured Planctomycetaceae bacterium
CCTCTGTCCGACAACCGCGCCACGGCCGTCCGCGCGGCAGATACTACCGCCGCCCCTCCCTCGCGCCAAACGTGCCGCTTGCGCATGGGTCGCGCTTGGAATCGAAGCTCATCTCGCCCCGACAGGCGCGATCAACCGGCTCACTTTAGCAGGAAGGTCACAAACGCCTGGATGTCCAGCCCGTCAATCCTCGGCGCGCCATCCGATTCCACATCACCATTCAAATTCGCCGCAAACGTCGCACACGGCGTTGTCGATGGCATCCCCAGGAGCGAGCCGACCAGAAGATGTGCGTCGGCAACATCTACTACCTCGTCGCAGTTCAAGTCCCCGCGATCACACGCCGGACCCCACCGGGCCCAGTGCGGCGATACTCGCTTGCCGGCAGCGAAAAACCACCCTCCGGTGATCAGGTCGCCGTTGTACGTCGTCAATGTGGACACGGAAAGAGAATCATCGCTGTCCACGCCTGCCCCCAACCGGTTCCACTTCGAGCCGTCCCAACGGGCCAAGTCTCCGGCCCTCTGGCCGTTCTCTCTGACATACGCCCCGCCCGCAATCAACTCGCCGTTGTAAACCGTCAAGGCGTAAATTCGTCCGATGAACCCCTCCCCGACCGGCTGCCAGTCCGTGCCATCCCAGCGGACCACGCCAGTGATCATCTGGCCGCTGGAATCCGTAAAATCACCGCCAGCGATTAGCGCGCCGTTGTACACGGTCAGGGCGTTCACGTAATTGCCGTACGGTCCGCCGACGCCCGCACCCAGCGGCTGCCAGCTTGTCCCGTTCCATCGCGCGATGTTCCTGACGGGAACACCTTCGGCCATCGCAATGTTGCCCGCCGCGATGAGCTCGCCATTGAACACGGTCAGGACCCTGACTTCCGGTCCATGCTCGTCGTCAGTCCCGAATCCGACGCCAAGTGACGTCCAAGTCGAGCCGTCCCAGCGCATGATGCCGTCACCCCAGGACCCGATCGCATAGTTAAACGAGAACGGCCGCGCGACGATAAGCTCGCCGTTGTACACCGTCATGGCGGACACGCCCCCGATCGTCCCGGATCCAACCGACCGCCAGTCCGAACCGTTCCAGCGGGCGATGCCATTAGCAAAAACTCCGCCGGCAGTGCTGAACGATCCACCCGCGACCAGTTCTCCATCGTACTTCGCCAACGCGAAGACATTGCCGTTCATCCCCGTCCCAAGCGGGCGCCATCCGGAGCCGTTCCACGCAGCAATGCGGTTGGCCGCCTTGCCCCCGGCGCCCGTGAACGAGCCTCCAGCGATCACTTCACCCTCATGAACCATCAGTGCGCCCACGCTGCCATTCAGCCCCGCACCGATCGGCTTCCACCTCGCTCCGTTCCACTGTGCGAAGTGCTCAGCCGCCGCGTCGTCGGCCGCCGTAAACCAACCCGCCGCGAGCAAGTCACCGTGATAGTCTATCAAGGCCCTGATTTCGTCGTTCATCCCCGTGCCCACCAGTTGCCAGGTCAATCCGTTCCAGCGGGCGACACGGTCAATCGGCGGCAGTGGGCCGACATTGAGATTGAACCGTCCGGCGACGACCAACTCGCCGCCGGCCACCGCCAGCGCGGACATGCCGATGGCGTTGAAAATCTCCGTCCCGAGCGCTACCCACGCCGTTCCGTTCCAGCGGGCGATGCCGGAGGCGAATCCGCCACCTGGAATTGCAACGCTCAATGCCCCCGCCACGATCAATTCGCCGTCATACACGGTCAAGGCGCGGACGTACGGCCCAGGCGAGCCCGGCGAGACGCCAGATGCCAGCGGCCGCCAGTTCGTACCGTTCCAGCGCGCGATGTGGTTGACGCTCACACCGCCGGCCATGCTGAATGCGCCCCCGGCGATCAATTCACCGTCATAAACCGTCAACGCTCGCACGGAGAGGCCGCCCGATACACCGGTTATCCCGGCCCCGAGCGGCTGCCACTGTGACCCGTTCCAGCGTGCGATGCGACTCGCGATCACGCCATCGGCCATCGTGAACTGCCCACCAGCGATTAGCTCGCCGCCCCACACCGTCAGGGCATGCACGGATCCGTTGGTCCACGGACCCGTTCCGCTCCCCAATCGCCTCCAACTGCTCCCGTTCCACGCCGACACGCTCGAGCCACCCGCTATCAACTCGCCTTGATACACGCCGAGCGCTTGAACCCAGTGCTCCGGCCCCGGCCCCAGTTCTTGCCATCGCGACCCGTTCCACATCGCCACGTCGTGGGCCACTGTCTCACCAACGACCTCAAAATTCCCGCCAGCAACGAGCACCTCCGCCTGAGGTCCCGCGCCATCGGGATCCCACAATGTGCTCGCATACACGCTTCCATCCACTCCCGGATACCGATCGCCCGGCCGCCATGCGAACTCGCAATCCCCGGCCGCAGCGAAGCTTCCCGATGTGAAGACCAACAGCGGCACCGAGAGCGCAAAATGACGATTCCGATTCATGGTGTGCACGCCGAGCGTCGAACCCGGCCCTCCCGAAAGATCTATGTGAATGTGACAGGCTGATGTTACCTCGCCCCCACAGTCGCTTCAATAGAAATGCAACATTTACTCGTACTCTCCTGGAATTGACTCAAACGCCGACGGGACGACCGCACGCACCATCCGCTACCCTACGCCGCGATGGATTCGACCGCGATACTTCTCGCCCTCTGCTTCTTCGCCGCCGCCACCCTCTATTCCTCCGTCGGCCACGCCGGCGCATCCGCCTATCTCGCCCTCATGGCCCTCTTCGGTATTCCCGAACCAACCATGCGCCCGACCGCCTTCGCGCTCAACATTCTCGTCGCCAGCATCACGCTCTTTCGCTTCTACCGCGCCGGCGCGTTCTCCTGGGCCACGTTCTGGCCCTTCGCCGTCGGCGCGGTCCCGATCGCCTACGCAGGCGGCAAAATCGAATTGCCGGCCCACACCTACAACCCCATCGTCGGCGTCGTGCTGATCGTCGCCGCACTGCGATTGGTAACGTCCTTCAAATCCGTCGCCGACAAACCGCTCCGCAAGCCGCCGCTCGTCGCGGCCGTCCCCGTCGGCGCCGCCATCGGATTGCTCTCCGGCCTCACCGGCACCGGCGGCGGCATCTTTCTCTCCCCCGTTCTCATCCTCATGCACTGGAGCGACGCCCGAAAAACCGCCGGCGTCTCCGCCGCATTCATCCTCGTCAATTCCATCGCCGGCCTCTCCGGCAAGCTCACGGAATCCGCCGCGCTCCCGCACTCCATCTGGCTCTGGCTCATCGCAGTCGCCGCCGGCGGCCTCCTCGGCTCAACCCTCGGCAGCCGCCGCTTCGACCTCCTCACACTCCGCCGACTGTTGGCCGTCGTCCTCTTCGCAGCCGGTGTGAAACTTCTGCTTGTTCGGCCAACGGCCAAGCAGCTTGGTGCGCCGACAATCGTGCCCGCGAAAACGTCGGCGATCGTTGAAGTTCGGCCCGTACAATTTACGATTCTCGGTGAGCCGGTTCGCAAACTGCGACCCCGGCGCACGCGATTCAGTTCCGGAGACGTCGCATCGTGACGGCCGACCCAACACCTGACCCCGAAGCGTCTGATTATCTCCGGCGGCCGGACGCACGCGGATACCTCAAAGTCCTCCGCAATTGGGACCCCATCGGTGTTCTCAAAGATCCGAGATGGCCACGGGACGAATACGATTCGTACGCGGCGCCTCTGGTCCGCATGCTCGACGCCGGCGTGCCGCGCAGGAAAATCGTCAACTGGATGTCACGGCTTGTGACACACGAAATGGGATTGGGTTACGCGAACCGCAAGCACACGACGCAATGTGCTCAGGAGTTGATCGACTTCTGGCGTGAATGGAAGAGCGATCCGGCGCCGCCGCGCTGACGATTAGCCGACGTCGTCACCCGAATTTCTGTTCGGACTGTTCGGCGCGATTCAATCGCACTCGCTGACTACTCCGCCGCGGTATAATCGCCCAGTCGCCCGGCGAGCCGTCCAATGTCCGACCCCACCGTCCTAAAGGTCTGCCTCTTCACCGACTTGGTCGGCTCGACCCAGCTCAAGCAGCAATTCGGCGACACCGCCATCGTCGAAATCATGACCGCCCACAACGATCTTTTCCGCCAATCCCTCAAAGCCGCCAACGGCCGTGAGGAAGAGTTCACCGGCGACGGCTTCTTCGCCACCTTCGACCGCCCGTCTGACGCGATCAAGGCCGCCCTCGCCTTCCAGCAGGGCCTCGCCAAACTGAACACGCCCCACCGCCTCGCCTCGCGCGTCGGCGTCCACATGGGCGAAATCTCCGTCGTCCCCGGCAGCACCCCCGGCTCGAAAAAACTCCTCGGCCTCGCCGTCGATACCGCCGCCCGCGTCATGCACCTCGCGACCGCCGGCCAGATCCTGCTCACCCGTCACGCCTTCGACTCCGTCCGACAGCAGGTCAAGTCCGCACCCAACGGCTCGCCGATCGAGTGGTTCGCCCACGGTTCCTACATGCTCAAGGGCGTCGAGCACCCGCTCGAAATCTTCGAAGTCGGTGTCCGGGGCGTCGCCCCGCTCTCTCCGCCCCCCGGAACCGAATCGTCCCGCCGCATGGTCGCCCCCGGCCAGGAAGAAACCCTCGGCTGGCGTCCTGCCATCGGACTCGCCGTACCCGGCCGCGATCACTGGATCCTCGAGCGCGAGCTCGGCAAGGGCGGCTTCGGCGAAGTCTGGCTCGCCCGCCACGACGCGACCAAGGACCACCGCACCTTTAAATTCTGCTTCGAAGCCGACCGCCTCCGCACCCTCAAGCGAGAACTCACCCTATTCCGTCTGATGAAGGAGGCCCTCGGCCAGCGCGAAGACATTGCCAAGCTTTACGAAGTCCGCCTCGACGAGCCCCCGTTCTTCCTCGAAATGGAATACGCCGCTGGCGGCAGCTTGAACGACTGGGCCGCTGCCCGCGGCGGCATCACCGCCGTCCCGCTTGAAACCCGCCTGCAGCTCGTCGCCCAAGTCGCCGACGCCCTCGCCGCCGCCCACTCCGTCGGCGTCATCCACAAGGACATCAAGCCACCCAATGTGCTCGTCCACGAAAACCGCGACGGCTCGCTCCAGGCCCGCCTCACCGACTTCGGCATTGGCCAGCTCGTCACTACCGAATACCTCAAGCGCGCCGGCGTCACCGCCACCGGCTTCGACGGCAACACGGCCCAGATGAGCGACCTCGGCTCAAAGACCGGCACCCAGCTCTACATGGCCCCCGAAGTCACCGCCGGCCAGACGCCAACGATTCAGAGCGACATCTACGGCCTCGGCGTCATGCTCTACCAGGTTGCGTCCGGCGATCTCAACGCCCCACTTGCGCATGGCTGGGAACGCAATATCAAAGATGATCTGCTTCGCGAAGACATCGCCGCCTGCGTCGCCGGGACTCCCGAGGAACGACTCCCCTCCGCCGATGTGCTCGCCCGACGCTTGCGCTCCCTTCCGCAGCGCCGCGCGAAACGCGCCGCCGAACGCGATGGTGCAGCTCGTGATGCCCGCCGCCGCAGTCTCTTCCGCGCCAGCGCGGTTGCAGCGGCGATCCTCGCCGTCGTAGCGATCGTCGCCGGCGTTGGCTATCGCAACGCCAGCAAGGCCCGCGACCTCGCGGACGCCAACGCCGCCCTCGCCAACGCTAACGCGGAAGTAGCCCGACTCCAGGCCGCACGAGCCGAAGCCCTCGCAAGCTTCCTTCAGGACATGCTCACCCCGTCCGATCCGACCCTGCTCAGGGGCGACGCCACCGTCCGTCAGATCCTCGACCGCACCGCCGACGGACTCGACCACGGCGCCTTCGCCGACCACCCCGAAATCTTGGCCGCCGCCCGCTCCACCATCGGTAACGCCTATCGCGCTTTGAAGGCCTTTCCCCAAGCCGAAAAGCAAATCCGCGCTGTGCTCGACCTGCGCAAGAAAACGACCGGCGACCGCTCCGTCGATGTCGCCGTTTCGCTCAACGACTTCGCCGCCCTCCTTCGCGATAGCGGCAAACTCGAGGAAGCCGAGAGCTCGCACCGCGAGGCCCTCGCAATCGCCACGGACAAGCTCGGCGACTCTCATCTCGTCATCGCCGCCATCAACCACGACCTCGCCATCGTCCTCATCGCCCGCGGCAAGTACGCCGACGCCGAGCCCTTCGCGCAACGCGCAGTCAAGCTTCGCAAGACGCTCCCCTGCGTCGAAGATCGCCTGATCGCCGACAGTCTCAACCTGCTCGGCCTGATCGCCCAGCACCTCAATCGACCTGACGACGCCGAGAAAGCCCTCACCGAAGCCATCGAACGCCGCCGCCGCGGGCTCGGCGACGCCCACCCGGCCGTAGCCGCAGACATGACAAAGTTGATTGCCCTCTACGACGCCTGGCCCAGGCCCGACCGCGCGTCGCAGTGGCGAAAATCTCTGGACGATTGGAAAGCGACTACCCAGCCCGCCGCCTCCACCCACTGAGTCACTCCGCCGACGCCCACACGCGTACGCCCCCGCCCTCATCAAACTCGACGTGAATGACATTCGCCCGGCAGCAAACCGGGCAATCCTCTACGTATTCCTGCGACGCACCGCCCGACGGATCAACCGGCACCACGATCTCCTCGCCGCACGCCCCGCACGTATAGCTCGCCTCACCCTCCATCGTCGCCCGCTCCAAACTTCGTTCCGAATTATATTTGGCGGCCGGATAATACCGCTCTATCCTTGTCCCGCCGCGCGAATTCGCCGGCCAGGAGCCGCCGTGCACGCCGACCTGCATGTGAACATCAACCCCGTCCCGGCCAGCCGCCGCGCCGACGTCGAAGAACTCGTCGGCCTCGTGGTGCCCCTTGCGGGCCGGGACCTGCTCGGCCTCACGCTCTATGGCTCGATCGCCTCGCCCGATTTCGACGCCGGCACCGAGCAGATCACCAGCATCGCCGTGCTCGAACGGCTGCGGCTCGACACGCTGCATGCCCTCTCCGAGCACGGCCCAAGACTCGCCCGACACGGCATCGCCGCCCCGATGTTCACAACGGCGGCAGAAATCACCCGCTCCCTCGACACGTTCCCGCTCGAGTTCCTCGAGGTCCGCCAGTTCCATATCCCGCTGATGGGCCACGACCACTTCTCCAACATCGAAATCCACCGCGAGCCGCTCCGCCTGCAGATCGAACGCACCTTTACCCACATGCTCCTCGACATGCGACTCGGCCTGCTTCACGCCACCGGCCGCGACGCGGCGCTCTCCGCGGTCGTCGAGGCCATTGCCGACCGCCTTCTGCGGACGCTCCGCGGCCTTCTCTGGCTCAAGGGCATCACCGATTCGCTCCCCGAGGCCCGCGTCCTCAGCGAAGTCCAGCGCATGGCAGGCGGCGACCTACCCGGCCTTCGCGAAGCCACGACGCTGAAGACCTCTCACGACTACGACGAGTTCAAGTCCCTCTACGCCGACCTCGAACGCCTCGCAAAGTTGAGCGATGAAATCCGCTGACCCGCGTTACCGAGCTGTTGCCGTCCTCCCCCCCTTGGCAAGGGAGGGCAAGGGTGGGTCGTTCCTCGCGCGAGCAGTCATTGCCGGAATGCTCTCGATCTGCGCGTCGACTTCCCACGCCGCGCCCAATCTCCCGATCCCCTCCACCCACGTTGCCGACTACGCCAACGTCATCGACGCCGCGACACGGCAGAGTCTCGACCGCTGGCTCACCGAGCTGGAGCAGAAAACCGGCGCACAGGTCATCGCCCTCACCATCCAATCCCTCGACGCTGAGCCGATCGAATCCTTCACGCTCGATCTCGCCCAGAACAAGTGGAAGCTCGGCCAGAAGGGCAAGGACAACGGCGTCCTCGTTTGCGTCGCCATTACGGACCGCAAATACCGCATCGAAGTCGGCTACGGCCTCGAAGGCGCCCTGCCCGACAGTTGGTGCGGCTCCGTCGCCCGCGAATACTTCGTCCCCAATTTTCGCCGCGGCAAATTCGGCGAGGGCATCCTGCAGGGCACGCTCGCCGTCGCCACGAAAATCGCCAAGGAATACAACGTCACGATCACCGGCATGCCCCTTCGTATCGTCTCCAACGCCCGCGCCCAAGGCGACCCCGGCTTGCCGTTCGCCATCGGCTTCTTCATTCTCATCATCGTTCTCAAGGCCATCTTTGGCAGCCGACGCCGCTATCGCCGCCGGCGCGGCGGCTTCTGGGAAGGCATGATCCTTGGCAACATGCTCAACAGCAGCGGTTCATCAAGCTGGAGTTCCGGCAGCTCCGGCGGCTGGTCCAGTGGCGGATCGTTCGGCGGCGGTGGCGGCGGTTCCTTCGGCGGAGGAGGTGCAAGCGGTGGCTGGTAACAATTGCCCGAAATGTGGAATGGACAACGAGTCGGCCGCGCGATTCTGCGCCCGCTGTGGCGGCGCGCTAGCGTCGACCGCTCAGATTGGAGATTCAACCATGAGTGCGTCCAAGATTCTTCTCACCATCCTGCTCGTCATCGTCGGCCTGGTTGTGATCGCCGGCGGTTGCGCCTTCAGCGGCTACAACAAGATCATTGCCCTCAACGAGACCGTCAAGTCCGCCTGGGGCCAGGTCGAAAACCAGCTCCAGCGCCGCTACGAGCTGATCCCCAATCTCGTCGAGACCGTGAAGGGCTACGCGAAGCACGAGAGTGATCTCTTCACCGCCATCGCCGACGCCCGCACGAAGTACTTCCAGCCCGGCGCAACCCAGGCCGACAAGCTGAAGAACGCAAATCAGCTCGAAGGTCTTCTCTCGCGCCTGCTGGTCCTTCAGGAACAGTATCCCCAGCTCAAGGCCAACGAGTCGTTCCTGAAGTTACAGGACTCCCTCGAAGGCACCGAAAACCGCATCAGCGTCGAGCGCATGCGATACAACGACGCCGTTCGAACCATGAACGCCTACATCAAGGGGTTCCCCGGCCGCATTTTCGCGGGCTTTGCAGGCGTTTCCCCTGCGGACTACTTCGAAGCATCCGGCGCAGCCAAAGAGGCCCCCAAGGTGAATTTCACCGGCAAATAGCCGCGGCGGTCCCGCAGCCGGAGAGAGCAACGATCGTGTCGTCCCGCGCGAACACGGCCTCCGCCGGCAAGCGCCTGGCAGCGCTCGCCGAAGTGACAACCGTGTTCGCGCTGACGCACGTGGCCTATCGCTCGTTTAAGCACTTCACGCAACTCGGTCGCGCCGAATCCGCCGCCGGCCTGAATTTCTCAACCGGTGCGGTGATGATCGCCGTCACCCTCGCGCTGACGCTCGTGTTCCGCCGCGGTTTCACCGAATACGGACTGACCCTGAGTCGCTGGCCCCGAAATCTCGTGGTGGGATTGCTCGCCGCGGCCTTGATCGCCGTCGGCGCCCTGACCCTCGAGATCACCCGTACCCACGGCAATCACCGACTCAAGCCACCCGATCGAACCGAGGCCGTCGTCTACGGTGTTTCCGCCCTCCTCGCAACACTCGTCATTCTCATTCTGCTTCGACGCGATCGACCGGTCCTTCGAGTATCGACCTTCGCCACCGTCACGTTACTTTGCCTCCTTCTCGCCACGCCGATCGCCATTGCGGCCCGCTACCACAAGCCGCTCCAACCAGCGCTACTCACAGTCGCATGGAACTTCGTCTGCGCCGGTTTCGGCGAGGAGATCTTCTTCCGCGGCTACATTCAATCGCGCGTCAACCGCGCGTTCGGCCGTCCATACTCACTGCTCGGCATGAATTTCGGCGCCGGCCTAATCGTCTCCGCCCTCTTCTTCGGCCTCATTCATGCCCTCAACACGGTCGACTATTTCGAAGGCCGCTACACCTTCGCGATTTGGTACGGCCTTCAAAACATCGGCGTCGGACTCTACTACGGCGCACTCCGCGAGCGCACCAACTCCATCCTCGCCGGCGGCATTTGTCATGGTCTGATCGATGTGCTGGCGCGGCTCCCCGCCATCCGCGCCTGATTGCAGTTCACGAGCGCGGCCGGTGTGGCCGCGGCCCCATTCCGAAGATGTCGTACTTCGCCAGTCCCGCCCGCTGCAGATTGAACTGCACCACCGTCCACAACGTCCGAATGCCGTACGTCGAGCTTCGTTTGAAATTGATCGAACTCGCCTCGGCGAAATACCGGCACGGCATCGGTGCATCCCCGATCTTGAAACCGTGCCACGCCGCCGACGCGAGGAACTGCGAGTCGAACACGAAGTCATCGCTGAACTCGTGGTACGGCAGCGTCTCCAGCACCTCGCGCGTATAAACGCGAAATCCAGAGTGAAAATCCCCGAGGTTCTGCCCCAGCGCCAAGTTCTCCGCCAGCGTCAGCAGCCGATTCGCCAAATACTTGTAAACCGGCATGCCCCCGGCCAGCGTCTCCCGCCGCGTCCGCACACGCGACCCGAGCATTACGTCGCACACCCCGAGCTCCAGCACCTGCAGGAACGCCGGAATCAATCGCCCGTCATACTGGTAGTCGGGATGAAGCATGAATACGACATCGGCCCCCAATCGCAAGGCCGTGTCATAGCACGTCTTCTGATTGCCGCCGTACCCGCGGTTCTTCTCGTGGACGATCGTCGTCAGACCGAGTTCCCGCGCGGTTTCAACCGTGCGGTCCTTGCTACCATCATCAACCAGGATGATCTCATCGACGCACTCGCGCGGCAGATCATCAACCGTGGCCTTCAGCGTTGACTCCGCGTTGTACGCAGGCAGTACGACGACCCGCCGGCGGAATGTCTTGCGCTCGCGCCGCACCCGGCGGACGACCTGTTCATTGACCACAATCGACATCTATCCGCCATTGTACGCAAAACGATCCTTCCCTTCACTTCCATCGCCGCAACTGCCTGCTAAGATACGCGGCCCTTCGTCGAACCGCGTCGCGGGACGCACGACGAAGCATCGACGCGCGAGGTATGCATGAAGATCGCCGTACCGAAAGAAACCCGCAGCGACGAACGCCGCGTCGCCCTCGCGCCTGAAAGCGTCCAAAAACTCATCAAGGCAGGACTCTCGGTCGCTGTCGAGCAAGGCGCGGGCGATCCCGCTTCCTACGGTGACGACCAGTTCCGCGCCGCCGGCGCAACCATCGAAACCGACGTCACGGCCTTGCTCGGCTCAGCCGACCTCACGCTCAAGGTCCAGCCCCCCGCCGAACATCCACAACTCCATCGCCACGAGGCCGACCTCGTCCGCGAAGGCTCGATGCTCCTCACCACGCTCTACCCCACGCGGAATTTTGACGCGGTCCGCCGCCTCGCCGCTCGTCGCATCACGACCTTCGCCACCGATTGCATCCCGCGCATCACCCGTGCCCAGTCGATGGACACGCTTTCCTCGATGGCCAATATCGGCGGCTATCGCGCCGTCCTCATCGGCGCGATGGAACTTCCCAAGTACTTCCCGATGTTCATGACCGCCGCCGGCACCGTCCTCGCCGCAAAGGTCTTCGTCATCGGCGCCGGCGTCGCCGGCCTCCAGGCCATCGCCACCGCCCGCCGCCTCGGCGCAACCGTCGAAGCCACCGACACCCGCCCGGTCGTGAAGGAACAAGTCGAAAGTCTCGGTGCCCGCTGGGCCGGCGTCGAAACCACTGAATCCGCCCAGGACGCCGGCGGTTACGCCAAAGAACTCTCCGCGGAGTTCTACAAGAAGCAGGGCGAGTTGATCGCCGCCCGCTGCGCCGCCGCCGACGTCGTCATCACCACCGCCCTCATCGGCGGCATCAAAGCCCCGAAGCTCATCACCGCTGACATGGTCAAAGGCATGAAGCCCGGCTCCGTCATTGTCGACGTCGCAGCCGAAGGCGGCGGCAACTGCGAACTCACCCAGCCAGGCAAAACCGTCCGCGAGCACGGTGTCACCATCTGCGGACCCAACAACCTGCCGTCCGAGATGCCGATGCACGGCAGTCTGCTCTATTCGCGCAACCTGACGACCTTCGTTCTCGCCTTCTGGAAGGACGGCCGCTTCAACCTCGACCTCAACGACGACATCCTCAAGGGTGCGACCGTTACGCACGACGGGCAGGTCCTGCACGCAGGTGCCCGCGACGCCATCGCGAAAGGAGCGAGTGCCTGATGCCGATGGACTTCATCACCGCCTGTTTTGTCTTCATGCTGGCGACATTTATCGGAATCGGAGTCATCCGCCGAGTGTCGCGACTCTTGCATACCCCGCTGATGTCCCTCACGAACGCCATTTCGGCCATCGCCGTCGTCGGCTCGATCATCCTGACCGGCGGCGCGCACTACCCAACGTACATCCGCGTGATGGGTGCGATCGCGCTGGCCGCCTCGATGACCAATATCGTCAGCGGCTTCCTGATTACTGACCGCATGCTCAAGATGTTCAAGACGCGGGGGTCGGCGAAATGAGCTCCGTCGTACAGCTCGCGTACCTGGTCGCCACGGCGCTCTTTATCTTCTCGCTCCACTGGATGAGCGATCCCAAAACCGCGCGACGCGGCGTCTTCGCCGGTGTTGCCGCGATGCTCGTGGCCGTGCTTTCGACCTGGTTTGGGTTGGGGACGGATCAGCACTTCTGGTGGATCGTCGCGGCCATTGCCGTTGGCTGCCTCGCCGGATATCCACTGTCGCGCGTCGCACTGACCGCCGTCCCGCAACGGACAGCTCTCTCGCATGCCTTCGGCGGACTGGCCGCCGGACTCGTCGGAACTGCCAAATATTACTTCTGGCTCGGACACGAGCCCCACAATCTGACCGCATTTCGCATGACCGCCATCGTCGCCGAGATCATCCTCGGGTACCTGACCTTTACCGGCAGTCTCGTCGCCGCGGGCAAGCTGATGGAGTACCGCTGGATTCCGCAGCGACCCTGGGTATATCACGGCCAGCGAATCGTGAACTTCTCCGCCTTCGGTCTCGCCGCCCTGACTGGCATTCTTCTGATCATCTGGCCGGACCAGCCCTGGTCCGGCTGGGCGTTTGGCCTCGTCATCATCCCGCTTTCGCTGAATTTCGGCTGGATGATGGTCATGCCGATCGGCGGCGCGGACATGCCGACAGTGATCTCCATCCTCAACGCTTTTGCCGGGCTCTCGGCCGTGGCCATGGGATTCATGCTCGACAACAAGCTCCTCATCACCGCCGGCGCCCTCGACGGCTCCTCCGGCCTCATCCTCTCCATCATCATGTGCAAGGCGATGAATCGCTCGTTCTTCAACGTCCTCTTCGGCGCGTTTGGCCAGGTGAAAGCCGCCGCCGCGGCAACGGAACAAAAGACCGTCCGTAGCACCAATCCCGAAGAGGTCGCCCAGATGTTGGAAATGGCCAACGAAGTCGTCATCGTCCCCGGCTACGGCATGGCCGTGGCCCAGGCCCAGCGCATCGTTCGCGAGCTCTACGATCAGCTCTCCAAGCGCGGCGTAATGGTCAAGTTCGCCATCCACCCCGTCGCCGGACGCATGCCCGGACACATGAACGTGCTTTTGGCCGAAGTGGAAATCCCTTACGAACGTCTGATCGAAATGGATTCAATCAACCCCGAGTTCCCGCAGGTCGACGTCGCACTCGTCATCGGCGCCAACGACGTCACCAACCCGGCTGCCCGCCACGACAAGTCCAGCCCGATTTTCGGCATGCCGATCCTCGATGTCGACAAGGCCAAGACCATCATCGTCAACAAGCGCAGCATGAACCCCGGCTTCGCCGGCATCGAGAACGAACTCTACTACTTGGATAAGACACTGATGCTCTTCGGCGACTCAAAGGCCGCCGTCGCCGAGGTGGTCAAAGCACTTTCCGGTGGCGGAATTCACTGAGCCGGCCGCGCGCAACTCGGGGAAAGCCGTGCTACGGGACGATGCCCATACCCCGCAGTCCTTGCCTCCACCCGACGCGCAGCTCAATCGACCGCCGTGGTCCTGGGTTGCACTTCCACTCGTCGCATTCGTCGTCTCGCGTCTGATCTACTATTTCTACCTCGGCGTTCGCTTCGACATCGAACCCATCTTCTTCTACGTCCAGATCGTCGATCCTCAATTGCTATACACCCGGCTGCTGGAAAGCATCTACTACCTGCGCGATCAGCCGCCGCTGTTCAATCTGCTTCTCGGCGTTGTCCTCAAGCTTGCCCCGAACTACTCCATCGTCATTTTCCACGTGACTTACCTGGCTCTCGGCCTCGTCACGACGGTCTTTCTGTTCCGCCTCCTCGCGGTCATGGGCGCACCCGCAGCCTTGGCGGCAATCCTCGCCGCCGGCTGGGCAATTCATCCAACCACGATCCTCTACGAGAATCTCCTGACGTACGAGTACCCGGTCACGGCGGCGCTGCTTGCAGCCGCGTTCTATTTGCACCGCGCGCTGCTCCGCAGCCGAACCCCGGACGCGGCCGCATTCGCTACCTTGCTCGCTCTGATCGCGCTGATGCGGGGCACATTTCACCTCGCCTGGCTGATCGCAATCCTGGCCGGATTCGTCTTACTCTCACCCCAGCGCCGGCGCACAGTGCGTGCCGTCGCAATTCCCGCGTGCCTGGTCTTCGCGGTCTATCTCAAGCACTTCGCCCTCTACGGCGATCCTGTCTTCGGCGAGATCTACCAGAAGGCCAATCTCGCGGTCATGACGACGTCGTACCTGCCGCCGGAGGCCATCGCCGATATGAAATCGCGCGGCGAATTATCCCCCCTGATCACCCCGCCGTCATACGAGTTCAGTTTCGAGGCCTGCCGCGCGTTCCTCCCGCCGCTGCCGGAGACCGGCATCCCGATGCTCGATCGAGTCCAGAAATCCAGCGGCGCGCCGAACTGGCAACATCATGCGATGCATGAAATCGCCCAGCTCGGCGCTCGCGACGCCGCCAACGCCTTTCGGCGTTCCCCCGGAGCGTACTGGCTGGCGGTGCGAGACAACTGTCGAACGTACGTCCTCCCCGGCGGCAGCGTTTATCCATTCACCCTCGACCAATACCCGAACGCAGTTCGGCTGCGACCCCCGTTGCGAATCTTTGACGCAGTCCTGGCGGGGCGGTTCGCAGACAAATCCGTCGGGTGGCTTCTGGTGGTCGGCCTTCCCGCCGCGATGATCATTGGATCTGTGTTCTGCTGGAAATGGTGGCGCCGATGGCGCGCTCGACGAAGAAATCAGTCGAACTGCGAGGACCGCGCCCTCTTCGGAACGGGCTTGTTCTGCCTCGGCAATATCCTATACGTCGCGGTGACGACGATTCTGCTCTCTTACGGCGATCAAAATCGCTACCGATTCCCCATCATGCCGTTCTATCTTGTCTTCGTGGCCGTCGCAGTAGGCGCCGCGATCCGCGCGATCCAGCCGCTGCGTTCTCGTCAGCTCATCGAAGAAACGAATTGCTAGAGCTTCTTCAGGACGACACCCTGGCTGGTGCTCTGGGTCCCCACCGGCGCCCCGGGCAAAACCCCTGCCGCCGCCTCGGTGATCGTCGTGTCGATTGCCAGCGTCCCGTTGATCGTGTCGCCCGATCGCGTCCCAAAGATCGACAGCGCCAGATTCGCGATCTCCGATGGCCCAACGTACATCCGCGCAAAAACCGTCGCCCCGACGTCCGAGCCGTTCTGACCGCCATATGAGCCCGCGACGTACGTTACACCCGGAAAGAAATCGTGCGACTGCTCATCGACCGTAAACGCCATCGCCGCACCGGAGATGTTCGTGCTCACGTCGCCCGTCAGAGAGATTTGAACGATCGCACCACTGGGTCCGTAATCGACCCGCGCGATCGCTGCCCCGTTCGGAGCAGCCCCGTCATGAATGTTCCAACTCGTGTTCGCCAGCCCCGACGGCCCCGTTCCGAGTTCCGCCTGCGTACTCTGCCCGCCCGGCAGCGGTACGGGCAGCGAAGCCGGCAGCGCGCTTCCGCCTCCGCCGCATCCGGTTACACCCGCGCAGGCAATCAAGGCAAGTGAACACGCGAGCAGTGATCGGCAAGAAATGGACGACATCAGCAGAAAACCCCTGTCCGGCGAGGCTGCTCATTATATGCGTCGAGCCGGTCCGAAGGCCAGCGTCGCAGCCCCCTCCGCAGCAATGACTTACAGCGGAAAAGCATCCCAGTCCGGATCGCCAGCGTACCTCGCGGCTACATCGGGCATCGCTTCAACCATCCCGCGTCCCGGTGCCCTCCCAAATAGAGTCTCGAACCGACCGCAAGACAGACTGACATCCGCCGGCCGCGCCTCCGCCGCAGGCACATCCGCTTGCGAGACAGACTCAATCCCCTCTCCCGTTACCCCCAGCGCAGCCGCCGCGATCCGCCCCATCTCCAGCCGCGACAGCGCCTCCGGCCCCGCCACATGCACCACGCCCGCGAACTCCGACTCAGCGACTTGCTCCAGCGCCGCAGCCGCGTCCTCCAACTCCAGCGCCGAGCGATACTCGTCGTGAAACAATCGCAGCCGCCCGCCCCGCCGGAGCGTCCCGAGCTGGTCCAGAAAAGTCGTCCGCCGCCGCGCCGCCGGCAACCCGTACATCAGCGCCAGTCGCGCCGTCACCCCGCGTCGGTATGACAATGCGATATTCTCCGCAGCCAGCTTGCTCCTCCCATAGACAGTCGTCGGTCGCTCCACGCTCGCCTCGTCGTATTCCCCCGTCGTCCCGTCAAACACGAGATCGGTCGACGTGAGCACAAATCGCGCCCCGCACTCTTCCGCCAGTTCCACAAGCTGCCGCGTCGCGTCGACATTCAATAACCTCGCCGCGTCCGGATTCTCGTAACACTCCGCCACACTCGTCATCGCTGCCGCATGAACGATGCACGACGGCCGCATCTCCCGCATAACCGCCGCCGACGCGTCGAAGTCCCGAAAGTCGCAGGCACAAACGTTCCCCACCATCGGCCGCGTCCCCCCCGGCGAAATCGTGCCTACCGCCGCGCGCCCCGCAAGCGCCAGCCGTCGCAGCAGCACGCTCCCAAGCTGCCCTCCCGCTCCCGTCACCAGTACGTCACACTTCAACGGCGCGCCTCGCCCGCATTGGACAATGCCTCCGCCCGATCTTACAACGTTCCACATGGAGCGGACATTGCTCCGGCTCGCACGGAGTGGAATCAGCCAATGGAACTGCAGGGAATCTTCCTCGACATGTACGGCACGCTCACCGCGGGCGACCGCGCCGCGGTCGAAGCCGTGTGCCGCCGCATTGTGACCGACCACACGCTGCCGTTCGCCGCCCACGAGCTTGCAGTCGACTGGGGCAATCGATTTTTCACCGCCATCGAAACCGCCAACGGTCCCGATTTCTTGACGCTATTCGAACTCGAACGATTGACCCTCGTTGACACCCTCGCCAAGCATCACGTAGCCCTGAACCCCGACCCCTACTGCGAACAGCTCCGCGGCTACTGGCGCAATCCCCCGCTTCACCCCGAAGTCATCGACGCTCTCGCTCGGCTCAGACTCCCCGTCTTCATCGTCTCCAACGCCGACCGCGACGACATCATCGCTACGCTGGAGCGCCACAACCTCCAGCGAATCCCCTTCATCACCTCCGAGTGCGCCCGCTCCTATAAACCACACGCTGGCGTTTTCCGCCAGGCCCTCGAGCGCACCGGCTGGAGCCCCTCCCGCGTCATGCACGTCGGCGACTCGCTCCACAGCGACGTCGGCGGCGCAAAGCCCCTGGGCCTTCGCACCGGCTGGCTCTGTCGCGACGACCGGATCCACGACGTCGGCGAAGAAACGCCCGACGAAGTCTTCCGCAGTCTCACCGACCTCGTGCATTACGCCGAATCGCACACCGCCGGCGTCCGCTAGCTACTTCCCTTTGCCAGGCGGATTCGTTGCATTCTGCTGATTTGTCTGATTCGGGACCATCGGGTTCAGAATGTTGAACTTCCGGCCCTGCGGCTCACCAATACCGACCTTGCCCGACTTCTCCCGGTCGTGATAACGCGTCAGCAGCTTGCGCTCGCGCGAGGCCATGTCGTTGTACGCGTCGAGTTCACGCGCCTGCCACTTCTTGAGTTGGTCCGGCGTCATGAACTTGGAAAGCCGTGCCGCTTCGCGCTGTTGTCGATCGGTCAACGCCGCCCGCTCCGCCGCCAGCCGCTTCTCCAGCGCCTGCTGCTCGGCAGTCTGCTTCGAACTGAAATCGGTCGTAATCGCAGTCGGCTTCTTCCCAGGTGCCATCGGCGGCGCGATCTTCTGGCCCTTCGCGTCATTCACCCGCGGCTTGTAAATCCGCAAATCCCTTCCGCCGAAATCAAAGCCGTTCTTACCGATCATCCGGTCCGATTCGACAACCCGGTAGTTCGGAACCGGCTGCCGCGTCGACTTCTCAATCGTCCGCACATCGACGCCCCGATTGATCCACCGGTTCGCCATGTAGTCATACTGCGTCACGTCGCGCGTCTGATCGATGATGTTCACATTTCGCACCGACCGTGCGATGTACGGCCGCACGTTCGGATTGCAGAACTGGTTCACCTCAACAAACGACCACGCAAACCGCCGAAATACCTGCGGACCCATCGTCGTCGGATTGGAGAAGCTCGCCCCCGGTCGATAAGTAAAGGCCGGCGGAAGCGGCGCCCACCCGATCCATCCCCCGCCATAGCGCCAAGCCACCCAGGCCGGACCCCAATCCGTCCCCGGAACCCAAACCCAGCCGTAATATGGATCGAAATACCAGCGACCGTAATGGTCCGTCGCCCAGCCCCACGGCTCAAACGACACCCAGGTCCAACCGCAGTCCGTCCACACCCACCGCCCGACGGTGTATGGCCGCCAGTCGGGCGCAACGTCGTACGGCGACCATACCCACCCGTATGGCGGAATATTGATCCACTCCCCGTACGGACTCAACGGCCGGTAGAAAACCGAAACGTCATGTACGTCGCCACCCTGCGCTTGGACCGGCGCCGGCAGCAAGGATAGAAAGCCGAGAACAATTCCTGCCATGAGAATTCGACGCATGGTTGACATCTCCTTTGAGTTTCCGCGCGCACCGATCATAGAGACAAACCATTGGCGTTCAAGACGCCGCTGTCATAACAGATTGTCTAGACACGCCGCCGCACACGATGATAGTGCTGATCCGGCCGCAGGAGGAACGCTGCTCCGCTTGCGTTTTGCCCGCGCCTGACGACAATGCCCGCCGAATTGTCGCAGTCCACGGACCGGTTGGAGGTGGCGGAATGAATTCTCACAAGCTCGGCTCAACTGCACTCTTCTTCGCTGCAATACTCGCAACGCCGCACGCAGCGTCGGCCCTGTTCGAGCAAAAACCCGCTCCCGCTGGTCCCGTCGGCGTTGTAGACGTCATTCGCGTTTTTGACGAATGTGATCAGATCAAAGACCTTAATCAGGTCCTCCGCGAGTCAAATGAGGGCTTCCAGAAGGAAGCCGAAGCCCGCAAGAAAGTCCTCGCCCAGAAGGAAACGGAACTCGCCGCCTTCGCCCCGGATAGCCCCGACTACGGCCCCCGTCGACGCGAATTCACCCGCCTCAGCATCGAATTCAACGTCTGGATGCAGCAGACCCGCGCCGAACTCGCTCGCGACCACTTCAACTGGACCCGCGTCGTCTATGACGAGTGCTGCAAAGCCGTCGCCGAAGTCGCCCGCGAGCGCGGCATGAGCGCCGTCCTTCAAAAACGCCCATTCAAGCCGGAAGCCATCGAAGACGAGGATCTCGACAAAGTCCGCCAGATGATCCATACCCGCATCGTCGTATGGAATGAGGAATCACTCGACATCACCGAAACCGTCATCAACCGAATGAATGCCCGTTACCGCGAACGCGGCGGTAAGAACAAGCTCAAGCCCTCCGCCAGCACACCGCCCGGCGGACGCTGACGACACGCATGAGCCGCCCGACGACCACCGACGAACTCACCCGAATCGGCGGCGGCACGCTGCGCGGTTCGCCGACAGTCGTGATTACCGGCGTCGCCACAATCCAGGACGCGACACCCGCCGACATCACCTGGGTCGCCGACGATCATCGAGTCAGGCAGCTGGCAGACTGTCGCGCCGGTGCCGTTGTCGGCCGCCCCAATCTCATCCCGACCAACATGCCGGCCATCCTGCTTCCCGATGTCGAAGCAGGCATCGCCGCCATTCTCGCCCACTTCGATCGCCCCCCATGGCGACCCTCGCCGGGTGTCCACCCGACGGCCATCATTGACCCATCGGCCACCATCAACCCCGAGGCTGCCATCGGCCCCCATGTCGTCATCGGCCCGCGCACAACGATCGACCGCGGCGCGACGCTCCACGCCGGCGTTTACATCGGCGCCGATGTCCGCATCGGTTCGGCCTGTGAATTGTGGCCCCACGTCTTCGTCGCAGACCGTTGCACGATCGGAAACCGAGTCATCATCTGGCCCAGCGCCGTCATCGGCCGGCCCGGCTTCGGTTTCATCTTCCGAAATGGCCGCCACCAGCGCCTCCCGCAAATTGGCACTGTCGTTATCGAAGACGAAGTTGAGATTGGCGCCGGGACGTGCATCGATCGGGCGAAGTGTGGCGAGACTCGAATCGGGGCCGGAACCAAGATTGATAACCAAGTGCAAGTGGCGCATAATGTCATTACCGGACCAGGGTGCATCTTGGTCAGTCAGGTCGGTGTGGCCGGCAGTGCCCGACTCGGGACAGGCGTGGTCCTCGCGGGGCAGGTCGGCGTCACCGACAACGTGTCGATCGGCGACGGCGTTCGGGCGACAGCCCAGACCGGCGTGACCCGCTCCGTGCCCGCTCATACGACCGTCGAAGGGCGCTGGGGCCGGGAGCGTATGCGGGTCCTGCGCGAGGAGGCCCTGACCCGGCGTTTGCCTGAACTCCTCGAAAAGGTCAAGGAATTAAGCCGCAGGGTTCAAACACTTGAGGCAGCAGCAGACGATCGCAAAACCCGTTGAAGTAAGCGGCCTCGGACTCTTTACGGGTCAGCCCGTCAAAGTCCGCTTCAAGCCGGCCGCCCCCGATACCGGCGTTCAATTCATCCGCGTAGACACCCCCAAGCCGGTCCGCATCCCCGCCCTCGTCGCCAATGTCGCCAAGCGCGCACGCCGCACGAGCTTGCAGAATGGCACCGCCTCGGTCGAAACCATCGAACACTGCCTCGCCGCCCTTCACGGACTCGGCGTTGACAACGTCGAAATCGAACTCGAAGGCGGCGAACTTCCGGGTTGCGACGGCAGCAGCCGCGCCTTCGTCGGCGCGATCAACGACGCCGGCATCGTAACGCAGGAGCGCCTCCTCGAACCTCTCGTCATTACCGAGGTCGTCCGCGTCGCAGACGGCGATGCGGAACTCATCGCCGCCCCCGGCGACGATGACTCACTGAACATCATCTACGACCTCGACTACGGCAATAGTGGTCTGCTTCATCGCCAGCTTTTCGCCGTCCGCCTCAGCAAAGACTCCTTCGCGCGCGAAATCGCCGACGCCCGCACCTATGTCTTCGAAGCCGAAGCCCAGCAACTCCGCGATGCCGGCCTCGGCAAGCACCTCACTCCCAAAGACGTCGTGGTCATTGGTCCCAACGGCGTCATCGACAACGAATTCCGCTTCCCCGACGAGTGCGTCCGCCACAAGGTGCTCGACCTCATCGGCGATCTCCTGCTCGCCGGCCGTGCGATCTACGGAAAAATCTACGCCCACAAGAGCGGACACGCCCTCAATCACGAACTCGTCCGCAAGCTCATTAAGGCCATCGAGGCGAAACAGGCCGCTCAGACCCTCAGTCGCGAAGCCGTTTTGGACGTCCGCCGCCTGCAGCGCCTTCTCCCCCATCGATTTCCGTTCCTGCTGGTCGATCGCGTCGTCTCAATCGACGCCGACCAGCGCGCCGTCGGCATCAAGAACGTCTCCATCAACGAAGACTATTTCCAGGGCCACTTCCCCGGTCACCCCATCATGCCCGGCGTCCTCATCCTCGAGGCCATGGCCCAGTTGTCAGGAATCCTGCTCTCGCAGAAGCTCGAACACACTGGCAAAGTCGCCATGCTTCTGTCGATGGATCATGTGAAGTTCCGGCGGCCCGTCGTGCCGGGGGACCAGCTCGTGCTCGAATCTCACACGCTGAACGTTAAGACCCGCACCGGCCACGTCCAGTGCTACGCCCGCGTTGCAGGTGAACTCGCCGCTCAGGCCGAGATCAAGTTCATGATGGTGGATGCCGAGCCGCTCTAGGAGTACGGAAGACCGCGATGCGTAAGATTGCTGCGACTGCAACTGTCGATCCTGCAAGCACCCTCGGGGCTGATCTCGAGATCGGCCCCGGCTGCGTCGTCGGTCCGCGCGTCCGCATCGGCGACGGTTGCAAACTCCTCGCCAACGTCTACGTCAGCGGCGACACCACGATCGGTCGTAACAACACCTTCTATCCCGGTTGCGTCATCGGCGCGCCCCCGCAGGACCTCAAACACAACGGCGAAGACACCCAGCTCCAGATCGCCGACAACAACGTCTTCCGCGAATACGTCACCATTCACACCGGCACCGCCCTCGGCCGCGGCATCACAACCATCGGCAGCAATAACCAGCTCCAAGTCGGCTCCCACGTCGCCCACGACGTTGAAGTCGGAGATCACTGCATTTTCTCCAACGGCGTTCAAATCGCCGGCCATGTCCGCATCGAAGATTACGTCATCATCAGTGGCATGTCCGGCGTCCATCAATTCGTCACCGTTGGCCGTTACGCCTTCGTCGCCGGCCTCGCCCGCGTCACGACTGACGTGCCTCCCTTCCTCGTCTTCCACTTCGACGGCACGCTCGCTGGTGTCAACGCCAAGGGTCTTACGCGCTGGGGCTTTAGCGACGAGTCCTGTACGCGCCTCAAGCGACTCTACCGGCAACTCTTCCCTCGTCACGGCCGCGAAGAGGAAAACCGCGGGCCGCGAACGCTCCTCGAAATGCTCTTTTCTCGCCGCGCCCGCCGCGGCGCACTCAGTCTGGCGCGACGCGTCGAAGAGGTCGAGACCGACAGTTCGCTGGACGAAAACTGTCAGTATCTTGTCGCCTTCCTCAAGCGCTCGTTGAACGACGGCAAGTACGGCCGCTACCTCGAAGCCGTCCGCAAAGACACCAAGATTCCCCCGCCGAAGTTCTACGCCCCGTCTGCCCCGCCGCAGATCGGCCAGGCCGTCACATGACTCGTCCCACGCGCGTCGCCGTCGTCGGCGCCGGCCGCATGGGTGGCCACCACGCCCGAATCTATCGCGAGATGCCCGAGGCCGAACTCGTCGCCGTCGTCGACATCTCCGCCGACAACGCCCGCAAGCTCGCCGAGGCCTATGGCGCCCGCTCGCTGACCCGCATCGAAGAACTGCCCGACAACGTTGAGGCCGTCTCCGTCGCCGCGCCGACCAGCCACCATCTGGCGATCGCCGAAGCCCTCATGAATCGCCGCATCGCCGTCCTCGTCGAGAAACCCCTCGCCGCCACCGTCGCCGAGGCCGAACGCCTCGACGCCGTCGCAAAGCAGACCGGCTGCGTCCTCACCGTCGGCCACACCGAGCGCTTCAATCCCGTCGTCCGCGCCATCCAGCGACTCAATATCGCGCCCAAGTTCGTCGAGACAAGTCGAATCAGCCCCTTCAGCTTCCGGTCCGCCGACATCGGCGTCGTGGCCGACATGATGATCCACGACATCGACATTGTCCTGCATCTTGTCCGCTCGGCCTGGACGAAGGTCGACGCCGTCGGTGTAAACGTGCTCGTCCGACATGAGGACGTGGCCAACGCACGCGTCGAGTTTGCAAACGGCGCCGTCGCCAACCTGACGGCCTCGCGACTCGCCCTGAAGACCGAGCGCAAGATCCGTATCTTCTCCGAAACCGCCTACGTCTCCGCCGACTATCAGAAGAAAACCGGCATCGCGATCACCAAGGATGCCAACCTCGACATCCTCGTCCAGGCCCGCGACGGCCGCTTCGAAGATCTCTCCCAGATGCAGGGCGTTGACTTCGGCAAGATGGTCAACGTTGAGCCCCTCGCCTTCGATGCCACCGACCCCCTCCGCGCCGAATTGGAGGCCTTTCTTCGCAGCGTTCGCGAAGGCGCACCGCCCGCCGTCACAGCCGAAGACGGCCTCGCAGCCGTCCGGCTCGCCACCGAAATCGCCGACACCATCCGCCGCCATTCCTGGACGTCGCCGACCGCCAAGTAAAGTTTTCAATGGGATGAATTAGAACGGCACCGTCTCATCCGGCGTCGCGTTGTCAAACGCCGGCGCCGCCGAAGCGGCCGGAACATATCCCGGCATCTCGGTCCCGTGGTGCAGATCGCCAAACCGAGTGAGCCGCTTCTCGAAGTGTACTTCCACCACGCCCGTCGGTCCGTTGCGCTGCTTCGCGATGATCAACTCGGCCTTTCCGCGCACGTCTTCATCCACAGCCGACGCGATCTCCGCCTCCGAAGCATCCCCTCGTCCCTTCCGCGCCTTCTGCTCCTGAAAGTACTCCTCGCGGTGCAACAGGATGACAACGTCCGCGTCCTGCTCGATCGCCCCGCTCTCCCGCAGATCGCTCATCCGAGGCCGGTTCCCTTCGCGCTTCTCCGGATCGCGGTTGAGCTGCGCCATGGCCACCACCGGAATGTTCAGTTCCCGCGCCAGTGCCTTCAGGGCCCGGCTGATCGCCGAAATCTCCTGCTGTCGGCTCTCCCTCGCCATCTTCGGATCGGAGAGAAGTTGGAGATAGTCAACGAAGATGATCTCGACGCGCTGCTGTTGCCGCAGCCGCCGCGACTTTGCCCGCAACTCCATCACCGTCATCCCCGCCGTGTCATCGACGAAGATCGGCTTCTCGCACATGGTTCCGCAGATGTTGAAGAGGTGGTTCTTCTGTTCGTCGCTGATCCGCCCCCGCCGGATGTTGTGCGCCTCGACCCCGCTTCGTGAACTCAGCATGCGCAGCGCAATCTGCTGCTTCGACATCTCGAGCGAAAACACCGCGCTCGGAATCCCTTCGTCAATCGAAATTGCTTCCGCCATCGAAAGCGCCAGCGCCGTCTTTCCCATGCTCGGCCGCGCCGCAATGACGATGAACTCCCCTGCCTGGAACCCGCTGGTGTATTCGTTCAGCTCCGTAAACCCGGTCGGAACCCCCGTTACGAGCCGCCCATCGTGCTCCGCAATTCGCTTGAAGGTCTCTTCGAGGATCTCGCGCAGGTGCAACACCTTGCCGCGAATCCGCCGCTCGGTGACCTCGAACATCTCCTTTTCAACGCGGTCAAGCAGCTCCGGCGTCTTCTGCTGCTGGTCGTACGCCGCTTCGAGAATCCCGCCCGTGGCCCGTATCAGTTCGCGCAGCAGTCCCTTGTCCCGGACGATGGCCGCGTAATGCTCGCTGTTCGCCGCCGACGGAACCGACTCCGACAGTGCGATCAGGTAGTCGATCCCCCCGACTTCTTCCAGCAGCGCGCGCCGCGACAGTTCATCCCGCAGGACCGTAATGTCGATCGGCCGATTCTGGTCGTAGAGTTCGACCAGCACCTCGTACAGGCGCCGATGATCCGGCCGATAGAAATGGTGCGATTCTTCGCGCGGAATGATCTGCAGAACCTGCCCGATCGCGTCGCGCTCGAGCAGGAGCGCGCCGAGAAGGCTCATCTCGGCCTCGAGATCCTGCGGCGGCTGTCGGCCGACGTCGGCGGCCATCAGACTACCCTTCGGTCGGCTTCGCTTCGCTCGTCCCGGCCGCTGCCGCCTGCTCGTTCGCCAGATCGGTCGCGGTCTTCTCGCGGACCGTCCAGACCTTCACTTCGCCCTCGTAACCTTCGCCAAGGATCACGCGCACCATCTTGGTGTCGAGCGTCTTGATCGGTTCGTCGAGCTTGATCTGGTCCGGCTGCACGGCATGACCCGCCGCGATCAAGGCCTTTGAAATCTCGCGCGTCGTCACCGATCCGTACAAGTGGCCTTCTTCGTTGGCCGCCGCCGAAATAGTGACCTCGACGCCCGCCAGCCGATCGACCTCGCGCTTGAGGAACTCGTGCCGCCGCGCCCGCTCTTCGGCCGCGACCCGCTTGTCGTCCTCGACCTTCTTCAGGTTGGCGTTCGTCGGCTCCAGCGCCAGATGGTGCGGTAGCAGGTAGTTTCGAGCGTACCCGTTCCGGACGTCCACCAGGTCGCCCGCCAGTCCCAGCTTCGGAATGTCTCTGCGCAACAAAACTTTCATGGCATCCTCGCCTTCACAAACATGGATTCCGCCGCTTACGCCACAAACGGCAGCAGCCCGATGAACCGCGCCCGCTTGATCGCGAGCCGCGCCGATCGCTGGTGCAGGGCGCACAGGCCGCTCCGCTTCCGCGTTAGCATCTTCCCCTGGGCCGACAGCATCCGCTGGAGGTTGCCAAGGTCCTTGTAGTCGATCTCGCTCGTCTTCTCGCGGCAATACCGGCACTTGCCCGGCTCACGGCCGCCGCCGCTCGCGCCGCCGCGTTCCTGCCGCCGCGCGCCGCCCGCTGCTCGTCCACCGGCCATCCGGCCGCCTCCGGCCCGACCGCCGGCGCCCGGCCGGCCGCCGCCTCCCGCTCGTCCACCCTTCGCATCGCGCGAATTCATCATCCGCATGGTGTCCTCTCTCTCTTAGCCGCGCGGCGTGTCACCGCCGCCACGGTCTCAAAACGGTATCTCTTCTCGTCCGCCGTCATCCGAGGGCGGAGGCATCTCTTCGTCAACCGGTGCGGCAGCCGCCACGGCCGGCCCGCGATTGCCGGCCGCCCGATCGCGCGACCAGTTCCCGCGACCCGCCGGCGCCTCGCCGCCCTCTCCGCGTGGTCCGCCCAGGAACTGGAAGTTGTCGATCACGACGTACAGCTTGCTTCGCTTCTGACCTTCCTTGCTTTCCCACTGGTCAAGCCGCAGATGTCCCTCGACCAGCAGCGGCCGGCCCTTCGTCATGTATTGATTGATCGTCTCCGCCCCGCGGGCGAAGCACCGGCAATCGACGAAGCAGACTTCCTCCTTCATCTGCCCGTCTTGCCCCTTCCACTTGCGATTGATCGCCAGTCCGAATTCGCACACCGGCGTCCCGCTCGGCAGGTACGAAAGCTGCGGATCGCGCGTCAGGTTCCCAGCCAGGATAACCTTGTTAAAGTTCGCCATGAGATTCCTTCCTCCGCGGCCGCTGCCGTCGGTCCCGTCCGCCTACGGCGCCTCGGCCGGCTCGGCCATCTCTTCAATAGCGGCCGCCGGTATCGCATCGACCCGTCCCGCCGGCGCTCGATCCATTCCCGGCTCGCCCGGCGGCCGGTCGCGAGGACCTTCAAACCGGTCCGTGTGCCGCGGCGGTGCCGCAGCAGCCAATGCCTTCTCGATCAGCTCCGGAGTCATCGCGTCCGCCCGCAGTACCAGCACCCGCAGGATCGACTCGCTGAGCTGGGCATCCCGCTCCAATGGGCCGATCTTGTCCGACTCCGCCTCGAAGAACACAAGCCCGTACGTCGCGCGCTTGTGCCCGCCGATCTCGTACGCCAGCTTCCGGTCGTCCCACCGCTTCAGGCCCAGGATCTTCGCACTGGCCCGGTCCAGCAGCCGCCGGATTTCCGCCTCGCCGTCCGTCCACTCCGGCGTCGTCGCCGGATTCAACAGAAACATTCCTTCGTAGGTGCGTCCCATCGTTATCCTCGTTTCTCTCAAGTCGGCCTCGCGGCCCTCTCACTTCGACTTGTTGTACCGATTCATCGCGGCCGTCGTGCCCTCACGCAGCCACACGTCAACGGCGTCAACCGCCGTACTCACCATCTCATCCGCCGTCGGCCGCTCCGATTCCGCAAACCGGCCGAGTACAAAATCCTTCGCGTCTCCTCGCACCGGCCGGCCGATCCCCAGCCGCAACCTCGCGATCTCCTGCGTCCCGAGCGACGCGAGTACGTCGTCCAAACCTTTCTGTCCGCCGGCCGATCCGCTCGCCCGCATCCGCAGCGTCCCGAGCGGCAGGTCCAAGTCGTCGCTGATCACCAGGACGTCCGCCGGACTGCACTGGTAGAACTGCCACGCCGCCACAACCGACCGGCCGCTGCAGTTCATATACGTCTGCGGGCACAAGACCGTCACGCGCTGCCCGCACGCCTCGCCATCCGCCACGAGTCCCTGGAACTTCTTCCGCCATGCGGCAAGGTTCCAGCGGCTCGCCAGCGCCTCGGCCACGCGAAAGCCGACATTGTGCCGCGTCTCCGCGTACTCGCGTCCCGGATTTCCAAGCCCGACGATCAGCTTCATGCGGATTCACGCCGCGAGCGAGCCACGGGCTACTTCTTCTTCTCCTCTTTCTTGGGCGCTTCCTTGGCCGCTCCCTCGGCCCCCTCCTCGCCCTCCACTGGCAGCTTGCCCTTCGCAATGACTTCCGGCTCCGTCGCGCCTTCCGCCGCAACGCCTTCCGCTGCGACCGGCGCCGCCTCGACCAGCGGCTCGCGGCACATCACGACGATCGCTTCCGCGTCCGCCAATGCCCGAACCCCGCTCGGTAGCTGCAACTCGCGGACGTGCAGCATCTGGTTCAACTCCAGGTCCGCGATGTTCACCCGGATCGAATCCGGAATCGCCGTCACCAGACACTCCACTTCCAGCTCCATGAGCTGCTGCGTGACGACACCGCCCGCTGCAATGCCCTTCGCATGACCGCGCATCTCGAGCGGAACTTTGACCTTCACCCGCTCCGTAAGATCAACCCGCGCAAAGTCGATGTGGAGCGGTTCGATCCCGAGATGATCGTACTGAACATCCTTGATCAAGCACGTCTCGGCCTTACCGCCCATGTCGACGTTGATCAGGTGCACGCCCAGCTCGAGTTGCTTCTCGAGTTCGTGCCGGTCCAGCGCGATCGACTCCGGCGTCTGCTTGTGTCCGTAGATGATCCCCGGAATGCGCCCCGCCTTCCGCAGTCGCTGCACCGCACGGCTTCCGTGGGGGTCGCGCTTCTCGGCCTTCAGTGTCTTGATTTCCATGTCTCTAACCTCACGATTTCAAAAACAGGCTGCTCACCGATTGGTTCCGATGTATCCGGGCGATCGCTTCGCCCAGCAGCCCGGCACAACTCAACTGCTTCAATCCCGGCAACCGCCGCTTCGCCTCGTCCACCAGCGGAATCGAGTCCGTCACCACCAGCTCGTCAAATGGCGCCTTCTCGAGCCGGTCAAACGCCGGCCCCGCCAGCACTGCATGCGTCGCCGCCGCCCGGATCGCCCGCGCCCCACGCTGCTTGCAGATCCGCGCCGCCTCGCACACTGTCCCGCCCGTCGCGATCATGTCATCGATCATGATCACGTCGCGCCCCTCGACATCTCCGATAATGTTCTCCACCAGCGCCTTGCTCCCGTCGAGCCGTCGCTTGTCGATGATCGCCAGGTCGCACGCCAGCCGCTGCGCGTAAAACCGCGCCCGCTTCACGTTGCCGACGTCCGGGCTGACGAACACCACGTTCTCCGCCTTCCCGCCGTTCCGGAAATGCTGCGTGAAAATCGGCTCTGCCGACAGGTGATCCACCGGAATGTCGAAAAATCCCTGGATCTGCGCCGCATGCAGATCGAGCGCCAGCACACGATCCGCGCCCGCCGTCGCAATCAGGTTACTCACCAGCTTCGCGCTGATCGGCGTCCGCCCCTCATCCTTCCGATCCTGCCGCGCATAGCCAAAGTACGGCAACACCGCCGTAATCCGCCGCGCCGACGCACGTCGCAGGCAGTCCATAAAGATCAGCAGTTCCATCAGGTTTTCGTTGACCGGCTTGCACGTCGGCTGAATGACGAACACATCCCGCCCGCGAACGTCGTCCTGCAACCGCACGAACAACTCGCCGTCCGGGAACGTCTCGACCTCGACCTTGCCGAGCGGGATTCCCAGATGATCGCAGATCCGCTGCGCAAGCACCGGGTTGCCCCGACCACTGAACACCTTCATGTCATCATGCGGCTCGGACATGGTTCGCCCTCTACGCCCCGCGTCCCTGCGAAGCCATCGCCATCCGTGCGATTCGCTCGACCGGCTCCGTCATCGTCCCACCCGCCGACGCGCAGTTCCCCGCGATCGTCCGCCCATCGGGAACCTGCTCGCCCCGCGCCACGACCGCCATCGGCCCGATCCGGCAGCGAGCGCCGACGCGAGCCGCGCGTCCGATGAACGTGAACGGTTGTACGACCGTTTCAGGTCCGAATTCTGCCCCCGCTTCGATCCATGTCAACTCCGGCGCGACGATTGTCACGCCGTTTTCCATGACTTTCCTCTGAATTCTTCGCTGCATCAGCCGGCTGACATCCGCCAGGTCCGCCCGCGAGTTGATCCCCGTCGCATCCTCCGCCGGCACCTGTGTTTTCGCGACCACGCGCTGCCCCTTCGACATCAGAACGCTCAGCGCATCCGTGATGTAGTATTCGTTCTTGGCGTTGTTTGGACGAATCTCGCGCAGCGCCTCGAAAAGCAACGCCCGCTGGAAGCAGTAATAGCTCGGATTCACTTCACAGATTCGCAACTGCTCTGCCGAACAGTCCCGATGCTCGACAATTCCGCGAAACTCCCCGCCGGCATCCCGAATAATCCGCCCATAGCTCGACGGATCATCGAGTACCGTCGTTGCGATCGCCGCCGCGCTATTCTCGCGTCGCCGTGTCGCCAACAACTCGCGTATCGTCTCCCCATGCACCAGCGGCATATCCCCCGCGATCACCAGCACATCCCCGTCGAACCCCGCCAGCGTCCCCTCCGCCATCTGAACCGCGTGACCCGTCCCCTTCTGCTCCGCCTGCTCGACAAACGTAACGTCTGGCTGCTGCTTGAATCCGTCTATCACCGACTGCTTCTGGTGCCCGACGACAACCACGATCCGCGATACGCCCGCCTCGCGGCACGCATCCAGCACCGCCGCCAGCATCGGCCGCCCGCACACCTCGTGCATCACCTTCGGCAAGTCAGACTTCATCCGCGTGGACTTCCCCGCGGCGAGCACGACAGCAGCAGTCTGGCCTTGCGACAACCGATCACCCGCAAAAGAGGACGAACTACCCGGCCTGGATTCGAACCAGGACAAAGAGAACCAAAATCTCTTGTGCTACCATTACACTACCGGGTAGAGAGATGACGCCCGGAAGTCTAGTGTCCACCGCACGCGCTGTCAGCACGCGTACGGCGCACAACGACACCCGCCGTCGCTTCACTTCACCCGCAAATTGTCTTTCGCAGCAGCGCCGGGCGTCGAATTCGCCCGACCACTCAAGAACGCGGCTGCGGAACCCTTCCGAGGCCAGAGCTTTCGGCCGCGAGCTGAAAGCCCTGAGGTCGCCACGCCCGACGCCGAAACGTCAAGCCCATCGACCGGCCCCTTTTTGAAAGGCCATCCGAAACCGGCCACGGCCGGTTCCGAGCCGAGTACCCTACCACCCCCCGCCACTGCTGTCAAAACAATTCACACACGCGGTGCCCTGCACGCATCCCGTACAATCGCCGCAAGAGGAGCCCCCAATGCCCCACTTCTATGACGAAACAGTCCCCGCCGAAATCCGCAACCTGTCCGACGCCGAAGCCATCGAGCAATTCGTCACTGGCGGACCGCTCCCCTCCGCCGCCATCGCCGGCCTGACGCGCGAACAGCTCAACAGTTTCCCGATCCCCAACACGTGGTCCATCCAGCAGATCGTCATCCACCTCCTCGACACCGACCTCATCGCCGCTGTCCGCATGAAGCGCGCCCTCGCCGAAGACCACCCGCGCGTCGACGTCTACGACGAAAACGCCTTTGCCCGCAATCTCAGCTACGACAAGCTCTCCGCCTCGGCCGCCGCCGAACTCTTCCGCCTCCACCGCATCTTCACCGCCGACGTCCTCCGCCACGCCCCTCCCGGCGCCCTCAACCGCGTCTTCCTCCACCCCGACCTCGGCGAAGTCCCCGTCGCCAAGCTACTCCGCATCTACATCCACCACGTCCACCACCACCTTACCTTCATCCACAAAAAGCGCAAGCTCCTCGCCAGTCCGTAAACTAAGCAAACCGCGTTCGGTGCGCCCGGCGAACCGCAGCCATCCGCCCCCCGTCATATTCAATCATCGGGTGCGTCAAGTCGTTGTCTGCAAACCCGCCGTACCAACTCCCATTGCCCCCGCGTTCAACACCTTGCCGCCAACGCAGTCACGCCAGCTCAAATCAGCCCGCCCACCGCTGCCTCCACAGCCGCGAGCACTGCCCCGCTCCGCACCAATCGAATCGCCGCTGCAATATCCTCGCCAAACGCCCGATCGCGCTCGGCAAACGGAATCTCGCCCCGCACGGCGCCATGCGCCGCGGCCGGCCCGCGCCCCGCGTTGAGTGGCTGTCGGAAATCGAGCCCTTGCGCCGCCGTCAACAGTTCGATCGCCAGCGCCGTCTCAACGTTTTCGAGAATCTGCCAGCACTTCAAGACCGACGTCGCCCCCATGCTGACATGATCCTCTTGGCCGAGCGACGTCGGAATGGAGTCGGTGCAGGCCGGGTGGCTCAGCACCTTGCACTCGTTCACCAGCGCCGCAGCCGTGTACTGCGGAATCATCAGCCCGCTGTTGATCCCTCCGTCGCGAACCAGCAGCTCGGGCAGCCCATCGGTGCCGCTCAGCAGCAGATACGTCCGCCGCTCGGAGATGCTCGCCCATTCGGTCAGCGCCATGGCAGCGAAGTCCGTCGCCAGGGCCAGCGGTTCGCCATGAAAATTCCCGCCCGATATCGCCTCGCCGTCGATGAGAATCGGATTGTCGGTCACCGCGTTCAATTCTGTCTGAATCGTCGCGGCAAAGTGCCGGAGTGCATCCCGACACGCGCCATGCACCTGCGGCACGCACCGGAGCGAATAGGGGTCCTGCACTTTGCCGCAATCGGCATGGCTCGGCAGTATCTCGCTTCCGGCCATCAACCGGTTGACGTTCACACCCGTCTCCACCGCGCCGCGATGCGGCCGCAGCGCGATCAGGCGCTCGTCAAACGGCCGCAGACTTCCGCGCAGGGCTTCGAGCGACATGGTTGCGACGACGTCGGCCAGCTTTGCCAGCCGCGCCGCCCGAGTTGCAATTGCCGCCGCGTACGCCAGCATGAACTGCGTACCGTTGATCAGCCCCAGTCCATCTTTCGCGCCCAACTTGACGTGCGCGATGCCTGCCCGCTTGAACGCCGCGTCCGCCGCCAGCGACTCCCCGCCGACGCGAACGTTCCCCCTCCCGATCATCGGCATGACCATGTGCGCCAGCGGCGCCAGATCGCCGCTCGCGCCAAGCGACCCGCGCGTCGGCACAACCGGCAGCACGTCCGCGTTCAACATCGCGACCAGGCATTCCACGACGCCCGTTTGCACGCCGCTGTGCCCTTGGGCCAGCGCCTGCACCTTCAACAACATCATCCAGCGCACAATTTCGTCCGGCATTGCCGGCCCGACACCGACTGCGTGCGAGATGATCAGGTTCTCCTGAAGCTGCGCCAGACGATCGGCCGGTATCCGTTGTCGACAGAGCGAGCCAAAGCCCGTGTTGACCCCATAGACCGCCGCCGATCCCGCCGCCATTCGCTCGAGGAGCTGCCGGCTGGACCGGACCCTGTCGAGCGCGGTGGGCGCAAGCGTCAACCGCAGCGGTTGCCCCAGTGTTTCCCCTAACGACTCAAGCCGCAGCGGCTCCGTCGAAATCGTCACCTCGGCCAGGCCTTCATCCGATGGATTGGCGTTCATCGCCGCCATCATATTGCCGCGCCGCCCGCGACGCACCGCTCGAATCGCTATGAACCCTTGACATGTTTTGCGCCCCCCGATACCACACCGCCCACCGGGGCCGACCAAACGGACCGGCCCCCGAACCGTACCTTGTGTTCGATTCGAGGAGCATTCGACCATGACGCAATCACTTCTGATGCTGGCCGAGGATAGCGCGATCTTCAACCTTCGCAATGGAATCCTTGTCCTCGTGCTGGTCGCGATTATCGTCGTGTACAAGGTGGTCAAGAACAAGCAATCCTGACCCCCTCCACGAACGCCGACTCCGAAACCACTGCGCGTCGATTCAGGCCTCCCGTCCGCTCATGGTTCGACGACGTGGTGGAACCGCTCCAACGGGCACCCCGCGCATTGTGCCCTCGGCTTGCAATGCCGCTTCCCCACTTCCACCAGCAACGCGTGATACTCGTTGAATAGCGGCTCCTCCCGCGGGAGTCCGTCCTCCATCAGTTCCTTGATCCGCTCGTAGTCCGCATCCTCGTCAATCAATCCGTGCCGCCGCAGCACGCGCCCCGTATAAGCGTCCACCACAAACGTCGGCATCCGCAGCGCGTACAAGAGGATCGCATCGGCGGTTTCGCGCCCGACCCCGCTCACCGACAGCAGCGCCCCCCGCGCATCGCCGACCGACATCCTTGCCAGCCGAAGCAAATCACTGCCATGCTCACGATGCAACCACTCGACGAAATTCTTCAGCCGCCGGGCCTTGATGTTGTAATAGCCCGCCGGCCGGATCAATTCGGCGATCCGTTCGATCGCCAACTCGTGCAACCGCTCGAAGTCCAGCGCCCCAGCGGCCCGCAGGTTCGCAATCGCCCGCTCGACGTTCTTCCAGCTCGTGTTTTGCGTGAGGATCGCCCCGATCGCCACTTCGGTCGGCGTCTCGCCGGGCCACCAATTCTGCGGCCCGTAGGCCTCCAGCATTGCGTCGTAGAACTCCCGCAGCCGCTGCGCCGTCGTCCATCCGCCCATTCAACGCTCCATCGTTTGCGATTCGCCCTGCAACTCGTACATTCTACCCCCATGACTCGACGCTCGGCGAAACGGCACATCCGCGCGGACGTGCTTCGCTCGCCCGCAAACCCGCAGCGCCCCATTCCATCCGCCAACCCCGGCTACTACGAAGCGGCCCAGCGCCCACTGCAATGCCTCGCGTTCCTCGCCCCGCTCATCATCATCTACGAGTTGGGCCTCGCCCTCCTCCACAACGGGCAGCAGACGTCGCAGCGTCCCGACCTCGCCGCCCAACTTCTCCTGCAATGGTTCTTCAGTCTCTTCGGCGCAACCGGCTACTACCTGCCCGGCTTCGCGCTTGTCGCGGTTCTGCTGGCGTGGCACGTCTTCGCCCGCCTGCCCTGGAAGGTCGAGCCGGTCGTTCTCGCCGGCATGTTGGCCGAGAGTGTGCTGCTCGCGATTCCCCTGCTGATGATGAACCGCCTCCTCAGCACGTCCGCCCTCGCCGGCGCGACCGTGGGAAAGAGCTCGATGTCCGCCGATCTGCTCCTGAGCATCGGCGCAGGCCTCTACGAGGAACTGGTCTTCCGCCTGATGCTCATTTCGATGTTGATGTTGCTGCTGAAGGATATCGGCGGAATGCGCGAGAGCGTCGCCGTCGCCCTCGCGGTGGTCGTCTCATCGCTCGCCTTCGCGGCCCACCACTACCAGCCGATTGGCAACGACCCCTTCTCTCCGCGCGACTTCGCCTTCCGCGCCACCGCCGGCGCCTACCTCGCCGGCGTCTTTGTCACCCGCGGCTTCGGCATTGCCGTCGGCTCCCACGCCGTCTACGACATCATCGTCGTCGCCCTGCTCTGACGGTCGCGGCCCGTTTACGGGCACGCCGATTGCGTTAGCAGCGTGTTCACGAACACCGGCACGTCCGCCACGCTCACGCCACCGGCCGCATTCACGTCAGCGCAGACACAAACGCCCTGCCCGGCGATCAGGCACTGCACAAACTTCTGAACATCGGCCCCATTCTTCTTGCCGTCAGAGTTCATGTCGGCCAGGCAAGGACAAACAAACGTCACCGGCCAGAATCCGCCCGTCAACCCGAACCCGCCGCCGGTCATCGTCGGCTCAGGGCCGGCGTCGTGCTGTCCGATTGTTCCTCTCATGACGAAGAGTTCGCCGCTCTTGCCCTTCTCAAACGATGTGCCGCCGCCACCATCCATCGTCGACCAGATCAACGCGAACCCGCCGCCGGTCTGGGCGAGCGTAAGCGCCGTAAATGCTGAGACGAAGCCGACGACTGTCAGGACAGTCGATAGATTGCGTCGCATGGCTCACCGTCCTTCCTTTGAGTCCGGTTCCGGCACAGCCGCGTTAATCCCGGCCTCAGCGCCACGACCGAAGACATCCGGATGCAGATATCGCCCGCGATAGGCCGCCTCCTTCTCTTGTTCGATGGGAATGCGATGCGCGTTGGCGAATGCGTCATGGCGAATGCCTGTAACCTGCCACGACACCTTCGCGTTCGGCTGGCTGCTGCGAATCGTGAACGAATTACCCGATATCTCGCGCACCACCTTCACCATCACAAACTCCGCCGAATCAGTCGAATCGACCACCGTAAGCTGATACCGAAACTCCTTGTTGAGCGCCTCAAACCAGTCCGGCAGCTCGACAGACGCATACCCGGCCGCGTCGGTCACAACGTTGCCGTTATAGACATTCATCATGTCCGGCGACTCAACGAAGCTGTGGTAGAGGTACTTGTTTTCGGGATCGAGTGGGTGGTCGATCTTGAATGAACCGCTTCCCTTCGTGAGCGCGCCAACAACGTTGCAATCACCGGCCACTCGAAGCCCGTTGGCCGGAGGGACCGTGTTCGACCCGATGGTCGTGCCTCCGTTGTCCATAACATTCAGTCTCGTGACAGGGCCGGCGCCATCCGGAAGAAAGCGCACCCGAAATCCACTCTCATTGGCGACTGTCGTGTCCTCAGTAGACTCAACATGCAGCGTCGAAAAACCACTGCCGTTCGCGCCAACGAGCAGGCCCGTCGCATTGATCCGGAGATCGCGCAACACCCCGTTGTTCCGGGCCACGATGCCTGTTGTGTCAAGAACCAAGTTGTTGCCGGTCGTGTTGCCAAGCTCCACAAAGCCCGACCCCGGCGACAAGCTCCCAGCAGTCCCCCCGACAACGTGAAGTTTGGAATCCGGCGCCGTTGTTCCGATGCCGATAAATCCGCTCGCCGACTCCGTGACGATCGAGTCGCCCAACGACATCGCCCCCGTAAACTTCGGCAGTCGAGTGGCCGTGCCGCTGCCCGTCACGCCGCTGGGTAGCGCCTGCCAGGTGCCGACGCCGCTCGCATTCGCCGTCAACACATGGCCCGCTGTCGCGGTCGTGCCGAGTTGAAATCCCGTCATCTTCGCCGTTCCGACGACATCAAGCTTCTGGGCAGGCGCCGCTGTGCCGACGCCCACGTTGCCGCTGGCGTCCACCGCGATCGCATTCGACGGCGTACCATCCGATGCCGCAACCGTGCCGTGATAATGGTCACTCCGCGAAGCGGTCGTCGCCGCGCCGGTTCCGGCGAAGCCGACCGCGAGCGTCACATCGCCACTCGTCCCGCCGCCGGTCAGGCCGCTTCCGGCATTAACGGCCGTAATGTCGCCTCCGCCCGTGTCATCCACGCCATCGGCGAATCCCGCCGGCACCCCGGAGATTCCCGTCCACGGCGTCGTCCGAGCAACCATGCACTGCGGCGCGTCCGTGACCAGTTGCCGCGGCGAGAGCGGAACGAAACTTCCGCCCGCCGGATGCGCTACCTCGATTTGCATCCAGCGCGCAGCCCCGTTGAACGCCTCGACCCCGAAAGGTACATTGATCGTAAGGAGTCCCTCTGCCACCGCTACAGACATCATCGTGACCGGACCGGCCACTGCGCTGCCCGCGATCGGCTCGCCATAGAGCGCAACACGCACATCGGTCGGGCCATTTACGGCCGTGCCGTTCAGCGTCAAGCGTCCCTGGTACGTAAAGCCGACGGGCTGGCCTTCCCCCCGCACTATCCAAGTGATGGGAATTGTACTACCGCCGGCACATTGCTGCGTCAGCGTTGGATTCGCACCCAAATTCGCCGCGTTGAATTGCCCCGGCGGTGCACTGGCCGCCCACGACCGCTGCGCGGCACACGGTCCACCATCGCTAAAGAAGCCACTTCCCATCGTGCCGGGCATCGTTGCGGATGCACCAACAAAAAACACGCCCGCGACAGGCGCGGGTGTCGATAGCTCGTACCGTACAATGCCCGGCGTTGCCGAGAGTGTGATCGGCTGATCGACCAGCAGAACAGCGTCTGTCGGATTCCCGTCATCGTTTGGATCGTCCCAGACATAAACATGGGCTGGCAGCCCCGCCGGCCCCGCCTGGAGGCTGACGGCCACGATTGTCTCACATCCGCCAACGGCATCGAAGCGATTCAGTACGCCAATATCGTCTCCACCCGCAAACCACGAGCTTCCGAGGGTGCCGTTGTCCGCGATGTACGAACAGCTCCCGATTCGCGGACTCGGAGCATCCGCGACCCGCGAAGATGGTCGATCCGCCGGAATCGCAATTAATCGCAGCTTTTCCTGCCCGTTCGCAGCGGACGCCGCCCACGCCACAATGACGATAAGCGAGAATCGAGTCATTTCTCGTCGATGGGTCGTTCCAATCAACATCTGATACTCCTCCAGTTCGAAATTTCAGTTCATGATCGCTGCCGGACAGGCGGCGTACGCCTTCTCGCGGCATGAGTGCGATAACAATCTGCCGCGCCTCACACGGCCGCTCGTCGCGATTCACTCGTCTCCCTCGAACGAGTAGAGTTCAAGCCGAGTCGGACCGGCCGCAGCAGAACATTTACATGGGACTAGTGGCGGCGGGCCGAACTTTGGACGCGCAAAACAAAAAAAATCTTCATTGCCAAGTTCTGAACTCTGTTAGAATTGATACTGTTGCGTCCAAGCTGACCGCAACCTCACTTTCGCCCGACAGTTACGACGAGGAACCCGGCCCGGCTATGCGATCCACCCCCCAGGCACTCCTGTCCCGGGTCCGTAACCAGCAGGACCATGACGCGTGGCGCGACTTGGACGCCCACTACCGCGACCTGCTCATCAACTTCTGCCGCAGGCGCGGCGTGCCCCTCACCGACTCCGAGGACATCGTCCAGGGCGTTTTCATCAGTCTCACCCGCTCCCTCCCGCAGTTCATCTATGACAGAAACCGCGGCCGATTCCGGGATTACCTCTTCACCTGCGTACGAAATTCAATTTCTTTGTGGTCGGCGCGTCCAAATCGTCGCTGGGAGCCACTAGACAATAGTGGGGAGCCAAACCCGGGTGCCGCCGCCGGCAGCGACGGCGCAGACGGGTACGATGCGCGCATTTGGGAAGAGGAATGGGTCGCCCATCACTACCGCCTGGCAATGAAGACCATCCGCGATTGCTTCGACGAACGGAGCATCGCCATCTTCGACCGCAGCATCGCCGGCACAAAACCTGCCGACCTCGCTCGCGAGTTTGCGATCTCCGAGCAGGCCGTCCACAAGGTCCGTCAGCGAATTCGCGACCGCATGGAGGAGCTGATCGCCCAGCAGGTCCGCGACGAGGACGCCGTCGATGAGCCACCCCCCGGTTGAAACGCCGCTCACGCCCGACGGCCGCACACTGAAGCAGGTCTTCGGCTTCGACCTCGACGGCGACTCCTGGCTCGCCCGTGTCCGCACAGTCGCCGCGACTCCGACCTTCGGACGCCTCGGGCCCTATCAAATCCTCGGCGTAGTCGGCCGCGGCGGACAGGGCATCGTCTACAAGGTTCGCCAGCCCCGAACCGGCCGCGCGATCGCCCTCAAACGACTCGGCGCCGGCGCATTTGCCACCCCGGAAATGCTCGCCCGTTTCCGCCGCGAAATCGAAGCAGCCGCGGCTCTCGACCATCCCGGCATCGTCACCGTCTATGGCACGGAGGAAATCGACGATCAACTCGTGCTGGCGATGCAATGGATCGACGGCGTGCCATTCGACCGCTGGGCCGCCCCGCCCGGCCGGCCGCGCCGCGACGTACGCGAAATTCTGGCCGCCTTCTCGGCGCTCTGCGACGCAATCCACCACGCCCACCAGCGCGGCGTCATTCATCGCGACCTCAAGCCGTCCAACGTCCTCGTCGATCGCGATAACCGACCACACGCCCTCGACTTCGGCCTGGCCAAGTTCAAGTCCGACGACGCCGCCAATCCGACTCTCACCCAAACCGGTGCAGTCGTCGGCACCCCGACCTACGCTTCGCCCGAGCAGCTCCGCGGCGACACCTCACGGGTCGACATCCGCAGCGACGTCTATTCGCTCGGTGCGTTGCTCTACCACTGCCTCACCGGCTCGCCCCCGGTCGAGCCCGGAAGCTCCGCCGCCGAAATGATCCGTCGCATCGAGGCCATCGGTCCGAGATCCCTCGCTTCGCTCAACGCCGCCCTCGATCGCGACCTCTGCGCCATCGTGCTGAAAGCCCTCCATCCCGACCCAACCCATCGCTACCAGTCCGTCGACGCCCTTCGGGCCGACGTCGAGCGCTTCCGCAACGGCCGGCCCGTCTCCGCGCGCACGCCGAGCAGCGCCTACCTCGTCCGAAAGTTCATCCGCCGCAACCGTCTGGCAGTTGCCGTCGCGTCCGTGTTCATCCTGCTGCTCGTCGCGACCGCGATCACCACGACCGTCCTCTACGTCCGCGCTGTCCGCGAACGCGCCCGCGCCGACGACGAAAGCCGCCGCGCGACAGGCGCCCTCGCCGACGCCGATCGCGATCGCAAGGTTACCCGTGCAATCAATGACTTCCTTCAGGGCATGATTCTCTCGGCCGGCCACGAGACCGCGGCGCGCGGAACAGAACTCACCGTCCGAGACATGCTCGACCGCGCCGCCGCAAGACTTGACGCCAACCGCGCGTCTGCGAATCCCGCCGCAGACGCTTCACTGCGAATGACAATTGCAAGTACCTACCGGGAACTGGGGCTTGACGCCCGCGCCGAACCCCACCTCCTGGCCGCACTCGAACTGCGGAAGTCCGCGTTTGGTGTGAATTCTGTTTATGTCGCGGAGTCCTTCGATGCCCTCGGCCGACTCTATCGCGTCCTCGGGCGACTTCCAGAGGCGGAGAAAATGGTGGAATCGGCTTGGGAGATCTACTCGGCGCTGCAGCCGGCAGCCACTTGCTACATGGCGCAGACAGCCAACAGTCTCGGGCTTATTAAGAACCGACTCGGGAAGTTCGACGAAGCAGAGCGCGGGTACCTGGAAGCCATGCGCCTCTATGAAAAATGCCTCGGCCCCGACAACCATCAAATGTCACTGGTCAACAACAACCTCGCCGCGCTCTATTCCGCTGCCGGTCGCGCGGGCGACGCCGAGGTCCGCTATCGAACCTCGCTGCAGTTCTCGAAGAAACTGCGGGGAAACGCCCTGCACCTCGACACGCTCGTGGCCATGTCAGGTCTGGCCGACATCCTGGCCCGCCGGGGCGATCCGTCCCACGAGGCCGAATCCCTGTTCGACGAGTCCTATCGCGGCATGATCGCGCTCTACGGGTCCAATCATCCCCGCGTGGCGCAGTTGCTGATACGCTACGCGAACTTCCGCACTGCCACCGGTCAAATTGGCGACGCGTGTGACATGCTGCATCGCGCGCATCGAGCCTTCCGGGCGAATGAGCGCTGGCTCGACCTGCTCCCGACGACGCTGCAATTGGTGCCGGTCTTGCTGCAATCGGGCCGCAAGCCAGAGGCGACCGCCCTGCTCGCCGATGACATTTGTACCGTCACGCCGCACGCCCCGCCCGACGACCTCAACCTGGCAGCCGCGCATCTGGAACTCGGTGCCATCTTGCTGGAGTGCCGCCGGTTTGCGGATGCCGAAGTTCATCTCCGTTGTGCAGAAGCATCGTTCCAGCAGGCCGGCGACGCACGACTCGCCCGCGCCCGCGATCTCATCGCCCAAATGCCAGTCGAGTGATCCGCCCCCGCGCGCACCTATGACTTGTCCTGCCGCCGCGACGCGGCCTGCCGAACCAGCGCGTTGCCATCTCCCGCGAATCGCTGAAAAACCTCCGCTCCCCCCAACTCCGGATTCGCTCGGATGATCTCCGCCACATACAGCCGCACCCACCACTGCCGATGCTTCGCCATCCCCGCCAGCTCCCGCACCGCCGCCGAATCGACCGCGCGCGGCTCGACAAACCCATACCGCCGCCGCCACATCAGGTCCGATACGACATGCTCGCCCCACAAAATCGGCCGGATCTCCTCCGGCCGCCGCAACCCGTACGCCCGCACCATCGTCAACAGCGCCGCCCCCGCATCCGATTCGTACATGTGCCGCACCAGCGACGCCTGCGGCTCGCGTTTCGCGCGCACATCGTCCTCGATGACCGCCCGATACACCGAAAAATCCGGCGGCCGCGTCGCCGACTGATCCTCGTATCCTTGCAGCATCTCGCGCGACACCGCCTGCACCGCCGCGTTCGGATCATCCAATAGCCGCGCCAGAGTCCGCACGACCGGCTCCTTCGGTCGATCGATCCGCGCCAATACCCGACCCGCGACGCCGCGCGTCTCCGGCGACGTTGCCCCTGCCGCGGCAAACCACACCACCTGCTCGACGAGTCGATCCCGGTCCCCCATCGCGACAAGCCGCTCGGCAAGACTGTCGACATCCGAACGATCGCTTGCCTTTGCCATCGACGTCAGCACCGACTGGTAGCTTTCGTCCGGTGCGATCGCCGCGGCACGATCCGCGCCCAGCGCACGGCCGGCTTGGATCAATGTCGCGATAACGCACACTGCAACGTTCAATCTCAAACTCATGGCGTCACCCGCATCGAAAAATTCGTCTCAATAAACGTCCGCACGATCGGCTCGTCATCCACGGCAAAATGCGTCACGCCCGTTCCAAGTATCGTCTCGACATTCCGGCCGGTCGGCGGCGGATCCGACCCAGGCACCGGTCCGCCATCCAGCCCAAAATCGGCGATCGACCCAACCTGGTATTGATTCGCGTGGTACACCGTGCTTGGCGGCCGCCGCACCTCCTGCGAGATGTCAAAATCCGACGCATTCCCGACGCCATCCACATACGACGTCGCAACGATTTCGAATATGCCGATCCCCGCCCGGTCATTGTCCAGCCGCTCCGCCAGATCGTGCGTCGATCCGCCGCCGTGGCTGTAACCAAGAATCGCAACCTGTCCGACCCCGCGATCGCGCACCGCTGTCACCACTTCATTCAAAGTCGCACCCGAACCGTTCGCCGTCACGTTGTCCTCGTCGTAGAGATGCACGTCATACCCCTGACCGTACATCTCGATACCCACCACAAAAGTCCCGTGGTTCGCATCGACCGGTACCGACGGCACCTGGCCCTCGCCTCCCAGGGCCATCACGATGCTCCGAAACGAATGCAACTTCAGCATATCCAGCGAATACGCCCCGCTCGCCGGCTCCAAATGTAACTCCGCCAGTCCCTGTCCCGGCGCAGCCCACTCCACCCACACCGTCATCGACGCGCCGCCCATCGCCATCGGCCCTGTCCGATCCCCGACAAACGCGATTTCGCTCCCCGCCTGCTTGTCTCGCGTCGCCCAAATCCGCAGTGCCGAATCGTTCCGCCTCAGCGCCAGCGCCACCCCCGGCCGCGTTGTCTCGATCACAACCTCGATCAAATCATCCTCGCCGGCCGGATCGACATCCCCCGGCGCGTTGATTCGAATTCCCGGTCCGAGCGTCGCGCTCGCCTCATCCGCCTCGCTCACCGCCGTCCGCGTAAACGGGAAGTACCCTGCCCCAATCTGCGGCCGATACGCCGTCAGATTCCCAAACGCGCACGCCCCGACATCGCACGCACTCGCGGCCCCCAGCCATGCCCCGCCGCATTGCGCCTCGTTCGTTAGAGTGCACGAGGCGACGCCCGAGCAACAAGCTCCCACCGGCCCGCCAATCATGCACTCGACAAATCCTTGGATATCCCGCCCATCCAAAACGCCATTCAGATCAACATCCCCGCCGCACGCCGAGCAACCGGCCACACCCTCCGCCAATCGCGCCACAAACGGTCCGACATCCGCCCCATTCCGCTCAAGATCGCAATTCACATCGCAAGCATCGCAACTCCCTGCCGCATCACGAGCAACCTGCCCCGCCGCAACCGCCGGCCAGGCACAACTACACAGAACCGCTACAACGGTGCCCAATCGCCCGCCAAATTCTGTCACGCGCATCCTCCCGCCATCCACGCCATCATACCACCGGCCCCCCCCCCGCAAGCCGTGACCTGACAGCGATCCGGCAAAATCAACCGGCCGACTTCCCCGAGCACCCTCATTTCCCGCTTGCCACGCCCCCGATGTTCGGTTATACTTTGGTACTGAACAAAACGCGAACCGCCAGGTCGGCCCCACGGATGGGCCGGCGGTCGCGCCTCGCACGGATGCTCGAGGGCGGCACATGGATCGTGCCAATTTGATCGGCTTCGCATCGATCGGCCGACCCGCGGCCGAAGTGCCGGTTTGTATCTTCGGTCCCGGCGGAGACTTTCGCTCCGCCTGGCCCTCGGAAGCAGCCGCCTTCGCGCCGGTTTTCGTGTCGGCACCCGCGCCGCTTTCCGCCGATTGCGACCTGCCGCCGATCATCCTTGGCCCACAGGGCCTCAACGGTTCGCCGTGGCCCGCCGCCCCGCAATCTCAGGAGTCCTCTCATGTCCAAACGTCGCCGACCCTCAACCACCCGAACGCCGCGGACACCGCGCCAAGCCGAAATTCTCACCTACGTCCGCGACTACCAGGCCAGATTTGGCTATTCCCCGACCTTGCAGGAGATCGGAGACTATCTCGGCATCAGCAAGGTCACCGTCTTCGAACATCTCACCGCCCTCGAAAAGCGCGGCCTCATCCAGCGCGGAAAGCACAAGGCCCGCTCCCTCGAAGTCGGAGACCATGTGCGGTTGCCGGCTGACCGCTCCACCGTCCTCCCGCTCGTCGGCCGAGTCGCCGCCGGCTCGCCCATCGAGGCCATCGAAAACCCCGAATCGATCGACCTGGAGTCCATGTTCGCCTCCCGCCAGAAAACCTTCGTCCTGGAGGTCAAAGGCGACAGCATGATCGAAGACTCCATTTGCGACGGCGACTATGTCGTCTGCGAAAAGCGCGAAACCGCCGACAACGGCCAGACCGTCGTCGCCCTGCTCGACTCGGGTGAGGCCACCCTCAAGCGCTTCTACCGCGAGCGTGGCCGCTATCGACTCCAGCCCGCTAACCCCAAGTACAACCCCATCTATACCGACAAAGTCGCTATCCAGGGCATCGTGGTCGGCATCATCCGCCGCCTGTAGTGCGGCGTCTCGATTCCTACGGCAGCGGTCCCGATTTCTCGGATCGATCAGTTCGCGCCGACCGAATGTGACTTGAATAGTACGCCCGGAGGTGTGCGGTCAATTCCGCTTCCGACTTCGGATCGAGGTCAAACCGCTCGTGAAGTTCGGCAATCGCTTGCGCATCCGTCCATCCGCAGTGCTTCATCCGGTACGCCGCCGTCGCCGCGTTCGATCGCTGCTTCCCCGCTGAGCAATGCACGTAGACCGCTCCGTTCTTCATCTCCTCGGCGATCCGATCGGCCGCCGCGTCAAGCACTTCGAAATCGCCCCGGCCATCCCCCGGCATCGGATACTCGCTGAGCCGCAACCCAAGTCCGGTCGCCGCCCGCGCTTCTTCCGCAGATCGACCGCCCGCCCCGCCTTCGTGCATCAGGCTCACAACCGATCGCACGCCGACGCTGTTCGCCAGCCAACGCAATTCGGCCTCGTCCGGATATCCCCCGCGATACAGCCGCCCCGCCTCGACATCCGCAAATCGCCGCGGAGCTCGATCCAGCGTCCCCGGAAGCAGCACAACGCACGCCATCCCCCCCGCCGACGCCAGAGCAAATGCGCAAGCCCACCAGGCAACCCGATCGTGTCGCTCTCGATTCATGAGGATGGCTGCCGCAATCTAGCGCCGCGCGCCCGCCGTTTCCGCCATCGCCGGACGCGCCCCGGATCCAAGATCGTGACCGTTGATCAAATCGACGATCTGCCGCATTCGGCCATGACTTCGCCGGTTGAATCGCATGGCGATTCGAGGCAAGTGCGGCACATCATCCGCTTCCTCGCTGAACGCCGAGACCGCCTCGATCTTCCCGCCCTCGAGAATCTCGTGAAACTCATCGTTCATGCGTTGAATCACCGCCGCTGGCAGCGGTTCCAGCATCCGCAGCACAAGCTGATCCCGAACGTACCGCTGCGAGTGATACCGCCGATAAAACCGCACGACCTCTTGAACCGCTGTCTCAACGTCGTCCGTCAACCGGAACAAGTTCATGTCTTCCGGGCTGATCATGTTCGTCCGTAGCAGTTCCGCCTGGACATACGTCCGCCAGTGCTGCCAGTACGTCCCGCCCGGCGCATCGACCATGACGATCGGGATCAAATCGGCCTTGCCCGTCTGCACCAGCGTCATCGCCTCGAATCCCTCGTCCTGCGTCCCAAATCCGCCCGGGAACAGCGCCACCGCTGATGCCTCCTTGAGGAACATCAGCTTCCGCGTGAAGAAATACTTGAAGTTCACCAACTTCGGATCGTCCGCGATGATCGTGTTCGTCTTCTGCTCGAACGGCAGCCGGATCGCCACGCCGAAGCTCGCCTCGCGCCCCGCCCCGCCATGCCCCGCCTTCATGATCCCGTCGCCCGCCCCGGTGATCACCATCCAGTTTTCCTGCCGAATCCGCTCGGCAAACTTCACCGCCTGCACATATTCCGGATGGTGCTCGGCCGTTCGACTCGATCCGAAAATGCTCACCTTTCGCGTGTTGCGAAACGGCCCGAAGATCTTGAACGCGTACCGCAATTCGCCCAGCGCCTGGTTCAGCAGCTTGAGCTCGCCCCGATTCGCACCGTCCCGCGCCAACCGGCACACGGTCGTAATCATCGACCCCATCAGGTCCGCATTGGCGCCCGGCGCAAATCGCTCGACAAACTCGATAATCGCGGCGTCACGTTCGGCGCGACGTACATCCTCATCCATGTTGCAAATCCAATCCGGTCGGAAAGAACAGTCCTGACAATGTGCGGGCCGGACGACCGGTCCGGCCCTGCCCACAACCTGCCATTATAAGCGATCGGGCCCCGGCGGCGTTAAGCGACCCCGGTGCGACTCGAATGGCTATTCCTTATCCGGCGCATCCGATTCGCGCTCGTCCTTCTCGCCCGCCGGCGGCTTCTCTTCCTTGTCCGATGCCTTGATCACCGTCACCGGGGCGATCTTCTCCAAGTCGCCCTTGAGCTTGTCCGCCTCGCCGACGATCACGATCGTCAACTTGTCGCGATGAATCAGCTTGTTCGCCGTGTCGAGCACGTCGTCGCCGCTCGTCTTTCGAATTCCATCGAGATACTTTGACAGGTAATCCTTCGGAAGCTTGCATTGCTCGATCAGCCACAGATCGCTGATCGTGCCCTGCGGCGTCTCCCGGTCGCCTGCGAACTTGCCGACCAGGTACGACCGCGAATCGTCGACCTCCTGCGGTTCCGCCGGCGACGCCTTGATCTTGTCAATCTCATTCAACAGGGTCTTAAGCGCCTCAACCGTGCTCGGCGTTTTCGTAAACGTGCTGACGCCGAATCGCCCCGCGAATCGGTCCGCGCTCAGCCCGCCCCGCGCGCCGTACGTCAGTCCTTTCTCGATCCGAATCGCCTTGTTCAGCCGGCTGTTGAAGCCGCCGCCGAGAATCTGCGAGAGCACGAGGCTCTTGAAGTAGTCCGGATTGTCCCGCGTGATCCCGACGTGCCCGACCCGGATCTGGCTCTGCACCGAGCCCGGCCGATCGACGAGGAATATCTCCGTCCCCTTCGGCGCCGGAATCGCCGCCAGCTTGCTCTCCGGCCGCGCTCCACTCGCCTTCCAATCGCCAAAGTTCGCCTTCGCGACTTCAAACGCCTTGGCCGGATCGACATCGCCCGCGATATACAAGACGCAACCGTCCGGCCGCACGTGGGACTTCCACCACGCCGCGCAGTCATCGGGCTTTAACGATCGCACATCCTCCATCTCGCCCGTCGCCGTCCGCGAGTACGGATGCGACCCGAACAGCCGCTGCCGAAACTCGCGCTCAGCAAGATACTCCGGCTGCTTCGTCGAAATCATCAACCCCAGAGACGTTTGCTTCTGCAAGACGTCGAATTCGTCCTTGACGAACCTCGGCGTCCGCACGACCTCCGCCATTAGCTTCATGGCCAGCGGAAACTTATCGCTCACGCACGACGCATTCACCGTCGCGTTGTCGAGCGAAGCATTTCCGCCGAGGCTGATCGCGTTGAACTCCAGCTCCTCCGCCATCTGCTCGGCCGTATGCGCCTCCGACCCCTTCGTGATCAGTCCCGCAGCCAGTGACGCCGTTCCGGGGTGTTGCTCCGTCCACGCCCCATCCAGTACACCGAGCGTCATGGACACAAACGGCACTTCGTGGTTCGGAATCACCACAACCTTCAAACCGTTCTCGAGTACCTTTTCCTCGAACACCGCCTGCGGAACTGCGTCCAGCAGCTTTGCGATCGGCGGTTTCGCCGCCACACCACTCGGCCGCTTCAAGTCGGCCCGCACGCCGCCGCGCTTTGCGATGCGATTCTCCGCCGGTTTCGTCGCCGGCGCAGCTCCCTCATCGACATCGCCTTCCTTCGACCCGCCCCCGACCAGCGAGCCCAGCACGCTTCCGAACTGCGGCTCGATGCGCACCTCCGTCTCGTTCTCCTTGGTCAGGTACTTCTTCGCCACGCGCAGCAGATCGTCGGTGGTCACCGCCCGAATCTCGTCCAAGTGCTTGTTCGCCTTCTCCGCATCGCCTTCGATGGCCTGGTATTCACCCAGCAACCGCGCCTTGCTCGCGACCGATAGCGCCTGCGTCACCTCCTGCCGCATGAGCTGGTTCTTCACCTTCTCAAGCTCGCGCGCCGTCACCGGCTCTTTCTTCACCCGCTCGATGTGCTCGCGAATCGTCTTCAGCACCTTCTTCTGATTCCCCCACGGCATGAGTACGGCCCCGGCGCCGCACAGCCCGTCGTCTTCAAAATTGAACAGTCCCGCCACTCCCGCCTGCGCCGTCTTCTGCTTCTTGACGAGATCGTCGTAAATGCGGCTGGACTCACCGCCACCGAGAATACTCATCAACATGTCCAGGGCCAGCTCGTCCTTGTCGCCCTTGGGCACAGCGCGATAGACGTATCCCACGATGGGCACCGGCCCCTTCTTCTCCGGGATCTTGAGCTTTCGCGACGCGGTCTGCGGCGGCTCTTTCACCGTGATCCGCGGCGGCTCCGGCGCCTTCGGAATCCAACCGAAACACTTCTCGGCCAGCTTCTGCGCCTCGTCGTTCTTGATGTCCCCGGCGATGACCAGCGTCGCGTTGTTCGGCACGTAAAACTTGTCCCAAAACGCCTGCAACTCATCGATCGTCGCCGCCCGCAGGTGCGGAATCGACCCGATCGGCGACCATCGATAGGGATGCTTCGAGAACATGAACGCAAGCAGCTTCTCCGGCACCATTCCGTACGGAGCGTTCAACGAGCGCAGCCGTCGCTCCTCCTCGACGACCGCTCGTTCCTTGTAGAAGCTCTCGTCATCGATCTTGAGAAACGCCATCCGCTCGGCCTCGAGCCACAGCGCCATCTCAAGCTGATTCGCCGGCAGTTCGTTGATGTATGTCGTGTTGTCAAAGGCCGTGAATGCGTTGCAATCCCCGCCCGTCCGCCGGATGTAGCTGAAATGCTCCTCCGGCCCCAGCACATCGGTCCCGCGAAACATCATGTGCTCAAACATGTGCGCGAAACCCTGCCGGTTCGGATCCTCATCCTTCGAGCCGACGTGGTACCAGACCTGTACCGCTACCACCGGACACGAGTGATCCTCCAGCGTGATCACCGTCAGCCCGTTCGGCAGCACCTTCTTCTCAAAGTCGTATTGCCGGCCCGCCGCCGATACTTCGGTCGCCAAGACCAGCCCGAGTGTCAAACAAACCATCTTTCCAATCGATTTCATGAATAGCTCCTCAATCGCAATCCGGTAGACTAACCGCGATTGCGCTTAAGACATAACGGCCGCGCCGGGCGGCTCCTTCGGAACTGCCTGGCGCGGCCATGAAAAAAAGCGAAGTTTGGGTTCTTGCCTCTAGCGGCGGCGAAGCCTCCACGCGACGCCGACGCCCACCAGCAGAAGCGTCGCCGGCTCCGGGACATTCAGCAAGTACACCGATATGGTCTGCGCCCCGGGGAACGCCGTCAGATCGAGATTCATCGATCGCGTAAACCACTGATCGATGTTCGCAACGGCCGACGTCGCAAGCCCATTCCACACAAATGTCCCGTCCGGCATCCGCACGCCGAGATCGTCCAGCAATTGCAGACTGTTCCACCGCTGATCGACGGTGATCTGGATGTTCCCGCCGCCATTCACCTGCAGATCGCGCTTCACCAGCGACGGCCCGCCGCCCACAAGTTGAATCTCGCCAAGCCCGGAATTCCCTTCGGTGTACAATTCCGCCGTCGTGTTGTCATTCATCCGGCCAATGGCGTTGAAATACCGCCAATTGCCGTTCGCCCCGATCGCACCAAATGTCGGGTGCGTCGCGCTCCCGTCATTCGCCATCGACCAGTTGCGCGGCAGCCCGTTCCCGCCTCGCTGATACTCGCCCGGATTCGGCGCCCCCGGCGGCTCAAAGTTATCAACGACCGCGCCGTTCAGCGTCAGCCGATCCCAGAAAATCGCAGGCTGCGTGTAGCTGTCCAGCCAGTTCACCTTCGCCTGTGTCTGAAGGTTGTTCGTGTTGTCGACGGTATTCGCCCTCCCGATCCCCGCCTGCGTCCCATCGCACGGAAGAAATCCATCCGTCGTGTTCGTCGCGCCCGTGTGAATCGCCGCGATTCGTCCGCCCCGAAGGAACGGCCCGCCTGAGTCGCCGCCGCACGTCTTCGGACCCGCCGCCACCGTGTTCCATGTCGCGAGCCCAGCCGCATTGCCGGCGATCGTAAAATCGCTTTGCCGCTTCGTTCCGTACGCGCTCGCGTTGCCCGTTCCGAATCCAACGATGGTCGGCGTGTCGTTCGCCGCCAGCGATGTCGTCCGGGCCAGTGACAACGCCGTTACGCCCGTGAACGCCGCGGGCGCGTTGAAGTAACGCTGAAACGAAACGTCGCCGTTCGTCAGGTCGCCGTCCTGCACCCAATCCGGATATCGCCGAATCGCGTCCGACGTTAGGGTCGCCCCGCCCCCGTTGATCTGAAACTTCCCGTCCGTGTTGCCGTAGACCGTCCCCTGGAACGGAAACGAGCAATGCCCCGCGGTGACGACAAAGCCGTTCGGTGTCGCAAGACTCAGCCGATTCTCGAGAATCGAGCCGGTACAATTGAACGAACCGCCATTCTTACCAACCTTGCCAACCGCCGGATGCGTGCCGTTGGCAATCGTCGCATCCGGATTAATGTATATCGCCAGCGCGCTCCCGCCGCCGAATCCGGCAACGATGAACGAAATGACGACCAGGCGCGACAAGACTCGTGCGTGCTTCATGAGCTTCCCTCCCGAGGTTGACTTGGACCGCGGATCTGAAACGAGGCGATGAATCCGCCAATTCCGGCCATTTCACCAAAACCGCCGGGCTGAAGTCAATCGAATTGTCGAATGTGAATCGCGCGCCTAACTCGCGCCACCGCCGGGCGTTGCATGCCGGCGCCGCCGCTCAATATGAATCATCAGGATGCTGATATCCGCTGGACTGATCCCGCTGATCCGCAGCGCCTGGCCGATGCTCCGCGGCCCCACCCGCGAAAACTTGTCGCGGGCCTCGTGCCGCAGGTGCGGCACGCCGCGAAAATCAAACCCCTCGGGAATGCCGTGATCCTCCAATCGCCGGAAGCGCTCCACCTGCCGCCCCTGACGACGCACATATCCGGCATACTTCAATTGTGTCGCAGCCGATCGCACCGCCGCCCGCACGAAGTCATCGTCCGCCTCGCCCAGACCGGCCGCAACGACGCACTCGCGCAATCCCGGATGACAAAGCGAATCCGCATCCGAGTCCGCCAGCACGTCGGCCAGCGGTCGACTCTGCACGCGCCCCGATCCAACCAATCCGCCGACCGCCGCCGCGATCTCCCGCTTCCGCTCAAACCGCGACCACCGCGCATTATCGACCAATCCGACCTCGCGCCCCAACGGCGTCAACCGCTCGTCCGCATTGTCGCTTCGCAGCAGCAATCGATACTCCGCCCGCGACGTGAACATCCGATAGGGCTCATCCACGCTCTTGGTCACAAGGTCGTCGATCATCACCCCGATGTAACTGCCGTCGCGCCGCAGCACGATCGGCTCGCGCCCCTGCACCATCCGCGACGCGTTGATCCCGGCGACGATGCCCTGCCCCGCCGCCTCCTCATATCCGCTCGTCCCGTTGATCTGACCCGCCAGGAACAGCCCCGGCACGCACTTTGTCTGCAACGTCGCGTCGATCTGGTGCGGCGGCACGAAGTCATACTCAACCGCATATCCCCACTGCATGATCCGCGCGTTCTCAAGCCCCCGGATCGATCGAACCATCGGCTCCTGCACATCCGGCGGCAGCGAAGTGCTGATGCCGTTGCAGTAGATCCGATCGCTCTCATAGCCCTCCGGCTCAAGAAAAATCTGGTGTCGCTCTCGCTCCGCAAATCGCACCACCTTGTCCTCAATGCTCGGACAGTAGCGCGGCCCGCGACTGGCGATCTGGCCCGAGTACATCGGTGCCCGATGCAAATTCTGGCGGATCATCTCGTGACCCGCCGGGTTCGTGTACGTAATCCAGCAGCACACCTGCCGATTCTCGATCCGGTCATTCATGAACGAAAACGGCATCGGCTTCTCGTCGCCCGGCTGCTCCTCGAGCACGCCGTACTCGATCGAATCACGCGCGATCCGCGGCGGCGTGCCCGTCTTCAATCGCCCGAGCTCCAGTCCGAGCCGCCCAAGCGATCCGCTCAGCCCACCCGCCGACGGCTCACCAATCCGTCCGCCCTCCGTCTGCTGCTCGCCGCAATGCATCAGGGCCCGAAGAAACGTCCCGGTCGTGACGATCACCGCCCGGCTGTCGAGCACGCGCCCATCCGCCAGACGCACGCCGCGCACGCCCGACGCATCGCCCACGATCTCCTCGATCGCCCCCTCAACGATCGTCAGGTTCGGCGTCTCGGCCAGCAGCGCTTGCACGGCGCCGGCGTAGAGCTCCCGATCGCACTGCGCCCGCGGCGCCCAGACCGCCGGCCCCTTGCGCCGGTTTAACATGCGAAACTGGATCCCCGCCCGATCCGTCGCCAGCCCCATCAACCCGCCCAGCGCATCGACCTCGCAGACCATCTGCCCCTTGCCGATGCCTCCGATCGCCGGATTGCACGACATCCGCCCGATCGCATCGCGTCGAAACGTCACCAGCGCCGTCGGCACCCCGATGCGCGCAGCCGCCCATGCGGCCTCAGCACCCGCATGCCCGCCGCCGATCACGATAATGTCAAACTTGTGACCCATCAGCTTTCAGTATAGAGCATGAGGCACGTCGGAGCGCAGCTCAGTAAAAAGCACGAGGCCCCTCGCACCCGCGAAGGGCCTCGCCATCCATCTCCATGAACCGTTCTTAGCGGCTCAGGTTACTGCCGTAGACGATGATGACTTCTCCCGCATCCCGTCGCCGCTGATCCGGAGCATTCGGGAACACGAAATCCGATTTGGGAAGCCCCAGCGCGATATCGTCATAGCCGTCGCCGTCGATGTCACCGAGTGGGGCAACCGTTTGAATGGGTGCCTCGTCCGGCGATCCTTGCGTGTACGGCGAGAAGAAAACCACGCCAGGCAAAGCCGCTGTGCCGGTCTGCGACAGCGAAAATTCGTGGTTCAGCAGGTGCGGCCCGCCAAAGATCAGGTACGCGACGCCCTTGCGGCTGCTTCCATCCGGTGCCGTGTGGACCTCGCCCGGCGAAGCGATTAGCAGGTCGCCGATCCCATCACCATCGAAATCACCCGCCGACGAGATGCTCGCGCCCGCGTTTGCGTTGGCCGCGGCGCCGTAGAAGCGAACGCCAGGCAGCCGACTTGTGCCGCACTCCTCAGGACGGAATCCAATCTCGAATGTGAGATTCGAATGGCCGAACACGACCCCAACGAAGCCGCTACCGACCGGATAATTGATCGACGCATCCGCTTGCGCGGGGAAGTATTGCGAAGCAAAGGCCACATCCGGGATCGTGTCGCCGTTGATATCGCCGACCGCCTCCTGCACTTCACCAAAGCGGTCTCCGCTATGCGTCCCGCGCATCTCAAGCCGCGCGAGTTGCAGCGTCGGGGGATTCGCCGGATCAGGATCGAGCGGAATGGCCGCGTTTCCATATCCGCCCGGTGGCTGGAACAAGACGTAGAAAACTCCATTGTCCGTCAGCGTCGCGCCCGCCGGCAGGTGCGTGACCGGATCGATCGCACGTCGATCCGCCGTCGGTGCTCCAAAGATGATGTCCGGCCGACTGTCTATATCGACCTGTCCAGCCCCGCGAGCACCGCCAAGTCGATCGCCGGGCGCCGCGCCGGTCACGACAATGGATGCCGGAACCGAAGTAAAGGTTCGAAACTGGAAATCGCCGCTGCCGGCGCAGACATAGCTCGGAAGTGAGAGCACCGTGTCCGCGTAATATCCCGCTGTTCCGACAAAATCCTGTCCAAAGAAGAGCTGAATGAATCCAGTATTTCCGGCTGCTCCGGGTGCGGAGACCAGAAGGTCCTCGGCGAGGTCGTTATCGATCGACGGAATGCCGGCAACCTCGGTCGCCCACTCGTTGTAGCCATCGATACCGTTCCACCAGTGACCCGGCGTTCCATCGGCCGGCGCGCTGGATTGCCATGCCCCACGCCAACGCATTCCAATTGGCACGTCGTCCGTCCCCCGTCGAATCACACCTTCCTCGTCGAGGGGTTGCCGCGGATAATCGCCCGCATCGGAGATTTGACCCGCCATCCCCGCATCGACGAATTGTCGGAACGTGTTTGCGATGTCGTTCGCGCCGCTCACGACAACCATGAGGCCGGTATCCACCGGCGGAATCGGTGGATCCAACGCGTCTGCACAATTTCCGATCGGCAAATGCTGCAATTCCCGGGCAATGCGCCCCACCAACGGGATCCGGAACTCTCGATTGGGATCCGGTACGCTGGCCCCAATCGGAAAGAAGTTCGAAATCGCATCATCATTGTTGTTGGCGAGATCGGGCGCCGGAGTCGCGCACGCATTGGGAAGGCCATCACCGTAGCAGCGTTGAAGCGGAGGATCGAAATCGGTATCCAGCGCAAGGTCGCACGGATCATCGTCGTGATAGTCGCGCACGTTGGAGATGAATGGCAAGCCGAAGACAAAATCGCGGATTCCGTCGCCGGTCAGATCGAGCCTCGCCACGGACGTGAGACCGGACGTGAACAGGTTCGGGTGATCCGCGTCCTGCAACGCGGGCGGCGGTGGCGAATAGGTCAAGCCGTTGCACGGGTTGGCAATCGGGTGCGGCATCGGCATGGTGTAGACCGTCCCGCGATAAAACGCGCCGCCCGCCAGAGATCCGATCGCATTGACGTTGACCATCCCGCCAAATCGGCCCACGACGCGCGTGTCGTACGGGCTCACGTTCCCCAGGAACTGCGGGTCATAGATAAACGTCGGCGGCTGCGGAAAATCCACGACGTTGCCGTTATCGTCGCGCGTGTCGGGCAGCCCATTCGTATTCGTGTCCGGCGGATAGGGAGTCTTGTGACGCCCGAACACCAGGTACGCCGAACCGCTCTGGAACCGGTTCCGCGGACTGCCGTACCGCGATACAAGCATGAAGTCGCTGTTGAAATCGGAATCGAGGTCGCCGACCGGCACGATTCGGGAGCCAAGAAACTCCCCTTGGTTGAATCCTTGGAACCGGACACCGGAGTTGATCGTGCCGATCCCCGCCAGGTCGACCGTTCCAGTGGCCGAAGCCGTGATATTCAGAGATCCCACCGCATACGCATTCACGGCAGGATTGATCCCGTCCGACACGCGAGCGCGAATGTAGTAGGGTGAGCCGTCCGGCCGCGGCGGAATCTTGGACAGATCGATCTCAAAGATGTACGTCTTGACGACAAATCCAGCTCCCGCCGGCGTCGGCGACAGCGCACGCGGATTCGTTCGAACCTGAACGCTGTCCGGATTTACCGGCGGGTTGTTCGGATCGTCCGGCGGTGGCGGATCGTTCCCGAACGTTGGATCATTCGATTGCCGTGCCGTGCTCGGCAGCGTAATCGGTGGATTCGACGCGTCATTGGTTGGTACACGATCCGTGTCCAACAGGAGCGTCAAAGTTACCGACGATTCCACCGATCGATACGCGTATTGCACCGTCACCGTGTCCTGGCCCGAGAGCGCCAAATTCGGCAGCGGCTCGAGCACGACAACCGCTGGCGCCTGCGGCCTAGGTCGCGTTCCCACCGGCGCGATCGTCAGCGCTCCCGCCGACACCGCCGTAAACGACGGATTGATCCCATCGCTGATCGTCCCGTAGATCCGATAGGTCCCGTTCGGCGCGTTCGTCGAATTAAATGTCACAATGTTGCTGACGCCGTTCGCTCCGGCCGGAACGCTCACGCCCGACTGAACCGGAACTTCGTTTCCGTTTCCGCGCGTCGAATCGATGTCCAGGTAGATATCAAGCGAAGCCGCCTGCTCCGCAGACTGCGCAAAGTACTGGATCACCGTTGACTCGCCGTTCTCGACCAGCACATCCGTCGTCGGCGCCGTAATCAAAACCTTCGGCGGCGTATCCAATCCGGCTGGCAATCCACCGCCGCCCACGCCACCGACGCCCGTATCGCACGCCAGCCCGGCCAGCAGCAGCCCCATCGCCGCCGCGCCGGCCATCAACGTTACGCCACGCATCGTCGCTCTCGGGTAATTCATCACGGCATTTGCTCCCCGTCGTCCGGTGGACCGTCGCGTTGGATTCGTTCCTCACGAAGGCCCGCCGGCGACGACGGTTCTGGTTCGTTCGACTCGGTCCATCCGCTCACCCCCGGTGAACGGGGAAACCCTCTAACACCTAAGACCCGAAACCGAGCCGCTTCTTACACTCAATTCCCTCCGCAGGCGGCTCATCTAGCGCAGGGCCATTGGGGTAAAGCGTCAATTCTGCGGACCTTCGGCACCCAAAATGCGATTGGGAGGCGCAAATCTAACCCGCCAAACGCACATTATCGCCCGTCGGTGCTGCCCAGCCGAACTCAATCGTCGCGAAAATACGCAAATCCTGTGTGTCAATGGGTTTGCAGCCATTCCGCCAGGCGGGCAGGAATCGCGGGCCCGCGTCGCGGGCTTCTGTGCGAAGGGCCATCAGAGGTCCGAAGTATGCTATCGGTCCCAAATCCCCGGGTCAACCTAGCTGGTCCGTTCGAGCGATCGACCGCCATCCCCACTATCAACCATGAAAGGACGCTCGGGTCTCCCAACCTGTTATCATGGCCCAGCCGCAACGACCGGTTTGGGGTCGCCGGCCATAACCGCGGCACTGTGAGCCCCCAATGTCGACCCTCCGCCAACGCATCAGCAACGAACTGCTCCCGGCCGTCGAGCGCCCGGGCCAGTACATCGGCGGCGAGCTGAACCAGCTCCCCCGCCCCGGTGACTGGGAGCGCGCCGAGGTCCGCGTCGCCATCGCCTTCCCGGACGCGTACACGATCGGCATGTCCCACCTCGGCTGCCAGATCATCTATTGGCTCGCCAATCACACGCCCGGCGTCTGCGGCGAGCGAGTCTATTGCCCCTGGACCGACGCCGAGGCCGTCATGCGAAAGCGCGGCCTCCCGCTCTTCACCTGGGACACGCGCCAGCCCGTCTCCTCCGCCGACATCCTCGCCATCTCGCTCCAATACGAGATGTGCTTTACCAACGTTCTCAACCTCCTCGACCTCGCCAACATCCCGCTCCGCTCCACCGACCGCGACGACAGCCACCCACTCGTCATCGCCGGCGGCCCACAGGCCGACAACCCCGAACCCGTCGCCGACTTCCTCGACCTCGTCGTCATGGGCGACGGCGAAGAGTCGATGGCCGCCATCCTTAAGTTGTACGCAGAGCTGAAACGCAGCGGCATCCGCCGTCGCGAAATGATCGCCGCGATGGCCCGCACCTTCCCCTGGATCTACGCCCCGTCGCTCTACGAAATTTCCTACAATCCCGACGGCACGATCGGCGCCGTCGCCCCCACGATCTCCGGCATCCCCTCGTCCATCGAGCGCTGCCAGACCCCCGACTTCGAGCGCGCCCCGTTCCCCACGCGCCCACTCATCCCCTTCGTCGAAGTCGTCCACGACCGCATCGCCATCGAAGTCATGCGCGGCTGCCCGCAACGCTGCCGGTTCTGCCACGCCGGCTACACTAAGCGACCCGTCGGCGTCCGTTCCGTCGATCGAATACTCGACATCGCCGAAGAAATGTACCGCGCCACCGGCCACGAAGAGATCGGCCTGCTCTCGCTCTCCACCGCCGATTACCCCTACCTCCCCGAACTCGCCAACCGCGTCCACCAGCAGTTCGCCCCCCGCCACGTCAACATCTCGATGCCCTCGCTCCGCATCGACAAGATGCTCCAAAACATCCCCTGGATGGCCAACTCTGTGCGCAAGTCCGGCCTTACCATCGCCGCCGAAGCCGCCCGCGACAACATGCGCGCCGCCATCCGCAAGAAAGTCACTGATGGCAACCTCTTCGACGGCCTCCGCGCCTTCTACGAAGCCGGCTGGCGCCGCGCCAAGGTCTACTTCATGGTCGGCTTCCCCGGCGAAACCCCCGACGACATCCGCGGCATCTACGACCTCAGCGTGCAGATGAGCAATCTCCGCCGCCAACTCGGCAAAGGCCCCGCCGACGTAAACTCATCCGTAAGCTGGCTCGTCCCCAAGCCCTTCACCCCGCTCCAGTGGGCCGCCCAGCCGCGCGTCGAATACTTCCGCGAAGCTCGCCGCACACTCGCCGACCTCTCGCGCGCCGGCCGCCGCAAATCCGTCAAGATCAAGACCCACGACCCGGAGCGCTCCATCCTCGAAGCCGTCTTCGCCCGTGGCGACCGCCGACTTGGCGCCGCAATCCACCGCGCCTGGCAACTCGGCGCCCGCTTCGACGGCTGGGACGAGTGTTTCAAAAACGACGTGTGGACCCGCGCCTTCGACGAGACCGGCATCGACCCCGCCTTCTACGCGCATCGCGAGCGCAGCCCCGACGAAGTCTTCCCCTGGGACCATATCCACGGCGGCCCCAAGCGCGACTACCTCGACGCCCAATACCGCGACGTCTTCGTCAAAGTCGGAATGCCCCAACCCATCGCCTGACGCGACACCTCACTTCACCGACGCCGCATCCAGTATCTCAACCGAGTTCCCGGCCGGATCGGTTACATACGTCGACCGCGTCCCATCCCGATGCGTCTTCAGCGCCCCAAACTCCCCCGCCCGCCCGCTTACAAACCCGATATGCGGCGGATGCTGCCCCGGTATCACCAGCGCCAACCGGATGTTCGCAAACTCCAGCATCGCCCACGTCTCATCCTGGTACGCCACCCGACACGCAAACGTCTTCGTGTACCACCGCACCGCCGCCGCCACGTCCGTCACCGACACCGCCACATGATGAATTGCATCCAGCGCCGCGCCCGCCGTCTTCGTCGTCATCGCTCAGCCCTCGTGAAATATCAGCGCAAAATCATAGCCGCATCACGCCGTCCCCGGCGTGCAGCTCCCACTGTGAACCCATTGATATGAATTGAAGATTATTCGCCGAACTTCGACTTCGACTGAATGATGCCCAACACCTGGCCCGCGTCAAACGGCTTCGTCAAACACGCCGCAAAACCCAGTTCCATCAGCCCGTGCCGTTCCCCTTCGCGCCCCGTCCCGCTGATCGCAATGACATGACGCACGCTCATCTCCGCGTGCTCGCGAATCGCCCGAAACAGATCCGTCGCCGAAAATCCCGGCATCTCCACATCGACAAACAAAAACCGCGGCCGAAACCACGCCGTCAGAAGCGCCGCTTCCAGAATATTCGTCGCCGTCCGCGTCTCGTACGTCGCGTCGCTCCCCACCGCCTCCGCCAGTGCCCCCGCCAGCTCCGCGTCCGACGCCGCGATCAACACCCGCGTCACGCCCTCTTCCAGCCCGTTCAGCGGAATGTTGTGCGCCCGCATAAACCGAATAAGCTGCTCGAGCGGCACCCGCCGATCCCGGCTCCCCGGAATCCGATAGCCCCGCAGCTGCCCCGTATCAAACCACTTCGATACCGTGCGCGGCGCAACACTGCAGATCTTCGCGATCTCGCCGGTCGTCAGGACGGACTTTTGCTTTGCCATGGATGCTACCCCGGGCATCGCGGCCCACCGCCCAATCCTATGTCCCCTACAGGCGATGCAATCGATTCAACCCCTGCTTTTTTCGGTTGATTTGTCCTGAAGATGAGGAAAAAGCCGTCCGGAACGGCTGTAGCGGGACCGATATCGACGATCTGGGTCCGAAAGAACGCTAGAGGTCCGCGTCCTCCGCCTCCGTGCCCGGCGCAAGAATATTCGACACCGGCTGCGCCGACCGCAGCGCTTCGAATTGGTACCACAACCCCGCCGCGAACAATGCGTACGCAGCCAATGACCGGATCACCCATGCCCACCGGCGATGGCCGATCTCGGCCTCATCCGCAAATCCGTCCGCCAGCGTCAGCTTCACGTGCCCGCTGACGGATGCCCATCTTATGTATCCCACCACCCCGCCCGGCCAGTAATTCTCGCGGAGAAATTCTCGAAACGCCGCCGTCACCCGCGCCCCAACCTCGGACACCGGCTTTCCCTGCTGCCGGGCCTCATTCCGCGCCTCCCCAAACTTCGGCGGCTCGCCGATCGTGGCCGCTCGATAGCGATACTCCCACGTCAGCCCCGCCGCCGTCGCGACAACCGTCACCGCGAAAACCCCCGCCGCCACATTCCAGGTCGAGATCGGCCGCGCCGCCCGAGCCACCCGAAAACCCGCCGCCCCAACCAGCATCCCCGCCACAAGGAAAAAGAACACCCCGAAGTACGCCGGCAACCACACGACCCGCGCCAGCAGCCACATCAGCACGACCGCCAGCAGCGCCGACACCGCCAGGCCCGACATCCACGCCCCCGGCGATCGTCCGCGTGCCGCTGCTTCAATGACCGCCGTCGAGTCTGGCGAGCTGTCGCTCATCCGCGCCAAGCTATGACGGGACGCGCCCTCCCGCAAGCCGCTCGCTGGACCTGACAAGTACGCCGGAATAAAGTCTACACAATGTCTTTCAAGGAGTTTCGCGTTGACTCACCCCGCTGATACCACCCGCCGTCACACGATCCCGCTCGCCGCCGTCGCCGCCCTCTTCACGGTCGGCCTCGCCCGCGCCGCCGCCGAAAATGCCGCCGCCGCGCCCGCCCGCGCCCCCTACGTCGGCGTCGCCCCCGGCAACATCGCCGTCTTCGACGTCGTCGGCGAGCACGGCATGGAGCACGAAGCCGAAAGTCGCGTCCTCAACGGCAAGTTCATCGCCGTCGGCTACGAAAAAGACGGCCAGCGCGGCGTCGTTACACTCTACCACCCCAACAAGACCGACAAGGTTCTCGGCGGCTGCCCGATCACCTTCCTCAACGCCGACGCCTCGGGACAGGTCCGCCGCGACATCGACTACCACGCCCCCATCGCCTGCACCTACCTCGTCGACGCCCTCTTCCCGATCAAGCTCGTCCCGACCGGCGAAGGCACCACCGACGTCCTGCAGGACGTCTACGCTCTCGACATCCCCATGCCCGTCAACCTGCTCGTCAACACCGTCCCCGACCGAAACAACGCCGGCTGGACGCGATCCGAAATGCTCGCCAGACCCAGCGATCCCAAGCTGCTCCCCCCCGGAAACTCCCGCATGATGTTCTGGGAAGCCAAGTACGACGTCGACCCCGCCGGCCAGCTCGCCCTCGCCGACAATCGCTACAAGCTTGAGGCCTCCGAACAGGGCAACGCCATCATCTTCGTTAACGTCCGCCTCAGCCGCGCATCAACCCGCGCGCTCAACGCCGACGAAGTCCTGCGGCTCAACAAAGACCTCGCCATCTACAAATCCATCGCCCGCGACTGGATCCTCGACCGCGGCCGCGCCGCCAAGTCCATCGACCACCTGATCGACGACTCCAAGGGCTGCGTCTTCGCCTCCGAGCTTCCCTTCCTCAAGCAGCACATCCAGGACGACATTAAGCGCGTCGGCGAGCGCGACGCCTGGCGCTATCCAAAATCGCAGCAGCCGACCACCCAGGTCTCCCCCAACCCCGACAAATAGCGCGATCCGCCCGCGCCCCGGCTACAATGCCCCCAATGGCCACGGCAACCGCCATCGACGAAAAACTCGCCCGCATGCAGGACGCCCTGCGTGACATGGGCCGCGTCGCCGTCGCCTTCTCCGGCGGCGTCGATTCCACCTTCGTCCTCAAGGTCGCCCTCGACACCCTCGGCCGCGACAACGTCGTCGCCGTCACCGGCCGCAGCAACAGCGTCGCCGCCGACGAGCTCTCCGACGCCGTCCGCCTCGCCGAACTCCTCGAAGCCCGCCACGTCATCCTCGACACCAACGAGTTCGCCGACCCCAACTACGTGGCCAACCCGACCAACCGCTGCTACTTCTGCAAGACCGAGCTCTACACCCGCCTCGACGCCTTCATCGCCGAAGCCGGCCTCTCCGCCATCGTCAACGGCGTCAACGCCGACGACCTCGGCGACTGGCGCCCCGGCCTCATCGCTGCCGGCGAGCATCGCGTCCGCGCCCCCGCCGCCGACGCCGGCCTCACCAAATCCGAAATCCGCGAGCTGTCCGCCCGCTGGGGCCTCCCCACCGCCGACAAGCCCGCCAGCCCCTGCCTCTCGAGCCGCGTCCAGTACGGCGAGCACATCACCCCCGAAAAGCTCCGCATGATCGAGCAGGCCGAGCGCTTCCTCCACGACCTCGGCATCCGCGAATGCCGCGTCCGCCATCACAACAACCTCGCACGAATCGAAGTCCCGCCCAACCAGATCGAACAACTGTTGCGCCCGGATGTCCGCACCAAAATCGACACCGCCTTCCGCGAGTACGGCTACAACTACGTCACCATCGACCTCCGCGGCTTCCGCTCCGGCAGCATGAACGAAGTAATCGCCTTCGGCCGCCTCCAACCCCCGGTCTAGCTCGCATCAGAGCACCGGGCGCAAGCCTGGTGGTACACCCACTCGGTGTGTACCCCTCGGTGGCACTCATCCGCGCCGTTCCGCGCGCACATCCGAGCACCAGGCGCAAGCCTGGTGGTACTCTCCCTCGGTGCGTCCGCATGGTATAGGCCTCGCCCGGCCGGTGGCACCCCATCCGAGCACCAGGCGCAAGCCTGGTGGTGCATTTCATCGGTGCCATTCGCATCTCGGCACCGACAACGTAAACTCAACGAATGCGCGATCCCGCCGCCTTCTTCATCACGGGGACCTGCTACGGCACGTGGTTACACGGCGACAAACGCGGCTCGATCGATCGTCGCGACGCGTCGGTCGATTCACCTGCCCTCGCCATAATGCCAGCCCTCGTACAGTACGAATCGCGCTGTCTGACTCACGCTCCGATCGTGCTGACGCCGCCCGCTCGCCGCCTCGTCGAGCAAGCCATCTCCGATCATTGCCGAGTTCGCGGCTGGGAGTTGCTCGCATCCAACGTCCGTACAAATCACGTCCACCTCGTACTCGAATACGGCGGCGAGACTCCCGAGCGAATGATGGGCCAACTCAAGGCCTGGTCCTCGCGCCGCCTCCGCGAAGCCCACCTCATCGCCGCCAAACCGCGAATCTGGACTCGTCACGGCAGCACGAGATATCTCTGGAACGAGCGCGATGTGTCCGAAGCCGTTCGCTACGTCATTGAAGGCCAGGACTCGCAATGACGAATCATCCCATCAGAGCACCAGGCGCAAGCCTGGTGGTTCATCCGCCAAATGCGCTCCCCCGCCGCGAGAATTCCGCCCTACGCGCCACGCCCCCATCCGAGCATCTCGCGCAAGCCTGGTGGTTCCCCATCAGAGCACCGGGCGCAAGCCTGGTGGTTCCCCATCAGAGCACCAGGCGCAAGCCTGGTGGTTCATCCACCAAGTGCGCTCCCGCTCGCCGTGAATTTCGCCCAACGAGCGACGCGCCCATCAGAGCACCAGGCGCAAGCCTGGTGGTACGATCTCGCGCGGCGCACCCCGCGCAACCCTGGTGGCGCATTTGACACACCCGTGCGCTCCGGGACTATCGATCCGACGTCACTCCACACACCACCCTCGCGCATGGGTCCCGTTCGCCGTGTGAGTCTTGTCCGTCCTATTTATGGCCTCCCACCCCCCTCTCCCCAATTCCCTTACTTTCCCTCCAATGCACCCGGAGTCCTCGCCTTGCCCAACCCTACGGTTTATCAGTTGACCCCGGCTCCGGGCATTCGCCTCGCCGCCAGCAGTTGATACGGATCGCTGACGCACGATTGTCGGATTCAGCCGATTGCTGTTGAATTTCGGTCTCCATTTCGTGAACCGCGTCGCTCAGCGCCTGGGGGGACTGCTTCCAAAGCGATAACAGTAAGAAGTCGATTACCTGGGCGTCATCGCGCGGCCCAGCGTGACGCAGGCACATTCGGAGCGCATCGATGAAGGTAGACTTGCGTCTTACCAGCAAGAAGTCTTTACAGAGAGCTACGAACACCGCGCCGCTACGACCGTTCGTCGAGCCATCCAGTATCCATCGTGGATCTTTGACCGCCCAGTCACAGAACATTCGCTCAGCCTGGGCGCTTTCGCCTCGTTCGAACATTCCACGCAGGAGCCAGCATCGGAAGGAATACGACAGCTGCCGGGGCTCTAAGGCAATACTACCGAAACCTGCGGGTAGCGCTCGAGGTGGTACTTCGGCCGCCAAGCCATCTGCTTTCACGGGCCGAACACTGAAGTTGCTATCGTCGAACGCGCCCTGCAGTAATATTGAGTAGGTATCCGACGATCGAACAACTGCCACGACACGCCAATTCATGACGCTTACCGGGACCTTTTCTCCATCAAACTCGACGACTCCGTCAAACGTGTATTTGTTCTCGCCACGAATTCCACCTGTTACGTGTGGATTCCCGGCTTGGACGGATGTCCGCTCGGCGCCCCGAACCGTGAACGGGACGCACGCATACTCCGACGAGCCAGCCCTCCCGCTCGTCGTCGCAGCATGTTTCCCACTTTGTTCGGTTTCGGCTCCACTGGGTACGCCCGCGCTGCACTGCATTGCACAATAGAAAAGTACAATCCGGAGCATTGGAATACCTCCCTCATGAGCTTACATCACTTAGCCGCGAAACGTCAGACTGACGACGTCCCGGCGAGCTGACGAAGCCGCCGAGCAGCGCGCTCAATCGCCCGCGACAAATCCGTCGCTTGCCCAGGCCAAGCCAACTCTGGGTGGCATGGACAAGGCTTGTTTGCCCCGGAGTCTCTCCCGAACGGCCCGCTTCAATCACCCCCGCCCAATTCTCCTATTCCCTCGCGAAGCGCAGTGGCACACCGGCCACTCTTTCCCATGGCCAACGCGAGTCCCGGCACGCCGGGACTCGCACCGAAGAGCAACTAAGCCGCTCGACCGGCGCTGCGTACACGCATCGCCCAGCGGCCACGGAAAAACTCCGCGCTGATTCGCCCGGCCCACTATCACGTTTTATCACCTTTTATCAGCAAAAAGTTGCATGACCCGCCGTCCATCCCAACTCCCATCGACCCCCGCCGCCGCCGACTCCATCCGCCGGTCCCGCCCCGTCGCGCCGGCCCACCCCCGCCCCACTTCACCGCCCCGCCCGCATCGGCTCCGGCCTCAGATCCCAAGACCCAAGACTCAAGACTCGCCGGGTGCCCGAGTCAATTCCGATTGGGGTGCCATGGGCAAACTTGTTTGCCCGTGCGTTTCACCGACTTCGCCCGCGTGCGGCCACCGGCCGCATTCTGCCTGAAATCCCCAATCCCCAATCCGCAATCAAATCGCGTTCCTGTACCTGTTCCCTGTTCCCTGTTCCCTCGCGCAGCGCTGCGGAACGCCGGCCATTCTTTCCTATAGCCAACGCGAGGGCGCAGCCTGCCCTTGACGCGACGGGCGGCTCAGCCGCTCCCGAACGCAACGCGTTCCCGACGGGTCAAGGGTGCCCCTCACATCGATAAATGAAGCAGCCGCACCACGGCCACCGCGTACAGCGGGTCCCACGCGGCCACGGAGAAACTGCGCCCTGCCATTGACGCGCCGGGCGGCGCAGTCGCTTTCGACGCAGAGCGTCACCGGTGTGTCAATGGACAGGGAAAAAACGGCGACGACCGGGACGACCGAAATCGCGACATGAATTGTCCGGCTCTCTATCGGCTGCTATCGGCTGCTATCGTCAAAAAAAGAGCGCCGACGTTCCAAAACCGGATAACGGACGACCGATGCCTGAGATCGAACGTCGAACCGCCCGACGCCTCAAGACTCAGGACTCAGGACTCAGGACCGCCTGCCCCGCGTCCCGGCAAATCCCGTCCAATCCCATCAACAAACCATTCACGCGATCCCGTCCCACCAACCCGACCCCCGCCCGCCCCATTTCGACGTTTCGACTTTTCGAAGTTTCGACGTTTCGATCCCCATTCTCACCATTCCAAATTTCTGGCTTCGCCTGGATTCCAAGGCCCATCGCGGCCCCCCGGCCGCCTCACTCATCCCCTTCGTGCCTTCGTGCCTCCGTGCCCCGCCGGCTACGATTTGGCGTTTCGCTACCCCGCCACGCTGCTTGGCGTCGCCAACTGCCACCCGCTGGCGATTGCCCCTCAATCTCGCTCAATGCCGGATAAAAACTTCTGCGCCCGCCCGCGAGGCCTCGCGCCAGCCCGCCCCAATAACGCCAATGGATTCACGATTTCCAACCGTTCCAACTTTTTTCGCACCGCCTCATTTCTCGGGAGTCCCACGCATGAACCCCTTCGAAATGCCCGCCGCGCCAATCCCCTACGGATTTCCCCTTTGGTTCGTCGTCGGTGGTTCATTCTCCGTTTCCGGTTCGACATGGATCCCGCCCACGCCGCCGCGCAAAAAAAGAACCCGGTCCGCCGAAGCAAACCGGGCTCAATCTCGAGAAAGCAATCCGCAAACCTGCCGTTCAGAGGCGGATTCATGAACCCCTTGCGAAAAGTGGGAGATGCCTTGGGGCGTGAGGACCTTTCGCGTGACGCGATGCGCCGGGCGAATGCGTCGTACAGCGCCCATTTGCCGGCCTCCCTGGGCTCACGTTTATTGGTTCAAAAAATCGTGGCCTCCGTTCTCGAACAGGGCAGAAAACCTCTCAACAAAACATGTATAGCGCTTTCTTGACGCCGATTCAACTCACCGCCTCGGCGGACCGAATGCGTCGCGGAATCGCGACGATGCGCCCGGCCACATTCGGAGGACCTTCAGCGGATTCGTCGAAAAGCACCGGCCTGTCCGGCCGCTCCTATGGTCAGACGTCGCGCCCAAATCGGCGACTTGACTGAATGCAGAAGGAAAACGCTTGACTCTTGCCGGGTCTCTCGCTTGAATCTGAAATTGCTGTGCGGTGCCTGCTTGCACACGAGCGCCTACACAGCCCAACCCACGCCGTTGCCTCGGCGAAAGGATAGCATACATGGCTTTCGCACATCCAATTGACGCCTCGCATATGAGCATTTACAGGGCTGGGGGGGGGGCTTTTGCTGCTGGTGCTGCTCATGGCAGCGACTCCCGTCATCGCACAGTGCCCCGGGTCGCCACCGGTCGGGTGTCCGCCCTGCACACAGCCCTATCTCGACGGCGCGATTGAGGGACGCGTGTCGAGCGCAACGGACGGTCCGGGTCGACGCGCATCCGTGGCCACCGACGCCGCGTCGCGCTTTGTTATCGCGTTCGAGACGCGACCCTCGCTGACTGCGCTGAACAACAACATCCTCGTTCGACGCTTCAATGCCGACGGCACTTGCCTCGGCTCGGCCGCCATTGCCACGACGCCGGCAGCGTTTGTCGGCTATCGCGATCCTTCCGTCGCAATGAACGCCGCCGGGTCCGCCAGACTGGACTGGCACCTCATCTTTGGCGGCACATGTTCGGTCAATTCAGGCGCCACGAAGCGATCCACACTGTTCGCGTTCGACCCCGGCGGAACGCCGACGCCGCTTTCGGCGGATACCTGTACCGACGGACTCGGCGATGTCGAGCCGTTAGTCGCAGTTTCCGCATCGGGCACGAGTGCCGCCTGGATGCGATTCAACACGTCCAGCCAAGCCGTCGCCAGCGGCCTGGTGCGCGATCCGCCCGGGTCGGGTTCGCCCGCGGTGGTGTCCTGTGATCCCACAATTGTTCCTCCGGCCGCGCCTTTCTGCTATTCGCAATGGCAGCCGTGCATTGCTCAGCACCCCGATGGGCGCTTCTGCGTTGCTTGGGCCCAAGCCGAAAGCGCGATACAAGGTCCTCCGTTCGACATCGCGATACAGCAATTCAATGCGACGGGTGCTGCGGTCGGCGCGCTGCTCACGGTCAACGTCCCCGTAGCGAGTTTCGGAACAAGTGAGCGTTCGCCTTCACTCAGTTTCGTCGGCGAGCGCATCGTTGTCACGTGGATCGGACCGAAGCCGGCGGACTGTCCGGCCACTCTTCCAGACATCAGAGTGTACGCCCGCCAGCTTGAGTGGGGATCCGCCGGGCCGGTTTTTCGCGGCCAGCAATTCATCGTTGACAACGATCCCACATCCCAGCCCGCTTCGATCGACGACGCCAATCCAAGCGTTGCTCTGCACGGGGATGGCGAAACTGCTCGATACGCCATCGCCTGGAACGCCCGCCAGATTTCCGGTTCCGACATCGATGTCCACGCGCGCTTCCTCGACTTCGCGACCACCCAGCCGTTGGGGAGCGAATTCCGCCTCAATCGAACAACGGCACTGACATCGCCGCCCTCCGAGCGAATCCGGCAGGTGGCGAATAGCGCAGCCCACACGATTTCGTATCCGCCTTCGGGCAAGCTCCTGGCGACTTGGACCGCGAGTCTGGTCCAGTCCGCGCAGGAAGTCTGGTTCACGCAATTGCCCGTTGATGCCGCCGAGCGCGTCTGTTGCAGTCAGCCCTGTTGTCGCGGAGATGCAAGCGGTGACGGCCTGATCAACGGCGACGACATCGAGCATTTCCTGAAATATCTGTTCAACCGGGACGGCTTCAGCGGTCCTCAGGACGAGTGCCTTGGACTTGCGGACTTTTGCTTTCTCGACACGAACGGCGATTGCGTATTCGATGACGACGACCGGCTCACGTTTATCTGTCTGCTGCTGTGGGATCCTCCCAATTACTGGCGTTGTACGCCGTGTACGATCGCCTGTACGCCGTCGGAGGGGGGCGCTGCCGGCGGCGGCGCGAGCATGCCTAACCAGGGCTCCGAATCGGAGCCCCCGCATGATCCGTCGGCGCGGTTTCCGGCTGCGCTCGCGCTCTGGGACTGCAACGACAAAGGCGCGCCCGATGACCGCGACATCGCGGACGGCCGCTCGTCCGATTGCAACGCCAACGGCCGACCCGACGAGTGCGATCTGGCATTCGACACCGCCGTCATGGACTGCAATCAGAACATGATCCCCGACGACTGCGAGCGGACTCCAACCAACCAACCGATCCCATGTCCGACCTTAGCGGCAGTCCCTCCTTCGCCTGAGCAATTCGCTCAGTCGTTCGAACAGTTCCGAAACTGGCTGGCATCACTCGATACGACCGGAATGAAACCTTGGCAACTCGGATACGCGATCAAGGTGCGACTGACCGAACTCGGGCTTCGTTACAGGTGAGTTCGATCGACGACGATCGTCGTGCGACTGGAGGAGAGTTGTGAATATGCGAATGGCAAGAATCGGCGTCATTAGCTTTGCGGCGAGCCTAAATAGCCCCACTTGAAAGGGAAAGCGGCTTGTCTCCAGGATACGGGTTAG
>CAZJVS010000024.1:0-68161 GCA_964549445.1 uncultured Planctomycetaceae bacterium
GTACTCGACCGGGTCCTCGGCCGTCAGAATCTTGGTGTCGATTTTGTTGAGCGTGTTCAGCGCGGCGTAGAGCGTGGTGGTCTTACCCGAGCCGGTCGGGCCGGTGACGATGACAACGCCGTGCGGCTTGTCGATGAGCTGGAGGTATTTCTTGAGGTCGTCCTCGCGGAAGCCGAGCTTCTCGACGTCGAGGGTGACGGCCGAGCGATCGAGAATACGCATGACGACGCTCTCGCCGAACATGGTCGGCAGGACGGCGACGCGAAGATCGACCGGGTTGCCACGCATCATCAGGCGGATGCGGCCGTCCTGCGGCAGGCGGCGCTCGGCGATGTCGAGGTTGGCCATGACCTTGATGCGGCTGGCGATGGCGAGGGCGAGGAAGCGCGGCGGCGGGACCATTTCGTAGAGAATGCCGTCGATTCGATAACGGAGCTTGTATTCGTCTTCGAACGGCTCGAAGTGGACGTCGGCCGCCTTTTCCTGGATGGCCTTGAGCAGGACGAGGTTGAGCAGCTTTCGCACCGGGGCGGCGTCGACGAGCGTCTTGAGTTCTTCGAGGTCGAGACTTTCGCCGCGATCTTCGAACTGAGAGAGGTCGTCGTCGCCGACAGCGTCGTTGATGAGGTCCTGAATGCTCTCGGCGCCCTTCTCCGGGTAGAAGCGCGTCAGGGCCTGGGCGATCTGCTCCTCGTTGGCGATGAGCGGCCGGACGTTGAAGCCCATCATGAGCTTGATGTCGTCGAGTGCGTGGAAGTTTTCGGGCGAGGCGACGGCGACCGACAGGGTGTGTGACGGCTCGTCGTACTCAATGGGGATGGCGCGATAGGCGTTGGCCTGCTGCACCGAGAAGAGCTTGATGACCTCGGGGCGGACGTCGGTTTTGTCGAGGTTGATCGGCTCCATGCCGAGCTGAGCGGCTAGGGCGAACTGGAGGTCGGCTTCGGTGATGTAACCGAGGTCGATGAGGATCTGGCCGATCGGGCCTTTCTTGGCCTTCTGGACGCCGAGGGCCTCGTGGACCTGCTCGGCGGTGAGCTTGCCCATCTTCCGCAGGATGCGTCCCAGCGGTCGGCCCTTGTACTGGGCGACCGGCGACGGGCGAGGCATTGTGTCGGCCATGTGATGCTCCGGCTCGGGGACGCCGCCCGGCGGCGCCGCGGATGGCTATTCTTCTTTCTTTTCCACGTCTTCGGCCGTCGGCAGCCCGCCGCCCAGCAGGGCGGCGTGGCCGGCTTCGTGCAGCTTTCCGGCCTTCTCGAGTTTTTCCTGCATGTCGCCCGGCTGGCGGCAGCGCTCAAGCATGTCGTCGGCCGTGATCAGCCCGCGCTCGTAGTGGGCCCACAAGTGATCATCGAGGAGCTGCATGCCGTACTTCTTGCCGGTCTGGATGGCCGAGTCGATGCGGAACGTCTTGTTTTCGCGGATGAGGTTGGCGATGGCGGGCGTCACAACGAGAAACTCGTAAGCGGCGACCATGCCACTCGGCTGCCTCGGCAACAACACCTGGCTCAGGATGGCGATCAACGCGGTTGAGAGCTGCACGCGAATCTGCTCCTGCTGCTCGTGCGGGAAGGCGTCGATGATTCGGTTGACGGTGCCCTGGCAGCCGGTCGTGTGCAGGGTCGCGAAGACCAAGTGCCCGGTCTCGGCGGCGCGGACGGCCGCCTCGATCGTTTCCAAGTCGCGCATCTCGCCGACCAGCACCACGTCGGGATCCTGCCGCAGCACGCGCCGCAGGGCTTCGGCAAAGCTCGGCACGTCGTTGCCGACTTCGCGCTGGTTGATGAGCGACTTTTTGTGCTGGTGGTAGTACTCGATCGGGTCCTCGACCGTAACGATGTGCTTGTCCATCTCGGCGTTGATGTAGTTCAACATGGTCGCCAGCGAGGTGGTCTTGCCCGAGCCAGTCGGCCCGGTGACGAGGAACAGCCCGCGCGGCCGGCTGCACAGGGCGCGGCAGATGACCGGCAGGCCGATCTCTTCAAACGTCAGAAAGCGCGAGGGAATCAACCGCAGAACGATCGAGACATTGCCCTTCTGCTTGAAGACCGAGACTCGGAATCGCCCGGCGTCGCCGAAGGCGAAACCGAAGTCGGTGCCGCCTTCTTCCTGAAGCTCCTGCTGGTTGCGGTCGGGGGTGATCGCCTTCATGAGGGCGACCGTGTCCTCCGGCTCCAGCACCTTGGTTTCGAGGGAGCGCAGGTGCCCGTGCAAGCGCAGCACCGGCGGCCGGCCGACCGACAGGTGGATGTCGGCCCCGCCGCGCTTGATGCAGGTTTCCAGAATTCGATCGATGTGTAAGGTGGCCATGCCCGATTCGTCTTCTTCCTAAGGTATTGCCGCGCGGCAGCAGGCGTTCCTACGCCGCGGCTTCCTGCTTCTTTTTCTCGTCCTTCTCTTCCGTTTCCTCGTCGCCCAGCAGACCCTCGGCCTGCGTGCTGCGGATGATTTCGTCGGCCGTCGTCATGCCGGTGAGGATTTTCCGCTGACCGTCCTGCAGAAGCGTTCGCATTCCGGCCGCCCGGGCCGCCCGCTGAATCTGATTCGTCGGCGCACGCTTGAAGGCCAGTTCGCGAAGTTCGTGATTCATGATCATGACTTCGAAGATGCCCTTTCGGCCGCGGTAGCCGGTGTTGTTGCAACGTCCGCAGCCGCGACCGTGGTAGACCGGTCGGCCGGCGATTTTGTCGGGCGTCAGGCCGCAGAGCCGCAGATTGTACGGATCGGGCGCGGGGTCGACTTCCTTGCACTCTTCGCAGATCACGCGCACGAGGCGCTGAGCCATGATGGCCTGGATCGAGCTGGCGACGAGGAACGGCTTAATGCCGAGGTCGATCAAGCGGGTGATGGCCGACGGGGCGTCGTTCGTGTGCAGCGTCGAGAACACCAGGTGGCCGGTGAGGGCCGCCTGGATGGCGATTTCGCCGACGGCCATGTCTCGAATTTCACCGACGAGGACGATGTTGGGCGCCTGGCGGAGCATGGAACGCAGAATCTTGTCGAAGGTCAGGCCGATGCCGTCGTTGACCTGGCATTGATTGATGCCGGGGAAGTTGTATTCGACCGGGTCTTCTGCGGTGATGATCTTCTTGTCGGGGCGGTTGAGTTCCTGCAGGGCGGCGTAGAGCGTGGTGGTTTTGCCGGAGCCGGTCGGCCCGGTGACGAGGAAGATGCCGTTGGGCCGCTTGATGATACGCTGGAAGAGCTCGTAGTCGTCCTGCTCGAAGCCGAGCTTGCCGAGGCCGATCTTGACGTTGTCGGGCCGCAGAATACGAAGGACGATCGATTCGCCGTGGACGCTGGGGCAGGAGGCGACGCGGAAGTCGATATTGCTGCCGCCGATGCTGAGCTTGATACGGCCGTCGAGCGGGACGCGCTTTTCGGCGATGTCCATTCCCGACTGAATTTTGAACCGGGTGATGACGGCGCCCTGCATCCGCTTGGGGATGTTTTCGCGTTCGACGCAGACGCCGTCGATGCGATAGCGGACACGCACGCGGTCGTTCATGGGTTCGATGTGAATGTCGCTCGCCCGGCCGCGGACCGCGTCGGCGATGATCATGTTGATGAGCTTGATGATCGGGGCATCGGGGTCTTCGGCGGCGGCGGTCTTCTTCTTGCCGCTCGAGGCATCCTTATCGAGCGAGTGGTCGACCGAGGCGTCGAGACTTCGCGACAGCTCGTCGAGCGAGGCGTCGGCCGAGTTGTAGAGCTTGTCGATGTAATTCTTGATGCGGCTGGGCGGCGTCAGGACCGGCTCGATGTTGGCGGCCCCGCACTGAAAGCGGAGCGTGTCGAGGGCTTCGAGGTCGAGCGGGTCGGACATGACGACGCGCAGCTTGCCGTTCTCGTTCGCGAGGGGCAGGACATTGAAGCGCTTGATCAGCTTTTCGGGGATGAGGGTCATCGCGTTGGGGGCGATGAGGTTCTTGCTGAGTTCGACAAATTCGAGGCCGTGCTGCTGGGCGAGGGCCTTGAAGACGTCGTCTTCGTTGCACAATTCCAGTTCGATGAGGGTTTCGCCGATTCGCTTGCCGGTTTTCTGGGCGTGGGCGAGTCCCTGCTGAACCTGTTCGGCCGTGACCGCGCCACGGGCGACCAGGAGTTCTCCCAGCTTTTGTTTCAGCCGTGCCATGGACCCGCTCCGTCCCGGGGTGTCGTCTGGAGGTAGGCGTTTAACCTTCTCGCGGATTGTATTTTAGACGACCGGGCCCTTCAAGCCGATCCGCGGCCGGCACGAAAATAGACGCGCCCGCCGCAGATGCGACGGGCGCGCCCATCAACGATAGGAGTATCGGGCTTCGGTTCAGCGCCGGCGGTGCGACGCCAGCAATGTCAGTCCGCCGACCGCCAGCAGGGTGCAGGTCACCGGCTCCGGAATCGCCCGCACCTCGATGACCATGTCATTGAAGTCGCGATCCGAGCCCGGCGTCCCGCCCGGCAGGTCCTCGAAGCAGAGCAGCCAGACGGTCTTGGTCGGGTCAACGCCGGTCAGGCGGTAGGTGACCATGTGATCGAGCCCGTCGGGGTTTGCGGTGTTCTCTGACTTGAACGTGTCGCCGCCGCCGGGCGTGCGACGCACCCACCGCCATGTATCCGTCATCAGGTTTATCGAATTCGAGCCCGACGCGGCCATGTTGCTGCCGCTGACGTCAATCAGCAATTCAAACCCGCTGCCGCGATCGATGCCGAACTGTTGTCCGTTGCCGGCGAACCGCGCGATGGCCGTCGCGGAAATGTCGCCGTATTTCCAGATCTGATCGGCGGCCGAGCCGGGCGTCGGATTCACCGCCGAGAGCTGGCCGATCGGAGCGAGGACGTCGTCCCAGCGGATGGCGTTGATGTTTCCACCCGCGCCGCCGCCGATGAAATCGACGCCGCTGACGCTGAAGTTGCCGCCGTAGTGGGCCTCGAGAATCTGCTCAATGTTGAACTCGCCCGCGCCGAATGACGGAGACAGGATCGGCGTGGTGGCGGCGAATGCCGGAAAAGCGGACGCAAGAAACAGACTGGTTGCGATGAGTGTGCGGTACATGACCGTCCCTCCCAGCGGGAACAGCAACTCCGTTGGCCCGGCTTCCCGTGTGCGCGGACGAACGTCTTCACTCGATATCTCGCCGGTAACTTCTTCCCCCCGGCGGTGTGAAATCCCTCAGATCAACCATACTCCGTTCGGGTTAGAAGGCAAATTGATTTCGGCTGATCTGTCGAGGAACCCAACTTTCGATTTGAAAGAGGGAGAGTTATTTGAACCTCGTCGGTTTTGGGACGGACGCCAGCGGATGAATCGTGTCGGCGCTCGGGCCGCGAATCCTTGTGCCGCAAATGAAGAAGCGCCCGTCGCGGGTGCGACGGGCGCGTTGAGTGTCGATTGGAGTTCCAGTTCCTATCTAGCGTCGCTTGCGTCCGGCCCAGAGTGCAATGCCGCCGGCCGCCAACAGCGTGCATGTGACCGGCTCGGGGACCATCTGAAGCTCGACCACCATGTCGTTAAAGTCGCGATCGAAGTCGGGCAACTCGCCTGGAAAGTCTTCGAAGCAGAGCAGCCAGCCGGCCGCGCCGTTGTCCAATCCGGTTACGCGATAGGTGACCATGTGGTCCATGCCGTCCGAATTTGCGGCCTCCTGCGAATAGTAGGTCGTGTCGCCTTCCGCCGACCGGCGCACCCAGCGCCAGGTGTCATTCGTGAGATCGACCGTGTTCGATCCGGTCGCGGCCATGCCGACTCCGGCAACGTCGAACAGCAACTCGAAGCCGTTGCCGCGGTCGAATCCGATTTGCTGCGAAGCGCTGGAGAAGCGTGCGACGGCCGACGCCGAGAAATTGCCGTCCCGCCAGAACTGATCGGCCTCGGATCCCAGGGCCGGATTTGCGACCGAAAGCTCGTTCATCGGCGCGAGGAAGTCGTCCCAGCGCGTGACGGCGATGTTCCCGCCGGCTCCACCGTTGATGAAATCGAGGCCGTCGACGATGAAATCGCCGCCGTAGTGGGATTCGAGGATTTGCTCAATGTTGTACTCGCCGCCGTTGACGGGCGGAGCGAGAACCGTCGTGGTGCCGGCCAGCGCCGGCATCGCCAACGAAAAAACGAGACCGATAGCGAAGAGTGCGCGGTTCAAGACCGTCCCTCCAAGCGGGAGCAGTATTTCCGCCAACCCGGCATCCCGAGTGCGCAGGCCGACGTCTTCACGCTTTTCTCGCCGGTGTCTTCTTTCCCCCCGGCGGTGTGAAATCCCTGGATTGAAACCGTACGCCGCAGGGACAAAAAGGCAAATCGGATACGGGCGACTGCGGGCGACGCCCATAAGAAATGCGTCGTCGCCGCCCGGGCTTGACCTGCGGCGGTAATCGGACGAGATTTGTGCATCGATCAGCCGAGATCGCTTTGAACCGATAACGCGACCGGCGCTTTGGACTGAAACCGCTCGTGCCGCATCGCCTACAGCATCAGCCGTTCATGCCGCCCCGGCGATTACCGGTCGCCGCGGCGCTCCGCAAGACACTCGCCCAGGGCTACCGTTTCGAGGATTTCCGCCACGATGCGCTGGCCGGACTGATCGTCGGATTGGTCGCCCTGCCGCTCTCGATGGCGCTGGCCATCGCTTCGGGCGTGGCGCCTCAGCAGGGTCTCTACACCGCGATCATCGCCGGTTTCATTACAGCGTTGCTCGGAGGCTCGAAGGTGCAGGTCTCGGGTCCGACGGCGGCGTTCGTCGTGCTGCTAGCGCCGGTCGCCGAGAAATTCGGTTTGGGCGGGCTCACCCTTGCCTCGCTGATGGCGGGCGTGCTGCTCGTCATTTTCGGATTGGCTCGATTCGGCAAGTTCATCGAGTTCATCCCGTACCCCGTCGTTACCGGCTTTACGAGCGGAATCGCGGTTGTCATCGCCACGCTGCAGGTCCGCGACTTTCTGGGGCTCACGGTCGCCCACATGCCCGACCATTACATCGAGCGCGTCGGCACACTCTTCCACGCGATTCCGACGGCGCGGCCGGGAGATTGCCTCATCGGGGCATTCACGCTGGCGGTGCTCGGCGGGATGCCGCGGATCACGCGGCGAGTCCCTGCGCCGCTGATCGCCCTGCTGGCGGCGGCCCTGCTGGGCTGGCTCGCACCCCGCTTCGGTTCGCGATTCGACGTGCTGACGATTGGCGATCGTTTTCCCGGCGGCATTCCGCGCGTGCCGCCCAGCTTCGGGCTGCCCTGGCATATTCACGGGCCGGACGGTGCTCCGCTCTCGATGTCGATGGAGATCGTCTATGCCCTGGCCGGCTCGGCCTTCGCGATCGCCATGCTCGGCGCGATCGAGTCGCTGCTCTCGGCGGTCGTCGCTGACGCAATGACCGGTCGCAAGCATGACCCCGACTCCGAGCTGTTCGCCCAGGGTGTCGCGAACGTCGTCGCGCCGTTTTTCGGCGGATTTGCGGCCACGGGAGCGATCGCCCGCACGGCCACGAATATCCGCTCGGGCGCGCGGTCGCCGTTCGCGGCGATGATCCACGCCCTCTTCATCCTTGCGGCCGTGTTGCTGCTCGCGCCCCTGCTGAGCTACCTGCCGATGTCGGCCCTCGCGGCGCTGCTGCTGGTCGTGGCCTGGAACATGGCGGAACTCAAACACGTCGTGCACGTGCTCCGCATCGCTCCGCGGAGCGACGTGCTGATCCTGCTGGCCTGCTTCGGCATGACCGTGATCTTCGACATGGTGGTGGCCGTGTCGGTGGGCGTGGTGCTGGCGGCCGTGCTGTTCATGCAGCGAATGGCCGAGGTCACCGGCGTGCGGCTCGTGGGCGACGAGCATCCGGCGTTGCAGATTCCGCTGCCGCGCGGCGTCATCGCGTACGACGTGGCGGGCCCGCTCTTCTTCGGCGCGGCTCAGAAGGCGATGAGCGCGCTGCAGGCCGTTCACAGCAGCGCCAAGTGCGTGGTGCTGAACCTGCAGGCCGTTCCGGTCATCGATGCGACGGGGCTGGTGAACCTGGAATCGGCCCTGGCCCGGCTGAAGAAGTCGAAGACACTGGTGATCCTGTCCGGCGTGCAGCCGGCGCCGGCCGAAGTGCTGGCCCGCGCCGGCGTCGTCGAGGAGCCGGGCCGCCTGATGATCCGTGGTTCGTTCGAGAGCGCCGTGGCGCTGGCCCGGGCCTTCGTGGCCTTGCAGGACCCGGCGGAGCCGGTCGGCGATGGCCCGGCGCCGTCCGCGACTCCTTGACTTCCTATAGGGGTGTCAATACACTCCTATAAGAGTGTAACCGGGAGGCGCGATAGCACATGGCCACCGCACGAGCTGTCCTCGAACCGCCGCGAAAATCCGCATCCGATCGGGCATCGGCGCTCGCTCCGCTCCGGCGGTTGTTCGAGCAGTGGGATCATTACCGCGACGCGGTGCCGCTCGATCGACTCGCCCGCGGACTGAAGTCACTCGCGCTGAGCGCGGCCGACTTTGGCGGGTATGTCATCTTCGGTCGTGACTGTTATCGCCGGAATCGCATCCACGCCGGAAAGGCCTACGAAGCGCTGCTGCTCTGCTGGGCCCCCGGCCAGCGAAGCCCGATTCACGACCATCATGGCTCGGCCTGTGCCCTGCGAATCATCGAGGGCGTGGCGACCGAGACCCGGTTCGAATTCAGCCCGTGCGGCCTGATCTATCCGGTTCAGACTGCGCGTCTCACCGCCGGGGCCGTCACCGCGTCGTACGACACCGACATTCACCAGATGGGGAACCTGCAATCCGGGCGGTCGAACCTGATCACGCTGCACATCTACTCACCGCCGCTGCGGCGGATGGGGCGGTACTATCTCGGCGACAGCGTCCTGGGCGAGGGCGATGAAGCCCTGCGGGCGCGTGTGATCCAGCGAGCCGCCCGGCGACGACCGCCGGCCGTGGCCGATGCATTGGCGCGGCTGCGTCGCCGCGTGCGATCGGCCGCGATGCGCCAGGCCGCCAGCCATGCCGGGTGACACCGACACCACGATCGCCGTCGTCGGCGGCGGCTGCAGCGGGACGCTCGCGGCTGTGCAGTTGGTCCGCGCGGCCGCGTCCAGATTCCGCGTAGTTCTGATTGAGCGCGGCCCGCGCTTTTCGCGCGGCATCGCTTACGGCACCGGCTGTCCGCAACACCTGCTGAACGTGCCGGCCGGGCGGATGTCGGCGTTACCCGATGATCCGTCGCACTTCCTTCGCTGGGCATCGGCCCGCGATGCCACGCTTATGTCGGACTCCTTCGCGCGGCGGTCGCTTTATGGCGAGTACCTTGAGTCATTGCTGATGGCGACCTGCAACGAAGCGGGCTCGCGCTTTCAGCGAATCCACGACGCGGTGCTCTCCATTTCCGCGGCGCCGGGTGGCGTCGGCGCGGGTCTTCGTCTTCAATCGGGCGGCGCCCTCGTGGCCGATCGCGTCGTACTCGCACTCGGTAACTTCATGCCCGCCGATCCGCCGCTCGCCGATCGTCGCTTCTTCGACGGCCCGCGATATGCCCGCGATCCGTGGTCGCCGCGGGCGACGCAGAGGCTTTCGGCGGACGACGACGTGTTGCTGATCGGGACCGGGTTGACGGCCGTCGACGTCATCGCCCAGCTTGACGCGGCGGGGCACCGCGGCGTCATTCACGCGGCTTCGCGCCACGGACTGTTGCCGCGCGTCCACACGGCAAAGGCGACGGTGGCGATCCCGGCCGTGGTGTCGCCGGGCATGGGGGTTCGCGAATCGTTGCGTGCACTCCGCTCGGCGTGCGAGGTGCACGATTGGCGATGCGTCGTCGATGGCCTTCGTCCGGTGAGCCAGGCGATCTGGCGGGCGTGGTCGGTCGAGCAGCGGCGGCAGTTCGTGCGGCACCTGCGGCTGCTGTGGGACGTGCACCGTCACCGCGTCGCGCCGGATGTGTTTGCGGCGGTTGAGCACCGACAGGGCAATGGCACGCTGGCCGTGCATGCCGGGCGGATCGATTCAATCGTTGACGAGGGCGAGCGGGCCGTCGCGACCCTTCGCCCGCGCGGCGGCGGCCCCCCTCGCAGCTTGTCGGTCGCCCGCGTCATCAATTGCACCGGCCCGGACTGCGACCCGCGCCGCCTCGACGATCCGCTCGTTCGCGATCTTCTCGCGAGCGGGCTGGCCCGCCCCGATCCGCTGCGGCTTGGCTTCGAAGTTGGACCGGACGGCGCGCTGATCGACGCGGCTGGTCGCGCGTCGGACCGGCTGTTCGCGATCGGCCCGCTGCGTCGGGCGGACCTGTGGGAATCCGTGGCCGTTCCGGAAATACGAGTCCAGGCCGCCGAGCTGGCGCGGGCGCTTGCATCCAATCGTTCGTGAGACTTGGCTAATCGAAGAACGCCAGCTGCTTCTGAAACTGCCGGGCGAAGAGGCCGTGCAGGCGGCCGAGGAAGTAGATGCCGTAGAAGCCAAAGCCGATCACCGCCCCCCAGCCGAACAGGCCGAGGGCGGCCTCGACGACGTTGCCGGCGCCCGCCGCGACGCTCGTCTTGTGCAGTACGCCGGCGAACCACTTGGTCACCTCGGATGCCGCGAGGCCGAAGAGAGTCGCATAGACCGCGACCAGCGCGAAAAGGAACAGGTAGTTGACGTGCGTCGCCGCAATCGATTTGCCGACGTTGACCGGGTTCAGCCCGCGGACAACCGTGCTCGTCGCGATGCCGATCAGGTGCATGGGGACAAAGAAGGTGAACAAACCCGCCAGGATGAGGACGATCGGGGGCGCGTGAATCTCAAATCGTTCCAACGAGGCGGAGAACGTGAACTCGCCCTTGCCCGCCAGGAACCAGCCGGCCGCTGCGAAGACTGCGTAGTACATCAGCAGCGCGAGATACGCGATGATGCTGCTCTGCCATTGCGCGGGGCTCCAGACGAGTTCGGGCGGTCGATCCGTGCCGATGGCGGTCGCCCGAACCACATCGAGAAACGCGTGCACGCCGACCGCCAGGAAGAACAGGACTTCGAGCAGCACCAGGCCGAAGAAGGCGGTTTCGACGCCCTTGAGGTACAGCGTCTCGGACTTGCCTGTGCCCGCGCTGCCCTGCTCGACCGCAAAGGCGATGCCGACCGTCGCGGCCACCGGCAGCAGAATGACGCCCACTGCCGCGAGGACGCTCGCCAGCAGCGAACCCGATGCGCCAAACGGATAGAGAAACGCCGAAGTGAGACCCGTGTAGAAATTGATGTCGTCGCGGCGCCGAAACTTCACGCCGCCTGCCGCGCCGCCGCCCTTCACCAGCGCCGGTATCGGCTGCCAACAGTTTGAGCAGAGGGCTTCGACGTACGGGTCCTTCAGCATCACCTCTTTGTTGCAGTGCGGGCAGGTCCGCGGTATCGGCTCACCGGCGTGCGCGGCTTCGTCGGCCGCTTGCTGCTCGTGCTCGAGTTCGGTGCGGTCGCGGCCATCCAGTGCCTCGGTTCCGCGCTCGATGTTGGCGAGGTCTTCGAGATTCAGGCCCGTGTCGACCTTGGTCGGAGCGATAGTTGTCGTCGGATTCGGAACTCGAAAGGCCTTGTTGCACTGCTTGCAGCGGATCGACCGTCCGGCCCACTCGTTCGGTACGACGATCTTCTCCTGGCATCGTGGACAGCGCAGCTTCATCGCGGCGGATTGTAACCTTGGCCGCCGTCACAATCTCGCGGTCCGCGCGCCCGGCTAACCGGTCGCGAGGTTGGCGTCGGCCGAATTCGCTCGATAGATTGCCCGCATGACAACGACGCTACGAAAACTCGCGAAATCGTTTCAGCAGGCCAATGCGATCCACGCTTTTCGGTCCCTCTTGTGTCTCGCCGTTCTTGCGGTCGGGGCGTGCAGTGCGGGCAATTCGCGCGATGCGCTGCCCTGGTTGTCGACCTCGCCGCCGTCCGGCACGGCGCCGCTCGACGGCATGGCCGCAATCTCGAGGGACATCGCGAACAAGAAGTCCCCGGATTTCGCAACGACGCCGGTCCCCAAGCTGCGTGAAATGTTCGAAGAAGGCATGGCCAAGCGGCCCCAGCTCAACGAACCCGTCGCGCGCGTCGAGGATCGCCGCATCTCCGGGCCGGCCGGCTACGTGCCGGTGCGTGTCTATACGCCGAATGCCAAGCTGCCGTGTCCCATCATCCTCTACATCCACGGCGGCGGATTCACGCTCGGCTCGATCAACAGTTACAACGATCTCTGCCGCTCGCTCTGCCATCGCGGCGGGGTGGTCGTTGTCTCGGTCGACTATCGCCTTGCGCCCGAGACGAAGTATCCCGGCGGCCTCGACGACTGCTTCGCCGCTCTCAAGTGGACGGCCGAGCACGCCTCCGAGATCGGCGGCGATCCGGCTCGCATCTCGGTGGCCGGCGACAGCGCCGGCGGCAACTTGTCGGCCGCCCTCTCTCTCCGCGTTCGCGATTCCGGCGGTCCGCGGATCGCCCGCCAGATCTTGATTTACCCGGGGACGAACGCCGCCTGTGACACCGCCTCGTATTACAACTTCGCAACCGGGTACGGCGTGACGCGGGAACAGGCGATCTACTTCTATAACTGGTATCTCTCGTCCCCGGCCGAGCGCGAGTTGCCTTATGTCTCGCCGCTCCGGGCGGAGAACTTGCGCAACCTGCCACCCGCATTGATCGTCACGGCCCAGTACGACATCGCCCGCGACGACGGCGAGGCGTATGCCGCACGGCTCCACGAAGCCGGCGTGCCGGTGAAGCTGACCCGCTACCTCGGCATGACGCACGGATTCGTCAACATGGGCGGCGTCTTTCCGCAGGCCCGCACTGCGCTCGATCAGATCGCCCGCGCGGCGAGCGAGCCGTAGCAACCGACCTCGTCACGAATCGTCGCCGCGGCTTGTGGACCCCGCGCGCCTCGCTACAATGCCGAAATGGAAGCCGACATTGGTCGGATTCTTATCTCCCGTGACACCATCGCTCGACGAGTCCGTGAACTGGCGGGCGAGATTGCCCACACCTACGGCGACGATGCCGCCGGCCTGCTGCTCGTCCCGATCCTCTCCGGCTCGCTCATCTTCGTGGCCGATCTCATGCGCTGTCTGCCCTTCGTCATGCGCATCGCGGTGCTCAGCGTATCGAGCTATCGCGGCAAGACGACCCAGGCCGGCACGGCCGACATCACCAGCGACCTCAAGCTCGACATCCGCGGCCGGCACGTCCTCGTCGTCGACGACATCCTCGACACGGGCAATACCTTGCGGCTGGTCATGGGCCGGCTGGCCGAGCACAATCCGGCCAGTCTTCGAATGTGCGTCCTGCTGCGAAAGACGGCCAAGGCACCCGCCGACCTCAAGCCCGACTTTGTGGGCTTTGACATCGACGACGTCTTCGTGGTTGGATACGGCCTCGACTTCAACGACCAGTATCGAAACTGGCCGGACATCGCAGTGCTGAAGCCGGAGTTGTACGCGTGACCGCCGTCCAGACCCGCCCGCGCCGCCCGAATGTGGCCGTGCAATCAGATTCGCCGGTTGAGCCCGCGGCGGCGGCGACCGTTGCCGCCGAACTGATCCCGGCCCACCTGCTCGACGGCGGCGAGATCGTCGTCTTCGCGATCAAGCCGTCGCTGTGGTTCATTCCGCTCGTGTGTTGGCGGTGGATAGCCGGTACGGCGCTGCTCTGGGGGGCGACGGCGGTGGCATCGCATACGGCCCTGACTCTGCCCCTTCTGCAGCTCGCAATCGGCGTCTTGGTAGCACGGCTGGCGTGGGCGACCATGCAATGGTCCACCCGGCTGTACGTCCTTACCAATCGGCGAGTTATGTTAATCCGCGGCGTCTTCAGCGTTGAGCTATTTGAATGTCCGCTGGCCCGCATTCACAATACCTGGATGACGTTTTCCCCGGCCGAGCGTATCCTCTACCTGGGTTCGATTCACATGAGCGCGTCTGCCCAGGCCGGAGAGCCGGTCGCCGTGTGGCAGACGGTGCCGCGGCCGCACGACGTATTCCAGAAACTGCGGACGGCGATCGAACGTGCCCAACATCGAGGCGGTAATGGTGCGTAGATTTGAACGGTGTCTGACCCTTGTGGCCGTGGTCGCGCTCGGCCTGACGCAGGCCGTGCGGGCCGATGATCCGCCCCCGCAACCGCCGCCGAACGAGGAATCACCGGCCAAGCAATACGGCGAATTGCTGAACGCCACCAAGCAGATCGGCCCGTGGGAGCAGCAGTCGGCTCAGAACGAGGAGGCCACCGGCCTGGTCTTTCAGCGTCAGGGTTGGACGAGCGAGCCGGATCAGTTCGCGCTGAACATGATCCGCGAGGTCGATCGCGTCCCGCCGTGGCAGACGAAGCAACGCGAGGAGATCTTCCTCAATTCGCTGCAAAGCCGCTATCAGCTCACCGACAACCAGAAGTCGATGATCAACCAGAAGATGCGGTTTGAGTCGATGCGGCTCTCAGTCAAGTACTTCAAGGACGCGGCCCCCATTGCGATGGAGGCCCTCAAGACCCGCGCATCCGGCCAGCCCTTCACGGCCGAACAGATGGCTCGCTGGTCGAGGGCGGCCCAGCCGATTCTTGCCGACGCGCGGGACTCGATCGAAAAAGTCGCCGGCGAGCTCTCGGGCACCATGACTCCGGAGCAGCGCAAGCAGATGGAAGGCGACCTCAAGGCGTTCCTGAAGCGACACGACGATGTCGTCAAGCTGACGGAGCGATGGGAGCGCGGCGAGTGGGACCCGCGCGACCTGGGCCTCGACCACGACCCGGCGCACGCGGGCGTCATCGCCGCCAAGCAGGCCGAACAGGCCCGCATGGCCGCCCCACCCGTGCTCCAGCAGCCGGCCGCAGAGCCGAACGCCCGGCCGGACGACGAGTCGAGCTGGGAGCGCTACGTACGCGAGTACGGCGTCAACCACGGCTTCGACGCCGTGCAGACCAAGTCGGCCCGCGCGATCCTGTCGGAGCAGACAGCCCGGGCGAAGAACTTCCGGCAGGCCCGCTCGACCCAGCTCACGACGCTGCAGCGAGCCGTCGCCGCCGAGAACGACCCGGTTCGGAAGGCCGACCTGACGAAAGAGCTTCAAAGCGTCCTTGCGCCGGTGAGCGACATGTTCACCGAGATGTGCGCCCGGCTCGACGAACTGCTCACGGCCGATCAGCGGGCAAAACACAGTCCGCGTCCGCAGCCGTCGCAGCAGCAACGAGTCCCCTCTCACTGATCTCGCTCCGCTGCATCCGGGCCCGACTCAGCCGTTCGAGCTGATCGTTCGTCGGGCGATGGTCGATCCCCGCCTCCATCCGCCGCGCCAGCACGCGCAAGTAGCGAAACGCCGCGTCGCGCCGCAGGCGTCGAGCGGCGCGCCCCGCCAGTCGCGTGGCGGTGTGTGTCAGTCTTCCGTGAGAGACGCGCAGGCGCCGCACGAGTTCGCGGATCGGCGTCCGCGCGCCCGGCTCGGGAATCGTCAGCCGTTCGCGGATCAATTCATCGACCAGTCGGCTCGCCCCGGCCCGCCGGCGTGCGACGCGCAGCACGTCGCCGCGGGCGGCGGCGATCGCCGCTTCGATTCTCGTTCGCATCAGCTCGCCCACGGTCGTGCGCGTCGAATACGTCGGCGCGGGGCGCGTCGCGGGGTCCTGCCGCGGATGCAGCCCGCTGCGGCGCAACCGCTTGGGCTCGCGCGGCGGCGCCCCCGGGGCATGGCGATCTCGGGCCGCCCGGGCCCGGCGGCGCTGGGTCGTCAGCGGTACGCGGATCATGTGCTTGCGCTCGCGCAGAAAGATCGACATGGCCCGGTGAATTCGCGTCACCGCATACGGACCGAACGGCCCGTGGCGATCGGCGCGATGCTCTCGGACCGCCTCGGCCAGGGCCAGGCAGCCCTCTTGAACCAGATCGTCGTCGAACTGCCGCGAGCGCGGCCCGGCCCGCCGAAGCTGCCGCCCAAGCTGGTAATAGACCAGCGGCAAATGCCGCACCACGAGCCCCGATTGCCGCTCCGTTAACGGTCGATCCACTGCCCTGGACATGCCAGACGCCCTCCCACCCGGCCGATCCGCCCGCCGCAGAACCTAACATAGGCCGAACAGTTGGCGGTGTCAAGTCGGAGTGGGGGCGAGCAGCATTTCGACCGCTTCCACCGGCCTCAGGGCGGCCCGGACGGCTTCCGGCGTCGCATGGGAAATGTCGACGGCGTCTTCAATGCGGAACGGCCCGACCGCCGTCCGCGAAAGTGTGCGGCAGCACGCGCCGCAGCCGAGCGCCGCACCCAGGTCGCGGGCGATCGCCCGGATGTACGTCCCCCGCCCGCAGCGGATCGTCAGCCACGCGCTCGGCCATTCGTAGCGCGTGAGCTCGATCGCGTCGATGCGGACCCCGCGCGGCTTGAGCGGCGCGGACGACGGCAGCCCGCGCCTCATCGCCCGCCGCGCCGCGACGTAGGCCGGTTTGCCGCCAACCTTCACCGCGCTGAACTCCGGCGGCGATTGCGAGACCTCGCCGACCATGGCCGCCAGCGCCGCTTCAATAGCCGCGCAGCCGGGGTCGCGCGCCCCGGCCACGGGTTCGAACGGCTCCTCCGGGTCGTGCGTGCGATTGGTCACGCCGAGCACGAACTCGCTGGTGTAGGTCTTCGGCAACCCCATCAGCCGCTCGACCAGCCGCGTCGCCCTGCCGACGCACACGACCAGCACGCCATCGGCGAACGGATCGAGCGTCCCGGCGTGGCCGATCCGCCGCTCGCCCAGGATCGGCCGCAGCTTGTAGCAGTACTTCGCGCTCAGCCGCCCGGCCGGCTTGTAGAGATTGATGACGCCGCTGACCGACATGGGCGTATTGTCGCTCAATTCACCGGCGGATCGAGAGCGAATGCAGCATTTCGATCTCGCGCGGCGTTGACCGCCGGAAGTCGGGCACATCGTCGCGCGCGGCCCGCCCGGCGTATTCGAGCACGGTCATCGCCGGGGTTTGCGGCTCATCGAACAGGCGAAACGTCCCGCGAACGGCCAGATCGATCCGCCGATCGCCGCGCCGCGCGAAGTGTTCCAGCACGGCCACGCCCGCCCCGTGCATCGTGCCGATCGAGTGGAACACCGGCGTCTGCCCGCCGATGCCGTCAATCGCGTCCGACGCCGCATTGATGTCCGCGCCCGCTTCCAGCAGCACGTCGAGGCACTCGATCTCGCCGAACTCGACCGCCAAGTGCAGCAACGTCGCCCCGCGCAGGGCGATGTTGCCGTGGGGCATGTTCGCGAACCGCCGAGAAACCAGCGATCGATCGCCGTCGATCAGCCCCGCCAGCCCGCCCGCGTCGCCGCGATGGATCGCCAGCATGGCCGGCGTTACGTCCGGGGGCACCTTCGCACCATGCCGCAGCAGGATGTCGATACAGCGGTGCTTCCGCTCGTTCTGGCCGCGCTCGTAGGTGCCGAGCGTGTGGCTCAGCGGCGTCGCGCCGCCGTACTTCGTCATGACCGGCGGGAACGTCACGTCCGCTCCGTGGTCGATCAGGAACTGCAGCCCGTTCGGGTCGAGGCACTCTCCGGTCACGAAGACGATCGGGCCGTAGTTCGAGCCGTACTGCCCGTCCGGGTCGGCCCCGTTCTCGATCAGCAGTTCGGCGATCGCGCGCCGCTCGCCGAACCGCAGCACAGCCCGGGCCAGCGCCAGGTCGAGGTCGTGCTGCGTGAACGGCCCGTCGCGCAGAATGAGGCGCACGCCATCAAGGTCGTTTCGATTGGCCGCGGCCGGCAGCGGCTCGCGCTCGGCCCTCACGTTTGTCGTCTGCGTCGCCCCGCGGCTCATCGTCTCGACCACGTGCGACAGCTCGGCCCAGTTGCGGCAGCCGTACTCGGTCGCGAGCTGGTGCTGGGCCTGCTGCAGCGACAGCTCCGGCCGTGTTTTTGCGAACCGCTTGGCCTGCTTCCTAAGGTTTTCAAGGTTGGGATTGACCGGCAGTCGCCGGCGACCGCCGCTGTGCGGATGAGACATGGGCAAACCCTTTCCGTCGCGCCGGTTGTCCGCAAAGAAGCTCGCGCCTCCGCCGGCTGGAAAAGGTCGATGTCAAAGCAACTTTAGTTCGGTGGGCTTAGCCCTTCCCGCGGACGCAGCCGTGACCGTTTCACGGTGACGACACCCTACCCGCGTGGTTCGGCGAGGTCCAATCGCACACCAGTGCCGGTAGAATGGCGGTGGGCACCCGGTGGGGTTCGCATGCACCCGGCCATCGCCATTGCAATCCCCGCATCGGTCGGCTGTGCCGGCGCGTTGCTCGTTGCGCGCGGATTGATCGGCCGCCGGGTAGCGACTGAGCCGCGCTGCCGGCGATGTGATTACGAGCTGACCGACCTGATGTCGCACCGTTGCCCGGAGTGCGGAACGGTGATTTATCCCGAGCGCATTCGAACAACTCGCCGCATTCGACGGCCGAAGCGGGTTGCCTGGGGATTGGTTCTCATCGCGATTGCAGCCAGCGCGGCATGGTTTCGCGTACCGCAGCGCGTCGAGCGATTCGTCGTACTGGAAAAGTGGTACGAATACGCACCGACGGCTTACGTCATGCGGAGAGTCGAACGCGGAGATGCAAGGTGGAGGAAAGATCTCTTTCGTCGCGTTCTTACTGAGTCCGTTCGCGCCACCGAGCTTCGCGACACCGTCGCGCTCGCCCTGGCAAGGCAGAAGTCGCCGGAGCGATACTCCGACGCTGGGGAGTGGATCGATCTGCTCGAATTGTTGTCCGTGAAGAAGCGGTTGAGCGCGGCAGAATTGCGGGCGTTCTACCTCGAGATCGCCGATCCATATTTGCAGGTTCGTCCTCGTGTTCGGGTGGGCGAGCCCCTTCCCTGTCGCATCTCCGTCTGGTGTGCGGCTCCGGCGACGCACATATATGAATGGACACTCACGTCCGTTCGAGTTCTTGTCGATGCCGGTGAGCTCTCAGGCGGATTGTTCTCGGAGCAGCGGGGAACCGCAAACGTCCTTGCCGCGATTCCGACTCGTGGCGGCACGCACGATTCCGCCGCGCTCGCCGTGGGACGCCATCGAATGGAAGTTCATGCGACCTTTGAGCTTTACGACGCACCATTCATGGGATATGGAAAAACGGAACCGCCGTTGATCCGGCGGGAATTGCGCTTGTCTGCTACGTTCGAAATTCTTCCGGCGAACGTACCGGATACAGTCACCACGCTTCGACGATTGGAAGCCTACCGCGACTTATGCACGAGTTTCAGCGCAAGCGTGAAAAAGCTGCGAACATCGACGGATCGCTCGGACGTTATCTGCATCCCAACAATTCGTCTGCTAAAGCAACTTCCGTGCGACGTGGCATTTGAAGTGGAGATGCGAAGCACGGGACAGACATGGCCTGTCGGCAAACTGGCAATCGGCCGAGCCGAACGCTGGCCCGCCGTCTTCACGCTGGACACCGTCGAATTGGCGTCGCCCGAGGCCGACTGCTTCATGAGCCTCCGACTGACCAGCAGCGCAGATGTCGCGCGCGAATCCGTAGATGCATTTTCAATTTGGGACGGTACGATCGAGTTTCGCGGTGACGGTATCCCGAAGTGCGGGCACTAAGGATATTCGCGAGAGTAGGGGATTTGGCATGTGTCGCGCGATTAGCGAGTCCGGTGGTTAAACCGAATTGGATTGTCTGCCTGCGATGCCTGTGATTGCGCCGCGTCGGATTCAAACGCATGAGTGATAGGACGTCTCTCTATCGCTCATTTTTGGACGATTCTTGATTGATAGCCGGTTCAGATATCGGGGCACCGATCCGTGCCGGCCGGTCGTCACGCAACAGATCCAGCCCCAGCCGTTCGACGGTGGCCGCCTCCAGTGCGTCGATTCTTTCGCCGCTGAGCGCGGATACGCCGATCGCGTCTGTCTGCGACCATCGCCGCTCCGTCGTTTCCAGCCGGTCGATCTTGTTTAGCACGACGAGTCGCGACGAATCCACGGCAAGCGTCGCCTCGATGTGCGCCAACTCGTCGCGCAGCGCCGCCTCGTCGCGCGTCGCATCGAGCACGATCAGCACCAGGTCCGCCCTACGCGCGACGTGCGTTCCCCGCGCGATCGCCTCGCGCTCGATCGCGTCGGGCGTGCCGCGAATTCCGGCCGTATCGGTCAGCGTGATCGGCCAGCCGCCCACGCTGGCCGTCTCCGACACCCAGTCGCGGGTCGTGCCCGGTATGTCCGACGTGATGACCCGCTCGCGGCCGATCAGCCGGTTGGCGAGCGTGCTCTTGCCGGCGTTGGGTGGGCCGACGATCGCGACGTGCAGACCGCGAACCAGCTTCGCGGCAACCGCTGAGCGCCGCTCGAAATCCGGATCGTCCGGCGACCGCCCGGCCTGCTCGCGGAGAAACGCCGGCAGGATTCGCCGCTGCGCGAGCAGCCATTGGGTCATCCGCCGCGTCTCGGCCTTCATCAGGGCCGCGTCGATGGCCGCCTCGGTCGGGTCCGCCGCGGGCGGCTCGCCTTCAGCCCGCCGCGCACCCATCCGCTCCAGCAGAAGCATGACGCGCTGAACAATCCGCACGCCGCCATGCAGGCACAGCTCGGCCGTCCGCCCATCGTCCCATGCAACGCAGATTGCGTCGTCGAGCGTCTCCTCGCCATCGACCACGCGACACAGCACCAGCTTGTTCGTCGGAAACTCGGGCGATTCGTTGGCTTTGCGCCGCCGCGTCGCTGCTCGGAGCAGCTCCGCCGCGCCCTCGCCCGCCAGCCCGATCACGGCGATCGCCCCGGGCGAAGCGGCCGTCAGCAATCTGGCTTCAACGCCGCCCGCCATCGCAACATGCTACTCCGCCGCCGCGCCAAACTGCTTGATGTGCGCCAGGGCGATGCCGCGAATGCACAGATTTGGCTCGACGGCGTCCACAAAGTCGCACGCCCCCGCCACCAGCGAGCCGAGCCCGCCGGTCACGATCAGCGCCGGCCAGCGCTTCAACTCGGTCGCATACCGCTCGACCAGCTCGCGCAGTGCCCCGACCGCCCCGAAAACGATGCCGTTGCGGATCGCCTCTTCCGTCGTGCCGCCGAATGTCGGCAGCGATCCATCGCCACCGAGCGGCACCAGCGGCAGTTGGGCCGTGCCATCGGCCAGCGACCGGGCCTGCATGTTCAGCCCCGGCAAGATCGCCCCTCCCAGAAACACCCCTTCGTCGTTCACGCAGTCAATCGTCGTGGCCGTGCCGAAGCTCGCCACGGCGCACGCCCGGCCGATTCGATCAAACGCCGCGGCGGCCGCGCACACTCGATCGACGCCGACCGCCTCGGGATTGGTCAGTGCCAGCGACAGCGGCAGCCGCAGATCGCGGCCCACGACCAGCGGATCGATCCGCAGACTCTCTTCGACGGCTTCCACCATGCGTCGCTCGGCGGCCGGCACGACCGAGCCGATCACGACCGCCCGGGCCGCGTCGTCCGGCAAAGACTCCCACATCGGTTCGAGCATGGCCCGGGCCTCGCCGATTTCGTCGAGGGCCGACCGCTGGACGGTGCGAATCTCGCCGCCGCAGACATCGGCGACGGAGACATGTGAATTCCCGATCTCAATGACGAGGAGGTTCGACGATGCTGGCTGGCTGGCTGATTCCACGAAATTCTCCGGTGCCGTAGTTTGGAGGGCAATTCTATCCGGCCATCGCCCTATCGGCAGCCGGTCGCGCGCGGCGACTTTGGGACGCCGGTCTGAAATGATTTGAGGAATATTTCGGGGGAATGCGGGGTTACTTGAAGGGGTCGCCTCGCGCGACCACACCTTTACCTTTTCCTTCCCTCGAACGAGCGGCTCACCGTCGCTCGGTAATCGCCCCGTACCCGACGGGGCGATTCTTTGCGCGCGGCTCGCCCCTGCGGCGTGCGATCAGATCCGGCAGCGCCGCCGCATGCAGAGTCGCATCGAAATGATTCCAAGCAAGCTGAACGGAGCCATCGAAGCCGCGCCCATTCCGCAAGCCAGGGCCGGGACCTGATCATCGGGCCGGCCTGCTTCCGGCTCCGCCGGTGCGGGAGTTCCGGACTCGCTCACGCCGCCGATCGGCGGTTGCGGCGAGTCCGGATTCGGCGGGTCCGTGTCTCCGATGTCGTTCGGTCCGGGAACGAGGTCCAGGCAATCGTTGATCCCGTCGCTGTCCGTATCCCGCTGCGAGCAACCGCAGCCGTTTGCATCGACCCGCTCGCCCGTCGGTGTGCCCGGGCATGAGTCCGCACAGTCGACAACGTCGTCCTGGTCGGCATCCAACTGGTGGCAACTACACCCCGCGGCGTTTACCGACTGACCCGTGCTGGTATCCGGACAGGCGTCCGTGCAGTTGGATACGCCGTCGCCGTCCGAGTCCTGTTGCGAGCAGGCGCAGCCGTTCGCGTCGACCGATTCGCCGGCCGGCGTGCTCGGGCAGGAATCGGCGCAGTCGGCCACGCCGTCGTGATCCGCATCCGTCTGGTTGCAACTGCAGCCATTCGCGTCGACCGTCTGTGCCGCTCCCGTCCCCGGGCAGTCGTCCGCGCAATCCGCGACGCCGTCGCTGTCGGCGTCACCGATGAAGAGCCCCGAATAGCGATAGACTGGCCCGGTGTCGTCGCCGACGTAGATCTCGCAATTCGACGGATTGATCGCGAGTGCTTCCTGGTAGACCAGCGGCGCGACCCATTCACCGAGCGGCGTTCCATCGGGGCGCAAGGCCCGAATCACGTCGGAACCGTTGTAGAGGACGTAGAGCGTATCGGTCGTCGAGTCGTAGTTCAGGTCGCCGATGACCGACGCATTTGGAACGGCCGGCAGCGTTCCGAGATAGGTCGCCGCGGTCGATGTCGTGCTCGTCTTGACCGGCAGCGAGAACTTCAGAATCCGACAGTCGCCCTGCATGCCGACGTAGAAGACTCCGCCTTCCGGATCGCCGGCAACATTGACGAACGTGAGGCCCTCGATCCCGAGATTCGGCGGCGCGGTGATCCACGCGCTCAGTTCGAAGACGCGCGTCGTTGTACCCGTCACGAAATTGAACTCGAGAATCCTGTACTCGTTCTCCCGCGCGATGTAAACGAAGTTCGTCGCCGGGTCGGCGACGGTCACGGCTTCGACATCGCCCCAGACCATCCACGACGTTACATTCGTTCCGTCAAGGTTCATCCGGTGCAGCCAGCCGTTGTCGCTGATGAGAAAGAGCTGATTGAGCCGCGAGTGCCACACGAGCCCGCTCGGCTCGACGTCGGCCGGCAGATTCTGGTTGATGAGCGTCCCGGGAAGCTGAGCCGGAAACGGCGCCGCGGCAAACGTCCTCGTCGCGCCCGCAAGGATGAGTATCGAGACGATCAGTGCCTCGCGTCCGTTGTGACCGCGCATGGTTGCTTTCTCCTTGGTGTTCGACCCATTGCACCATACGATTTGGCGGTTTCCGAACGCCCAGAATGATGAACATGCCCCGGCCGTCCGAGAATCGTGCATCGACGGTGAACATGCGTGTAGGAGTCCGGCACGGCCGCTGGTAGAATGTGGCTTATGCCGCGCACCGGGCTGATTGCGACATCGATTCCGGTAGTTGCAGTCATCGCCTGCCTGCCCGCCTTCGCGGCTCAGAACGTCACACTCACTCCGCTCGGCGATCTGCCCGGCGGTTCGTACGAAAGCTATGCATTGGCTGTCTCGGCTGACGGCGCGACGGTCGTCGGTCGCAGCGTCGGTTCTTCGGGTCCGCAGGCATTTCGCTGGACCGCGGACGATGGCATGGTCGGACTCGGCGACCTCGACGGTGGCGGCGCTTACAGCGAAGCGTTTGACGTGAGCGACGATGGCGCCGCGGTCGTCGGCTGGAGCTACTCGACGAGCGGCACCGAGGCCTTCCTTTGGCGCCCCGAAACATCGATGGTCGGCCTCGGCTCGTTTCAGGGCGGCGCGAACTTTCACAGCGAGGCCTACGCCGTCTCGGCTGACGGGCTGCAAGTGTTCGGTCGCAGCATCTACACCAGCGGCTTCCTGCCGTTCGTGAAGCCGCAACCGGGAATCATGCTGCCGATGCCCGACCTGCCCGGCGGTGGCACCGACAGCGTCGCCATGGCCGCCTCGGCCGACGGCAGCGTCATCGTCGGTCGCAGTCTCGGAGCGGCGGGCCATGAAGCCGCGCGCTGGAGCGGTTTCGCGCTCCCGACTTCGCTCGGCGATCTGCCGGGCGGCGCGGTCGATGCCCAGGCGAACGCCGTCACCGCTGACGGTTCGGCGATCGTGGGGTTCGGCACGACCGCCGACGGGCGCGAGGCATTTCGCTGGACCGCCGCCGACGGCATGGTCTCGATCGGGTCTCTGCCCGGAGCGGCTGTCGATGCGAAGGCCTGGGGCGTCTCGGCCGATGGCGGCCGGGTCGTCGGATGGAGCGGCTCGCCCGGCAACACGCGGGCATTTGTGTGGGAGAATGCGCACGGCATGCGCGACCTGAACGCCGTCGTCGCTCAAGACTTTGACTTTGATTTGCAGGGATGGGGCTTGATCGCCGCTTACGACATTTCGGCCGACGGGCTGGTCATTGTCGGCCTGGGCTTCCGCCCGGGCGGCGCGACCGAGGCCTGGCGGCTGGAGCTGCCACCCGACGGCGACCTCAACGAAGACGGCCGCGCGGATGGCGACGACATCGCGCCGTTCATGGCCGCGATGCTCAACGGTTCGACGTCAATCTCACATCGCCGCCACGCGGACTTTGTCCGCGACGGCGTCATCGGCGTCAACGACGCGCCCGGGATGGTCGACGTGTTGCTGGGGCTCTGATCCACGGTCCGCAGTTCCTATGGGTTGAGGAGCAGCGCAACGAATCCTTCGACGTCCCGGCCGTCGACAATTCCGTCGTCATTCAAGTCGGCATGCGAGCGCTGGCATGCGGGGAAGGCCATGTAATAGGCATCGCGCCCGGCAATTGCGATCGCCAGCGCGGGCGCGTCGGCCGCGTTCAGGAAGCCATCGCAATTGAGATCGCCAATGAGCGGCGTCGTCGGCGCCGGGTCATACTCGTACGCACCCATGTCGATCACCGGTTGGATGCCGCAGCCAGACGCTGGTGCCGGGCAGTCGGGTGAGGCGGGATCGTCGACATATCGCTCGGACCCATCGAGGTCTGACGCGAAGTCGCACAGATTGCCCCACGCCACCTGATGGAACGATTCGTTGGACGATAGCTGGACGCCGCAGGCGCCGGGATTGAACGCGCGGTCGATGCACGGCGATCCCGCCGCGAGACGCAGGTTGTCGTCTAGGGTGCCGGCGGTCTGGTCCGGGCCGAGCAGGTCTATGAACTGCGGGTCGAGGGCGATGTTTCCAATGCCGAGGGGCGGACCACTGAGGTCCTGAATGCAGGAGTAGGAGAGTTGAAGGGGGGTCGCTTGCGCTGCCATTCCCGCTGCGCCGCCAGCCGTATTGCCCCAGAAGATGCAATTCAGTCCGGCGATCCGGTCGGCTCCACCGGCCTCGACATTTGCATCGTTGTGGGTGAAAGTGCAGTTAACGACTCGATGTGCGCTGTCATAGTAGAATGAATAGAAGCCCCCGCCCCGAGTGGCGGTGTTACCCGAAAACAGACAGTTCATCACGAACGCGTCACCGCCCTCGCCGATCGCGAGTCCACCGCCCTGTCCCCCTCGGTTTCGGAGAAAACGGCAATTCAAGACGATCGCGCTTCCAATGGAGTCGTCGCCGGCGCACAAGCCGCCGCCGTAGCCACAGCACCTGCCATCGTTTTCGACGAAGTCGCAGCGGAAGACGACCACGTCGCCATTTAGAGCGCATAAACCCGCGCCACTGTAGCCCTGATTCCGTACGAACGTGCAGTTTGCGACGACCGGCTGCCCGGCGAACGAATAAAGTAACAAACCTCCTCCGAAACCCCCGTTTCCGCCCGTTACCGTGAACCCGTCCAGGCGCGTCGGGGCGTTCGTCGTGCCGGCATACACGACGTGATAGGCGTTCTCGTCACTGTTCTTGAAGTTCGGCCCGTCGTCGCCGGCCAGATCGCCACTCAGCGTCGTGACGTGCACGCTGATTTGTCGCTGCGAGATCGCCGTCTCGGTTCCCGCGAAGCCGCCATACACTTTCACGCCACTGCGAAGTTGGAACGTAACGGAGCGCGGATCGGTCGGATTGAGGCGGGCCGTGGGCTTGTAGACGCCGGCGGCGACCCAGATTTCATCGCCCGACTGCGAGGCCGCCAGTGCGGATTCGAGCGATGGGAATGCGTCGGCCCAACTCGTGCCGTCGTTCGCCCCTGTCGCCGCCGCGTTAACGTAATGAACCGCGCCCCGCGCCGCCGGCGCCCCGGCCAGGCTCAGGGCGACTCCGACAACGAGAGTCGGGCATCGTACTGATTTCACTCGATTTCCTTTGGACAAGCGTGTGCTCCTGCGTCGGGGCGACTGCGATTGACCGACCGAGTATCAACCCGACAAAGCCCTCCACATCGGCCCCGTCGAGAATGCCGTCGTCGTTTGTGTCACCGTTCGATCGGCGGCAAGCCGGATACGCCGCGTAGTACGGAATCCGCCCGGTAACGGCCAGCGCAAACGCAGGCGCGTCAACAGGGTCGACGACGCCATCGCAATTCAGATCGCCGACGAGTTTCGCGGCCGGCGTCGGCCGGAACTCGTATGCCCCCATGTCGATGACGGGATGCGAACCGCAATTGGCGGCCGGCGGGACACAATCGGTCGAACTCGGATCGTCGACATACCGCTCTGCGTCATCGAGATCGGTGACAAAATCGCAGCGGTTTCCGGCGTATGCGCAATATGCCGATCCCGGGTCGACTACGATGCACACTTCGTCAGTTGACGCGCGGTCGATGCAGGGAGATCCCGGCGACAGCCGCAGGTCGTCATCGAGCGTACCGGCGATGCCATCGGGACCAAGTGGGTCCCTGAAGAGGGGATCGAGGGCGATGTTTCCGAAACCGAATGGCGGGCTGCCCCAATCCTGAACGCAGCAGTGGAAAAACGTGTACGTTTCTGAGATCTGGGCGGCCATCCCCGTTGCGCCCCCGGCCGTGTTCCCCCAAAAGATGCAATTATTAACGACGCGAGCGATGTCAACTCCCCCACCCTTGATTTCCGCATGATTGCGGCTGAAAGTGCAGTTGACGAGCCGAGGACACACGGGTTCAAAGCCATAGAAGCCGCCACCGGATATGCCGGCGATGTTCCCGGAGAAGATACAGTTTACTAGAAACGCGCCGGCGTTTTCGCCGCATCCGAATCCGCCGCCTTTTCGGTCGGCACGGTTTCCTAGAAACCTGCAATTCAGAACCAGGGGAGCGGATTGTTCGTCATCGTTGCAGCCCACTCCACCGCCCCAAACGGACGCGACGTTACCGAGAAACGTGCAACCGTAGAGTGTCGGATTCCCCTTGAGCACAAATATGCCGCCGCCGACCGATGCGCGATTGCGAACAAACATGCAGTCCGCAATCGTGAGATACCCCGGGGGTTGGTTAATCAGCAGGCCGCCGCCCTGACCCACGTCAAGCTGGTATCCATACGGACGCGAGTCATTACCGCCCGAGACGGTAAACCCATCGAGCCGTGCCGATCGGTCCGTTCCCTCACCTCGCAGCAGGTGATAAACATTCTCGCCGTAGTTCTCGAAATCCGACCCGTCATCCCCCGCCAGGTCGCCGCTCAGCGTGGTCACGTTGACGTCAATCTGCCGCTGCGAGAGCGCCGTCTCGGTTCCCGCGAAGCCGCCATACACCTTCACGCCGCTCAGCAGCCGAAAGGTCGCTGAACGCGGATCGCCCGGGTCCTCGCGAGCCGTCGGCTTGTACACGCCCGCCGCCACCCAGATCTGATCGCCCGCCTGCGCTACTTCCAGCGCCGACTGGAGAGAAACAAAGGCATCCGCCCAACTCGTCCCGTCGTTGGCGCCGGTTGCAGTTGCGTTCACATAGTGAACCGCGCCGCGCGCAGTGGGTGCAACCACCAATACGAGCACAGTACAAATCGAAAGCGCATGGAACCGCCTCGCTCGGGCAAGTGTGCATCTTGACATTTTGTGGCTCCGACTGTGCGCGCTTATTTTCCCCATTTCGGTCGCGAAGGGCAACCCAGAAATGCGAGAAAACCGCCCCCAATCGGTTGCGCGCTGCATCAATCGCGCCAACCCGTAAGTGTTTTCACTGAATCGCTTCTGACCCGAAAGCGAACGCCTCGGCAATGGGCGGAAATCTAACCCTTGCCGAGGCGCTCTTTTCGGTACCCACTTCGTCGCTCCCGACGCCGGTGCGTCGTGGAGCCGGGATGGCTCCCGGAGTTCACTCCGCGATCATCGCCGACGTCGCAACCGTGCCGCGGCAGCGATGCCGAGCAGCAACAGCGTGGCCGGCTCGGGGAGAATCGTGACGGCGATGTCGTTGCCGTCGCCGACGCGACCGGTCGAGTCGGTGCCGCTGAAGGCGTAGTTGACCGTGGCCGAGTAGCCGCCCGGCAGCCCGGTGATCGACGCGAATGTTCCAGCGACCGGGTCGACTCCGTCGTTCGCGACCAGCACGAACGTGCCGTTGAAATAGGGAGGTGGCGTAGGTCCATTCAGCAGGAGCAGGTTTAACGCCGCGTTCGTCAGACTGACGCCGCCGGTCACGTCCAGCAGGTCAGCGAAGAGCGGGCCGCCGTTGTTCAGATCGATCTCGGAACTCAGCGCGCCGAGCAGGTTCAGCGCGCCGGTGGCCAGCGTGCCGATGCTGTTGCCCGGGGCGATCGTGCCGCCGCTTGCGACGGTCACCGCGTTCGCAATCGAGCCGGTGCCCTTGAGCGTGGCAAGATTCGCCACCGAGATCGCCGAGGAGGCCAGTGCGCCGTCGACCTGCAGCGTTCCCGCATTGACGGCCACCGAGCCGCTGTGCGTGTTCGCCGCGTTCGACAGGATCAGCGTGCCGGTCCCGATCTTGGTCAGCGGGCTGAAGCCCGAAAGCGGCCCGGCCCACTCGGCGACGATTCCGGCGCCGACATTTGCCGTGGCATTACCCTCCTGGCCCGGATTCGGCCCGATCCCGAGAACGATCGCATTGCTAATGGTTGAATTGTTCAGCGGAATGATCTGCGGCTGCGTTCCGGAGGAGGAATTCCAGACGCTGATCGGCCCGCCCGGCAGCGCACCCGCCGTATAGCTGACCGTGTTGCTGTTTCCGCCGCTGATGGTGATCGGGCCGTTCCCGGCGCCGGTCCCGCTGAACGTGACCTTCATGCTGAAGCCCTGATCGCCGAGGTTGAATCCGCCGGCGTTGGAGACCGTGCCGCTGAAGTTCGCCCGACCGTTGGGAACGTGAAACGTGCCCGGCCCGGAGATGTTGCCGGTAAAGTTGGTCGATCCGGACCCACCCGCGCCGCCGCCTTGCAGCCGGAGGCTGGTGTTGAGCGTGACGTTACCGCTGATCGTCTGCGATCCCGTGGTGTTGCTCAGCGGGCTCAGCCCCGGCACCAGACTGTACCGCAGCGTAGCGCCGGCCGCGTTCGTCGAGCCATTGTCAACGATAATGTCACGCCCGATTACCGCGTTCACCCCGGCGCCGGAGATGTTCAGCGACGGGAGCAGGCCGACCATGTCCGCGTCGTTCTGCGGAACTCCAATCGTAATGGGGCCCTGGCCGCCTAGGGTCTGACTCGTGTTGATGTTGAGTGTCCCACCGCGGACCTCCAGCGAGCCGGAGAAAGTATTGGTTGCCAGGTTCGTCGTGGCGGGGTTGTCGTTCGTGATCGTCCCGGTCAGCCCCGAGAGATCGCCGTTGAGCGTCAACGTCGAATTGGCGTTGATCAGGCCCTGCGAGCCGGTGATCGCGCTGTTAACGACGTTCGTGCCGCCGAAGAAAACGCCCGGCGTCGCTCCATAGGCGATCGTGCCGCCCGTGTAGGTGCCGGTCCCGGTGGTATTCAGAATCATCCCCGAGTCGATGCCCAGCGTCTGCCCCGCGCCGATCGTCGTCGTGAAGGTTCCAGATCGCTTGAGCGCGTTGATATTGACCGAGCTGGCGACCGTCGAGCCCGCCGCCACGGCTACGTTCGTGCCCGGCGTGTTGAAGTCCGGGGCGTATCCGGTGTACGGCGTCAGGCCGGTCGCGCCGTTGTAGGTGAGGAAATCCGACGATCCGACCATCCTGGGCAGGATGCCGGTCGCATCAGCGGTTGGGAGCGTGCCGTTCACGAACATCTTGCTGGCCGCGCCCAGCGTCGTGCTGCTGACCTGCATCGTTGCCCGGGGCGCGAGCGAGAGATTTCCGCTCGCGGTGACCGTCACCGTCCCGCCGGCCCCGTTGGGGGTCAGCGTGACCACATTGTTCCCGCCCTGGACATTTAGATTGCCGAAGGTCTCTGACGCGGCGGCGGTGGACAAGCCGCGATAGATGAAGTTGCCGTCGCGGAGCTGAACCTCCGCATCGTCGCGGATGCGGTCGTTGTTCTGCGCCGCGGGCGTCGGCGGCTGCGATCCGCCGGCCGCGATCGCCGCGTTGTTATCAATGGCAAAGGTGCCGCCCGCGTATGCCTGCAACAGCGTCGCGGACTGGTACGAACCATTTGCTCCCTGCAGCTTGACCGTGCTGGTGTTGCCGGCGGCCGGTTGCCCCGCAATCTTGACCGAGGTCGAGGCATTCGTGCCGGTCACGACATTCTCGCCCATATTGAGTTTCGTGCCACCGGTGTACGTGTTGTTGCCGAAGAGGCCCATTCCATCCTGTGCGGCCTGCACGCCGTTTGACTGCGTGCCGATCGACTTGAACAGCGAACCGTTCGAGATGGAGCCGGTGAATTGCAGGGCCGAACTCAACCCGAAGCTGTTTTGCGAGCCGACACGAACAACCTGCGTTCCCCCGCCCATGTCCAGATTCGCGGCGATCGAGTTGCTGCTGAAGTTTCCGCCGGTCACGCCGACGACATTAATGTCGCCGGTCACGCGAAGCGTGCCGCTGCCGATGACGCCGCTGCCGGCGGCATTAATCAGCGGGTTCCACGGCGTCGAATTGGTCTGATTGATGAACGTCAGCGACGAGAGGGTGACATTGTTGCTGCCGATGTCGAAGTACCCCTGGCCCATGCTCAATTTCGCTGAAGCGGGAATAACGCTGGAGTTCATCACGCGGAGTGTTCCGCCGTCGAGCGGTCCGAACGCTCCTCCGACCAGTAAGTTGGCCGTCAGGGTCGCTCGACCATCCAGCGGCACATCGCCTGAAAACAAGCAGGGGCTGCTCAGCTCAAGAATCCCCGGTCCGATCTTCTGGAAGCCCAGGGCGCTGTTGACCGGGACGTTTATCTTGGCCGTTGCGCCCGCCGCGACGTTCGCCACGCCGGTCGTCTGAGTGCTGACGCCGTTGACGATGTTGATGGGGCCGATTCCGTTGAGCGAATAGCCGTCGACCGTGAAATTCAGACTGTTGACGTTGATCGGCTCCGTGACGTTGATCGGGCCGACTGCGACCGGTCCGAAGATCGCGCCGTCGCCGGCCGCGTTATTCCAAGCGCCGGTCGACCAGTTGACGCTCGTGGTATTCCACTGAGAGTCTGTCGACGCATTGCTCCACGTCACATCCGCCGCACGCGCCACGCGTGGGGAAACCGCGAATGCGGCCAACATGTTGATTGAGAGTACGCCCGAGACGATGGCACTCGCTGCGGCGCCGAAGCGACCAATACCGGTATTGCGCAACATCTTTCACCTCCAAGACACCATTGCCGGCGCATCCAGAGCGGTGGAGCGTCGGCTTCACAAGGGCAGCATACCGAATCGCGGGACGATTCTCAAGCATATCTCCAGAGAAAATCTCAGGAAATATTTTGGGTGGTCTTGAAACCGGTCGCGATTCCGAATATTAATGATTGATAGGACGATACTTGTGACTAATGCGGCACCGGCGATTGCCGGAACGCATGGATGGCAACAGTCATGCCAAAACGATCGCTGAATCCGACGCAAAAGCGTGTCGCTAATCCCGGGCGTCGCAAGGAACTCCCGCCACCGTTCGAGGCGCATGTGCGCGAAGTCGTGCAGCGAATCCGCGGCGCGTTCGCCGAGGTCTTGGTGGCCGTCGGCGCCGACGCCACGCGTCCACAGGCTGTGTCACGTCAATTGAATCTTGCCAGCGGCCTGACGTGGAAGATCTGTCGGTTGATCGGTGCGGAGAATTCGTTCGCCGTGATCCCGCTGATCCCGCGCCGCGCCGGGCTCAACATCCTGATCGATGCCTTCGGCCGCGCCGAAGCGCCGCCCGACCTGATTCGCGAGGTGCAGCGCGCCATCGAGGAATTCGAACACATGGTCAAGCTGCATTCCGGCGATCGCGAGACGCTGGAGATGATGCTCGGCAACCTCACCGACGCCGGCCAGCAGGAACGCGACGAGTCGCATCGACGGCTCGCCTTTCGCGGCAACAGCGCCATGTGGGGCGTCCAGGCAAGAATGCAGCTCTGCACCAACTTCATCGCGCCCGGCACCAACCCGGACATGGTCGACCTCGCCTGGCTCAGCGGACTCGTTGACTTCCGGCGACTGAAACGCGAGGCGACGTGGGCCATGGCGGCCGCGCGCAAGACGATCGACGACGGATCCGAGATGCCGCTGGGCGAGATTCGGGCCCTCGACCCGGCCTTCGACGGGCGGGACAAGGCCCCGCTGATGGGAGAGTTCTGCTCAAAGCCGCTGCCCGAAATCCAGATCGACCACGGACGCGATCTTGTCACGCGATACGTGCTCGTTGAAGGCCCCGTCGGCAACACGGCGGCCGCAACCTGCATTGTCGGCCTTTATGGACGCAACTTCGTGCGTCGAAGGCGCGGACCGGCCGACACCATCGGCGAGCACTACGCGCGGCTCTACACGCCGGTCGAGGTGCTCGTGCACGATTTGTTCGTACATCGTGATCTGACCCACGCACTGTCGCCGACCGTCGCGCTGTACAGCCAGTTGCCGAGCGTTCCGACTTATCCCGCCGCCGGTCGCGATCGCGGCCTCTTCGATGTGTCAGAGCCGATCATCCCGCTGGGCGGCTGCCCGCCCGACGTCGTGACCGCCGAGCTTCCGGCCTACACCCGCATGGTGCGCAACGTCTTCGATCGCATGGGCTGGAACGCGGGCGATTTTTTCGGCTTCCGCTTCCGACTGCGCTATCCGCCCATCCCCACGCTGGCGGTCTGGCGCTATGAACTGGCCGAGTGATCGACGCGCTCGAACGTGCGATGCACGACGCTGTGTGAATCTGAATCTTCGACTGGGCGAGGCGGGAGTCGAACCCGCACGGGCGTTTCCGCCCTGGGGATTTTAAGTCCCCTGCGTATGCCATTCCGCCACTCGCCCGGGGATGGGCATGATAGCCGACAATCCGCATTGTGATCTGCTCGGTCGTCTGTCGGCGATGCCCTCACGCGCGGTGAACACGATAAAATCCACCGGAAGCTGCCGGGAACAATCGACGCATCGGTACTGATCATGAACGGAACTTCCCGGCGGAAACTCGGGAGTGACGTGATGAATCCGAGCGACAGATACAGTCCTCCGAAGCTCCGCGGCCGCGTCGCCGTCGTCACGGGCGCGAGCCGGGGCGCCGGTCGCGGGATCGCCTCCGTCCTCGGTCAGTCGGGTGCGACCGTCTACGTGACCGGCCGCAGCACGCGACAGGGCGGAACGACCGAAGGGATGCCCGGCACTATCGAAGACACGGCGGAAGCGGTGTCCCGGCTCGGGGGCAAGGGAATCCCGGTTCGTTGCGATCACACCGATCCGGCCGCGGTGAAGGAACTGTTCGCACGGGTCGAATCCGATCAGAAAGGCCTGTCTCTGCTGGTGAACAACGCATGGGGCGGCTACGAGGGTTACGACTTTGCGCACTTCCGCGATCCATTCTGGAAGCAACCACTGCGGCAGTGGGAGACGATGTTCACGTCGGGCCTGCGGTGCCAGATGCTCGCCTCCCGGTCGGCCATCCCGCTCATGTTGGGCAAGTCGGGCGGCCTGATCGTAAATACGATTGCCTGGCTCGAAGGAAAGTACCTTGGCAACCTCTACTACGACGTTGCGAAGGCGGCGACCATACGGTTTGCGCACGCCCTCGCCCACGAGTTGCGTCCCCACGGGATTGCCGCAGTGGCGCTGGCGCCGGGCTTCATGCGGACCGAACGGGTCATGGCCGCGCACGCCGCCCATCCGTTCGATCTCTCACCCACCGAGTCCCCCGAATACATCGGCCGCGCGGTCGCCGCGTTGCTTGCCGACTCAAAAGTCATGGAGAAGTCCGGCTCCGCGCTGCTGGTCGGCGACCTCGCGCGTGAATTCGGCTTCACGGACATCGACGGCCGCCAGGTGCCGGCGTTCCGCGTGCCGTAATAACTGCAAGTGACCGCAGTCGCGACGCCGGATTCTTGCTCGCGGCCGCACGGCAATCTTCATTGCGAGCAACTCGTTCGGCAGATGACCAACCGCGACGTCACGGCCCGAGCAACTTGTTGACGAACGACTGCACATCCAGCCCGTCGATGCGGCCATCGCAATTCACGTCCGACTCGATCTGTCGCAGCGCGTTGCCATCCAAGCCGGCGATAACGGCCGCCAGCGGTCCGGCGTCGGCCGCGCTGACAACGTTGTCGTCATTCACGTCTCCGGCGCCGCAGGCGTAATAGAACGTCAGAAATGTCGGGCCATCGAGTCCGCCGCTGCCCGACCCGACGAACGCGCCGAGAAACGCCCCGCTCGCTCCGCTAAATCGCAACACCTGTAAGGTTGCATTGCTGGTCACGTACAGATTGCCGTCCGGCCCGAACGCCAGGCCGGTCGGGGTCTCCAGTCCCCCGCTGTTTGCCGCGACGAATTCGCCTAGAAACGTGCCCGTCGGTCCGTCGAACCGCAGCACGTTGTCCGGCGCGCCGTTGGCGACGTACAGCTTCCCATCCGGACCAAACGTCAGGTCATACGGCGAATCAAGTCCGTTGCCCGATCCGGCCACGCCGAGGAACGCCCCCGTCGTTCCGTCGAATCGAAGAATGTTGCTCGCGCTGAAATTGCTCACATACAGGTTGTTGTCGGGTCCAAACGCCAGGCCGAAAGCCCCGCTCAATCCTCCGCCCGAGGTGAACGCGCCCATCGACGCGCCGGTTGTCCCGTTGAATCGCCAGACCGCCGTCCCCGAGCCGCCGACGTAGAGATGGCCATCAGGGCCGAAGACGATGTCCTGCGGAAACGTCATGCCGCCGTCGCTTGCGAACACATTAATGAATGCGCCGCTCGTGCGGTCATAGCGCAGGATTCGGTTGCCGGTGGAGTGGGCGACGTAGATGTTTCCGTCAGGCCCGATAGCGACGCCGGTGGGGAAGGTCAGTCCGCCGCCAAGGGCCGGCACAAACGCGTCCGCGAACCCGCCGTCCGATCCGTCAAATCGCAAGATGGAATGATTGTGAAAGCTGGAGACCAGGAGGGCCGGTACGGCCGAGACGCGCGGCGCGGCCAGCGCCAGCGTGAATACAGCGATCGCCCCGCCGGTCGCCCGCCCGGTTCGTCTGAAACGGAATTGTTGCATGCGTTGTTTACCCCGCCGCCCCGGGCGGGCCGACGCCTCAGCGAGATCGGCGTCGCAGGCCGGCCGCGATCGCGCCGCCCAGCAGGACGAGCGTCGCCGGCTCCGGAATGATCGAAATCTTGACTGTTCCCCACGGCGGCGGCGTCTGAACAAACAGTCCTGCCGTCGCGCCATCCTGAATTCGCGTGTGCGTGAAGTTGCCGGCGTGCGCCGGAATCGTCACAAGCGTGCTGGGTGTCTCCGCCAGCGCGAGGAAGTTAAACGTCGTCACCTTTAGACCCGGCGTGGGTGTCGCCGTCGCCGGCGAGCCGAGCTGCCCGAGAGCGCGGTAGAACGCGTTCCCGTCCGACCAGGTCGTGTTCAGGCCGTCCAGCCCGCCATCGGGCGGAAACGTCGACGAGCCCCAAGCGTAGGTGCCGTTGTTCGTTACTCCCAGAAGCTGAAGGACCGCCGGATCCCAGTTCAGGATCATGTCGATAGATGAGATCATTTGATTCGGCGTCGGGTTGCCGTCGGAAATCGCGTACAGACTGACACTGACGATGTTGCCGGTGGAGGTGATCGACGCGTTTGGGTTCCAATCCAGACTGACGGCGGCCGAGGCGGACCCGGCCATTGCCGCAAACACAAAACCCGCGATGGCAGCTCCACCGCTGAATCCTCGACTGATAACCTTCATGGGGTGCCCCTCCAAACTGAAAAGCATCAAGCGTAGTTCCACTCCCGATCCCCCATCTTAACGAATTTCACCGTTCGCTTTCAACCCTTTCTGCTGCATCAACCGGGACGCCAATGTCGGGCTTGATCCGATAATCACGACGCTTGAAGGCGATTGCCGCGTTGAACTGGCTGCAGCACGGGGTTTGCGAGGGGGCGGCGGGCCAGCTCTCACGCCGGACCGAACTGTTCGAATGACGGATTCTCGCTCAATGCGAACTGGGTAGGGCCGGAGTTGAACCGGCGACACACGGATTTTCAGTCCGTTGCTCTACCAACTGAGCTACCTACCCGAAAGTGCGACGCGACCCGCGGTCCGCCGCGAGTCGCGAAGTATAGCATGCTGCAAATAGGCGGCAAATTGCGGCGCCGGCGAACGCCCGGCGTCGGACCGAATCGTCAGAATCGGCTGAGCTCGCCCTCGCCGTGGGTCGTCGCCGTGAATGACTTGACCGCGTAAACACCGCTGTCCGGCGGAGTCTCGACCGGCGCCAATCCTTCCGTCACCGTGTCGGTCGAGTAGAAGCACGTCTGCCCGACCACGTGCGCTTCGATCGTCGTCGTCGTCAAGCTGGTCGACGGATACTGCACGCCGCCCTTCGTAACAGTCAGGTCGAGTTCGAGCGTAAAGACATACTTCATCGCGTCGGCGCTGAACTCCGCCTCGACGCACGTCAGCTTCGCCGTTCCCGTCGTGTCCGAGGTGTTGATGCTCCCCTGTCGCGTGTCGCCGGGCGTCAGCAATTCGCGAAGGTCGAGCCCGCCCTGCCCACCGCCGGTCTGGCCGATGGTCTCGCCTTCGGGGATGCCCTGCTCGTCGAACGCCACTTCAATCGGCGAACTCAGCGGATCCGAATTCTGCGTTTCGTCGCCGACCTTCAAGCTGCCGGTGACCTGGAGATTGCCCTTCCAGCGTCCCTCCAGCACGTTGTCCGGAAAGCTCACCGTGCCGCAGCCGGAGAATGCCAGAAGCCCCGCCGCGCAGAGCGCAAATACACCGACCGAAAACAGCCGTGTTCGTTTCATCGAATCCATTCTCACGTTAATGCGTACCCAACAAACCGCGCGAGGAAGTGAGCAGATTAGTCGATTGCGTGCGGCTGTCAAACCGCACGCTCGTGCGCCCGAAGCTGGACGCCTACTTGCCGCAATAGTCGATGATTCGGGCGATCTCGCTGCGCAGGGCCTGCCGCGGAACGATCCGGTCGACAAAGCCGTGCTCAACCATGAATTCGGCCGTCTGGAAGCCGTCGGGCAGTTCGGTCTTGACCGTGTTCCAGATGACGCGCGGTCCGGCAAAGCCGATCATCGCGCCCGGCTCCGCCATGATGACGTCGCCGAGAAACGCAAAGCTCGCCGCGACGCCCGCCGTCGTCGGATCGGTCATCACCGTGATGTAGAGCCCGCCGGCCGCGTCGTGGCGTGCCACGGCGGCCGAGGTCTTCGCCATCTGCATCAGACTGATGAGGCCTTCCTGCATTCGCGCCCCGCCCGAGCAGGTCACGATGACCACCGGCAGCTCGTCGTCGGTCGCGCGTTCGATCGCCGCCGTGACCTTTTCGCCCACCACCGATCCCATGGATCCCATGATGAAAAACGGGTCCATCACCACCAGCACCACCGGCCGGCCCTTAATGTAGGCCTTGCCCGTGATCACGGCCTCGATAAGTCCCGTCTGCTTGCGGGCGGAGGCCAGGCGGTCGCCGTATTCCTTGCTGTCGGTCCACTTGAGCGGGTTGGTTGAAACGAGATCGGCGTTGAATTCTTCGAAGGCCCCCGGATCGACCAGCTGTTCGACGCGTGTGCGTGCCGGTACGCGATAGTGCAGATTGCACTCGGGGCAGACGTGCAGATTCTCCTCGAGGACCTTGCGGAAGATCATCTTTCCGCAACCCTCGCAGCGGAGCCACAGCCCTTCGGGCACTTCGACCTTGGCCATGCTCGTGCGTCTCGCCCCGTTCGCCTGATCGGTCACCGGCATGCTAAATCGGTACCTGCACGCGGATCGCGCCGATGATCCCGTTGATCACGCCCAACACCGAGTTCACGACGTTATTCTGAAACATCGTCGCTGCCGTACTCGCCGTCAGGACCGTGGCGACCCAAAGCTCGAGTATTCCGAAGATCGTCAGGGCAAACATCTCGCACCACGCTCCCGATCCGGCTTAGAGGCCGAACCCTGCCAATACCTGGTCAATGGACTGGCGAATCGGCTGAAGGAAGCCCAGGTCGCTTAACGCCATCAATCCCGTCACCAGGCCCGCATCGGCAAAAACTGCCCCAAATGCGGCGCCAAACGCCAGAAACATCAACACGAATAACATCGCAACGCTCCCGGGCGAAACGGCGACGCCTGGGATCATATCGGCTTTCGCTTATCGACCCAAGAGTTTCGGGGCTCCCACATTGGGCGTCGCAGCCGGGACAACGGCCCGAAAAGCCGTCAGGCCCGCGCTTTCGCACGGGCCTGATATTGCTTCGACTCGCGCCCGCACGGCCGGGGCACCGATCCCAGACCTCCGCGAATGTCGCGAGACGTCAATTGAATGAGAAGGCCAGAATGCCGGAGAGCAGCAAATCCCAGTTCGTGAAGTAGGTGTTGGCAAACGGCCCGAGAAACGGACTGTAGGTCGCGCCCAGCTGCAGGAAGGTCTGCAAGCCAAATACGACGAAGCGAAGCCAGCTCATGTTCTTCTCCCTTTCATTCGGCGATGCCAGACCACGTCGGAGGATCGCGGCCCCCAACGAGCCGCATTCTCAGCACTGCTAAGCGGGGCTCCCAGCCGCGCCCGCCGCACTGAGAAGGACTCTACAGACCACCGTGTCCGAACGCAAGCGCGGGCTGGATACAACCCACTCGGGTGAGGTGAAACGGTCGTCGATTCCCCCGGGAACTTGTCCGGGCGACTGCTGGCGGGAGTAAAAAAGAAGAATCCCCCGCACAGCGAAGCGCGGGGGATCCTAATTCATTCACTGCACAACGACCCGGCTTATGCCCGCCAGGTGATGTAGTAGCTGATGAAGTCTTCGATCGGGTTCCAGAACGGATTCAGGTCGATCCAGAACGTCAAAGCCCACTGTGCGATTTGCCACCACTTCATGATTCAATCTCCTTTCGGCGACGCTGGACTGCGCCGCGCCTCAAAACCAAACAGTCCACAAAACTTGCCGCTCATCCACAAAAAGAGCGGACCCTTTGCCTTACCAGCTCCCATCGGGAGCTAGCGGCTTACCACCAAGTCAGAAGCCCGGACATCAGAATGTCGAGCGGCGTAAAGAACCAATTGGCGAACGGCCCGATGATCGGCGTGTAAGTTGCGCCAAGCTGCAGCAGGCTCTGTACCGCAAAAGTTGCAATTCTCCACCAACCCATGCGAATCCCTTTCTTCTAGCACGTTCCCGCAATCCAAACGATTCCAGTGATGTCTTGCCGTTTGAAGCACCGCGTCGATTCGGGGGGAACTTCCGAATTGTCGCGAGCGCCCCGGCCTTGCCGCGCCTGAAGGACGAGGCCTTCCAAGCATATCGCCTAAACGCAGGGCCGGAGTTTAGCGACTGATTCAATCGCGTCAACAGGAATTTCAGCCCTGCGCATGGGTTTCTTCGCGTCTGATAACCTGTTTCGGCGCCTCGAATCGGCGTAACTTCTCCCCTCCATCGACAATCGAATGGAGCGACTTAATGTCATTTTTGACATACCATTACAAACGATCGGCCGCTTGGCCGCTCGACCCCGGAAATATGGGGCCGCGCCCGATAAACTTAGCTTCGGCTGCACTGATACGCCTCGTCCTGAACAATGCTCGAAATTTTTTTTCTCGCGGGGTTGTTCATTTCACTCGGAATTCGGCCTCGATCGGGTTGTGATCCGAACCGGCCGTCGAAACGCTGCCCTCAACCACGCCGTATGACTTGTCAACGTAGGCCTTCGCCATCGCCGGCGAGCAGAGGATGTAGTCAATCATCGATCGATGCGGCTCGCGGTTGTACGTCACCCGGTGGTCGGGTGGCAGTTGATCGAACGGACACGTCAGCGCCGTTGCGCCGCTGCCGCGTATCGTCTTCAGCGCCGGGCTGTCCCACGTATCGTTAAAGTCGCCGCAGACCACGAAACGTGCCGCGGGGTCCTGCTTCAGGATCTCGTCGCAGATTCGGCGCAACTCCGTCGCCTCGGCCTGGCGGATCGGCGCCGACCCCTGCGTCTCGCCCCGCTTGCTCTTGAGATGCACAACGAACACATCAAATGCCGGCGCTCCGGGCGGCTCGATTCGCACCCGCAGCAAGTCGCGGCGAAATCGCGTCGTGCCGCCTCCCGGCAGCGGAAACGACAAGTGCCGATACGACGTGACCGCGCCGACCGGCAACCGCGACAGAAGCGCAACGTCGATCCCGCGACCGTCGTTGCCCTCGAACAGCACGACCTCTTCGTAGCCCATGTCGGACAGCAGCGCGCGGTTAAACCGCTCCACGACGCCGCGATTCTCGACCTCCACCAACGCCAAAATGTCGGCATCGAGCTTTCGAATCGTCGCCGCCGCGTGCTCCAGCTCGGACCGCGGCTTGAACGGCGTCGTCTCATCGTGCGTGTACGGATCGTCGTACGTATCAAACAGATTCATCACGTTGAACGATCCGATCCGCAGCGTCTCGCGCGACCACGCCGCCGGCTTCGTCGTGGTGGTCAGCTTCGGCTCGTCGGCCAGCACTCGAATCTGGTCGGCCGAGGTCAGGACCAGCTCCGGTTCGCCGTTGAACTCGTCGATCAGTCCCCGCGCCGCCACCCACCGTCCCGGATAGGCCGAATCGGGCGCCGTCGGAAATCGCTCGAGCGACTCGCGGCGAACGAACAGCTTCAGCGACTTGTTGCGCGGCACATCGAAGAACAGCACGATGCCCCGCGAGTTCGTCCGCGAATCGATGCACCGGCCCACGACGACGACTTCCTCGCCCATGTGTTCCCGCGCCGCCTCCCAGCGAATCCGCGCCAACCCCTCGTCCGGGGCGAATTGCGTTGCCGGGGCTGCTTCCGCGGCCGGTGTGGTCGTTGGCGACGACGCGGCCGGCTGTCCAAACAAGCTCAGCAAGACGGCGATCTTGAGCAGCACGGTTCAGTCCTCCATTCGGGTCGCGCACGACGGCGCATTTCAGAAGGGGCGCAATCCCCAATCTATACGCCCCCACGCCTGCTGATGCAAAGTTATGCTTTCGCGCCGCGCCCCGAGCGCAGCAAGGCGACGATGGTCAGCGCCGCGATTCCCACGACGACGCTTCCGGCCGCGCGACAGGCCGGAAACGCAAACAAGAACAGCGTCCCGAACCAGATTGCCAGCGCGATCGCCGCGGTTCGTCGATTGCGCGGCGCGTCCGCACCAATGATTGCGCCGAGCGATACCGCCGCCGGCAACATCGGAAACGCCAGCCAGTACGAGATGAAGTGCGGATTCGCCAGCAGCATGACGCCCACAAATCCCGCGAATGCGCACGTCGCCCGCTCGGCGTCCCGCTGCGCGCGATAGGCCTGCCACGCCGCCCACGCGCCGAGCCCGCCGGCCACCGCCAGCCAGATCGCCATCAACCCCGCCGGCGGCACCGTCGCCACCGAAACGCTCTTGCCGCCCGCGTCGTAGTCGACCGGCCGCAGCAGCCGCACCAGCGTCGATGCAAATCCCGATCGCCGGTACGTCTCAATCTCGCCCGGCCGCTCGGCCCAGGTTTTGAAAAATGTCCACGGCGAACGCGGCCCGGCCGTACTTCCGCCGAAGTGCCGCCAGCCGCCCCGCACTTGCTCCCAGCCAAAGATCGCGGTCAGCAGCAGCGGCCCGAGCACTACCCAGCAGGCCGCCGCGCCGATCAGCACCCGCCACTGCCGCCGCAACGCAAAGTAGGGCAGCAGCACAACGGGCAGCGGCTTCACCACCAGCGTGACGCCCAGCAAAACGCCCGCCGCAATCCCGCGCCCGCGCTCGGCCAGCTCAAACGCCCCGGTTACGCAAAACAGCACCAGCGCCGTCAGTTGCCCCACCGTCAGATCCGACACCACCCCAACGAGCACCAGTCCGATCACCGCCAGCGCCGCCAGCCACGCGCGCTTCGGCGAAACCCGCACCGCCCGCCGCACGACCCACACCGCGCTCTGCCAGTACATCCATACTTGCAGCGCCCACCAACCCGCCGCGGCCGCCCGCGTCGGCGGCATCGCCATCAGCATAAACAATGGCCGCGCCGTCGGCGGATACGGCAGCGGCAACTCGGCCCCCAGCCGCCGTGTCTCCAGTGCTATCCGTCCATCCCCCCGAAACTCGTTGAAATCCCCCTCGCCATGCCCGACCCGATGCAGCAACGACCCCAGCGTCGGCAGCATCAGCCCCGCAAACACCACCAACCCAATGAAGTAGCTCCTCGCGCTCATCGGGCCGAATCCTAGCGATCGCTCCGCGCACCGAAAGCGTCGCCCGCCTTGCGGCCCGCGCTCCGCCCTCCGATAATCGCCCGGCTCGGAACCGACGATTTGGGAGCATCCATGAAGATTCACGAATACCAGGCCCGACAGATCCTTCAGGCCGCCGGCCTGCCGGTCCCCCCGTTCAAAGTCATCTCACGGCCCGACGAAGCCCAGACCGCTCACCGCGATGTCGGCGGCGGCAAGGTCGTCGTCAAGGCCCAGGTCCACGCCGGCGGCCGCGGCAAGGCCGGCTACGTCGTCCTCGTCGACACCCACGCCGACGTTCAGAAGCACACCGAGCGCATGCTCCGCGAGCCGATGGTCTCCAAGCAGACCGGCCCGGAAGGCGTGAAGGTCCAGAAGATCCTCGTCGCCCCCGCCGTCGAGATCGACAAGGAATACTACGTCGGCCTCGTCATCGATCGCGCCAGGCGCTGCCCCGTCATCATGGTCAGCAAGGAAGGCGGCGTCGAAATCGAGGAAGTCGCCGCCAAGAACCCGGAAGCAATCGTCAAGGAATGGCTCCACCCCCATCTGCCGCTGCAGGCCTATCAGGTCCGCCGCCTCGTCTCGGCCCTCGGCCTCACCGGCGAGCCCGCCATCACGGCCGGCAAGATCCTCGCCGGCCTGGCCAGGATCTTCATCGAGAAGGACTGCACCCTCGCCGAGATCAACCCGCTCGTCCTGACCAAGTCCGGCGAGCTGCTCGCCATCGACGCCAAGTTCACCTTCGACGACAACGCCCTCTTCCGCCACCCCGACATCGAAGCCATGTTCGACCCCGCCGAAGAGAACCCCAACGAAATCCGCGCCAAGGCCGCCAACCTCAACTTCATCGCCCTCGACGGCAACATCGGCTGCCTCGTCAACGGCGCCGGCCTCGCCATGGCCACCATGGACATCATCAAGCTCCACGGCGGCATGCCGGCCAACTTCCTCGACGTCGGCGGCAGCGTCACCAAGGACGGCGCCGTCGAGGCGTTCCGCATCATCCTCGCCGACCCCAAGGTCAAGGGCATTCTCGTCAACATCTTCGGCGGCATCGCCAAGTGCGACGTCATGGCCGACGCCCTCATCACCGCCGCGCGCGAGATCGGTTTCAACATCCCCGTCGTCGTCCGCCTGGAAGGCACAAACGTCGACAAGGCCCGCCAGATGCTCAAGGACGCGGCCCTAAAGTCGCTGATCCCGGCCTCCGACCTGACCGACGCGGCGAAGAAAGTCTGCGCGGCGGTTTAGAGCATTCCCGCGCCGGGAAACTCCCGTTGACTCTACACATGCGAATGTGTAGGATTTTCGGCGATGGAGAATCCCCATGGCCACCAATCTCGCCCTCGATGACCGCCTGATCGAACGCGCCCGCCGGATCGGTCGCCACCGGACCAAGCGCGAAGCCGTCACCGCCGCCCTCGAGGAATACGTCAGGCATCGCAAGCAGCTTCGCATTCTGAAGCTGAGGGGCAAAGTCGAGTTTGACGCCCGTTATGACTACAAATCCGAGCGCCGCCGGTGAACGTGCTGGTCGACACGCCGATCTGGTCGCTCGCCCTGCGTCGTCGCCCTCGCGCCTTGTCCGCCCACGATCTCGCCCGGGTGAACGCCTGGACCGCCCTCGTGCAGCAAGGCCGTATCGCCCTCATCGGCCCGGTCCGTCAGGAACTGCTCTCCGGCATCTCCAGCGATCGAGCGTATCAAAACCTGCGGGATCACCTGAGAGCATTTGACGATGCGCCGCTCGCCACCGACGACTACGAGCAGGCCGCTCGATTTGCCAATCGTTGCCGATCGCGCGGCATCGCCGGCACACCGGTCGACTACCTGATCTGCTCCGCCGCCGTCCGCCGCGACCTCGCCATTTTCACGACCGACGCCGACTTCCAGCTCTACGCGAAATGCCTGCCCATACAACTCTACGCCGCGTGAGGCCGTTTTCGTCCAACCCGAACCCGAAAGGAGCCACGCCCCAATGTCCGCCACCAACACCATCCGACTCCACCGCGTCCTCCGCGCACCGGCCGAGCGCGTCTATCGCGCCTTCATCGACCCGGCCGCCATGGTCAAGTGGCTCCCGCCCCACGGCTTCACCGGCAAGGTCCACGAGATGGACGCCCGCGTCGGCGGCGGCTACCGGATGTCGTTCACCAACTTCACTACCGGATCGAGCCACTCCTTCGGCGGCAAATATCTCGAACTCACACCGCACGAGCGCATCGTGCACACCGACAAGTTCGACGACCCCAACCTGCCCGGCGAAATGAAAGTCACGATCATCCTGCGAAGAGTCTCCTGCGGAACCGACCTCGACATCACGCAGGAAGGCGTCCCGGCCGTCATCCCCGCCGAAATGTGCTACCTCGGCTGGCAGGAATCGCTGGAACTCCTCCGCCACCTCGTCGAACCCGAAATCCCCGACGGCCAGTAGCCGCCTCTACCTCCGCCGCACCGCCCGCGCATACTGCACCGGCAGCATCGTCTCCGCCTTCGCATCCCCCAGCGCCAGCGCCGCGTGATACGGCCAGTACGGATCTCGCAGCATCTCCCGCGCCAGAATCACCACATCCGCATGTCCCCCAACAATCGCATCCTCCGCCTGCCGCGGCTCGGTGATCATCCACCCCGCCCCCGTCGCGACCCCCGCCTCGCGCCGAATCCGCCCCGCGATCGGAACCATGAACGCCGGCCCCCACGGCACCTTCGAAATATCCGGCGTGTTGAACCCCTGGCTCACGTCGATCAGGTCCATCCCGCCCGCCTTCAGCCGCCGGATCAGCTCGATCGACTCCTCCACCGTTACGCCTCCCTCCTCCCAGTCCGTCACCGACAGCCGCACCGTCAGCGGCAGCCGCTCCGGCCACACCTTCCGCACCGCCGCAAACGTCTCCAGCAGAAACCGAATCCGGTTCTCAAAGCTCCCGCCGTAGCGGTCCGTCCGCCGATTGCTCAGCGGCGAATAGAACTCGTGCGCGAGATAGCCGTGCGCATAGTGCAGCTCCAACCACTCGAACCCGGCCGCCAGCGAGCGCTCCGCCGCCGCGACAAACGCCTGCTGCACCCGCCCGATCTCCTCGACCGTCATCTCGTGCGGCGTCTTCGTCAGGTTCCCGCCGAACACAATCGCCGACGGCGCGATCGTCTCCCAGCCGCCCTGGCCCGTCGCGATGTGGTCGTCCCCCTCCCACGGCTTGTTCGCGCTCGCCTTCCGGCCGGCATGCGCAAGCTGAATCCCCGCCGCCGCCCCGTGCTCCTTCATGAACCGCGCGATCCGCCCGAACGGCTGCACGTGGTCGTCGAGGTAGATGCCGCTGTCGGCCGGGCTGATCCGCCCCTCCGGCGTCACGGCCGTCGCCTCGACGATCACCAGCCCGGCCCCACCCACCGCCCGCGACCCGAGATGCACAAAGTGCCACTCGTTCGGAAAACCGTTGACCGACGAGTACTGACACATCGGCGAAACCACCACCCGGTTCCGCAGCTCCACATCCTTCAACCGATACGCTTCAAACAATCGCGCCATGCTTGCCTTCCACTCCGATCAAATCATCGCAACCCGACCGCCGCACAGCGCCAACTCGGCGCGGGTGCTTCGCCGGCGGAGAATCCGTTCATTCTATGACTACCGCGCACCGTCCGCTGCGAAGCCGCCACGAATCGCGCGCGCAGCCACAACGTCCCGTGTTATCGCGGTCAGTCGAACGCGACATTCTGTCCTGTTGGTCAGATCGAGTTCGAGACTCGGAGACGGCGTTGGCTCAATTACGGAGACAAAAGCACCGCGACGAATCCTTGGGTATCGCGACCGTTCACGACGCCGTCGCTGTTGATATCCGCAACGCAGACTTCAACGAGACTCCCCCCGTGCAGCAGCACGGTAACAAAGAGCGGAATGTCCGCCGTGGTCACGCCGCCGACCGCGTTCATGTCGCCGCTGTGGGCCAGCCCCAATGGGTATTCGTCCGCTCCGATATCGACGCGGCAGCCCATGATCCGCGGCTGGCCGTCAAAATCGGTTGTCGAGCCGGGAATCGGCACGAACGCCGGATCTCCGGCCTCGATGCAAGGAGATGCTGATTGGAGGTGCAGGTTATCGTCGCTATTTCCGGGGATGTTGTCTGGCCCATCCGGATCGACCATCAACGGATCGGCGGTGATATTGCCTGTTCCGGCAAATCCGCCCTGTATGTCACTGTACGTTACTGTGACTGTCACCGGCGGAACTTGGTTGATCGCGATGCCAGTATTACTCCAAATGATCGAGTTGCTTAGATTGAGCGTCGTGTCTTGGCCAACGACCACGGTCCCGCCGCCCAATGCCGAATTGCCGACAAGAGAGCAACCTGAGGCGAGCAAGCTTGAGCCCGTATATAAACCCACTGCCGCGCCCTCAGTCCCCGCTTGGTTGAAAGAGAAAATGCATCCGACCAGCGTGGTATTGCTGGATCCATTAAAAATTCCGCCCCCGCTTAAGTTGGCAACGTTGCTTTGAAACGTGCATCGCGTGAGCGTTGGTGACGCGGAGGCATTAAACATTCCTGCTCCGTTATTGCCCGAATTGCCCATGAAAGTGCAATCGGTAAAGACTGGGCTGGCGCCACTCTCGTTCCTCGCACCCCCGCCCCCGCTTGCCCGCGCAGCGTTATTCGAGAAGGTGCAACCTGTCAGATGCGTGTTTGCCCCAACATTATACATACCTCCGCCCCATTGAGCGGAGTTCCCTGTGAACTGACAGTTAGTGAATTCTGGCTGTCCGCTTGCAACCGCGGCGCCGCCGCCGGAGTGGTCCGTCCAGTTGGCCATAATTGAGCAGTTTCGAATCGTCGGAGACCCCGAGACAATGGAGATCCCGCCGCCATCGGAGTCGGAGCCGTTGCCGCCCACAATGGTGAACCCATCGAGGACCGCAGTGCCATTCACACCACTGCCGGTGACGACCTTGTAAGCATTTTCCCCAATGTTGGCGAAGTTCGGTCCGTCGTTGCCGTTCAGATCGCCGGAGAGAATTGAATCCGTGGCAGGATTGGCAGTTGCCGGATCGGGGTCCGGCGGGCGCGTCACTGCGTTATTGATGCCCTCATCGCCGGGAAGACCGCGGAAGCCGCCGTACATCGCAACGCCATTAAGCAGCGTAAAGGTCGCAGATCGCCCGCCGGGTGTGGATGGCTTGTAGGTACCGAATGCAACCCAGATTTCCTTGGTTGCACCGCCCGTGCATCCGGCGGCGGCGGTCAATGCCGATTGCAGATTGGTGAAGGCATTCGTCCAGTCCCGGCCGTTGTTGGCGCCGGTCGCCGAGGACTTGACATAGATCTGCTGAGTGTCGCAGGCATCGCCGATGCCGTTGAAATCACAATCGGATTGGGAAGGGTTCGCGAAGGACGGGCAGTTGTCACAGGCATCGCCCCTGCCATCGGTATCGCTGTCCGCCTGATTGTCATTCGCTATGCCCGCGCAATTGTCGCATGCGTCGCCGAAGCCATCGTTATCGAGATTCAGTTGATCGCCGTTCGGAGCTAACGGACAGTTATCACACACGTCAATTACTCCATCGGTATCCGCGTCGGATTCACACGCATCGGGATTTCCGTTGGAATTGCAATCGGAGTATCCGAAGACATAGTTGCCGCCGCGATTCAGGTCGCCAATGATTGCCAGATCAGCGGTGAGCGCGGCAGAGTTAAACGAGCTTGAATTGGGTACAGTCAGCTTTCGCTGGAGCGTCCAAACGGGACCGGTCCTGGCGTACAAATATGCTGCCCCGCTGCCAGTCTCAAATTGATTCGCTCCAGTGACGATGGCCCTGTCACCGTACAGAGCAAGGAAGTATCCGAAGAAGTCAAATTCGGCCGGATTGGAAGCGATCAACTTTGCTTGCTGGGTCCACGCGCCGCCGCTGCGGACAAATACGTAAGCTGCCCCGGCGTATTCGACACCAGAGTGGTCATTCCCAATCGACCCGACGATCGCCGTATTCCCGTCTATCGCAACTGAAACACCGAATTCATCATGGGCCGCCGAATCGGCTGGAACCAGAATGGCCTGTTCAGTCCATGAACCAGCGGTTCTGACAAAAATGCGTGCCGAGCCGGCAGCCGTTCCGGCGCCACTATTGTCACTGGATGCACCGACAATCGCTGTGTCCCCTGACAGCGCGACCGACTGGCCGAATCGATCACCTGCAGCGGCTCCCAATGCGGTCAGTTTGGCCTGTTGAGTCCAATTTCCCGCGGTGCGAACGAAAACGTAGGCCGATCCGGCGTCCGCACCACCCGCATTGTCGTCACTATTTGCGCCGATCAGTGCTGTGTCACCATCCAGGGCGACAGCGTTGCCAAATGAATCGTTCGGCGCGGCGTCGGAGGCCGTCAGCTTTGTTTGCTGCGTCCAGGTGTTTGCGGAGCGAACGAAGACGTACGCTGAACCCGCGTTCAGACCGCCGGAATTATCGTCGAGTAGCGCTCCAATCACAACGCTGTCACCCGAGACGGCGACCGAATAGCCGAACCAGTCAATCGCTGATCCATCGGCGGCGATCAGTTTGGCTTGTTCGGTCCACGCGTGGTTAGACTGTACGAAGACATACGCCGATCCCGCGTCACTTCCTCCCGCGTTATCATCACTAGACGCTCCGGTTACAAATGTGTTGCCGAAAATGGAGACCGACCTGCCAAAGTTATCACCGCTCATCGTGTCGGAGCCGGTAAGCACAGCCCCAAGACTCGATATCTCGCATTTGTCCGCTACTCCGTTGCTGTTGCAATCGCTTTCGCACGCATCGCCGACGCCGTCGGAATTGCAGTCCGCCTGTGACGCGTTCGCGACCAGTGGACAATTGTCGCAGCCGTCGCCCCGGCCGTCCGCGTCAGCATCGCCCTGACCGGGATTGGCGACGGACGGACAGTTATCACAAGCATCGCCGAGGCCGTCGCTATCGCTGTTTTGTTGATTCGGGTTGTAAATCAGCGGGCAGTTATCGCAGTTGTCAATGACTCCGTCGGTATCCGCGTCCAGTTCGCACGAGTCGGGAAGATTGTTGTTGTTGCAGTCCTTTAGTTCAAAAATGTACGCGGATCCGGAATCGAACGCGCTGACATGATCGTCAAAGAGCGCACCCAAAACCGCCGTGTTACCGGAGAGCGCCACGGACGCTCCAAGACCATCGCCATTCGCGCCATCTGCGGCAATGACACGGGATTGCGGCGTCCAGGTTGCGCCCGTTCGCACGAAGTAGTAAGCTGATCCGACGACGGGCACTCCCGGTGCGTTCCCATTCTGCGCGCCGATAATCGCCCGCTCGCCCGAAATCGCCACTCCCATTCCGAGCCACGTATTCGCCGCGGCGTCAGGGACGGAGAATTGCGCTTGCTGGGTCCAAACGGTCCCGGAGCGGACGAAAGCAACTGCCAATCCCGCGTCGGGTACGCCGCCAACGTCATGAAACGGCGAGCCGACGATGACTGTGTCGCCCGAGATGGCAGCAGATCGTCCGAACTGGAAGCCGTCCCCGGGACTCTGCGCGATGAGTTTTGCCTGCTGGCTCCAATTGGCGCCGGAGCGGACGAAAACGTAAGCTGATCCGGCGTCCGTCGTCGAGGTGTGGTCATCAAGGATTGCGCCGATCACGGCTGTGTCAGCCGAAAGCGCAACCGAAAAGCCGAAGTAGTCTTCTGTCGCAGCGTCGGCGGCGACAAGCTGGGCCTGCTGGGTCCACGCCGTTCCCGAACGGACAAAGACGTACGCTGATCCCGCGTTAAACCCGCCTGCATGGTCGTCGCCCCACGCACCGATGATGGCCGTATCACCGTCCAGTGCCACGGAACCTCCGAACTCATCCCCGGCTGCCGCATCGGCGCCGATGAGCTTCGCCTGTTCGCTCCAGACTGTGCCGGAACGAACGAAAACGTATGCCGCGCCTGCGTCCTCGCCGCCGGCGTGGTCATCCCGGTACGCACCGATGATTGCGGTATCTCCGAAAATCGCCACGGAATTTCCAAATCGATCCCCAGCCGCGGCATCGGACGCAGTTAGCTTGGCTTGTTGAATCCAATTGGCTCCGTTTCGCACGAAAACGTATGCCGCACCCGCGTCGGTTCCTCCGGCGTGATCGTCCTGATAGGCGCCGATCACGGCTGTGTCTCCGGAAATTGCCACACGAATCCCGAAGTAGTCGAAGCCCGCGGCGTCCGAAGCAATGAGCTTTGCAACCTGGGCATACAATTCGCAATCATTCGGAACACCATCGCTGTTGCAGTCTGGTTCGCAATCGTCGGGGACGCCGTTCGCGTTGCAGTCGGCGGCTTCAAGCAGGGCACCAATCGAAATCCGGGCCGGATCGTCGGCGGCCACCGCGTTCGTCATTCCCAGCGTTCCATGGTTGTGGTTCGAGGTATGGTCCAGCACGCGCTGTCCGGCGCTCTCGTCAAGTGGCCAGTAACCGATCAAGCCGGATTCAGTCCCGTTGAGCCGCTTGAATCGGTTGGCTTGGATCTGGGATTGCGACCGACCGACGTTCCAAAGTCGAATCTCGTCCAGACCACCATTCCAGGGATGCGAGAAATCCGGATTCCGTCGAAAGCCCCATTGCAGCGCCGTCGTGTTGCCGACGCCGGCCGGAACGCTTCCGGACGCCACTTGAATTCCGTCTCGATAAATCCGCAGTGTCCCCGCGGTACGGGCGAACGCGATGTGATACCACTGCCCCAGCGACCACAAAAGCGGGCCGGATGCCAGATCGACGATGCCATCCTGGCCGGCGATGAAATTAATGTTGGCGCTTGTGCCGCCGTTACTGAGGGCGCCCTGCCAGTTGTCGAGCGCCTCGTTGCTGAACAGGACCCGATGATCGCCTGCGAGGACGAGCGGCCGCACCCACATCTCGACGGTGAAGTCACCGGTCCCAAAGGCGTAGGACGCATTGCCGGGAACGCGAAGATACTTGCCAGTGCCGTCGCACTGCACCGCGTAGCTGACCGCGTCACAATCGTCCGGTACGCCGTTGCCGTTGCAATCAGCTTCGCAGGCATCACCCGTGCCGTCGCCGTTGCAATCTTCCTGGCCGGGGTTTGCGACGAGCGGGCAGTTATCCGTTGCGTCCGGTACCCCGTCGCTGTCGCCGTCCACGCCAAGCAAGGAAGCGTTGCCCGCGCCGGATTGAATCGCGCGGTTGTCGGCCGGGACACCGGTTCCGGCCATGGTACCGCTGGCCTTCAGATTCGCTTCGACCATCACGTCCGTTTCGGCGACCGGGGGCGCGGCGAAGATCGAAACCGTGCCGAGCAGCCAAAGCGCGACGGATAGAATCAGTCCCCATAGAGTGTGCTTCATAGCGACGGCTCCTAAATAATCTGTCAGAAACGAGTGGCTGATCCGAACTGGGCGCGACGGTTGAACCGAATCCAACGCGTTCGCCCCCCGGCACGAAAGTGTGCATGGCCGGCAATTACGGGACACGCCCGGTAGAGAATATCCTACCTCAACACGTGCTTCCGATTCAAGCCCGAGAGAGAGTGTTGGGCGGCGTAGCGTTCAGTGGCAATCGTCACGAGGTTGTGGAACGCCAGACCAGTTGGCCGCCGCGCAATGCACCGCTGCCCCGCCTCACTCAATCACTGGACCGCGGTACGCGGTCGCTTCCGAAGCCCTGCGGAACGCCGGCCATTCTTTCTATCAGCGAAACCGCGTGGGCCCGGTGCCTTCGCAATCAAACGGCCTCCACGCCGCACGGCGAAGCTGCGCGATCGCAGAATCACCGCGGCCCCGGAGATTTTGCGCGCCCCGCCCCAACGGGCCCGGGATAACCAGTATGGCGACACGCTATGTCCGGCTCTCTATCGGCTGCTATCGGCTGCTATCGTCAAAAAAGAGCGCGCCACGTTTCAAAGCGGGACGCCAGACGACCGATGACCGAGATTGGACCGCCGGACAGCCAGGACCCCCGTCCCATCAAATCCCGTCTAATCCCAGCAAAAAACTAAGAGGGGCGGTCGCCGTGAGTCCGAACCCCCGAAAGTGCAAGGGTCCTGTTATGCCGACCGCGATGAACTCCGCGGATTGCCAATCAACGCCAACCACCGCCAACCACCGCCAACCACCGCCCTCATCTCAATTCCCGCCGCCGGCCGACCCGACCCCAGTGCGAATTCTCACCGTTCTAACTTTCTCGCCTCCCCGGACTCCACGCCCGATGCGGCCCCCGGCCGCCTCCTGCCTAAAATCCGCATTCCGCAATCGAATCGCGCTTCTCCGTTCCGAGGGTTTATTGCGCGTTGTTGCGGGTTTCTCCGCGTTCTCCGGGTTTATTCAAAAGGCGCCCCCTGCACCCGGTTCACCCCTTCTTCTCTTCTTCCGGCTCTTGCGCGTTCTTTCGGGTTTTCGAAGGTTCTTCAGTTCTCGCCCACCCCGGCCGCCATGCTGCGTCTAATAGAAAATCGACAGCACCAGGTGCTGCTCGCTCGACATCTTCGCCTCGAACACCCCGACCGACGCAACCACGTCTTTGATGTAGATGTCCGGGTGGTGGTCCAGCCACTCATTGATGGAGTAATCGAGATTCTGGAGTGCGCTCCCGCTCATCCGCGCGTGGAACGTGTGCACGCGCGTCGCGCCCTGGTCCTGCGGTGCCAACGGCCGTCGAAACTTGAATTCGCCCGCCCCGGCCCCGCGCGCCCCGAGCGTCTTGATCGCAGAACCTCCCTCGACGCGCGGACCTTTCGGCTCTTCGTTCGGTTCACTCATCGTCGAGTCATTGCCGTTCGCCGCGTTCATCGCCGGCTCGGCGACCGCCACGCGCGCCGGCGGTTCCATCGTCGCCGTCCCCGCCAATGCCGCGTCGACGGCCGGTGCCGCGGCCGTCGTCGGAAGGTTCAGCAGGCCCGATTGGCTCATCGCTACCTGCTTCTTCAGATTCTCAACACACGGCGGGCAGAGCCAGACCCCCTTGACCGTCCCGGCCTGCTTCTTCTGGATCTGCTCCATCGTGATCGTGGCGTGACACTTCTGACACGAGGGTGCGGGCTGCGCGGACATATGTGCCTCTCAGCGAAAGAAGGGAACAAGCGCCCGCCGCGAAGCGGGCGATCCTGCCGTTTACATTATAAATCGAATTCCCTTCCGATTTGTAACCCTTCGCGCATTCGCCCCGCCGCCTTGCGGCCGCGTGACCCCCGCACTAGACTTTTGATACAAACTGCGATGGAGTCCGCCCAAATCGGTCGCCGCGGCGGCCTGATGACTCCTACCGATCTGGTAGGAGCCGTGTCTCCTGCCAACAACCGGAAACCCGACTCAAGGCAGGAGTCCGATGCTTAACACGCTCATTCACAACAAGTACATCCTGATCCTCCTGGGCGGCGGCCTCGGCTCGCTGCTCCGCTACCTCGTCCAGGGTTGGAGCCAGCGAATCACTTTCGGCGTTTTTCCAATCGGAACCCTGATCGTCAACGTCGTCGGCTGCTTCGCCATCGGCCTGCTCGCGACCGCCCCCTTCGCCCGCCCCGAATACCGTACCGGTCTTGTGATCGGACTGCTCGGCGGCTTCACTACCTACTCGGCCTTCGGCTGGGAGACCTTCTCGCTCGCCAACGATCGCCAGACCCTTGCCGCATTCGCAAACATCCTGCTCAGCGTCGCGCTCGGCCTCGCCGCCGTCTGGTTCGGCTACCGCCTCTCCGAGCGAGTTTTTGGAGTATGAACATGAAACTCGAAGGTGAAGCTCAACTCCTGCGAATTTTCATCGGCGAAAGCGACACGTGGCACGGCAAGCCCGTCTACGAAGCAATCGTGCTGAAAGCGCGCGAGTTGCACATGGCCGGCGCAACCGTCCTCCGTGGACCGATGGGCTTCGGGGCCAAGAGTCGCCTGCACACCGCAAAGGTCCTGCGCCTATCGGAAGACCTTCCGATCGTCATCGATATTGTCGACAGCAAGGAGAAGATCGAGCAACTGCTGCCCCACATCGACCAGATGGTCAGTGAGGGACTCGTCACGCTCGAACCCGTGCACGTCATCAAATACAGAGCCGGCGACAATGTGTCGCCGGCCTGAGTGGAAACAAGTTTGAAGCGAATCGCCGCCGAATCAGCGGCGGCCGCGGAACCGCCGAACCCCGACCACCAGCGGAAGCATCGTCGCAAGTCCGAGCAAGCCCGGAGTCGCGCCCGCTCCGCAAACCGGCGTCAATCCGAGCGGTGAGCCGCTGCCGACCTGAACCTGGTAGCCGCTGTTTCCGACGGCCTGGGCCGTCTGGTCTCCATTCACCGAGAACGCGGTGACGCCGAACGCACCCGGGCTCTGCGGTTCGAGAATGAGCTGCATCGTCACCGTCTCGCCCGCCACGAGCGACCCGATGTTGAAGGTCACCGCGCCGCCATTGATCTGACCAGTCTGGGCCAGGGCCGAACCGGCCGGCTGCGAAGGACCCATGTCGGCCGAGACGAACGCCGTCGCGTCCGGCAGCGGGATCGAGACGAGCACATCGTTTGCCCCGCCCGTCCCGATGTTGCGAAGCTCGACATCGAAGGCCGCCGGCTCGCCAACCTGAAGCGGGTTGGCCCGCGGCGTGACGGTCATCTGAAAGACCGGCTTGAGGTCGCCCTTGGTAACAAAGCTCACCTCGGAGCTATAGCCGATGCCCGCAGAGTTGATTGCGTAAGCCCGGACGAAGTACTTCGTGCCCGGCGTGAGGCCGTGGAATGTCGTTGCAAAACCGCCGACGCCGGCGCCCTCCTGCAACTGAAAGCCATCGGCCGTCGGCTGACCGGTCGTGTTCCAGCAGATGCCCCGTGCGGTGACTTCCGCGCCGCCATCGCTCGTTACGATTCCGCCGAAGACCGCGCTGGTCAAGCTGATCGACGTCACGCTGAGCGGAGATACGGTCGGAACGTCCGCGGCGAACGACGCCCCTGTCGCTGCCAGCGTGCTGAATGCCGCGGCAGCGCACACGAATACCGGGCGCAGCGATGCACTGGGTCGAATCCGACGGGTTGAATTCGTCGACGTGGAGTTACTCATGACTTTGCCCCCAAACCTGGAATCTCGAATCGCTTTTGCTGACACACGGCGTCCTGTTGCGCCATGTGAAGATGTCTTCGTCGCGCGGCCGGAATCACTCGCCAGTTCGGAGTGTCGGAGCGGCCTCGACGCGCCTGGATTCCCCCAACTGTCTTACTCGGTCGATTTCCCGCCCGACATTCGGATCGATTTTCAGCACTGGCAGAATTCCGTCCGAGCGCAGCAGTGCAGTCGCCAGAGTCTGATCGATCGGAAAGCAGCCGAAGCGGTTCGCGGACCTTCCGGACGAGGAGCGCGGGCTGTCGTTACGATAACTGTACAATTCGATCCGGAGTTGGCGAGTGACGCGGCAATGAATCGCTGGAGAGCGTCGGTTCGTGCTGCCACATCATCCGATAATTGCGCCGGAGACTATGCCGCCGAGGATTTCGGATAACCCCTTGCTCGGCTATCCGTTTTGACAATTCTCCCGCGCTACGTTCCCCTCTAGTCGCATGCCGGAGGCGGCCGCAACCATCATCATCCCCAACTTCAACGGCCGCGCCTTTTTTCCGCGCCTGTTTGCATCGCTCGACGCCCAGTCTCGCCGCGACTTCGTCGTGACGGTTGTCGACGATCGCTCCACCGACGACAGCGTCACCTGGCTCCGCGCCAACCGGCCTGCCGATCGCCTCATTGTCAACGACTTCAATCTCGGCTTCGCCGGCTCCTGCAATGCCGGCCTCCACGCCGCAACGACGCCCGTCGTCGTCCTGCTCAACAACGACACTCACCTCGACCCCGACTGGTTCGCCCGCGCTATCGCTCGCTTCGACGACCCGACCATCGGCGCCGTCCAGTCCCTCATTCTCCTCGCCGACCCGCCTCACAACATCGACTCGGCCGGCGACCTCTACACAACCGCCGGCGGTGCGGTCAAACGGCTCCACGGCCGCCCCCGCGACTGGGTCGAGGACTGCGATGAAGCCCCCGACGACGTCTTCTCCTGCTGCGCCGCCTCCGCTTTCTATCGCCGCGCCGCCCTCGACCACGTCGGCCCGCTCGACGAGTCCTTCGTCAGCTACTACGAAGACGTCGAACTCGGCTTCCGCCTCCAATGGGCCGGCTACCGCTGCGTCCTCGCCCGCGACTCGATCTGCTTTCACCACCTCAACTCATCCTACAAGCCCGAAAGCTGGGCTATGCACTTTCACTCTTCGCGCAATGCCGAGATTGTCTGGTGGGGGCATCTCTCCGCCGGCCTGCGGCTCCGGTATTTGCCGTCCCACCTGTTGTTCCTGCTGCTGCAGTTCGGCGCAGAGGTCCTGCATCGCCGCGCCCGCGCCTTTGTCGCAGGCAAGTGGGCCGCCCTCCGCTCGCTTGGCTGCATCCGCCAGCTCCGCGCCGCCGACAAGCGCCTCGCCCGCGTCTCCCCGCGCCGCATCGCCGAGCGCATGTCGCGGAACTGGTGGGCCTTGCTCGTCCGCCCGCGCCTGCGCAAGCTCCTTCGAATGCCGGACAAACCATGATCAGTATCCTTACCGTCAACTACCGCACCCCCGCCGATCTGGCCACCCTTGCTGCCTCGATTGTTCAGCATCGCGGTAATGAGTCGGTGGAGTTCATCGTCGTCGATCACTCTCCCAGTCCCCAGGTTGCGCTTCCCGCCGACGTGCGAAGTTGGTCCCGCGTCATCAGCCAGAACAACCTGGGTTTCGCCGCCGGCGTGAACGCCGCACTCCGCGCCTCCCGAGGCGAGACGCTGCTCGTCGCCAACCCCGACGTGCGCTTGACAGTCGGAGCGTTGACCCGCGCTCGCGAGTATCTCGAAGCCAATCGAAACGTGGGCATATTGCTTCCCCGCCTCCGCTATCCCGATGGACGCATCCAGCCTTCGATCCGGCGGTTCTACACTTGGCGTGCAGCGTGGTTCGCCCGGACTCCACTCCGCAGCTTGGGCCTCAGGCCCCGTTTTTGGCGCGACTATCTCTACGAAGACCTTGATCCTACGGGTCCTGTGGATGTCGATTGGGGCCTTGGTGGCGCAATGTTTCTTCGCCGCTCCGACTTTCCATCAGGCGAGATATTCGACCCGGGCTACTTCCTGTACTTCGAGGATGTTGATCTTTGCTATCGAGTCTGGCAGAGCGGCCGCCGTGTCGTCTATCACTCGGGCATCGAGTGCGAACACGCCCACCGTCGGCTCAGCCGCCTCGCCGTCAGCCGCCACGGCTACCACCATTTTCGCAGCTTCTGGCGATTCGTCCGCACTCACGGCGGCTTGCCCCCCCGTCCGCCTGGCCGGTAGAGTGGCCTGTTCCGCTTCAACAAGGACTAAACCATGGCCGACATTTCAGCGTTTCGAGCGATCCGCTACCCGCAAAACGACCAGTCCGCGCTCGTCGCCCCGCCTTACGACATCCTCGATGCGCCGGAAAAGGCGGCGCTGCTAAAGCAGAGCCACCATAACATTGTCGCCATTGACCTCCCGCACACTCCGCCCAAGGAAGCCGGGCCCGACACCGAGTACGCCGCGGCCGCCGCGACGCTGGAGGCGTGGCTTCGGGACGGTACGCTGGTTCAAGATGCCCGACCCGCGATCTACGTCTATCACCAGCATTTCCGCGTCGAGAGTCGCGACTACGTCCGAAAGATGTTCTTTGCCCGGCTGCGCCTCGAAGAGTTCGGCAGCGGCCATGTCTTTCCGCACGAGCAGACGTTCGGCGGCCCTAAAGAAGACCGCCTGAAGCTGACCCGCGCGACCCGTTGCAATCTCTCGCCGATCTTCGGTCTCTACACCGATGCCACAAACGGCATCGCCCGTGTGTTGGACGCGGCCGCAAGCCGTGACCCCGACGTTGTCGCTCGCCTCGACAGCGTCGAAAGCCGACTTTGGGTCTTGAGCGACACGGCGACGATCGAGAAAGTTCGCGGCTTGATGAAGAACAATGCCATATTCATCGCCGACGGCCATCATCGCTACGGAACCGCGCTGAACTACTACAAGGAAATCGCCGCCACGCAGAGCATCGCGCCCGACGACCCGGTCAACTTTGTCCTCTGCGCTTTCGGCTCGATGGAAGATCCGGGTGCGATCATCCAGCCGACCGACCGTGTCCTGCTCGACGTTCCCGAGCTGTTCGGCCGGCTTCAGTCCGCGCTGGCGGATTCGTTCGAGTGGACCCCGTTCGCCGGCGACGCCGCCGAACTATTGAAGGGGCTTCCAAAGTCCGGCCCGCAGGCCATCGGCGTGCTCGATGGAGTCAGCGGCAAGCTCGCCGTGATTCGCCCGAGAGACGCGGACTTTCTCAAGCGGTTGGAGCCAAACCGCGCCGCCGCCTGGCGCAAACTCTCCTACGCCATCCTGCACCGTAGCATTCTGGATGAATTCATCGTCCCCAAGCTCCTCAACGGCCGCGCGCCGACCATCCACTACATTCGCAAGCTCGCGGACACGATTTCCGAATCGAAGCAGCACCGCGGCGTCGCGTTCCTGATGCAACCGTGCACGATGACCGAGCTCCGCGACGTCTGTACGGCCGGCGAATTGATGCCGCAGAAGACAACCTACTTCTATCCCAAGTTGGCAACGGGGTTGGTAATCAATCCGCTGTACTAGCCGCGCTTGCGTTCCCAGTCGCAGGCCGGACAATCCGCCACCGACGCGGAGGCTCAACCCATCTCACCTGATTCTTCCCAGCGCGGCCGGCTTGAAATCGTCTATGGCTGCATGTTCAGCGGCAAGACCGAAAGGTTGATAGCCCGGCTGCGCCAGGAGCAGGCCCGCGGGCGGCGCGTGGCTGCCTTCAAACACGTAATAGATGACCGCTACGACGCCACGCACTTGGTGACGCACAAGCAAGATCGCTTCAACGCGCTGCGGGCGAAAGACGCGGCCGACATCGAGCGAACGGCAGCTGACGCCGACGTCGTCGCGATCGACGAAGGCCATTTCTTCGGCACGCCGCTCATCGATACCGTCCGGAGATTGGTCGCGGCCGGCAAGACCGTGCTGATCGCCGGCCTCGAGTTCAACGCATGGGGCGGGCCGTTTGAACCCATGCCGACGCTGGCCGCGATGGCCGACAACGTCATCGTTCGAACCGCGCCGTGCCGCCGCTGCGGCAAACCGGCGCATTACTCGCAACGACTGGTGGCCGTCACATCGAATCTCCTGGTCGGCGGGGCCGAGTCGTACGAACCGCGCTGCGCCGACTGCTTCGAGCCCCTTCCAGGCGCACCGCCGGAGCGCGCCTGACATGCCGAGTCTCCGTGCCCTGCTCGGCTACGTGGTTTTGCTTGGAGTGGGGTGGCTCTTATCGACCAATCGGCGGCGCTTTCCGCTGCGGACGGTGCTGGTTGGCTCAGGGCTCCAATTGACGCTTGGCTGGGTCGTCCTCCGGACTGAATCCGGAATAGCCGTCTTCAACAAGATTGGCGATCTCGTCACCGTCGTAATTGGCGCATCGAATGATGGGGCTCGCTTTGTCTTCGGAAATCTTGTCGAAACTCGAAACGATCAGTGGGGCTTTGTTTTTGCCGCCCGTGCCTTGCCAACGATCATCGTTTTCTCGTCTCTCTCGGCCGTCGGCTATCACTTCGGACTGCTTCAGAGAATCGTCGCGGCGATGGCGTGGGTTTTCCAGCGACTCATGCGAACCAGCGGCGCGGAGAGTCTTTCGGCCGCCGCCAACGTTTTTCTCGGTCAGACTGAAGCGCCCCTGCTCGTCCGACCCTATATCCCGTCGATGACCAATTCCGAATTGAATGCCATCATGGTCTGCGGCTTCGCAACGATCGCAGGCAGTCTGATCGCAGTCTACGGTCAGATGCTCGGCCACAGCGAACAAGCGGCGATGAGCAACATGATTCGCCATTTGTTGACAGCGTCGCTGATGTCAGCGCCGGCAGGGCTTCTCGTTGCGAAGATTGTGGTGCCGGAGGTCGAGGCGCCGCAAACCGCCGGTACCGTCCGTCTAAAGGTCGAACACACAAGCCGCAACATTATCGACGCCGCGGCCAACGGCGCGGCCGAGGGCGTGCGACTCGCAATCAACGTCGCTGCCATGCTGATTGCATTCATTGCGATCATCAAGCTGGTCGATGCCGGCCTCGGATGGATCGGGACGTTTCGGGGCGTGTCGGCCCTGTGCAGCAGAATCGGAATCGAACGCCTCAACCTCGATTCCATTCTTGGGCTGTTGTTCGCGCCAGTGGCATGGTTGATTGGGTTGCCCGGCAAGGAATGCCGACCGTTCGGCAGCCTGCTCGGCCAGGCGATGGCCGCCAATGAATTCATCGCATACCGATCGCTCGCGGAGATGGCCGGCACGCAAGTTCTTTCGCCGCGTTCACAAAGCCTCGCCGTCTACGCGCTTTGCGGCTTTGCGAACTTCAGTTCGATCGCCATCCAGATCGCCGGCATCGGTGGAATGGCTCCGGACCGGCGACATGATCTGGCACGACTCGGACTCCGTGCAATGCTGGGCGGCGCCATCGCCTGTTGGCTGACGGCGTGCATGGCGGGAATGCTTACTTGACGCCCGCGAGGTGCTGGAAGGCAGTCAAATCGTCTGATATCCTGCTCGTTTTCGAGCGAAGTATCGCCCGCAACCGTGGAAACGAGCCATGACTAAAAACATCTTCGTCTTCGCTGAGCAGCGCGACGGACACCTGAACCCGACCTCCCTCCAGTGCCTCGCCGCGGCGGCGAAGCTGGCCGCCAAGACGGGCGGCCAGGTCACAGCCGGGATCATCGGTCACGCGCCGGGCGACCTCGCCACAGCACTCGAACAGGCGGGCGCGACGTTCGTCTTCATCGCCGACGATACCCGATTCGCCAAGTACAACGCTCTGGTCTACACCCGCGCGCTGGCCGCGCTGATTCAGAAGGCCGATCCGCAAGTCGTGTTGCTGCCAGCGACGGTCATGGGCCGCGACCTGGCGCCGCGCGTGGCGATTCGGCTGAACGCCGGGCTGGCGACCGATTGCGTCGAGGTCGATCTCGATGACAAGGCCGCGCTGCTCGTTCAGCGACCGATCTACAACGGGAAGGCGTTCAACAAAGTACACTTCCGGGCCGACCGATTGCAAATCGCGTCGGTGCGGCCGAACGCGTTCCTGGCACCGGCGCCGGACGCCGGCAAAAAGGCCGAACGCGTCGCCGTGAGCGTCGCCCACGATCCGGCGGACGATCGCCAGCAGACGCAAGAAATCGCGCGCACCGGTGGCGAAGAAAAAGATGTCACCGAGGCGAGCATCGTCGTTTCAGGCGGCCGCAGTCTCAAGTCGGCCGAAAACTTCAAAATCATCTACGACTTGGCCCACGCCGTCGGTGGCGCCGTTGGCGCAAGTCGTGCGGCCTGCGACGCGGGCTACCAGCCGCACAGTCGCCAGGTCGGCCTCACGGGCAAGACCGTCACCCCAAACCTCTACATCGCGTGCGGCATCAGCGGCGCGATTCAACACCTCGCTGGGATGCGCGGCAGCCGGCGGATCGTGGCGATCAACACCGACCCCGAAGCGCCCATGCTCAAGCTCGCCGACATTGGCGTCGTTGCGGACCTGTTTCAGTTCGTCCCGCTGCTGACGGCCGAAGTGAAGAAGCTGCGCGGCTAGCGCTCCACGGGGAGAAGCGGCGAATGGCCACATCGCAGACCGCGTCCGAGGCCGCCCGCAAGTGTTTGCGTTTGCATCTGGCTGACGGCGTCGGTCCCATCCGATTCGTTCGCATCCTGAAATACTTCGGATCGATTGACGCAGCGCTGAGCGCCTCAAGTACCGCGTTGGCAAAAGTGGATGGCATCGGTGAGGCGACCGCGACGAAAATTGTGCGTTCGCGGGACGCCACCGAAATCGACGCCGAAGTCGAACTCGCTGCGAGCCGCAATGTACGAATTGTCTGCGTGCTCGATCCGGAGTACCCGCCGGCGCTGCGCACGATTGCCGACCCGCCGCCGTGCCTCTACGTCCGGGGAACTCTCGAATCCGCCGACGCCGTGGCACTGGCAATCGTCGGCGCTCGCCAATGCACCCGATACGGCGCCGAGCAGGCCGAGCGCTTCGCGGCCCTCGCCGTCCGAGCCGGACTGACCGTCGTCTCAGGACTCGCTCGCGGGATCGACACGGCCGCGCACCGCGGCGCATTGTCGGCCAACGGCCGCACGCTGGCTGTTCTGGGCTGTGGCCTCAGCCATCTGTATCCCCCGGACGCGCGGGACCTCGCCGATTGCGTCGCGGCCAGCGGGGCGTTGCTGAGTGAGTTGGCCATGGACACACCGCCCGACGAAAAAAACTTCCCGCGGCGAAATCGAATTATCGCGGGATTGTCGCTCGGGACGCTCGTCGTTGAGGCTACATTCCGCAGCGGCGCCATGATTACGGCCGGGCTCGCCTCGGACTACAACCGCGAGGTCTTCGCGGTCCCCGGTCGCCTTGATACGCCGCAGGCCGACGGCTGCAATCGCCTGATCCAACGCGGCGAGGCCAAGCTCGCGACTCACATCGGCGACATCCTGAGCGAACTCGGTGAAACCGGTCGGTCGCTGATGCAGCCACAACCGGCCGACGAACAGAGCCCGCCACCGCCCACACCCGTCGCGCTCGATGAGTCGCAGAAGACGATTATGGCCGCGTTCGACGGCGAGCCGATGTCGATCGACGCGCTGGCGGAGGCGGCCTCCCTTTCGCCCGCCCGCGTCGCGACGGCCCTCACTTCACTCCAGCTCATGGGGCTGATCCGCCGTGTCGGCGGCGATCACTTCGAGATCGCGAACGAGAAGCGTCCCCGTCCGATTGGCGGCGCTTCAACCGCGGGCTGACCGCACGGAATTGACGGCTCCCGCCCGCAACGGCTATAACCCATTCAGGTATAAGGCCCAAGGAAGGATGCCTTGCCTGCTCACCCTGCCGAATTCCTGATCCGCACCGGCGACCGAACGCTCGCGGCCGTCGCAAGCTTCGGCAATTTCTGGCGATTTGCCGCCCAGACCGGCGGCTGGCTAGCGCGAACCATCGCGTCCAGGCGGACCTGGCTGCTCGTTCTGCCCGAGTGCATGGACGTCGGCGTCCGCTCGTTGCCTGTCATTCTCATCACCGGGAGCTTCGTCGGCATGGTCCTCGCGGTCCAGGCCATCGAGCAATTCCGGGCCGTCGGTCTCGAAGAACAGATGGGAAGCGTCGTCAATCTGTCGGTCGTGCGCGAACTGGGACCGGTGCTCGCGGGTGTGATGATTGCCGGACGGATCGGCGGCGCGCTCACGGCCGAACTGGGCACGATGAACGTCACCGAGCAGATCGACGCCCTGAGAAGCATGGGCACCGATCCCATCCGCTATCTGGTCGTGCCTCGGTTCCTGGCGTGCTTCCTCCTGACGCCTGTACTCACCCTCTACTGTGATCTGATGGGCTCGCTCGGCGGCTGGTTCGTATCGGTCGGACTGTCCGGCGTCGATAGCGGGCCCTACTGGGAGTACACCCGCGACGCCGTCGAGAGTTTTGATGTCGGCAGCGGCATCGTCAAGAGCTTTGCTTTCGGCGGCGCGATTGCGCTCATCAGTTGTTACAAGGGCTTTCATTGCCGGGCGGGTGCTGAAGGCGTCGGCCGGGCCTGCACCGAAGCGTTCGTCGCCAGTTTCGTTTGTATACTCGTACTGGACTTCTTCTTGGCGGTGCTGATTCAGGCGCTCGGTGTTTGGATATGGGGCTTTCGCCCGCTGCTATAGTGAGTACAGGGCGCTCCGCCATGACCGATCGCAAGTCGCAACCGGCCGTCCCGGCCGCCGTCGCCGGCAATGGTTTCATCGAACTTCGCGATCTCCACAAACGATTCGGATCATTAACGGTCCTGTCGGGCGTCAGTCTGTCGCTTGAGAAGGGCAAGACGACCGTCATCATCGGCGAGTCCGGTACAGGCAAAAGCGTGCTTCTGAAGCACATCGTCGCGTTGCTTCGCCCGGACAGCGGCGAGGTTTGCTTTCATGGCAAGCGGATCGATCAACTCCGCGAGTCCGATCTGGTGGAATATCGCCGACGGTTCGGATTCCTGTTCCAGATGGGGGCATTGTTCGATTCGCTGACGGTCGGAGAAAACGTCGGATTTCCGCTGCACGAACACACCGGCAAGAGCGACGCGGAGATTGAGCGAATCGTGGCCGACAAGCTCAAGATGGTCGGATTGGATGGTCTGCAGGCAAAGCGGCCGGCACAGCTTTCGGGCGGGCAGAAAAAACGCGTTGCCTTGGCGCGGGCCATCGCCCTCGACCCGGAAGTCGTCCTCTACGATGAGCCGACGACCGGCCTCGATCCGGTGCGTTCCGACGTGATCAACGAGTTGATTCGCAAGTTGCAACGCGAGCTGGGCGTTACCAGCGTCGTCGTAACGCACGACATGACGAGTGCATTCAAGGTGGCGGATCGAATCGTCATGCTCGACCACGGCCGGATCATCGCCGATGGGATACCGGAGTTCTTCAAGACAACCGACGACGCGCGAATTCGCCGCTTCGTCGATGGACGGGCGTCGCCGGAAGATCTGGCCGCCCTGGATGAGTAACGTGCACCACGCGCCAGGTCGCGTACCGAGGGACTCGTCATGAATGATCGTCGGCAGAACCTGATCGTTGGAATGTTTGCCATCGGCGGACTGGTCGTCATGGGACTGCTCGTCATGCTGTTCGGCGACGTGCTGACGTTCATCACGTCGCGGCCCTATTCCGTAAACGTCATCTTTCCACAGGGCGCCACGGTCGCGCTCCGGGAAGGCACGGCCGTGACGCTCAACGGTAAGCGCGTCGGGCAGACGAAAGCGATCGAATTTCGCGATCCAGAGCGCCCCGCCGCCGGCCTCGTGGTCAAAGTCGCGATCGACAAGCGATACGGCCTGCCCCAGGGCACTCGCGCACAAGTGCTGACCTCTCTTATGGGTTTCGGCCGGCCGGCTCTTCAACTCCTGGTCGACGAAAAACTCGTGAGCGCACCGGAACTTCCTCGAAACGGCACCGCCGAAATCGTCGGCAAGCTGGTCCCGATGCTCGATCAGCTCCTGCCGCCGGAGATGCAGGACACGCTCGAGACGGCCACGCGCCAGCTCGGACAGCTCGCCGACGGCCTGACACCCGTGGCGAACGATTTGCACCGCATCCTCGAAGTGCGCAGCATGAATGACGTGGACACCCAGAAGCTTTCCGCCAACCTGTTCACGGCGGTTCAGCGGCTTGACGCATCGCTCAAGAGTCTCAACGCCGTCATCGGCAATCCGGAGAATCAGACCAACATGGCCGCAGCACTGGCAAACCTGCGGCAGAGCAGCGAAGACCTCAAGACGGTCGTCGGACAGGCCCGCGGCACCATGATGCGATTCGACGAGACGCTCGATACCGTCCGCACCAATGTCGACTCGTCGGGGCGCAAACTCGTGACGGTGGCCGATTCGGCCGATCGTTTGCTGGGCGAGGCGCAGAAGACCTTTCGATTGATGAACGAGGGAAAGGGCACTGCGGGGCTGTTCCTGAACGACAACCGGTTGTATGAATCGCTCGTGCTCATGACCGAACGTCTGAACAAGGCCCTCGACGATATCCGCGACATCGCGACACTGATGAAGAAGGGTGAGATGATCTATCGCCTGCGATAGTTCTAGCGAAGGCGAGGGGACGGCATGCTTGAAGCAGGGCTCCTGATCCTGGGTTTGCTCGTCGGCGGGCTGGTCGCCTGGCTGTGGGAATCGGGAAAAACGCGCGCGGCAGTCGCCGCACAGACCGAGGTGCGCCGTCAACTGGATGCCCAACTCATCGAGTCGGGCGCGCTCCGTCAGGGTCTGGCCGCCGAGCAGCTGGCGCGCGTGGAGGCCCACACGCGCCTCGAGACCTCGCTGCAGAAGTCCGAGGAGCTGAAGCATCTTCTGGTCAACGCCGAAAAGACGCTCAAGGATGCGTTTGCAGCACTTTCGGCCGAAGCGATCAAGAACAATACCGAGTACTTCGCAAAGCAGACCGAGGACAAGGTCAAGCCGCTGAAGGAAGCTCTCGACAAGTACGAAACACAGCTGAAGGAGCTCGAGAAGACGCGAGTCGGGGCCTACGAGGGTATCAAAGCCCAGATCAAGAACATCGGTGATGCCAACCAACAATTGAATCAGCAGACGTCGAAGCTCGTTACGGCACTCCGGGCGCCGCAGGTCCGGGGTCGATGGGGCGAGATCACGTTGCAGCGCGTCGTCGAAGTCGCCGGACTGTCACAACACTGCGATTTCGCCCCTCAGGTCTCCGTGAATACGGACGCCGGGCGGCTGCGGCCGGACCTGGTCGTAACGCTCCCCGGCAACCGAAGCGTCGTAGTCGATGCGAAGACGCCGCTCGCAGATTACATGAGCGCGATCGAAGCCGCCGACGAAGAGGCCCGCCAGGCCCACCTGAGACGCCATGCATCGTCCGTACGGGCCCACATGCAGGCGCTCTCCAACAAGAAGTACTGGGGGCAGTTCGACACGACGCCGGAGTTCGTCGTGCTCTTCCTTCCCGGCGAGTCGTTCTTCGCCGCTGCACTCGAGCAGGATCGCGAGTTGATCGAAGATGCGATGCAAATCGGAGTTGTGTTGGCGACGCCCACGACACTGATTGCGCTCCTGCGAACCGTGGCATACACCTGGCAGCAGCAGGCCATGGCCGAGAACGCTCAGCGAATTGCGGAAGCCGCCCGCGAGCTGTTCGAGCGAATCGGCACCTTTGCGGGTCACCTGGGCGGAGTCGGCAAGAACTTGGAGCAAGCGACCGAGGCCTACAACCGCGCCGTGCGTTCGTGGGAATCGCGCGTGATCCCCAGTGGTCGTCGATTGCCGGAGCTCGGCGCGACGCCCTCCGATGCGGAGTTTCCACAACTTCCGATGGTTGAGTCCGCGGCGGCTATGCCGTCCACAGAAGACTGACCCTCGGAACCCGCAACTCACATCTTTTCGAGTGCGTGGAGGCCGAGCAGTTCCAGACCGATGCGAAGTGTCCTGGCCGTCAGATCGCAGAGCCGGACGCGCGAAGCCCGTGTCCGATCATCGGGCGCCTGAAGCACCGGGCAATTCTCATAGAACCGCATGAACGCCGATGCGAGTTCGTAGAGGTACTCGCAGAGAACGTTGGGCAGGAGACCGTCGGCGACGACGGCGAGCGTCTCGGGGAATTGCAGGATGCGCTTGGCCAGCGCGATTTCCGCGGCGTCGGCCAAACCGACCGCGCCGCTGGCAGCGGGCACATTGAGTGCCGCCGATGCCTTGCGATGGATGCTTCGGATGCGCGCGTAGGCATACATCAGGTAGGGCGCAGTATTGCCCTGCAGCGCAAGCATTTTCTCCCAGCTGAATACGTAGTCAGTATTGCGGTTCTGCGAGAGATCGGCGTACTTGACCGCGCCGATTCCGACCGCGTGGGCGATATCTTTCTTCTCCGCATCCGACAGCGGGTCGAGGCCCAGCTCGTTGCGCTTGGCGTCGTTCTCGTCGATGAGCGCCCGTGCGCGACGTTCGGCTTCGTCGAGGAGGTCCTTGAGCCGAACGTTTTCCCCCGAGCGCGTCTTGAGCGGCCGCC